>JACNJS010000066.1 GCA_014382445.1 Bacteroidota bacterium
ATGGCACATACGAAGACAAGGCGTTACCAACCGGCTCATACATATGGCGAATAACAGCAGTATTTGAGAATGGAAAACACTGGAAGGGCAGCGACAATGGAGATGGCAACACAAGCACCAGTGGAACAGTAACATTAATTCGGTAATAATGCTCAGTTAGTTTCAAAAACTAAACCACATTCACCTCAAATTCAAGCTGTACGCCAAATTTGTCGAATACGCTTTTTTGAATGGATTTAGCAAATTCAAGAATTTCGTTTCCTGTAGCTTTATCATGGTTAACTATTATAAGGGCATGCTTTTCATATACACCAACGTTTCCTTTTCTTTTCCCTTTGAAACCGCATTGCTCAATTAACCATGCAGCGTGAAGCTTTTGATAGTCTTGATTTATTGAATTTGATGGAATGGTTGGATATTTGCTTTTTATCACATTTAACATTTCATTAGTAACAATGGGATTTTTAAAAAAGCTGCCTGCGTTTTTAAGCTTGTCAGGGTTAGGTAATTTTGACCTTCGAATCTCAGCAACTTTTTTGCTAACATCTGTTATGGTAACTTCATTAATATCAACATTGGCAAATGATTCTGCCAAAGGCATATAACTTAAATTTAATTTTGTTTTTTTTGATAATTTGAATAATACACTTGTAATAAAATACCTGTTTTTAAGGGTAGTTTTAAATATGCTGCTTCTGTAACTAAATTCACAATCACTATTAGTAAACTTGACAAATTCACCTGTAAATAAATTGAAAGCGTTAAGGCTAACCAGTACATCTTTTAGTTCAACACCATAGGCACCAATGTTTTGGATTGGAGCTGCACCCACTTTACCTGGAATATCAGTCATATTCTCAAGTCCACACCAACCATTTTCCACTGTAAATTCAACCAAACTTGGCCAGAATTCTCCGGAGGAAGCTTCCAGAAACACATGATCTTCTTCTTCCTTAATAATTTTTTTGCCCCAAATTTGATTTAGCAGAACTAAGCCTTCGAAGTGGTTGGTAAAAAGTATGTTACTCCCTTTACTCAAAACCAGTACTTTGCTTTCTTTAAGTTCACCGGCATTATACAGCACTTGTAAATCACTTTCTGATGTGATAATTGACAAACGGCGGGCCATTATTTCAACACCAAAAGTGTTAAAGGGACTTAAGCAGAAATCTTGTTTAATTAACATGAGGCATCAAAGATAGAATAATGATGCAATAAAAATAGTAATACTTTGTTATTCATAAGGATATTATATTTTTAGTAGTTATATGTAATTGACGTTTCATCGAAAGAAAGTAATTTTACATTTTTCAAACACAAATATTGCGAAAAAAAGTAATTGTTTCGGTAATTAATGATTTGGTAACGGATCAACGAGTAAATAAAGTATGCCATACTCTGTTATCGATGAACTGTGAAGTTTTACTTGTTGGCAGGAAGATGCGTAACAGTCCTGAACTGGACAATAGAGAATATAGTATGCACCGCATGAAATTGGTGTTTGAAAAAGGTCCGCTTTTTTATGCTGAGTTTAATTTGCGTCTCTTCCTTTTTATGATTTTTAAAAAAGCGGATATGTTAATATCCAATGACTTAGATACACTTCTGCCCAATTACCTAATCCATAAATTTAAAAATGTACCGTTGGTATATGATAGCCACGAATATTTTACGGAAGTACCTGAATTAGTATACCGAAAACGTACTCAGGCAATATGGAAATTTATTGAACGAAAACTATTTCCCAAGCTTATCAATATTGTTACTGTTAATGATTCAATTGCTGATTTATTTGAGAATGACTATGGCATTCGTCCAAAGGTTGTGCGAAATATACCTCGTAGCAATCAGTTAGAGAAAAAAGTGTCAAGAAATTTTTTGGACTTACCTGATGATAAACATATTTTAATATTGCAGGGTTCAGGGATAAATGTTCAACGGGGTGCCGAAGAGCTCATTGAGGCAATGCAGTTTGTAAACGATGCAGTATTGTTAATAGTAGGCAACGGCGATGTGATAAACATTTTGAAAGACTTGGTTAAAAAACTAGGATTAGCGAAAAAGGTTATTTTTAAACCAAGAATGTCATATCATGAGCTAATGCAATATACTGCTCTTGCTGATTTGGGGTTAACTCTCGACAAATCAACAAATCTTAATTATAAATTCAGTCTTCCTAACAAATTGTTTGATTACATCCATGCCGGAGTGCCTGTATTGTCGTCATCTCTTCCTGAAATAAAGAAAATTATAACAAGATATGATGTTGGTGATTTTATTCCGGATCATAACCCAAAAAACATTGCTCAGAAGATTAATCAGATGCTTAATAATCAGGTATTAATGAAAAAGTGGAAAAAAAACTGTAAGTTTGCTGCCGCCGAACTAACATGGGAAAACGAAGAAAGGATTCTTAAAGAGATTTATTGCAAGTATGTCTGATATTCACCTACATATTATTTCCTTCGATATTCCGTACCCTGCAAACTATGGGGGTGTTATTGATGTTTTTTATAAAGCGAAAGCACTATCTGAGAGTGGTGTAAAGGTTCACATGCATTGCTTTCAATATGGGAGGGATCATTATTCCATTATGAAAGATACTTTTCATAAAGTTGAGTATTACAAGCGCGACATTTCGAAAAAGCACCTTTTTAAAAGTATACCTTACATTGTTAGTACGCGAATGTCGGAGCAGCTTGTTAAAAACCTTACTAAAGATAATCATCCGATATTGATGGAAGGTTTACACACTTCAGCACTACTTGACGAGCCAAAATTAAAAACCAGAAAAAGGATGGTTCGTGCCCACAACATTGAACATGAATACTATTATAATTTGGGTAGGGCAGAAAAGGATATTTTTAAGAAATATTATTTTTATAACGAAGCTGCCAAGCTGAAACGATACGAAAAGATACTTGAGAAAGCCGATCGCATTTTAGCAATTTCTGAGAACGACAAAGCTTATTTCAGCAAAGAATTTAGTCGTGTTGAACATATTCCGGCCTTTCACCCGTTTAAGGAGGTAATGAGCAAAAAAGGAAGAGGGGAATATGTGCTGTATCATGGAAATTTGTCGGTTGCCGAAAATGAAAATGCTGTAAACTTTTTGCTCGATGAGGTATTTAATGAACTGGATATTCCTTTGAAAATTGCTGGTCTCAACCCTCCAAAACAGCTTAAAAACAGAATTGCCAATGAACAAAATATTGAGCTTGTGGCAAATCCGGATGATAATGCATTGCAAAAACTAATTGAAAATGCACATGTAAATATTTCGATTACGGCACAAAAAACCGGATTAAAACTCAAATTATTAAATAATCTTTATAATGGAAGGTTCAGTTTAGTTAACAATAAGATGTTGAGTGGTAGTAATTTGGACGACTTATGTATTGTTGCTAATAATCATGTAACCATCAGGCGAAAAATTAAGATATTGTTTAGGAAAGAATTCACTGATCACGATATAGAAGAGAGGAAGAGAAATTTATGCAATATTTATAACAACGGCAATAATGTGAAAAAGCTTGTTGATTTGATAAAGTAATATTGAGACTATTATAATAATCAATTGACAAAAATTAAAATTTTAAATTTATTGGTAACATTATTAGTTAAACCTAGCCTGCCCTCCTTCGGCGGATAAATCGGCCGGCAGGTATACATTTTAGTGCATTTGTTTTCAGTTTCTATGAACTTTATACAGTTATGGGACGGAAGGTTGAAGTTGGAAGACGGAAGCTCATGTTTCTTTCCACTTCAAGCTTCTGCCTTCCGACTTCAGTCAAATTATTGAAAGATATGAATCACGAATTTAATTCGAAGTATAAAACTATTGCGCTTAAGGTCCATAGTGGTTTATTTTAGCGTTCCTTCTTCGCATTTAATCACTCTTCCCGGAAATTTGTGGATAAGGTTGTAGTTATGAGTTGCCATGATTACTGTTTTACCAAGTTCACTTATTCTGAATAGGATTTTCATTATACCATTTGAGGTTTCTGGGTCGAGGTTGCCGGTTGGCTCGTCAGCTAGCACAACATCAGGTTCATTAAGTAAAGCACGAGCTATTGCTATCCTTTGTTGTTCTCCGCCTGATAACTGATGGGGCATAACGTTGAGTTTATCAATAAGTTCAACCTCGTCGAGCACGTGTAAAATACGGTTTTCAATTTGTTGTTTATCGCGCCATCCTGTTGCTTTTAGAACAAACTCAAGGTTTTTTTTCACATTTCTGTCGTCGAGTAATTGAAAATCCTGAAAAACAATACCAAGCTTGCGTCGAAGATGGGGTAGTTTTTTTCGCCTTATACTCTTTAGTTCAAACCCACATACCAAAGCTTCTCCCTTTTCAACCGGTAAATCAGCATAAAGTATTTGCATCAGGCTCGACTTACCGCTTCCGGTTTTGCCTATCATATAAATAAATTCACCCTGCGAGATATCAAGGTTTACATTAGTAAGTACCAGTTTGTTTTTCTGAAAAACCTCCAGGTTTGAAAGTGTGATAATTGGCTGACTCTCCATCTAAAAAAATAATTGAATTGAGTTCAAAGATACATAATTTGGTAAATATTAGGCTTAGTTGGCTAATTGTTTCACTATTCGACTACGCGATTTATAGTAAATATTAGTACTCACACAAAAAACAGTATATTCTTAAACTAGTCCGGTAAAACCAAAAAATGATAATGCTAATATGCCAGCAACTACTAAAGCAATGGGAACGCCTTTCATGCCTTTGGGTACTTCCATCAAATCCAAATGCTCTCGAATTCCTGCGAAGAGAACAATTGCTAACGTAAAACCAATAGCGTTTGAAATTGCATAAACAACACCCTCCAGGAGGTTAAAATCTTTCTGAATTGTAAGAATGGCAACTCCCAGTACAGCACAGTTAGTAGTAATTAAAGGAAGAAAAACACCAAGAGCCGAGTATAATGAAGGGCTTACTTTTTTAAGGATAATCTCTACCATCTGAACAAGTGAGGCAATAACAAGGATGAAGACAATTGTTTGCATAAATCCCAAACCAAACGGGTTAAGTACATAATATTGAAGTATCCATGTAACCATTGTAGCAAGTGTAAGAACAAACAGTACGGCACCGCCCATACCTACTGATGTTGACAACTTTCCGGAAACACCAACGAAAGGACAGATTCCTAAAAATTGAGCAAGAACAATGTTACTAACAAATATCGACCCTATAATTATTACAAAATATTCCATATCGGTTATTTTTAGGCTTTGTTAAATTTATTAATAATTGCTACCAAATATCCAAGTGCTATAAAAGCTCCGGGGGCAAGTATAAATACCAGCATCAGATCACCTTCTAATAAATTAAATCCGAATATTGCTCCGGCACCAAGCAGTTCCCGAACTCCTCCTAATAATGTAAGGGCGAAGGCAAATCCTAGTCCCATCCCTAATCCATCAATTAATGAGGAGCCTACACTATTTTTTGATGCAAATGCTTCTGCACGACCCAGTACAATGCAGTTTACAACAATCAGAGGAATGAAAAGACCGAGAGCTTCAAACAAACCGGGTAAGTATGCCTGCATAACTAACTCAACAACAGTTACAAAAGATGCTATTATGATGATAAATGAAGGTATTCGTACTTTATTAGGAATTGCATCACGGACAACCGAAACAACGAGATTCGACATAAACAGTACAAAAGTGGTTGCTAAACCCATGCCTAGTCCGTTTATTGCTGATGTGGTTACTCCCAGGGTTGGACATAATCCGAGCAGTAACACAAAAACAGGATTTTCTTTAATAAACCCTTTCGTGAAGTTTTTTATTTGATTCATAGTTTATTTCTTAAGCAAATTAATAGTAGCTATTTTCTTTTCTCTTTTTCATAAGCATCATAGGCTCTTTCAACAGCATCGCAGAAAGCTCTTGAAGTTATGGTTGCAGCAGTAATAGCATCCACATCACCCTTGTCTTTTTTCACATTTAATTTATATGCGTTAGGGTTTTTACCTTTGAACTGAATAGGGAAGTTAGATTTTTTAATATCCATTTTATCTCCTAAACCGGGTGTTTCTTTGTGAGCTATAACAGCTGTGTTATTAATTGTACCGTCCTGAAGAAAACCAACCATAATCTCAATTTTACCACTAAACCCATTCATCGTATAAGTTTTAATCGCTGTTCCTATAATTTCTTTGTTCTTGGATGCAGTATAAAATATTAGCGAATCTTCGCCGTCGCCAAGTGCTACTTTTTCAGCTTGCAAGGTGTCAAAATCAGGGAGAACAGTTTTTATTGCAGCTTCGAGTTTTTTCTTTTTAGCTAATGCGATTGGTTCCTTTGTAACAGTATAAACACCCCCTAATGCAAGGGCAGCTATGGCCGACACAAGAAAAAGTGTTACCACCATGTTTATAAAATTCGATTCTCTTTTACTAGCCATCTTTGAATTTATTATTTATAATTTTAATTAATTCCAAATCTTCTCGGTTTAAAACCTTTGTTTATCAATGGCACAGTAGCATTCATTAGCAGAATAGCAAATGACACACCTTCGGGATAAGCTCCCCACATTCTTATTAATATGGTTAATAAACCTATTCCAAAGCCAAAAACAAGCTGCCCGCTTTTTGTCATTGGTGATGTTACCATATCTGTAGCCATAAAAATTGCTCCTAATAACATACCTCCGGTTAACATATGGAATAATGGATCTGCATGATGTTCAGGATCAATACCCCAAAATATTCCTGAAAAGATAGCAACTGTTAGCAGCATTGACACAGGAATATGCCATGTAATGATCTTCCTCCAAAGCATATAAACTCCACCTAGTAGAAGTGCTAATGCACTAACTTCTCCCATTGAACCTCCCATTTCCCCCATAAGTCCTTGCGTGTATGTAGGTAATTCTGGAGTTAATTCCGATACAGTTTTGCCAGCATCTAACCCTTCTTTAAGAATTCCAAGTGGTGTTGCACCAGTAATCACGTCAGCTAACCCATCAGTAATTGGAGCTGGTTTTGGCCATGATGTCATTTGAACCGGAAACGATACAAGAAGAAATACCCTTGCCACAAGTGCTGGGTTAAAAACGTTTTTCCCAAGTCCGCCAAACGACATTTTTGCCATTCCAATCGCCACTAATGCACCAATAATTACCATCCATCCGGGTAAATTTGATGGCAGGTTAAGTGCCAATAATATTGCTGTTACCAATGCCGATCCGTCGTTAATAGTGGAAGGGCCCTTTATTAAAAACTTTTGAATAGCCCATTCGAAAAATAAACTTGCCACAATCGCAAGCAGAAAAACTCTTATAGCATCAACACCAAAAAAGTAAATCGAAAAAAGTACCGTTGGTATCATAGCAATAACAACACCGTACATTATTTTTTTGGTTGAGTCATCCCCTTGTATATGAGGTGATCCTGAAACCGTGAACTTATTCATAGTTTGTTATTTGTTATTTCTGTTTCTGATTATCTGGCCAACTTTTAACTTGCCTAAACGCAAGTAATCAAGTAATGGAATTGAAGCAGGGCATGCATAGTGACACGAACCACATTCCATGCAGTCCATTATTGCTTCGTCCTCAGCCATTTCATAATTTCCAAGTTTGGCTGCCTTCGACAATAGATGTGGTTCAAGTCCCATTGGGCAAACGTATGTACATTTTGAGCAGCGTATACAAGAACCCTCAACAATTCGCGACGATTCCTCTTTTTTCATCATTAATATACCCGACGATCCTTTCACTACCGTTACTTCTAGGGAAATGATTGCTTTACCCATCATTGGTCCTCCTCCAATAATTTTGCCGGTATTTTCGGGAAGGCCTTCAGCCATTTCAATTAATGCAGCAATCGGAGTGCCGATTCTTGCAAGTAAGTTGGAGGGTCGTTTAACAGCTTTGCCAGTAACAGTAACTACTCTTTCGATAAGAGGCTTATTTTTTTGTACTGCCTCGTAAACAGCAAAAGCAGTACCAACATTTTGTACTACACAACCAACTTCAATTGGTAACTTACCTGAGGGCACTTCCCTGTTAACAGAGGCCTTAATCAGTTGTTTTTCACCTCCTTGTGGATACTGAACCTTTAATACCTGAACTTCGATGTCATCATGCGCTTTAACGAGTTCGCGTATATGGTTTATCGCATCAGGTTTGTTATTTTCAATACCTATAAAAGCTTTCTTTACATTAAGCGCTTTCATCATTAATTTTGTCCCGATAATTATTTCCTGCCCTTTTTCCAGCATTAATCGGTGATCAGCAGTAAGATAAGGTTCACACTCAACACCGTTTATTATCAAATATTCAGCTGTTTTACCCGGAGGTGGCATTAACTTTACATGTGTTGGAAATGTTGCTCCTCCCATGCCTACTATTCCGGCATCTTTAATTTTATCAATTATTTCCTTAGATGAAAGAGTTATTTCACTTACAATATCTGCTGAAGTATCAATACTTTCATCCCATTCGTCACCTTCAACGTTGATAAAGATAGCTGGTCTTTTATACCCGGTACCATCAATGGCATTGTCAATTTTCAATACCTTGCCCGAAACCGGTGAGTGAATATTGGCTGAGATAAAACCACCTGCTTCAGCCAAAAGTTGTCCAACTTTAACCATATCGCCCTTTGCTACTATTGGTTTTGAAGGAGCGCCAAGATTTTGGCCTAACGGGACAATTGCCTGTTTGGGGACGGGTACAGTTTCTATAGGTGCATTTGCGGATAGTTTATTCTCTACGGGATGAATTCCTCCTAATGCAAATGTTCGTAATATTCCCATTTTATTGGTATTATTCTTTATTATGGTTATGATGAACGGGCTTCTCAGTAATTGCTTTTTCTGATGAAGGTGGTAATACTTCCTGGTTTTCAGGTTTGGGCTTTCTAGGTTTGAAATTTATTTCGTGTATAGAATTTGTAGGACAAACCTCAACGCACTTTCTGCAAAGTGTGCATTTTGAAAAGTCGATATAAGCAAGGAAGCTATCTATGGTTATAGCATCAAACTTACATACTTGCTCGCATTTTCCACAACCAATACATGCAACTACACAATTTTTCTTAGCAGGGGCACCTTTTTCTTTGTTTATACATGAAACAAATATTCGTTTGTCTTTTGGGCCACGTTTTCGAAGTTCAATTATATCTCGCGGACAAGCAACAACACAAGCATTACAAGCTGTACATTTGAGATTAACTTCGGGCAATCCGGTTTCGGGGTTCATGTGTATAGCATCGAAATCACATGCATCCACACAATCGCCAAGTCCCAAACATCCATACATACAGCCGCCTTCGCCGGAATATAATGCGTGTGCAAAAGCGCAGGAAGTAACACCTTCGTAATCAACTTTCTCTGGTGAATTGGCATGCGAACCATTACATCTTATTACCGCAATCATGGGTTCTGTTGCTTCTACTTCAAGTCCTAGAATTATTCCTAATTCTTGTGCAACATCATTCCCTCCCACAGGACAATTCAATCCTTCCAGGCTTCCTTTCTCTTTTGCAGCTTTTACTGTAGCTTCTGCGTAGGCCCTGCAGCCGGGAAACCCACAACCACCACAGTTGGCAGATGGTAAAGCTTCCTCAACTTCATCGATCTTGGGATCTTCAAAAACTTTAAACTTATTGGCAATAAAATACAGGATAATGGCCGCTATTAAACCAAGTCCGCCAAGCGCACTAATTGCAATTATTATTATATTATCCACGGTAATCCTTTTTTATAAGTTGTTCAAATTTAAGTGCCTTAGCAAAGAAGCCGGGCACTTATTGAAACACACAAAAATATAATAATTAGAAACACTGTGAAAAAAGAAATAGCAAATCACATTAGGTGTAATATATGTAAAATCAATAAGTTAGACTACAATGCGTAAGATGTGTTTATCGTTTTATTTGATTATAGATCTGATTATCAATAAATTTGAAAATTTGCTTAGAAACACTCTAAATTAGTAATTTGAATTAATTTAGAAAGATTATGGCCTAATGGTATAATTGAACCTGGAACCAAGGTAATGTCTCAGTAAATATATTGTGAAATAATAGGGTAGGAGTAATGATAAGGAAAGTATACCAGCCAGTCCCTGATCAAGACCAATATTGATAAAAATAATTAATCCTGTAGTTAATACTAAAAAAGGGAAAACGTAACCTAAAAGTACTGCCCAGGTGCCTAACGATTGTTTCATTTCGATGGTTATGGCTTGGCCAACCTTGTATTGTGCCGTATTATCATGGCTTACCCACAACGATTTTTCTTCAATATCGCTAATTGTGCAGGCACCTTTAATTTCACAAGAAGCACATCCAGAAGTAACAATTATAGAAACTTCAATTTTGTTGCTTTCAATTTTTTTAATGATTCCCGGATGTGTAACAATATTTTTTTTCAAGAAATTCTAAAGCTTATTTATTTGCACAAAAGTAATCAAAGTTGTTGGATTCTGGTTGAATACCTTCCAGTGTCATTAGGCTTTGTAAGGTAAAGTAACACATCTCATTATGGCGTAGAAAGCGATACAGGCAATATTTTACCATTGAAATATTTTTGCCCATTTAATGCGAAATCGAAAATAAAGTTAGCCATTTCTTTTGCCGATAATGGGGCCTTATAATTTGGAAAGGCTTTATTCAGCATATGAGTTTGAACAGCTCCAAGTGCAAGTGCATTTGCTGAAATGTTTTTATCTTTAAGTTCTTCGGCCAAACACTCAGTAAGCACGGCAATTGCTCCTTTGCTGGCACTATACAAGGAGAGTCCCGGAAATTTTGTACTTCCCTGTAATCCACCAATACTGCTTATGTTAACAATGTGAGCTCCCTTGTTTATTATAGGTATCAAGTCGCGTATTAATCTGAAAACACTTTTTACATTTATGTCAAACATGTCGTCAAAGTCATTATCAGTTAGCTCTTCAAAGGGTTTGTTTATAAGAAGTCCTGCATTGTTAATGATGATGTCAATATTCTTTAATTTTTCAACTATAAGCGGTAACACACTTTTTTTAAAATTTGTTTTTGTTAAGTCAAGGTTTAGATACGAAAAGCTCAGGGTGTTTGAATTGTCGAAAGAAACTAACTGTTTATCAAATGCTTCTGCCGTTCTTGAAATAGCAATTATATTGTGTCCACCATCATAAATAAACTTACGACAAAGCACATAACCAATTCCTTTGCTTGCTCCTGTTAATAAAATATTCATTATTAGTTTTATTTTGTATGGGATAATTGTTCAGGAAGAAATCCGGACAAACTAATAACGTTTATCTTTCATCCAACTGTTGCATTAATGCAAAATTGTCGGTTGCATTTATAGTTAATGTGCCGTCATCGGTTACTGTAATTGAAATATTATACCTGGGATTGTCATCCGAACCTAATTCAAAATTCATGTATGATGCCCCCTTTATAGTCTCAATATTATATTTCTTCGATAGATTTAAAGCATCTTTATAATCCTGGCTCATTGGAATATTTGCCTTTGAAGCTATTATTCCGGCTTGTTTTATTGCAACATCATAATTCCCATGGTACACAAGTATTATCGAGTTAAAACCTTCATTATCATTGTCTTCGGAAGTTGACTGGCTATAATCCTTATCAAGCACCATTCCTGTTGGCTCGGTTAACCCCAGTTGCAATGCCCATACAGGTAATCCTCTAACCGGATGAAAGTTAGACGTTTTGGCAATTTGTCGGCCTAACGTATTATTAATTTGGTTAAGTCGATTAATAGCTTCTTCGTCTGAAATCTTACCCAAAACCCTCTGTTCTTCAATGTCTTCAACCTTTAGCTGCATACTATCTATAAGGTCTAAAGTACTATCAAGTTTATTAATAGTAGTGTTGAAAGAACTTAGATTTTGCTGAAAAACTTTCTCCTCGTTTTTAACCGGTTCATTGCATGATTGCAATAAAAGTGAAAAAACAATTAAACAAAAAACTGAAGTAGTGAGTAAATGTGTTCGCATCTCTTTTAATATTTATTCAAAAATATAAAAACATTAGATGGCAAAGTTAATATTTCCATAGAAATGGCTAAATTTATTATTTTTGACATCGAAAAGAAGTAGTATATTATGACAGATGAAGAAAAGTTAATAATAACCGACTTAATTATACATGCGCTGGCAGAAGATTTGGGTGATGGCGATCATACTTCGATTGCCACTATACCGGCACAAGCAAAGGGAAAAGTTGAGTTAATTGCAAAGGACGAAGGAATAATTGCCGGTGTTGAAGTTGCTTCAATGGTTTTTAATCAATTAGATAATGACCTAATTATTGATGTGCTTATCGAAGATGGCACTCCTATTAAGCCAGGCGACAAAGTGATGATTATTGAAGGCAGTTCACGATCACTATTGTCGGCAGAACGTACTGCCCTTAATTTTATCCAGCGGATGAGTGGTATTGCAACTTTCACCAATATGGTATGTAATCAAATTGCTGACCTCAATACTAAATTGCTGGATACGAGGAAGACCACACCATGCAATCGAGTTGTTGAAAAGCTTGCCGTTAGATTGGGGGGTGGAACAAATCACAGATTTGGTTTATTTGACATGATTATGATTAAAGATAATCATGTTGATTTTGCGGGAGGAATTAGCAATGCCATTAATTCAACTCAAAACTATTTGAAAGAAAAAGATAAGAAGCTCAAAATTGAGATAGAGGTAAGAGATTTTGACGAACTTAATGAAGTTATTGAAAATGGCGGGGTTGACCGTATTATGCTTGATAATTTTTCACCAGATGATCTCCGCAAAGCAATTGAAATTATTGATCAAAGATATGAAACTGAAACATCGGGGGGGATCACCATTAACAATATTCGTAATTATGCCGAAACAGGTGTTGATTTTATCTCGGTTGGAGCGCTGACACATCAGATAAAAAGTCTTGATTTAAGCTTAAAAACTATTATTAATTGATTTGAAAAAGCTATTCAACCATATTAACCTTAGGACGATCAGACTAGGTAATAATATCAGTAATAAACTGAGAATTATTGTACTACCGGGTTTTGATGGGATGCCCGTTTACGATGTGCTTGTGTTTTTCTTGCGAGGGTTGGCCAAAGGTGTACTTAACTATCGCGCTTCGGCAATTGCATATAACTTTTTTCTTGCATTAATTCCTCTTATACTTTTTTTGTTTACATTAATACCTTATGTAACAACAAGCAACTTTAAAAACAGTTTACTTGATTTAATGGACGAGCTGCCACCTTCAAATATTTTTGCCATGGTTGAATCATCACTTGTAGAAATAATAAGTCGCCCTAAAACCGGACTGATGTCATTGGGATTTCTTATGGCAGTTTATTTTGCAACAAACGGTGTTGACGCAATACTTGAAGGATTTAATCAGAGTTATCACAGGATTAAAACCTGGCCATGGTGGAAACAAAAGTTCTATGCCTTTTTACTTATGACAGTGATTTCTTTTTTGGGGTTTGTTTCGATGTTATTTCTTACATCAGGCAAACTGATAATAACCACACTCAATAAATATGATATAATTACCGGGCAAGTAACTATTTTTTTATTAGGAATTATTCAATGGCTGATCATAGTTAGTATCTTATTGCTGAGTGTTTCGATATTGTATTATTTTGGAACACGTAAAGATAAAAAGAGGAGATACAAGTTTGTTTCTGCGGGATCGATACTTTCAACAGGATTGTTTATTGTTGGAGGATTGGTTCTTAAACTTTATTTTGAGAATTTTTCAAACTACAATTTACTGTATGGCTCAATTGGATCACTTATAATATTGCTTGTTTGGCTTTATTTTAATGCACTAATTATTTTGATAGGGTTTGAGCTAAATATGAGCATAAGGCGGTCGAAAGAAAAGGCTGATACAAAATACATGGTGATTAAGTAGAATGATAATTCTGGTTGTCAAGTTATCAGCTAAACTTAATAATAACAATCTGCCACCCAGAAAAGCTGCAACGATAACACAACAACATAATAATTATAAACTATGAGTATCAAATTTTCATTACCATCCTTACCTTTACGTTCGCTTATCGCGTTTAATGTTGTACGGCTTTTTCTTACCAGATCGCTTCCTGAATTTACCTTTAAAGTTTTTATCTGAAAGGGAAATATACACTGGGTTCCAACTAGGGCCTTCCCCTAATGCCGGAGGCAGAGGTATTTTCATTATTGGGGTTTCAATAAAGTCTTCAATGCGTTTTAACTTGTACATATCATTTTCATTAACAAGAGTTAAGGCAACACCTGTAGCTTTGGCCCTTGCGGTTCGACCAACGCGATGCACATAATCTTCAGCATCAGTGGGCACATCATAATTAATAACGATGTCGATATCTTTAATGTCGATACCCCTGCTAAGTACGTCGGTCGCAACAAGAATTCTTGTTTTTTTTGCCCTGTAATCCGATAGTACTTCTTCACGCTTATTTTGGTCGAAGGCAGAGGAGATTCCCTGTATGTTTTTTTCAGTTTTTCTTAAGTCTCGCACAATGTCGTTTACCTTTAACTTTGTTGAGCTAAAAATTAGTACGCTTGTAATTTCGGGTTTGTTTTCAATCAGACTGCTAATAAGTGCTGTTTTTTGTGTATCGTAAACAAGATAAGCAGCTTGCAATACCCCTTCAGGTGGTTTTGAAATTTCAATATTTATTTCCTTGGGTTTTGTTAATATTTTTGAAGCAAGTTGCCTGATCTTTTGTGGCATGGTTGCGCTAAACATAAGAGTTTGCCGTTTCTTTGGCAGAAATTTTATTATTTTGATAATATCATCGTAGAAGCCAATATCCAGCATTCTGTCAGCTTCGTCGAGTATCAGGTGTACTACCGAATCGAACTTAACGTAACCCATGTTTAAATGCGATATCAGTCTTCCGGGTGTAGCAACAATTATGTTGGCTCCTGAGGTTAGTGCTCGTTTTTCACTGTCCCAGTCTGATCCACCACCGCCACCATATACTGCAATTGAATCAACCGGTGTGAAATATGTGAACCCTTGAATAGCCTGATCAATTTGAATGGCAAGCTCACGTGTGGGCACAATAATCAAAACACTTGTTTCGTGTTTGTGGTCTTTTGTAAGATTATCAAGAACAGGTAGTACAAAGGCAGCAGTTTTTCCGGTGCCGGTTTGAGCACACCCAATAAGGTCGTTTCCGGCAAGTATAGAAGGAATTGCCAACTCCTGTACGGGTGTAGGTTGCTCAAAACCCATATATGATATTGCCTCAAGCATTTGATTGCTAAGTCCTAATTCTTTAAAATTCATTAATTATATATTTTTGCTACTATTTGTATCGGCTAAATTTTTTGCGACGAAGGTAATAAATGTTCACGTAAGTTATTTCCATGAAAAATGTTGAATTATTAAATAAGTATTTTCAAAACAGGCCCTTTATGCTTCAAGAGTTTCTGCCTGAAATATCCAATGGTGAAATCTCAACAATTTCTTTTTCAAATGCCTGTTTGCCGACAAGTCAGGGGTATTCATATTCTGTAACAAAGATTCCGAAAAAGGGGGAATATCGTGTACAGTTTGATTTCGGAGATATCTACCATTTTGGAGATGTTGATCCGAATATAAAAATGATATGTGACCGTATTTCGAATCGACTTGGAAATAAATTATTATATCAACGAGTTGATGGATTATGGAGGAACGGAAAGTATCTTATTATGGAGGTGGAGCTGATTGAGCCCGATCTTTATTTGAATTTGAATACCGAAGCTAAACACCAGTGGGTTGAAAGTTTAGTTAGTATGTTTGAAGGTTGTTAAAATGCACAAAAAAGGGAGACCTAATATGTAGCACTCCCTATTTTCTTTCGTTTCTTTTATAAGAAAGCTCTATATATTGCTAACATTCCTCTTTACGAAATCGTTCAGCTCTTTTCCTACAAGAAGGTTTTTAGCCAACCTTGCAAGATCGTACATTTGTTTAACAATTCCGTCTTGCTTACCGGCATCTTCTTCATCCATTATTTTGGTTATTAGTGGATTGTTAGTATTTACGATCATTTCGAAAGTTTCCGGAAAGTTGCCCATACCCATCATCATTCCGCCACCTCCAATTTTCTCCATATCTTTCATGCGACGCATAAATTCATTTTGAGTAATTGTTACAGGCATATCAGTTTCGCTAAGATTTTCAAATGCAACATGATAGGTTTCTTTGTTGATGTTGCGTTCTATTATTTCTTTAAGGGTTTCCTTTTGTTTATCATCTAATTTCGAAGGTGCTTCATCTTCCTTTGAAATTATCTTATCGATTGTATTCGAATCAACACGGGCAAAGGTTGAATCTTTAAATTTTTGTTCAAGGGTATTAATAAGATGGCTATCCAGTACACCATCCATTAATAATACATCATAACCACGTTCGGTGGCGCTTTCAATATAAGAGTATTGTTCATCTTTGTTTTTAGCATATAAATAAACCAGCTTCTTGTCTTTGTCTTTTTGAGTTTTTTCAATAGTCTTTTTATATTCAGCAAAGGTGAAATATTTACCTTCCACATTTTTCAGAAGGGCAAACTTTTCAGCTTTTTCATAAAACTTCTCTTCAGATATCATTCCATATGCAATAAATATTTTTATGTCGTCCCATTTTTTCTCAAACGATTCGCGATCTTTTTTAAATAGTTCAGCAAGTTTATCAGCAACTTTACGCATTATATAACTCGATATTTTCTTTACATTTCCATCACTTTGAAGATACGAACGGCTAACGTTAAGAGGTATATCAGGAGAGTCGATTACACCATGCAATAATGTAAGAAAGTCAGGAACAATACCTTCAACTGAATCGGTAACAAATACCTGGTTACTATAAAGTTGAATTTTGTTTCGCTGCATTTCGTAATCCTTTTTAACTTTAGGGAAATAAAGTATTCCAGTTAGGTTAAAAGGATAATCCACGTTTAAATGAATGTGAAATAGTGGCTCCTCAAATGAGTATGGATAAAGCTCTCGATAAAAGTTTTTGTAGTCTTCATCTGTCGCTTCGCTTGGTTTTTTCTTCCAAAGAGGATTTGTATTATTGATAATTTTTGGCTTTTCAACTTCTTTTGTTTCCTGATTGCCGTCTTTATCTTTTTTGCCTTCAATTGGCTCTTGTATTTTTTTAGTTCCAAACTGAATTGGAACAGGTAAGAATTTACAGTATTTAGTTAACAGTTCGTTTATTTTATAGTTTTCCAGAAACTCTTTGTTTTCGTCGTCAATATGAAGTATAACTTCGGTACCACGATCATCTTTTTCAATTTCTTCTAACGAGAAGTCGGGACTGCCATCGCATTCCCACCTTACAGCTTTGGTTTGCCCACCTTTTTTATAGGTTTTAGTTTTTATTTCAACCTTATCTGAAACCATAAAAGACGAATAGAAACCTAAACCAAAGTGTCCTATAATATTGTTCTGTTCAGCTTCGCTTTTAGTTTTAAATTTCTTTACGAAATCTTCGGCACTTGAAAAAGCAATCTGGTTGATATACTTTTTAACTTCATCGCCTGTCATACCCAGCCCACGATCGCGGACAGTTATTGTTTTTTTCTTCTTGTCAACTTCAACAAGAATTGTAAGATCACCTAATTCCCCGGTAAATTTACCAAGAGAAGCCAGTGTTTTTAATTTTTGAGAAGCATCCGTAGCATTTGAAATTAGCTCACGCAAAAATATCTCATGATCTGAGTAGAGGAACTTTTTAATTATTGGAAAAATGTCCTCAGTTTTAATATCTATTTTGCCTTTCTGTACAGTCATTGTAAATAAATTTTATTATTTGGTTACCCAAATATCAAAGCATGTGCCAATGACAGGCAGGTGACAAAATGTCTATTTTGTTACTTGAGTTTGCGCGGGTGTTTACCTTTAGCCCAATGCTCTTCAATTTCCTCCAATGTATGTCCCTTTGTTTCAGGCATATAAAAGTATGTGAATATTAATCCTCCAACTCCTACAGCAGCAAACAACCAGAATGCACCTGCTGGATTTGAGTTCTGAAGACCATCGGTTGTAGTGATTTCGGTTCCGGGAATTGTAAGCACTTTTGTAAGTGTTAAAAATGTTTTGGCAACTATAAAGTTAAACAACCAATTAGAAAAAGTAGCTATGCTCATTGCAATTCCTCTAATCCTCAACGGATATATTTCTGATATAATTAACCATGCAATCGGCCCCAGACTGATAGCAAAAAAAGCTATGTAAATAACAACGCTGCCAACTGAAATCCATTTTAATGATGAGCCTAGTACTTCAGCTTGATTAAACGCGATGCCCATTATAGTTAAGGCAACTACCATACCTCCCAATCCAAGAAATGTTAGAGGTCTTCTGCCCCAACGGTCGATGAGCCATATTGCTACAATTGTGAAAAGTATATTAACAATACCTACCAAAGTAGTTGCTAAAATTGGAGCAAAATCACCTTCAAAACCTGCAATCTGGAAAATAGTAGGTGCATAGTAAATTACGGTGTTAATTCCTGTGAACTGTTGAAAAAACATTAACCCTATTCCAATTATCAAAGCAGGACGCAACCAAGGTTGCAGTAGTTCGATAATTGATATTTTGTTTTTTGCTTCAGAAGTTATAATTTGTTTAATTGAATCAATTTCATTTTGAATATTATCAGGTTCCAATGTTTTTTCCAATGCTAATCTTGCAGCATCATCTTTTCCTTTGCTTAATAACCATCTGGGTGTATCCGGTAAAAAAAACATACCAATCCCTAACACCAAAGCAGGTAGTACACCTACAATGAACATCCAGCGCCAGCCTTCAGGAGTTTCCGCAAACCCAAGGTCAACAAGATATGAAACAAAAATTCCGATCGTAATGGCAAGCTGATTCAGTGAAACTAATGCTCCACGTATTTTTTTCGGGGAAATTTCGGAGATATACAAGGGTACAGTAAAAGATGCAACCCCGATAGCTAAACCTATAATAACCCGTCCGGTAATTATCCAGGTTACATCGGGAGCAAAACCCGAAATTGAGGAGCCAAGTAAAAATATTATTGCAGTGGCAATGATTATTTTTTTACGGCCGAACCTGTCAGCAAGCCTGCCACTGATTAAGGCCCCTGCCATTGCACCAATAAGAACAACACTTACAACCCATTCCTGTAACTCCGGTGCCATTTGTAAAGCTCCCGGTTCTGCAAATTGAGTTTTAATAAGTAGTAATGCACCAGATATTACACCGGTGTCGTATCCAAACAATAAACCACCAAAAGCAGCTATCGTTGCTACGAAATAAACATGTTTATTAATCTTTTTATCCATGGTCGATTTTTTATTTTAGAGTATATTTTGTCAAATTTAATAAAATATATCATTACCTAATAGTCATATTTTCTTGTAATGAGTATTTATTGGTCTCATTCGTTAGTACCATGCCGGTTTACCCGCTGAAGGAGGGCAGGCAGGTATGCACTTTTAGTGCAAGACGTTCAGTTTCTATAAATTTCATTGTTTCAAGTCGGAAGTTTGAAGCCTGAAGTAACAACTTCTGACTTCTAACTTCTGGTTTCCGTCCATGATTAGGTAATCTCAAAACGAACTTCATTCGTGCAATAAACCTATGGTACTTTTAGTTCATAGTGGTTTATTTATTTAGTCCATAAGCCACACATCACTGATACTATATTTTAAGTTTTGTTTACGTTTTTCGGTGCTTTATATCTTCTCCAAAAACGATATGTTGTAAGTGATGTGTATTTAATTATCTTGTTAAAAAATTTGAACTTCATTAACTTATGGACAATTTTGTAGGATCCAAAAACCAGAGAAAAGCTTAAAATAATATATAGAATGTAATAGATAAGACCCTTCGTTAAGTTTTCAGCATTTGTATAATTGGATATGAATTTTAAAATAATTAATGGGAGGATTGACAAAGCAAACCACCAAATTGGGATAACAAGGCCATGTGGAGTTTCAATGGCACGTTGCTTACAATTATTCATGCATTGCATACAACTTTCGCATCTGTAAGTCCAGTAGGGTTTATCATCAATTATTTTTATAGCATTAACCGGACAGTTTTCAACACAAATCCAGCATTGGTTGCAGGCGTTGGTTGCAATAAATGTTTTTGAAAGCATAAACCGTCCGAAAAAATAGTAGCCCATCGAAACCGGACTTATGGCAAGGTCAACAGGCAACTCCCACAATCCTCTAAATATCTTTTTCCCCGATAGAATCTTTCTTGAAAAATTAAGTGTAATTCGTTTGCACCTGACAAATATAGAAAACACCACCTTTTCTTTTAATCCCGGATGTATAGATATCCAGTTTGAGGGAAGGTCGATTGAACGATACCCAAAAAGTTTATATCCCTTTATTATCATCATTAACGCCGGCAATAGTAATGCAAGGCCGCTTAGCCCGGGTGCAAATAACTTGCTGATCTTCATTCCGGCGCGCGTATTTAAAACAAAAAATTTGTTTCCGTGTACTGCTCTGGGAAATCTTGTTATAAATTTTAATATAATTGGCGGAGCATTGAAACCATGTGTTGGATAACAGAAACCAATAATTGTTTTTTTTGTAATTTCAATATTGGTTGACTGTTCGTGCTTGGCTATGTTAATTAATTGTGTTTTAATATTTTTGGATTCAGCATATTCAATAATCCATCTCGCAACCTGACTTGCATTGCCGGTTCCTGAGAAGTACCAGATTATTAATTTATCAAATTTTTTTGGATCCAAAACTGAAAAAGTTATGAGCGATTGAAGAAGTAAATTTAGTAAAATTAATATCTTAGCCATTAATTATGATAGGAACATTTGTAAATGTTATAGCAATTATTGCAGGTGGTGCACTCGGATTATTTTTAAATAATCGGTTGCCAGATAGGTTTATCACCATTTTTTTTCAGGTGATCGGGATTTTTACTTTGTTTTTAGGCATGTCGATGGCACTCGAAACAACCCACGTACTACATATGATTATTGCTTTGATATTGGGAGCGCTTGTAGGAGAAGCGCTGCAACTTCAAAAAGGGGCCGAGCACATTAGCAGTTTTCTAAAATCAAAACTTAAAATTGGAAATGAAAAATTTACCGAAGGACTATTAACAGCATTTTTACTATACTGTATGGGCTCGCTTACCATATTAGGAGCAATTGAAGAAGGTATGGGAGGAAGCCCGAAACTATTGTATATCAAATCATTGATGGATGGAGTTTCGTCAATTGCCTTGGCTTCTGGTTTGGGAGTAGGAGTTCTTTTTTCAGTCGTCCCTTTATTTATTTATCAGGGAGGGATAACATTATTTGCATCCTGGTTTGGTGATTTTTTCCCTACTATTATGATCACGGAAATGTCAGCTGTGGGAGGTATACTATTAATTGGAATGAGCCTTAATATACTCAATATTAAGAAAATAAATGTTATGAATATGTTACCATCGCTGATTATGATCATAATATTGTTGTGGCTTTTTCCTGAAATCAGTATTTAGTTTTTTTCAATCTATGATCTTTCCGAATTCGTGGTGAAATATAGAATATCAATTACGAAAATTGAATTAGAAATTATACTAACTTTGCTTCGATTATACAACAAATAAAATGCAAATGGGATCTAAGGAGAAAACATCGGTTACTCCTGACTTAAACGAAAGCATTGAATGTGGTAAGAAACTAGTACTTTATAATGACGACTTCAATTCTTTCGATTTTATTATTAAATCGTTAGTTGAAGTTTGTAAGCATGATATACTGCAGGCCGAAAGTTGTGCAATGATTGCTCATTATACAGGGAAATGTCATATTAAAAATGGAACAATTAATGATCTCAGACCTTTATATGTTGAAATGACAAACCGACAAATAACAGTTGAATTAGTGTGATAGATAAAAATTATCTCTTATGTGGACAGTAATTGTAATTTTAATACTTGTAGGCATTCTCATGATGATTCTTGAGATTATCGTCATTCCGGGTTCCGGAGTTGCTGGTATCCTTGGCTTCGTTTTAATGGCAATAGGTATCTGGCTTGCATATTCCAGGCAGGGAGTTGAGGCAGGCCATATCACTCTGGGGGTAACTGCTGCTGTAAATATTATCGGCCTGATTCTTACTTTGCGATCTAAAACATGGAAGAAGGCTATGTTGAATACAGTTAATACAGGAAAAGTAAATGAAATTAAGAGCGGTGAGCTGAAAGTTGGTGAAGTTGGAACTACTATATCAAGATGTGCTCCTATGGGCAAAGCTAAGTTTAATAATACTTTCTACGAAGTAAGTACTTTGTCGGAATTTATCGATCAGGAGCAGAAAATTGAAATAATCAGGATTACAGGAAATAAAATATTTATAAAAAAAATTAATAATTAATCATGGAAAATGTTTATTTACTTCTAGCAATTGGTATTGGGTCACTATTTTTGCTTTGGATTCTTTTTTACTTTGTCCCGGTAGGTTTATGGTTTACTGCACTCGTATCTGATGTGCGGATTTCTTTATTACAGCTAGTGCTGATGAGGTGGAGGAAAGTGCCACCACGTGTTATTGTAGGTAGTTTAATTACATCTACTAAAGCTGGCCTTCGGTTGAGGCGTGATGATTTGGAAGCACATTACCTTGCAGGAGGTCATGTCCAGGCAGTAGTGAATGCTCTCATATCCGCTGATAAAGCTAATATTGCTCTCGACTTTAAAACAGCAACAGCAATTGACCTTGCTGGACGTGATGTTCTGGAAGCTGTGCAAATGTCGGTAAACCCGAAAGTTATCGATACAAAAAAAATTGCTGCGGTAGCAAAAGATGGGATTCAGTTAATAGCTATGGCCAGAGTTACAGTAAGGGCTAATATCGCCCAACTTGTAGGAGGTGCCGGTGAAGAAACAGTACTTGCACGTGTTGGTGAAGGTATAGTTTCGTCAATTGGATCTGCCGATTCACATAAAGCCGTACTAGAAAACCCCGACAGTATTTCTAAGGTAGTACTGAGTAAAGGCCTTGATTCGGGAACTGCCTTCGAAATTCTTTCAATTGATATTGCTGATATCGATATTGGTAAGAATATAGGTGCCGAGCTTCAGATGGACCAGGCTAATGCAGATAAAAACATTGCGCAAGCCAAAGCTGAGGAAAGAAGAGCCATGGCAGTTGCTCATGAGCAGGAAATGAAAGCCAAAGCCCAGGAATCACGTGCTAATGTTATTCAGGCTGAAGCAGAAATACCAAAAGCAATTGCCGAAGCTTTCCGCTCAGGTAATCTTGGTATTATGGATTATTACAAGTTTAAAAATATTCAGGCTGATACCACTATGCGCGAGTCAATTGCGGATAATCCGACAATTGAAGATGAAAGAGCAGAATAGCAAGTATTGATGCATCAGATATTAAGTTGGTTATGGATATGCCAGTTGGACAGGTGATTGGTATATTCTATCCTGCTTTAGTTATTGTTTGATTGAGTCAATAATACATAATTTGACATTGTTTATTCAATTTCACTATCTTGCACCAAAATTTTTAAATGAAGTTTACTGCACAACAAATAGCTGTTGCTCTTAATGGTACGGTTGAGGGCAATCCTAATATTGAGGTATTTAATCTTTCAAAAATTGAAGAAGGAGAATCAGGGACACTGAGTTTTTTGGCTAATCCGAAATATACAAGCTATATCTATAGTACTAAAGCTTCTATTGTAATTGTAAATAGTGACTTCAAAGCCGAAAAGCCAGTTACGGCAACTTTGATCAGGGTTAAAGATGCTTATTCATCATTTGCTACTTTATTAGAGATGTATCAGCAGTTAAAAGGAAAACGGATTGGTATTTCTGCTAAAGCAAGTATAGCACATAACGCTACAATTGGCAAAGATGCCTACATCGGCGATTTTGTGTCAATTGGCGAAAATACGGTAGTCGGTAATAATTGTGCCATTTATCCTAATTCAACAATAGGCTTTAATTGCAAAATTGGTAATGATTCAATTATTTATCCTGGAGTTAATGTTTATGATGATTGTATTATTGGGAATGATTGTACGCTACATGCTGGAGTTGTTATAGGGGCTGATGGATTTGGCTTTGCACCCCAGGATGATAATAACTACCGAAAAGTACCCCAAATTGGAAATGTAATACTTGAAGATCGTGTTGAAATTGGTGCTAATACAACTATCGACAGAGCAACAGTAGGCTCAACAATTATCCGCAAAGGAGCAAAAATTGATAACCTCATTCAAATAGCACATAATGTGGTGGTTGGTGAAAACACAGTTATAGCAGCACAAACCGGTATATCAGGCTCAACAAAGATTGGTAAAAATTGTATGATTGGAGGACAGGTTGGAATAATCGGCCACTTGGACATTGCTGATGGAGTTATGATAGCTGCACAATCAGGAGTTGGCAAAAGTATAACAGAAGAAAAATCTATTCATGAGGGTTCACCTGCATTCGCGATACGTGATTTTCAACGATCATATATTCATTTTCGTCGGTTCGACAATATTGTTAAGCGATTAAATGAACTTGAATATAAACTTAATGAATAGCTCAATTAAAAACATGTTTGCACTTTATTTTGTACATAACTATTAACATTCAAATAATTCCGCTTAATCCTCATTTATTTTCAAAATAATGCAATAATAAAGGTTATGCAAATTTGATTATTTTTGCGAACTTCCATCTCGATGGTTTTCGGGTTGAAAAATCAATTTACTAAATGGCTGATAAACAAAAGACAATAGGTAAATCTATAACTTTAAACGGAACAGGTCTGCACACAGGTCAGCCCGGACAAATGACTTTTCATAGTGCACCGGTTAATCATGGAATTAAATTTAGAAGGATAGATCTCAAAACAAAGCCAATTATCGCCGCCGATGTTAAATACGTTGTAAGTACTGCTCGTGGCACAACAATTGCGAAAAACGGTGCAAGTATTTATACCGTTGAACATGTATTAGCGGCATTTACCGGTATGGGTATCGATAATATTCTTGTTGATTTGGATATGGAAGAAATTCCGATAAAAGACGGATCCTCAAAGTTTTTTACGGAAGCAATAAAGGAAGCGGGAATAATTCAACAAAATGCAAATAGGAAATATATTATTATTAAGGAGCCTATATCTTTTGAAATCCCTGAAAAAAAAGTGAAAATGCTAATTGAGCCAGCCGATTTTTTTTCGGTTTCGGTTGAAATTGATTTTGAAACAGATGTATTAGGAAAACAGGATGCAGCAATTAATAATATTAGTGAGTTTGAAAATGAAATTGCTCCGTGCAGAACATTTGTGTTTTTACACGAGTTGGAATTTTTATTAAATAATAACCTGATTAAAGGAGGCGACCTTAATAATGCGATTGTTTTTGTTAACAGAGAAGTATCGCAAGAGGAACTCGATAAACTTGCTAAGCTGTTTAACAAGCCCAAAATACTGGTTAAACCAAACGGAATACTAAATAATCTTGATCTTATTTTTCAGAATGAGCCGGCGAGGCATAAACTCCTGGATGTAATAGGTGATTTGTCGCTGGTAGGGCTCCCTATTAAAGGTCATGTTACTGCCTACAGGCCTGGCCACGAAGCTAATACTGAATTTGCCAAAATTATAAAAAACACTCTAAATATTGATCTTATGTTGAAGCAACCTCCTTTTGATATTTATGCCGACCCTTATTACGACATAAATGATATTAAAAAGATACTTCCCCATCGTCCTCCTTTTTTGCTTATTGATAAGGTATTGGAGATGAATGACACTTATATTGTTGCTTTGAAGAATGTTTCATTAAATGAACCATTTTTCATTGGTCATTTTCCGGATGAGCCCATAATGCCAGGAGTGCTTCAGGTTGAGGCCATGGCACAGGCGGGAGGCATATTCGTTCTTAACTCAGTTGAAGAACCAGAGTTATATTCAACCTATTTCCTGAAAATTAATGATGTGAGATTTAGGTCAAAAGTAGTACCAGGCGATGTGCTTGTTTTTGTTATCGAATTGGTAAGTCCAATTAAACGAGGGGTATGCTCGATGTTTGGAAAAGCTTATGTTGGAGATAAAACTGTGATGGAGGGACATTTAGTTGCACAGATTGTTAAAAATAAGGAAAAATAATAATAATACTATGAATCAACCACTGGCATATGTTCACCCACAGGCAAAAATTGCCCCTAACGTTGTTATAGAACCATTTGTGAATATTGAGAAAAATGTAAGAATTGAAGAAGGAACCTGGATAGGCTCTAATGTTACTATAATGGAAGGGGCAAGAGTAGGAAAGAACTGCCGAATATTTCCCGGAGCAGTTATCTCTGCAATTCCACAAGATCTAAAATTCGATGGTGAAGAAACCATTGTTAAAATTGGTAATAATGTTACTATTAGAGAATTCGTCACAATTAACAGAGGAACCAAAGCAAATATGGAAACCGTTATTGGCAATAATTGTTTGCTAATGGCATATGTTCATATTGCCCACGATTGTATATTGGGTAACAATGTAATTCTGGCAAATGCAGCTACACTTGCCGGCCATATCAAAATTGGTGATTGGGCGATTGTTGGTGGGCTTGCCGCTGTTCATCAGTTTGTACATATTGGTACACATTCGATGGTTTCAGGCGGTAGTATGGTTCGTAAAGATGTACCACCCTATGTTAAAGCTGGTCGTGAGCCGCTTTCTTTTGCAGGAGTAAACTCAATTGGGCTAAGGAGAAGAGGATTCCCCAACGAAAGAATTAATTATATACAGGAAATATATCGTTTTCTTTTCCTTAAAGGACTTAATGTTACTCAGGCAGTGCAGTATATCGAAAGAAATCTCCCTGCTAATGATGAAAGGGACGAGATATTAAGTTTTATAGCTAACTCGCAACGAGGTATTATGAAAGGCTATACAAGAATAAGAGAAAGAAATTTAACATAATACCGGCTTGAGAAGAATGATTGATAGAATGATTAAATGAAGAATGGTAATATGAAGTAGATAATCAGATACCCATTTAATCATTAATACTAAAACAGAACCAAATTAATATTATGGCAACAACAGCGGATTTTAGAAACGGACTTTGTATGATGCACAATGGTGATCTTTATACTATCGCTGAGTTTCAACATGTAAAACCAGGCAAAGGCCCAGCTTTTGTGCGAACAAAGCTCAGGAATGTTAAAACCGGCAGAATCCTTACAAATACATTTACATCAGGTGTGAAAATCGATATTCAACGAGTTGAAAGAAGACAGTATCAGTACTTGTACAATGAAGGAGATACCTATCACTTTATGAATTCGGAAAATTTTGAGCAAACATTTTTAGATAAATCCCTTGTGCCTGCCCCCGACCTATTAAAAGAAGGGCAAGAAGTTACAATTTCCTATCATGCCGAAAATGATTCGGTTATCCTATGCGAAATGCCAACATATGTAGTTCTCGAAGTTACCTATACTGAACCCGGCGATAGAGGAAATACTGCAACTAATACTTTTAAGGATGCCACGGTTGAAACTAATGCTACTGTTAAGGTGCCACTTTTTATAAATGAAGGTGATAAAATAAAAGTTGATACCCGTACTGGTAACTATTCTGAAAGAGTAAAGACGTAATTCTTATGGATTTCAAGGAATCATTGAAGTTAAACCATATAGCCGAAATTGTTGAAGGGCGCATAATAGGTGATCCTAATGCCGTGGTAGCAGGATTGAATGAAATACATGTTGTTAGAAATGGCGACATTACTTTCGTTGATCATCCAAAATATTACAAAAAGGTGTTGGAATCAGCAGCCTCATTTGTAATTATTAATAAGGAGGTTGAAGCTCCTGAAGGGAAGTCTTTAATACTTCACGATTCACCTATGGATGCATTCAATATGTTGATAGCCCACTTCAGGCCTTTTGAACCGGCTGCAGATATGATTAGTGGTTCAGCCGAAATAGGAACAGGAACTATTATTCAACCCGGCGCCTTTGTTGGAAACAATGTTAAGATTGGGAACAATTGTGTGATTCATGCAAATGTTAGTATTTACGATAACTCCATTATTGGCGATAACGTAATTATTCATTCAAATACCGTTATTGGAGGCGATGCCTACTATTTTCAAAAGCGTGAATCGGGTTATGTTAAATTTTTGTCGGCCGGCCGTGTTATTATTAAAAATAATGTAGAAATAGGGGCCTCATGCTCAATAGATAAAGGAGTTACTGGAGATACAATTGTTGGTGAAGGCACCAAAATGGACAACCAATGTCAGGTAGGTCATGATACTGTAATAGGGAAACATTGTCTTATTGGTGCATATGCCGCCATTGCGGGTGTAACTATTATTGAGGACGAGGTTGTTATTTGGGCTCGTGTGGCAATTAATAAGGATATTGTAATTGGTAAAAAAGCAGTTATTCTTGCAACTTCAGCAGTTGACAAAACTATTGAAGGCAATAAAGTTTATATGGGATCACCTGTTATGGAAGTAAGGCAGTATTGGAAGCAGTTAGCGGCTTTAAAGCAGATTCCCGAAATAATAAAAAAAATAAATCTTTAGATGCTATGAGTTTGTTGTTGTAACAATGTCCTCACCAGCCCTGATAGCCGCAATATGATAAGTTTCTAATGCAACAAGGATTGCTATGAATCCCCAAAATGGAACAGATAACTTATCAGTATCAAGAAAGTTGTTTAGGAAGCCGTGGGCGAAATATGTTATTAACCCTAATAGCGCCATTAAACTTAAGAATTTTACTTTTTTATCCCCAAGTTTATAAACTCTTAATCCTGTAATTATTACATAGATAATTAATAAAATTACGATCACCATTCCTGGAAATCCCATTTCAGCAAACGGACCCAGATACTCACTATGAGCGTTTCCCATATCTCCAAGGTTTGTGCTGATAATAGTTTTTTCCTGTGAGCTCTGAAAAGGAGAATATACAAACTGATATGTACCGGGTCCCCAACCAAGTATCGGCCTTTCATCATTCAAACGAATTGCTGCCTGCCACCTGTTTATTCTCTCGAGGTTTGATGCATCAGAGGTGATATTGGTAATAGATTGCAGATGCTCAGCTAAATTAGCTGATGAATCTTGTTTGTTCTTTGAGAGTCGGTCGATGATTTGATGCTGAAAAGTAAAAAAAGTTCCTACAATAATTGCAAATGCAATAACAAGAACGTAAAATTTTATACGTAATATTATGAAAAGAAAAACACCAGTCGCCACTAATACACTTATCCAGGCTGCTCTTCCATAAGAAAAAATAATACCAATAACTAAAATTAATAACGATACAATGGCAAATATTCTGGTTGTTTTTGTTGCGCCAGGAAAAAGCAGAAACCCTATTGCTGAAGGGATAAACATAGCCAAAGCTGCACCATATGCAGTATGGTCGTTATAAAAAGGCGACATAACCCAATGCCCCGGATCCTCTTCAAATCCATATTTTGAATGATGGATCAGTGTATAAATGATAATAACACACAAGGCCGACATATATAACCATATAAATTTTTTAATATTGGTTATATTCTTGAACATCAGTGCAGCAACAAAATAAAAAGGTATTACAAACCAGAGCCTCGACAGTAAATACTTAAAGGAAACTAACGGTAGTTCGCTTGTAAATGAGGTGAACAGCATCCATAAAAGCGAAGTATAAATAATATATGATATAGGATGTGATGCAATATTTTTGTCGTACCGTTGTTCAAATATCAGGTTGGCAATGAAAAGTAGGAGTACGCCAAACATAAGAGGTTCGGTGGGTAATGAAACACCAAGACCACCTTCCATATCTCGAAGTTCGACAGCAAATGGAGTTAAAAAAGTTATAAAAAGAACAATTTTATCAAGTGATATCAGATAATAAACCAGAACAACTAGCACCATAGGAAGCAAAAAGAACCAATAAACATCCTTTTGTAGAATAAGGTAAAAATTAACAACCAAAAACAGGGCTGTTACCAGATATACCCATATTATTTTAGCTTTTTCTGTCAAAATTAAAATTATGTTCAAATATGACTAAGCAGCGGATTGTTTCTTCTTATTTTCCAAAAAGAATATAACTAATAGAGCCATCACAAATGAAGCTAATGAAACTATGGAGACGATCAACCACCTTATCGGGAAACTTTTTTTATCGGATGGGTAGGGATGACTAATTATATTACTGTAGCTTAATTTAGAATCATAAAATCGTACTGCCATTTCATAATCAAGTTTAACTTCAACATATGATCGGGCTTCATCCTGTATCATTTGAACAACTTCAATTAGTTGTCCACTACCTTTTTCCATATTTTTTAGCAGCCTTTCAACTTCTTTGTTGTTTATCTGCGATTTGTTATTACCGTCAACCGTACCTAAATAACCCCTCATTATCTCTTGCGACTGATATTCATATTCTATCAATCCTTGTTCGGTACCCAGTTTGTATAATATTTGCTTCAAAGAATCAAGATTTTGCCTTTTTTTCAAAAGCTGAAGCTCATACATTTCTATAACCTCCGCCGATTTGGTTTTATGCAAATGAGCAATTTTCAAGTCGTAGAAATAAAGTATTGCATTTACCATCAAAGCAGCTGTATCAGGACTCCGGTCAGAAACTTCAATTCGTACCGATTCGAATGGAGTTTTGTTTATAGAAACACGCTCGTGATAAGTGTCGTAAAGTGCAGTTTTAAAGTATTTGTAAGCAGGGTTGATTTCGTAGTGCTTTGCCAGATCAAATCTCTTCACCATACTATCAACAATGTCTTGAGAATTAAGTATTTGCAGCATATGTTCTGTTTCACTTTCTTCCGAATATGGCTCAACGTTTGCCGGATAGGCTACGGCATTCGACTTATAAAGTGGTGTGATAAAAGTTGCACTTGATAAAATTGCAGCTAATAATGCCGAAATTATAACTATTGCAAGCAAATGATATCTCCATTTTGCAATCAAGTGTATTAAGTGTGCATTATTAAATAATTTGTCCATGTCAATATTATTTATATCCCAAATGTATTCTTCTTTATTATCTGATAATAACTCTCCTTGATCATCTGAGCTTTGATATTTTTCTTTCTTTTTTTTCGTCCAGCTAAAAACTACTGGATTTTTTTTGAATTTAGTATTTATTAAATTGTTATCATAAATAGTTAACCTAGGCCTGAATTTTTTTTTTTAATGTCTTCTCCAAGTTTTCCGGAAAACAAATCAATTAAACTAAAAAGTATGATCGCAAGAAACAATGATGCAAAAGTTGAAACAACTACTATCAGCCATCTTATAGGATAAGTTTTCTTTTCAGCCTGATAAGCAGTATTAATAACAAACGTATGAGGTAAACTTTCAACAGCATCAACTTTAGCTTCTTCGTATTTAGCTTTCAGCTGACTTAACTGTTTTTTGTCGTGTTCAAGTGCATCGCGTAACGAAACATATGGGCCACCATATTTTGCAAGGGTTTCGAGTTTCTTTTCAAGCCGTTTTATACTCTTGCTTTCACCCTTGGCCATTTCGATAGCCAATTGCCGATTGAACATCTCCGACTGGCTTTCATAATCATGAACTCCAAACTCACGAAGTACAGTTAATGAATCTTCTTTAATCTTAATTTCGTTCTTTAACTTATTGTATTCTACTTCTACAATTTGGAAAGCCTTAACTGCAATTTTCTTTTGCATATGATTAATAGTAGAGTCAACTAGTTCAGCTACATTATTAGCCATTTCTGCTGCAAATTGCGGATTCTTGTCATAAACTGTAATTTTAACAGCCATGTACTCAGTCCTTCTGAATCTGAAATTGCTCTCGTATTCTTCGTAAAGCTTGGTCATTTTGAATTTTGACCCGGACTTAATATTATAATGATCCAACAAATTATATTTATCAATAATGCGATCACGTATTTTATTGGAATTCAGCACCTGTAGCATCTGTTCAGTTTGTTCTATTTCACCAAATTCCAGCACATCTTTTGAGTTGTTGAAGTTATCACTTAATAATACTTTTGAAATTGAATTACTTGCAGTAGGATAAAGTATTACGGTTGATTTATAAAGCGGAGTTATAAAATTAGGTCCTGAAAATATTGCAGAAAGAATAATGGCAATTATTCCAATTACAGTAAGATGTTTTTTGTATCCATAAACAACCTGCATTAATATACCGGATAAAAATGGTTTATGGTCTTCGTTTTGCGAAATCATCTATATTTTGAATTTTAGCGATCAAAAATAAGAAATTTTATTCAACACACAACTTTTATTTATCCTTGATAATTGAAATAAACTGCCTGATGTTTAATAATTTTAACCAAATAGTAAGGCTAAGGCCAGAAATCAGCATTACAACTAACGATATTTCCCACCGTAAGTGTGTATACTCCTTTAATAAATAACCGACAGTAGTTAGAATTACTATCAGAAGAATTAAGTTGCTCATCAGCTTGTAGTTAATACGAAACCTGAATATGTGATAAACAAGAATTAATTGAAATAAAGCCGTTATACTTTGTGTTGCAAGACTTGCATATGCCGACCCAATTGAATGATAATGAGGTATAAGTATAAAATTCAGAGTAAGATTAATAAGTAATCCGCTAAAGGCTATTATGTTTAGCTTCTTAAGGTTGTTGTTTGCCGTTAACAGAGTTCCGAATATATAATTGGATGAAATAGCTACAAAGCTAAACATCAGTAGTTTGAATATAGTTGCCGACTGTTCGATACGCTGCATAAAGTGTTGTTCAGTTTCTCCGGGCATGCTGTAATACATCAATTGCATAATGTCGTTGGCAAAAAATTGTGATGTTATAGCAATTATTAGTGAACCCGAAATTATAATTGAGAAGGAGAGCTTAACCAGTTTTTCAACAGACTCTTTAAGATTTAACATTTTAGCAAATAATGGCAATAATAGAATTGCAAATAATAAGGAAAAATTTTGTCCGGCATCTAATAACCTGAATGCTTGAGCATAAACTCCTGCTTGTTCTTTTCCAAGAGGGGAGGGCAAAAGCCTCTCTATCAATACAGGGTCAATACGGTTATAAAAACTCATAATCAATACCAGTAAAGCGAACGGCATGCTTTTTTTCGCTATTAGTATGAAAAATGGCAAGTTCCAGTTAATCTTAAGTTTTCCGGATTTATTTATAACGGCAACTGTGGCAGCCAAGAGGGTAATAACGTATGCTGCTGTTTGCGAATAAACGAACCATTCAATAGTAAATAGGCCTTCGAAAAAATTAAACCATAATAGGAATCCACATATTAGTATCATCAGTAGCCTGTCTAATACTGAAAGAAAACTATCTGTTTTAAACAATAATAAACCTGATAAATTTGATCTTACATACAATATGAATGATAGCAGAAACTGGTTGAATCCTACCCATGCCAATAAATATAGTTCCCTGCCTGTGTAACCCCAAATAATACCTGCTATAAAAATAATTATTGCGTAAAGAATGCCAAGTACCAATTTCAGCATGCTTATTCCGGCAAGGTGCTTGTTTAGTAGTTGGTTGTGTTGGGCAATATTGCGATTGTTGAAATTTGTTATTCCCAAATCCAGGAATATATAAAATAAGAATGAAAAATTAATTATGGTAAAGTACAGTCCGTATTCCTGAGTTCCAACTACGTTTTGTACTTGCCGATCAACTCCTAATATCCAAAAGGGTTTAACAAGTAGGTTAAGAAAAAGCAGAAGCCCCAGATTCTTTAAAAATTTCTTTTGCATTTGTGCAAATGTAATAGTTTAAGGTTTACAGTTTAAGTTTAAAATTTCGGTTTTGTGATTTTGGTTTCACTGCTGGTTAAAGAAACAGATAATCAGCCACTTAGTTGTATTCAAACAATAAACAACAATCAATTATAAATATTCAATTACCAATTCTCTATCTTTGCGCTAATTTTATTAATGAAATAGAGTATGGGTAATTTTGTTGAAGAGCTTAGGTGGCGTGGAATGATTCATGATATAACACCAGGTGCAGAGGAGCAACTATTAAAAGAAATGACATCGGGTTATGTTGGAATTGACCCTACAGCCGATTCATTACATATTGGCCATCTTGTAGGTGTTATGATGTTAGTGCATTTGCAGTTAGCAGGGCATCGCCCAATTGCTCTTGTTGGTGGTGCTACAGGCATGATTGGCGACCCTTCGGGCAAGTCACAAGAGCGTAGTCTTCTCTCGGAAGAAATTTTACGTAAAAATGAAAACGGACTAAAAAACCAATTGTCGAAATTTCTTAATTTTGAAAGTGGCGATAATAAAGCTTTGTTGGTTAATAACTATGACTGGATGAAACCAATTAGCTTTTTGGATTTTATTCGTGATATTGGGAAACATCTTACGGTTAATTATATGATGGCAAAAGATTCGGTTAAGAAACGTATCTCAGCCGATAGCAAATCTGGGATGTCATACACAGAATTTTCATATCAGTTGGTTCAGGGGTATGATTTTCTCCATTTATATCAAAATGAAAGCTGTAAACTTCAGATGGGTGGATCTGATCAATGGGGAAATATTATTACGGGCACCGAATTAATAAGACGCAAATTAGGATTTGAGCAAAATGCTTATGCGATTACATGCCCTTTGATTGCAAAAGCTGATGGTACTAAGTTTGGAAAAACTGAAAGTGGTAGTATATGGTTAGATCCTGAGAAAACAACGCCCTACGAGTTTTATCAGTTTTGGTTAAATGTAAGTGATGAGGATGCTGAAAAGTATATTAAGATATTCACTTTATTATCAAGAGAGGAGATTGAACAATTAATCAGTGGTCATAAAAATGAGCCACATCTCAGACTTCTCCAAAGAGAACTGGCAAAAGATATTACATGTCGTGTTCACTCAGAAAGAGATTATAATATTGCAAATGAAGCATCAGAAATATTGTTTGGGAAAGGAACTACGGATACGCTAAAAAAAATGGATGAAAAAACATTATTAAGCGTTTTTAAAGATGTTCCGCAAACTGAAGTGAGCAGAGAAGAATTTGATGCAGGAATTGGTATTCTTGACTTTTTATCTGCTAAAGCAAGTGCGTTTAAATCAAATAGCGAAGCTCGCCGAATGGTTAAAGATAACGCAGTTTCCATTAATAAAACCAAAATAAAAGAGGGCTTTGAACTAACACCCGATAGTTTGTTAAACAACAAATATGTGCTAGTACAAAAGGGAAAGAAAAACTATTTTTTGGTTAAGATAATTTAACCCTATAATAATGTAGATATTAATTGTGGGCTCGTTACTTGACGCTTTATTTTTTTGATAAGCAACAATTATCATTAAGAAATATACAATAATATATTATCACAGTTACTAACAATTCCCTGTGATTAATTTCCGAATTTTATTTTTATTAAGATGAGGTATTGAAGTATTTTTAGCGCTACTAGATTATGAATATGATATGTCGCATGTGGATGAAATAAAGGAACTTAACGCCTTAGTTAGCTTGATGGATGAACCCAATGAGGATATGTTTAACCAAATAAGGAATAAAGTTATAAGTTTCGGAAAACAAGCACTTCCGGCATTAGAAGAAGCATGGGTTAACACGCTGGAAGATGATGACTCAGAGCGAATTGAAAGTATAATTGATGAGATCAGGCAGGAAGAACTTGTGCAGGATTTTAATAACTGGAAAGGAGAAAGTGGCAGCAACATTATAAAAGGATTAATGATACTCACAAAGTATTTTCAGCCCGAGTTTGATGAGTATCAATATGGTGGCCGATTTGAAAAACTGTTTAGGGAAACCTGGCTTGAAATGAACGATAGCCTTACCGCCCTCGAGAAGATAAAAGTTCTTAACCATGTATTTTATAGTGTTTATCAATTTAACGGTCATCTCGATTCGATCATGAAGACGGATACTTATTATTTAAATAAGGTATTTGATTATAGAAAAGGTAATGCTATAAGTCTTGGTGTGCTTTACATTGCTGTTGCTCAGAAACTGAAGATACCCGTTTTTGGTGTTAATTTACCCGGTCATTTTATATTGGTTTATATGGATGACATGCATGATATGCAACTGCCAAATGAATATAGCGAAACCGATGTGCTGTTTTATATAAACGCTGTTAATAATGGTGCTATATTTACCCGAAAAGAAGTTGATCACTTTATAAGTCAAACGAATATTGATTCAAAACCGGAATTCTTTCTTCCTTGTAGCAATCTGATTGTAATAAAAAGGATGATAAATGAGCTCAATATTTTGTTTGAAAAAGAAAACAATCACACAAAAACTGCAGCACTTAATAAACTACTATCCGGGTTATAGTGAATAATAATTGCTATTAGATTATTGGTAATTGGTAATTAGTCAGTGGTCATTAGTAAATTATCCTATTAACATTTACGTTCTCTTATCTGCGTAGTTTTTCCCTGCTGCCAATGCCTTTAGATTAAGCTTAACAATTTCTTTACATTTTCTTGCAAAAATTGATTCAATGGCTTTTTCCAGCGATTCGTAACTAATTCCCAAATACGGTGAGGCAGCTCCCAGCACAACTATATTAGCAGCTTTAACCGAACCTTGTTCTTTGGCAACTTTTTCGGCATCAATTGAAACGTTTCTGGGTATATCCCAAATAGCTTGTAGCACATCTTCAATTGGTGGATAATCTGATATATTTATAAAAGGGTTCATACTTGTAACCAGCCATCCTTTTTTTTTATTAAGCATATGCACATATCTGAGGGATTCCATCGGTTCAATCGAAATTATCAAATCAGCTTTACCCTCCGGAATCAGGTCGGATGAAATAGCGTTGGATGAAATACGAAGGTGTGATTGCACCTCACCACCACGCTGACTCATACCATGCACTTCGGCCTGTTTTAGTTGCAAACCCTCTAATAATGCCGCAGTACCTATAACCGTTGCTATTGTTAATATTCCTTGTCCGCCAACACCGGCTAATATTATGTCCTTATTCATCTGTTTAAATTTTTAGTTTGATATCGCAATGATATCGACTGTTTTATCAGGTTAATTATCCGATTCTGCTTCGCGTTTTTCAAGAGCCTTTAATTTCATCCTTCGGCCAAGGGTTTGAATACATTCGCGCTTAGCAATAATCACCGATACACCTTTATAATTAATTTCTTCTCTTATAACTTTTACATTCTCATCATGATATCGGCGTAAAGGTTTAATAATCCTAATGTGTTCTGCCTCAACACCAACGCCTCTGCAAATTTCTTCTACCTTTTCAAATGCGGCAGAATCCTGTCCGCCGGTCATGCCTGTAGTAGAGTTATCGTTAATAATAACTGTTATGGGCGATTTTGTGTTAACTGCATCGAGTAGTCCTGTAATTCCTGAATGAGTAAAAGTTGAATCACCAATGGTAGCAATTGAAGGAATCAAACCAGCATCAGTAGCACCAATTGCCATGGTAATGGATGCTCCCATGTCAACTGAAGTATTAATCGATTCAAGTGGTGGTAAAGCACTTAAGGTGTAACAGCCAATATCCGAAAAAACCCTTCCGGGAGAATAATCTAGCATAACTTCATTTAAAGCAGTAAAAGTGTCGGTATGTGAACAGCCTTCGCACAATGAGGGTGGTCTTCCCTCCACAATGGAAGGAGTATCATGACCCTTTTCTACTTTAAGGTTTAGTGCGATGGCAACTATATTTGGGTTTAATTCACCGGCTAATGGAATGCTGCCATCCATTCTTCCTCTTATTTTTTTACCTTTATTTAGTATGCCACGTAATAATTCTTCAATTATTGGATACCCATCTTCAAGTACAAGAATCTCATCAACCGATTCATAAAGTTGATTAAGTAAATCTCGTGGAATAGGGTATTGTCCTATTTTTAAAACAGGGTAAGGTAAATCATCATCCGGATAGTGTTCCATTAAATAGTTATAGGAAAGACCACAAGCAATTACACCAATGGATGTATCATTGCCTCCCGTAAGTACATCGTATCCCGATGTGGCAGCTTCTGCCTCAAATGCAGATTGTTTACCTAGCAATATGTTGAATTGTTTACGGGCAATCGAAGGAAGCAGTATAAATTGCTTGAGATTAGAAGGAAGATGAAGCTTATTTTGTTCAGTTATTGCCTTACGCACAACCCCAGCCCTTGAATGAGCTAAACGAGTAGTAATTCTAAGTAATACAGGAGTCCCAAATTTTTCACTTAAATCGAATGCATATCTTGTCATATCATATGCTTCCTGTTGATTCGATGGTTCCATAATTGGAATCATAGCAAACTTACCATAGAATCTGGAGTCTTGCTCATTTTGAGAAGAGTGCATCGAAGGATCGTCAGCAGAAAGTACAACAAGACCTCCATTAGCACCTGTTATTGCAGAATTAATAAAAGGATCAGCGGCGACGTTCAGTCCAACGTGTTTCATACATATGAGCGATCTTTTGCCGGCATACGACATTCCAATGGCACTTTCCATCGCGGTTTTTTCGTTAGCCGACCAACTCGAACGTATTTTGCGTTCCCTGGCATCATTGGAAGATTGGATATATTCAGTAATTTCAGTTGAAGGAGTGCCGGGATATGCATAAACACCAGATATGCCGGCATCTATAGCCCCCTGGGCAATGGCTTCATCACCTAATAATAATAACTTTTGAATCACGCTATGTAGAGTTTATTTTTATTGAATTTATTGCCACAAAATTATCAAAAATGCCTTAATCTTTAAGTATGGTTAATTAATCTATAATGATTATAAATTGAATATTTGGTTAGTTTTGCGGGACAAATTTAATTTTAGGAAAGAAATTATTTAGAACCTCTAATTATTTTAGAAGAATTGAGATATAACATCGATTAATATGAACTTCCTTGCTCATGCACATCTTTCTCAGGATAACGAAGACATAATTTTCGGTAACTTTATAGCTGATTCTGTTAAGGGTATATCTTATTTAAGATTTCGTAAAGATATAATTTCTGGAATATTACTCCATCGTGACATTGATACGTTTACCGACAGACACCAGATTGTTAAAAACAGCAAAGCAATTGTAACGGAATATTTTGGTAAATACTCAGGAATTGTTATTGATATTTATTACGACCACTTTTTAGCTCGCAACTGGGAGCTATATCATAGTGAGGAGCTTGCCCGATATTCAACTAATGTTTACTTGATTCTTGCAAAGAGGTTTTTAATTCTTCCCGGCAGAATTAAGCGTTTATTACCTTTTTTAATTGCGCAAAACTGGTTAACCGGTTATGCTAATCTAAATGAGCTACAGCGAGTATTTAATGGGATGGACAGACGGACTCGTTATATTTCGGGGATGGGAAATGCTGTTAAAATTCTGGAAGAGAATTATGATAGTTTATTCAATGATTTTAGAGAATTTTATAGCGATCTGGAAACTTATTCAAAGCAAAGGTTGTCTGAAATTATAAACCAACCAGCTAAAAGTTAGATTATTTTCATTTTTTTTGTTTTACCTGATTATCAAGTTCAACTAGAAGGGCAGCGATTTCGTCAAGCTTTAAAATTTTGTGGGGTTTTGCATGCTCAATTGCGGCAGTTGGCATTGCTTCCGCTTCCGCCTCGGCAGGTTCCTGAACAATACAATATCCACCGGCAATTTTAATGGCTTGTAATCCTGCTGCACCATCGTTGTTTGCTCCCGTTAGAATAACTCCAATTAAGCTTTTTCCATAGGCAAACGCAGCAGTTTCAAATAATATGTCGATTGATGGGCGTGAATAGTTCTTCTTTTTTTCCGTGGATAAAGATATTGTATGATTTTCTTCAATTAACATATGATAATTTGGAGGGGCAATATATATGTGTCCCAATTTTATTTTTTCTTTTTCATCTGCTTCCTTAACTCTTAGTTTCGACAATTTGTTTAGGAATTTGACCATATAATTATCAGAGCTAGGGCTAATGTGCTGAACAACAAAAACTGGTAACGAGAATCCTTCAGGAAGTTGCGTAATTAATTTACTGAGTGCATGAAATCCTCCGGCCGATGCTCCAATTACTATTGCTCTGTACGACATTAAAAAAAGGTTTATGGTTTAAAGTTTCAGGTTTTGGTGTAAGTTTGATAGTTTCTTAACTACGTCTTCCGACTCCCGAATGTGGTTTGCCACTCCTGATCCCTTATCATTTTCTATTTGCACATATTTATATTATTTTCTTTTTGTAAATCTTTTCATCGCCATTTACAACCTCAAATTTATCAACTTTTGTAGTAAACGTTATTGTTTCTTTCGAACCTAACCCTAAATAACCTCCATTAACCAAACTTTCGTAAAAAAGGTTTACAACACTATTTTGTAGTTCTTTGTTAAAATAAATTAGTACGTTACGACATATTACTAAATTAACTTCTGCAAAAACACTATCAGTAACAAGATTATGTTCTGCAAAAACAATATTCTTTTTTAGTGATTGATCGTAAATCACCGAATTATAATTAGCGATATAATAATCAGAAAAAGATTGTGTTCCACCTGCAGCCTGGTAGTTAAAAGTAAATTCCTTAATTCTGTCGATGGGATAAATACCTTTTTTGGCTATGTCAAGTACATTATGGTTAAAATCGGTTGCATATATCTGTGTACGATCATATAAACCTTCCTCTTTTAATATTAGCGCAAATGAATAAACCTCTTCCCCCGTAGAGCACCCGGCATGCCACACTTTAATAAATGGGTAAGTTTTAAGTATGGGGATGACCTCTTTCCGCATTGTAAGATAGAATCCCGGATCACGAAACATTTCGGTAACATTGATTGAAAGGTCGCGAAGTAATCCTTCAAAAAATTCAGATTCATGAAGTATTTTGTGTTGTAATTCTGAAATGCTTTTTAGTTTTGAGGCGGTGAGTCGGTTTAACAACCTGCGTTTAACATGAGCTTTGCTATAATTTCTAAAATCATATCCATATTTATTAAATATAGCCTCAAGTATTAATTCTATTTCAATGTTAATAGTCTGGTTTTTGCCTTCAATATCCTTGATCATTTATTCAGTTCTATTTTTTGTATATCAGACAAAGCACATTTGTTACATCTTTTATTCTGAGGGGTTTCCTCAAAAGGTGATCCATCCCGTTACTAAGATACTTTTCAACATCTTCTTTAAATACATTAGCTGTAAGAGCAATTATTTTTGCTTCATTTTTGTCCTTTTGGTCTTGTTCCCAGTTTCTTATCTTGATAGTTGCTTCCAAACCATCCATTACAGGCATTAGGATATCCATAAAAATAATATCATAAATATTTTTTATATGCATTGTAAAAGCCTCATCGCCGTTATTTGCAATATCACATTCATAACCAGCCTGTTTGATCATTAAGGAGCCTACTTTTTGGTTAATAAGATTATCTTCGGCAAGAAGTATTTTTATGTTTTTGGGTAATTCAATTTTTTCATTATTTGTATCAATATCAACGGGTTTATTAGCTTCTTCGGCTCTTATAGTAAACCAAAATATTGATCCAACTCCAAATTTACTTTCAAACCCAATTTCACCACCCATTAACTCCGCAAGTTTTTTTGAAATTATTAGCCCGAGTCCTGTTCCCCCATGTTTTCGTGTTGTTGAATTATCAAGCTGAGTAAATTCAACAAACATTTTACTAAGGTCATCCTTATTAATACCAATACCTGTATCGACTATTTGGAATTTAATGATTAAATCAGAGTCGTTTATTTTATCACTTGAAACTACCAGCTTAACACTTCCCTGTTCGGTAAACTTAATTGCATTGTTGAGCAGATTTAAGAGAATCTGCTTAATTCTAACTGGATCGGATTTGATATACTCAGGAACGTTGTTATCAATATCAAGCAATAGGTTTATTTTCTTTTCCCAAGCTTTTAATTGTAGTACCTTGAATACATTTTCTATTTGATTAAAAAGAGAAAAAGGGATGTTTTCAATTTGTAATTGTCCTGCTTCAATCCTGGAGAAATCGAGAATATCATTAATTATTATTGACAGATCTTCGCCCGATAGTTTAACAGCATTAAGATATTCCTGTTGTAATTTAGTAAGTTTTGTGTTCGAAAGAATTTCACTCATACCAATAATCCCATTTAAGGGAGTACGGATTTCATGAGACATATTAGCCAGAAAAATAGTTTTTGAGTAAGTTGCGTATTCAGCTTTTTCTTTCGCCCGACTTAGTTCGATGGAGGTAATTTCATTTTCTTTAAGAAGTTTTTTCAATTGAACTTGTAGATTATACAATTCAATAAAAACCCTCACTTTACTAATCAATAAAGGTGATTTAATGGGTTTTGTAATGAAGTCGACAGCACCAGCATCAATACCTTTTCGTCCAAAAAATTCATCCGAATAATTTGTTGATACGAAAATCACGGGAAGGTATCGTGTTCTTTTTGAACTTCTCAGAAGCTCAGCTGTTTCGTAACCATCCATTTCAGGCATCTGCACATCAATAATGGCAACAGCAAACTCATTTTGTACGTTTAACTTTAGTGCTTCATTGCCAGAAAGTGCTCTTACGAATTCAATATTCAGACAGTTAAGTACTTTTTCAAGTGAAATTAAGTTTGCCAACTTATCATCAACAATCAGTATTTTAGGTTTTTTAGTCATTTATATTTTTTCAGGTAATAAATTAATAGAGCCACACACGAAGTAGCGATAATAATTTATCTTTTTCAACAGGTTTCGACAAATACTCGTTTGCGCCGGCGGCAATGCACTTATCTCTGTCTTCTTTCATAGCTTTGGCGGTTAAAGCAATTATTGGTAGTTTTTCGTATTTCTTAATTTTGCGTATACTTTTCATTGCTTCATAGCCATCCATTTCCGGCATCATGATGTCCATTAAAATCAGATCAACTTCACCGGATTCATTTAATTTATTAATACCATCTTTACCATTCCGTCCTACAATAACTTTTACTTTATAGCTTTCAAGCAGGCTGCTAATTGCAAAAACATTTCTCATATCGTCATCTACAACAAGAATTGTTTTGTCTTCCAACACATTATCTTTCCCATGTATTTTTTCAAGCATTTTTTTCTTTTCTTCGGGCAATTTTGACTCAACCTGATGGAGGAATAGGGTAGTTTCTGCCAAGAGCCTTTCAAAAGATCTGGCTCCTTTTAGTATGATGCTCTGGGAATATTTTTTTAATTTATCGTTTTGTTCGTGGGTAAGTTCATGACCCGTATAAATCACTATTGGCAAATTGGTTCCTATTTGATCCTTCTTAAACCTTTCAAGTAATTCAAACCCGGTCATATCTTTAAGGCCTAAATCAAGAATCATGCAATCGAAATCTTCGGCCGAAACTTTGTCATAAGCTTCCTGTCCTGTTTCAACATCTGTAATAACAATATTTTCACTTTTCATCAAATTGATGATACTTTTTCTGGTTATCTTTTCATCTTCAACTATAATGAGCTTTTTAATTGGTTTGGAAATTATTGTTTCAATTTTTTCGAAAACACTATCAATCTGTTCTTTTTTAACAGGTTTAGTCAGATAACCAATGGCACCCATCTTGAATGCTTTTATGTTGGTGTCAGCGGCAGTGATAAAATGAACCGGTATGTGGCGCGTTTTATAGTTTTGCTTTAACCTCTTCATTACTTCGTACCCATCCATGCCTGGTAATCCAATGTCAAGTATTATAGCCTTAGGATTGTGGTAGTCAGCCATGTGTAAACCAGTCTCTCCATCCAAAGCGATAATTGCTTTAAAATTATGATCATGGGCAAGGTTAAATAATACCGAGGCAAAATTATAATCATCTTCAATAATCAGAACTACTCTATCCTGCTCATAAATGTTGTTAATGTCATCAGTTACATTTCTAGTGGTTTGTTTTATGGCAGGTTTGCTTTCTTTGAAAAGGGGGTCAAATTGTTTGTTTGAAATAATAGCTTCATTAGTGCTATTATCCAATATAGGAGTGAAATCCTCAGTTGAATCATCTTCTTCCTTACTCAATTTCAATTCATATGGTAAAAATAAAATAAACGTTGATCCTTTCCCTTCTTTACTACTCAATTGCATTTCTCCACCAAGTAGTTTAGAGAAGTTTCTTGAAATGTTAAGACCGAGGCCGTTGCCTCCGTATTTTCTGCTAGTAGTTCCGTCGGCTTGTTTAAATGCTTCAAAAATAACTTTTCGTTTTTCCTCAGGAATTCCGATACCGGAGTCAGATACTGATATGGCTACAGTGTTGTTAACATTAAGTTCGGGGTTGCTAAATTTTACATTTTTTGATGGCTTGCTGATAATCATGCTAATTTCACCGGCAGAAGTGAATTTAATAGCATTTGAAAATAGGTTTTTAACAACTTGATATACTCGTTGAACATCGCTTATGATGCTTTTGGGAACGTTGTTATTTATTTTAATATTAAGCTTGAGACCTTTCTCTATCATTATTTCTCTGAAGGAAGATTCAACAAATGGTTTAAGGTCATCGAAATAAAGCTGTTCCGGATATAAATCTATCTTTCCGGATTCCACTTTTGACAGGTCCAAGATATCGTTTATAAGGTTTAACAAATCGTTGCCTGATGAATGAATTGTACTGGAGAATTGTAATTCCTTATCATCGAGATGCGTATTTTTGTTTTCAGCCAAAAGCTGTGATAGAACAATTATACTGTTTAATGGTGTACGGAGCTCATGCGACATATTTGCTAGAAATTCCGATTTATATTTACTTGCAAGCTCAAGATCGATGGCTTTATTTTCAATGTCTTTTCTGGCAATCTCAAGTTCCTTATTTTTGATACGAATTGCATCCCTTTGTGTTTCCAAAGCTTGGCTTCTTTCTTCAAGCTCCTCATTTGTTACTTTAAGTTCTTCTTTTTGAGATTGAAGATTCTCCTCTGAAATTTTTAGTGCAGTGGTTTGCTCCTGGAGTTCCTCGTTGGTTTGGCGTAGTTCTTCCTGTTGAACCTCTAACTCTTTGGCCTGTTCCTGAGTTTGTTCAAGAAGTTCAAGAACTTTTAGGTGTGCCTGCAGTGTAATAATCGACAAAGCTGATTCGTTTACCGCTCTGTCAATAAATTTTAGTTCATTTTCAGATAATTTGTTTATCATCCCTAATTCCATTACAGCTATTACTTTATCGGACTTAACAAATGGAACAATTACAAATTGTTTAAGTTTTTGTTCACCGGCGCCATAGTCAAACATTGGGAGGTCTTCATCAGTATTACCGTAGATAATTATGCTTTTTTTCTCGATAAAAGATTGCCCTATTACCCCTTCACCCGGCTTTAATACTCTCATTCTGATTTTGTCGTCGATTTTTAAAGCATATGTTGATTTTAGATGTAACTCGTTTTCTTCAACTAAATAGATTAGTCCAATTTGTGCTCCTAAATAAGTACAGAAAAAAGTAATTATAGCGTTAGTTAGTTCCTCAATATCATTTTTTCCTTTTATTGTACTTTCAAGTTGGTTCAAACCGGTTTTAAACCAGTCTTGTTGCTCGATTTCGATTGCATTTTTTCGTAATGTTTCTGTCATGGTAAACAGTGATTTACCCAGACTATCGTTTTCACTTCTGGGTTTTATTCCTGTAGTGTAATCACCTTTTGCAATTTTGTTTGATTGCTCAACCACTGATTTAAGGCTGGTAATCATTTGATTAATAGAATTACCAAGTATATCGTCCTTGCTCCTAACCTCAACATTGTCGCTATAATCTCCCTTGGCCATTAATTGAGCAACATTTGCGTATGAAGTAAGCGAACTAACCAGCTGATTAAAAGTTCTACTCATATCACCAACTTCGTTGGCCGGAGCTTTAATATTTTTAGATGTAAGCTTGCCAATTGCTACTTCTTTCCCCCAGGCAGACAATTGTTTAATTGGGCTGACAAACCAACGAGTAACCATTATTGAAATTAAGAAAACAAGAAGTATTGTAAGAATGAACGATATTTTAACAATATCGCTTAATCTTCGCGCATACGCAAAAGATTCTTTATGATCAATCTCCTCTATAAGTGCCCAATTTACACCAAGTGGTTCAAGTTCATCAATGGTTCTGTAGATGCCCATTGCATAATTTCCTTTTTCATCAGTATCGTAGTTAGATACTTTTGCAATTTCAAGCTCTTTAGCAGTTAGATAATCCAAATCATTTTTATGCAACAAATAATCTCTCCACTCCAGGGTTTTTTTATTAGAGATTTTTTTGTTCAATATATCTGTTTTTTCACCAAAGCGAGTGGCGGATCTTAGTAACAAATCTTCACCAATGAGAAATGCCTGGCCAGTTTCACCATAACCGGTATTCTGCTGTATCATGCTGTTTAATCCGTCAATTGTAATTTGAAGTGTTAGCAAACCAATTGTTTGTCCGTCTTCATTTATAGCTGGTTCAATAAAAAAGCCTGAAATATTGTTGTAACTTGGGTTAAAGAATTCAAGATCTGAAAAAAGTGTTTTTCCGGTTTCTAATGATTTTCTGGCAGTTTCGCTCAGAAGTGTTGTTCGAAGATTTCCTGTAAATATGTTTTGCCCTAATATATCCTCATTTTTTATCGAAAAAAGCACGTTACCTGTATTATCAATAAACAAGAAGTTATAATAGTCGTTTTCCTTAATTAGTTTGTCAAATTCATTGTGAAGTTTTATTGTAGCTTTTTTCCACTTTTCTGTTTTTACAAATTCATCAGGCGGCAGCTCACTGTTTTTGAATTCCTTCTCTATCAATTCAAACACACTTAATCTTGCATATGATGATGCTGTTATTTTAAGTATATCCGTTGCACCATCAAAATAAGTGTTGATATATTTTAGCCTGAGCTGAGATGATGAATTTAGCGATTTGTCTGCAACGATAGTCAGTCCATGATAGGCATTTAAGTAATTGATATAACTAACTGTTGCGAGGGGTATAAAAGATATAGCAAGAAACCACATTAATAAAGATTTGCCAACACCGATATATCTCCATGATTTTAATGAAAATTTCAGTTTTTCCCAGGTAGTGGATTCATCGTAATTAAGAAAATCGTCGCTCATGCTTTTTAAATAAAGTTTATAACACTTTAGAATTTAACTCTTACAATCAGTATACTTTTCAACTATAGCGTAAAGTTGATTTGGGTTAATAGGTTTAGATAAATAATAGTCCATGCCAGCAGCAAAACATTTTTCCTTATCTCCTTTCATTGCCAAAGCAGTCATTGCAACTATTGGTATGTGGCTGCCTGAATCCTTCTCAAGTTTACGAATTTGTTCGGTTGTGCTAAAACCATCCATTTCAGGCATTTGTATATCCATCAGAATAATATTGAGGTTGCCCTGGTTCATTTTGAAGGCCTCCAATGCAAGTTTGCCATTTGCAGTGGCAATTACCTCCCACCCTTTTTTCTGAAGAAGCTGCGTAACAATCTTCATATTAATTATTTGATCTTCGGCAATAAGTATTCTAACAGATTTAGTTTCAGGATGTTCAACGGGTTTAGTTTCTGCATCTTTATCTTCCATTTTGTCTCCTAATAATACCCAGTATTTATTATCAAAATAAGCTTTTATTTTAGTACGTAGTAGGGGTTTTGTAATGAAATCGTAGTTTTTTGTTTTTTGCAGCTTGTTAACTTCGATGGATGATTTTATTTGTGAAAGAAACACAATATCGAAATTATTTTCCGGGAATTGTGTGTTAAGTTTATCTACTATTTCATCACCCGTCATTCCGTTTAACATAAAATCAATAAATAACATGTCGAAATTTTCTTTATTCAGTATACTAACGGTTTCCTGAAACGATAAGGAGATTTTATTTTTTAATCCACATACTGAAAGTATTTTCGAAAGCACCAGTGCGGCTTCTTTATTATTGTCGACAATAAGAATTTTGTAATTATCGCGCTTTATCAGGTCTTTAGTTGTGGAATCTTCTTCAGGCTGTATTCCTGCAATAAAGTTAAGAGTGAACATAAAGCTGCTCCCTTTATTAATTTTACTTTTTGCCGTAATATTTCCACCCATAAGTTTAGCAAGCTTTTGAGAAATATTTAAGCCCAATCCGGTTCCGCCATGTGTACGGGTAGTGGAAGCATCAGCTTGTGTATAAGTGTCAAACAATCTTTCGATATCGTCATCTGAAATACCAACTCCTGTGTCAGTTACGCAAAATTCGAGTCTTACCTGCTCCTCAATATAATCAATAAGTACTATGGAAAGTTTAACAACTCCTTCCTCTGTAAATTTTATTGCGTTGTTGAGCAAGTTTATTAATATTTGCCTTAGCCTTAGCGGATCCCCAATTATCATATCCGGAATCTCAGAATCGATATCACAAATTAATTCATTTTGGCCTTCAATGGCCTTAATGCTAATTGTGTTAAAAATTCTTGCGACTAATTCTCCCAGGCTAAATTCAATTTCTTCAAGTTCAAGGGAATCAGCTTCAACTTTTGAAATATCAAGAATGTCATTTATTATTTCCAGAAGAGTTTCACCTGAATTTTTTATATCTTCTAATCTTTCTTTTTGCAATTCAGATATATCAGAATCTAGGAGCCCAAGGTCGGCCATACCGATTATTCCATTTAAAGGCGTCCTTATTTCATGACTCATTGAGGCTAAAAACAAACTTTTTGTGTTTGTTGCATTTACAGCAATATTTTTAGCATGCTCAAGTTCTTTAACCGTTGCCAGCAGTTTTTTGGTAGTATCCTGTAATTCACTCCTGTGTTTAAAAAACTCAATAAAGGCTTTTACTTTACTTTTAAGAATTTCCAGGTCGAGTGGTTTATATAAATAATCGATTGCTCCGGTTTGGTAGCCCTTAAAAATATGCTTTCTTTGTTTACTAATTGCAGTAACAAAAATTATCGGAATTTGCTTAGTTCTTTTATTACTGCGCATTATTTCGGCAGTTTCAAACCCGTCCATCCCGGGCATTTGTACGTCCATTAAAACAAGAGCGAAATCATGTTCGAGAAGTATTCCGAGTGCTTCGTTGCCTGAATTTGCTGTGAAAATTTCTAATTCAGGACTTTCCAGTATTCCTTCGAGAGTGATGAGATTTTCCGGCCTGTCGTCAACAAGAAGGATATTGTACTTTGTAAGGTACATAGTAAGTTGTGTTTGGTTTATAACAAAATGTTATCTAAGCAAAAGTAATTTTTTTTGCTAATAAAAAAAACGGATTGTTATTATTTTTGTGTCCGATATTTTTTTAACGATTGCAAATCGAACGGTAGTCGCACCATGTGCAACGCATTGTGTCAGTGGTTTGTTCGAACGGGGTTCCCGGATCTGTTATTTCACGTACTAATTTCACGATTAATTCTTCAAATTCTATAAAATAATCCTGAATGTTGTTACGGTCTTTAAGTACCAGAGGTATAAACCCTTCCGATATATTACGAAGACTTATTATACCTGTTTCCAGTTTATCAATATTGTACTGGCTGTTTAATAACCATGCGTAATAAATCACTTGAAAAGCTTTAGCATATTTTGGATCAATTAGTAGTTCTTCGCTGTTTTTTACAACCAGATCGTAAGGTGTTACCCTACCAGTTTTATAATCGATAATTCGAATTGTTCCGTCCGATAGGCTTTTATCAATTCTATCGATAATTCCTTTAAATTTAATAATCAATTCCCCATCGCTTATAGCACTAATGAATTTAGTTTCGGTGCTTTGTAGTATTGCTGGTCGTTGACTAAGGTTTTTAATATCCCAGTGTAGAAAATTGTTGACATAATTGTGGGCTACTTCAAAAATTAGCAGATTTTTCCCGAAACTTAAGTCGCCGTTTTTGTAATAATATTTGAATTGGTTTGAAAGTATCTGGCGAGTTAACTGCAGTTGTTCTTTAATTGTTGTCGGGTGAATTTCTTTGCCAATCGTTGGTTTGTAGATTTCCTCTAGCGCAGCATGAATAACTGTACCAAAAGTATTAGCTTCAACTGATTCCTCAATCGTTTTATTAGTGTTTATTTTCAATATATTTGAAAAGTAAAACTTTAGAGAACATGTTATATAGCTGGTAAGAAGCGAGGGTGAGTACCCACTGTTGGCTATATCTGATAATTTAAGTTGTATTTGTTCGTTCTTTTCAATTCTAATTATTTCGCCATCTGTTTTTTGGTTTTTCTTTTGAGAAATATCTGTAGTAATCAAACCACTGATTATATTTATAAGAGGGTTAATTTTTGATAACTCATTTTCAATTTGCAGAATAAACCTGCTTTTTTCGCCACCTCCAAGTTTATCCGAGTCGGAACTGTAAATTAGTGAAATATTTTTCGCACATTGTAAAAGTCGATAAAAATGGTAGGCATAAATATCTGATTTGTCGGATGGTAACGGAAGCTGGTATTCTCGTCGAATATCCATTGGGATAAAAGAATCAAGATTATCTGTTTTAGGAATAATTCCTTCATTGGTTGAAAGAATATAAATGTTTTCAAAATCCAGATTTCGTGTTTCAAGCATACCCATTATCTGAATTCCATGCAATGGTTCGCCAACAAGATTAATATTACTTTGGCTTATTAGCTGTCGTCCTATTTTTTTTATTGCCTTATAGTTTATAATGTTTTCATATTGAGTTATTAACTGTAATAATTTAGCAATAATTTTGATCAGTAGCTGTACTTGTTCTCGAATTAATATGTCGGGGTTGATACTGTTTGTAATTAAAGAAAAAAGGACATCCTTTAAACTCTCCAGTACAGTAATTATTTTATCTTTATTATTACTGTTTAATAGTCCCGAAAGAATGTGAAAAATATTTATGCCTTTTGAGTTAAATTGGTCTTCTAATTCTTTAAAAGTTATTATCGAAATGTTGTTAACAATCACATATTTAATTAATGCATCGCCTGAAGTATTATTGTTTTTTAATAACTGCTTAATTATAGGATTGTTAAGCAGAGATATTAAATCTGATGTGTAAATTCTTCCTCTGTTTTGTGATTTTGAGATCATCAAATCTATCCATGTAATAAAAAAATGCTCAATTTGACTATTACTTAATGGAAAGCCAAGGGTTACATTATAGCGTATAGTTTGTTGGTCGCTTGTTTCAACTACCGGAAGAGAGTTTAGTAAAGGAATTAGAAGTCCCTCATCAGCAAGTACAATGGCAGTATTTAAAAATGAAGAGGGGTTTCTTTTTTGTGATGGATTATTAGAAGTAGCAAATTGTTTTTGCAATTCCTGACCAATGAACTTTGCTTGTCCAACTTGCTTTGGTACTCCAAGTATTTTTATTTCTTTTTTAGAAGTGCTGAGGCTGTTTCCAATATTATCAGGTTCTTTAATTTTCAGTCGGTTAATTATTCGCCTAATGTGCTTGCCGGCTTCCTGCTGATTATTTTTACTGCCGTTTTCTTCAAAATAGTACTGGTCGACATCCCAAATAAAATCTGTTTTGTAATTCTGATTTATGTAATCAAATATTCTTATTTCAGCTTCAGCAAGGGCATTTATTCCTACAATTAAAAAGTTATTCCATGAATGTTTTTTAACAAGCGCAGAAATATTTTCAGCAAGGTACCTGCTAATTAATCCCTGATAACCAGTCCCTTTTGAAATAAGCTTATTGCCCAGCTCATCATAATAGTCATACATGGAATTAAAAAAGTGGAGATAGTTTTTTTGCAGTTTGGTTAGTGGTTGTCCGTTGGGATTCCATTGTTGAATAGCTTTTATTGCCGAAAGTTGTGTGAAAATATCTTTGGCATCTGCCATTGAGGTATCAATATCATTAAAGTCGGAAAGCATTACCGGAGCCCAGGTTAAAAATTCATCAATGGTTTTTGCCTCACTTCCTGCAATGTTTTCGTGTATTTTGAAAAGTTCAAAAAATATTGAAATATTATCGGCTTTTATTAATCCTGAAGCTCTTTGCATAAATTCGTCAACAGGATAGAATTCGGGTAGCCAAACACTCTTCGTTGAAAGGTTTTTAATTTCTTCTTTTAAAAATACTTCCGAACGACGGTTAGGGAGGATAATAACGGATTGCGCTCCAAAGTGTCCGTTATTAATTATTTTTTCAGCAGCTTGGTTAAGAAATTTCTTCACGGCTATCTACTAGTTTGTTTGGCAATATTAATTTTTTCAATAGTTCCGAGGTCATGCCAAATTTCAGATTTGTCAATATACCCCGATATTATACCTGTACGTACAGGAGAATACGTATTATTTTTTACAATTTCGAGCCATGCATCAATAATTGAAAATTTACCTTTGAGGGTTATATGATCTATAAACTCGGGCTCTATTATATAAATTCCGCTAAATGCATACATTTCAAATTCTTTATGAGGTGTTGTAGACCATCTGAATTCATTTGTTCCCAGATTACACCAACCAATTAGATGCATAGAATTATTAAATAGCAATGCTCTTTGCGAATTGCGTTTTCTAACACACAGGGTTGCAATACTATTATCGTTTTTGTGGGATGCCACCAGATTTTGAATATTAATATTAGAAATAATATCAACATTATGAACAAGTATGGGTTCGTTACCAGATATAAATTTTTGTGCATTTAGTATGGCGCCTCCTGTATCGAGAAGAAGCTGCCGTTCATCAGAAATCGAAATATTAACACCAAAATTGTTGTTTTCAGTAAGGTAGTCAATTATACTTTGCCCCAAATGGTGAATGTTGATCAAAAAATTATAAACACCCTGATTTTTTAAATTTTGAATAACGGTCTCCAACATAGTTTTACCGTTAATCTCAATTAGGGCTTTTGGCTTGTTGTCCGTGATTTTTTTTAACCTGGTTCCTAGGCCTGCTGCCAGTATTATTGCTTTCATTTGTTATTTGGTCATTAGTTGATTAGTTATTAGATAATTGGTTATTAAACAACAACTGGTTCAAACTCCAACCGTTCTTTGGTTACTATCATCAATTTCAAAATGATTAACCTTTACAATTACATCAGTAAATTTACTCCTAATATAATCCGCAATTGTTGATGCACAATATACTGACCTGTGCCGCCCACCTGTACATCCAAAATTTACCTGAAGATTACTAAACTTTCTTTTTTGATAATTTGATATACTTTGCTCGATAATATTTAACGTACTTCTTAAGAATTCTGATACTTCTTGCTGGTCTCCAAGGTAATTTATTACAGGTTTTTGCAATCCGGTATAATCTCTAAGTCCAGTTATTCTGCCAGGATTAGGCAGACTTCTGCAATCAAATACATGACCTCCACCATTTCCGGTGATATCAGCAGGAATTCCCTTTTTCTTATATGAAAAACTATTTATTTGAATTGTTAAACCCTTATCGTTTTCAGGTGGAATATGATAATCTAATGATGATATTTGCTTTAAAACACTGTTTAGTTCCGAAAGATTTTCACTAAGAGGTGATTTCTGCATCAAATCAGATAATGACTTTATGGCCATTGGTATGCTTTGAAGAAAATGTGCTTTCCGCTGAAAAATACCTCTGAACCCATAAGCTCCCATTACCTGCATTAGTCTGAAATAAATAAAATCGGTATAATGTTTTTCGAACATTTCTTGTTTTCCGGGAAGCGTATTATTTAGTGTTTCTATATAATGATTGTATAAAACTTTTCGTGTATCATCTGATAAATTAGCTCGTACCTGATATAAAAGCGATATTAAATCGTATTGCAAAGGACCCTGACGTCCTCCCTGAAAATCAATATACCACATGCTATAATTATGAACCATAATGTTTCGTGACTGAAAATCACGATAGTTAAAATAGTTAGTTTCAGTACTTAACAACTGCTCTGCCATTTCAAAAAAATTATCTTCAAGTCTGTTTTCGTCAAAATTGATATTTAGAGGTTTTACAAAGTAGTATTTAAAATAGTTTAAATCCCACATTACCGAACGCATGTTGAATTTTTTAACAGGATATGCAACATCGAGGTTGAGGTTTTTGATACCCTGAATTTGAAATTTCACCAGGTCGTCAATTACATTTTTATAATATTCGATGGTCCTACTTCTGACGTTATTTAGCAAACTAAATAATGTGATATCACCTAGATCTTGCATCAGAAAATAATGATAATTTCTGTCGCGGGCATAAATTTCCGGAACATTTATTCCAAGTGAAATGAAATGCGTGGTAAATGAATACTGAGCTATGTTTTCTCTAACGTCATTATTATAAGAAGCAATTAATGAAGCAGGAATATTATTTTCAGGGAAAACAACTCTATAATAATTTCTGTTTGATCCCGATGTTGGTAAAGGTATTATTTGAGATCTATCAGGGTGTCCTGCTTCCCTTAGCAATTCTTTTAAGTTATGAATATGATCGGCTGACATAAAATTATTTGATTTGATACAAATGTACATATTTGCTATTATAAGCTGTATTATCTTGTTTAATGTTTTTTTCCGTGAATAAACTTTTAAAAATCAGTATCTGTAAGTCAAAGTTTTTATAAAAGTTCTAAATTTGCACTTAATAAATTAATAATTAATATGGAATTAAATCCAAAAGCACTCAACGTGCTAAAAACAGCATTACTACTTGAGCGAAGAGGAAAAGCTTTTTATGCAAACGCAGCACGCCAGAGTGAGAGTAAATCGGCAAGTAAAATTTTTGAAATGATGGCTGAAGAGGAGGATGAGCACATTGATTTTTTAGTAAAACAGTTTAAGAACTTTTCACATACTAATAAGTTTCTGAAAAATGAAGAACCTCCCGAAGAAGATAATGCTGCAGTTGAAATATTGACTGAAAAAGTGAAAGAAGAGATATCCGCTGCCGGATTTGAAGCAGCTGCAATCTCTGCGGCAATTGATTTTGAAAACCGTGCTATTGAAGTGTATTCAAATCGTGCAAAAGAAGCAACAGATCCAAATGAAAAACAGATGTATCAAATGCTTGCAGATTGGGAGAAAACGCATCATCAACTATTGTACAGGCTCAACGAAGATTTGAAAGAACAGATTTGGAACGATAATAATTTCTGGCCATTTTAGAAAAGAAGTAAAGGGATAAAAGAGTCGTTAGACCTTCCAAAGACATTTTATACTCCTATGTTTATAGTCTTATCAGAGTCTTTCGCATTACTGAAATATAATCAAATTGTATTTTCTTTCAAGATTATTAAACCAATTTAGGTAATATTTGCATATTGAACAAATGTTCAATACTTTTGTGCTTTAAACTGTAAAATATATACATGTCACCTCGTCCAAAACGTAACAGACAACTTGGGGAACCACCTGGTGTTACCGGTTTTGTGCCTAAAGATGGTGATTATAATCCTTCTGATGAGGTAATTCTTCATATGGAAGAGTATGAGTCGATTCGGCTTTCGGATTATGAAGGACTTACGCAACTTGAAGCATCTAAGCGACTTAATGTTTCCAGGCCTACTTTTACAAGAATATATGATTCAGCAAGAAAAAAAGTTGCAAAGGCTTTTGTTGAGAATAAGAGTATATCAATCGAAGGAGGTGATGTTGTATTTAAGGAAAATTGGTACTATTGTAATCATTGTCATTCTGTTTATAAAATAAAAAATCAACCACCACCGGGTGAACATTTTTGTCCTGTTTGTTACGATAATGATGTATCTGCTGTTCAAAATTCAGGTAACTGGCCAATGAGGAGTATGATGAGAAAAAGAAAACATGGTGGAAATTGGAAAGGGGTGGAGGGGAATTGTATTTGCCCTAAATGCGATCATAAAATTTCGCATGAACCAGGCGTGCCGTGCAACAGCATGTTGTGCCCCAAATGTGATATCAGGATGATTCGAGAAGATTCGGAGCATCATAAAACAATATTAAATAAACGTAAATAATACATCAAAAATGGATACAAAAAAAAGTGGATTTACATCCAAACTAGTGCATGCAGGTAGTGTTGCTGATAAATTAGGTAGTGCTGTAACACCAATTTATCAAACATCAACTTTTAGTTTTAGAGATGCTGATCATGGAGCTCGTTGTTTTTCAGGAGAAGAAAAAGGATATATATATACTAGAATAGGTAACCCAAACATTGAAGAACTTGAAGTTGCAATTGCTGAACTTGAAAATGGTTTCGGCGGTATAGCTGCATCATCTGGCATGGCTGCAGTTAATATTGTTTATCTTACTTTGCTTGGGCAGGGCGACCATATGATAAGTCATAATTCTGTTTACGGACCTTCTCGCGGAATCATGGAAAAACTATATCCCAAGTTTGGTGTGGAATATAATTTTGTTGATACTACAAATATCCAAAATATTGAAAACGCAATAAAACCAAATACAAAACTACTTTACCTTGAAACTCCTGCCAACCCAACAATGGGTATAACCGATCTTAAAGCTGCAACAGAGCTTGCTCATAAACATGGAATAATAGTTTGTGTTGATAATACATTTTGTAGCCCTTATCTACAGCGTCCTCTTGATTTTGGTGTTGATATTGTGCTACATTCAATGACGAAATTTATAAACGGACATGCTGACATTGTTGGAGGTATTATCGTAACGAAAGAAGAAAAACTCTATAACGACCTCAGGTATATTATGATAAATGTTGGGTTCAACATGGATCCTCATCAGGCATGGCTTGCGCGTAGAGGTCTGAAAACTTTGTCTATAAGGCTTGATAAAGCACAAGAGAATTCTATTAAAGTTGCTGAGTATCTTGAGTCGCACCCTAAAATTGAATGGATATTATACCCAGGTTTAAAATCCCATCCTCACTATGAATTAGGCTTAGCTCAAATGGATGGCCCGGGTGCAATGATTTCATTTGGTGTAAAAGGGGGACTTGAGGCAGGAAAAAAGGTTATGAATAATGTACATTTAGCTTTACTCGCAGTTTCATTAGGCGGTATTGAAACACTAATTCAGCATCCCGCATCAATGACTCATTCAAAACTATCAAAAGAGGCTCGTGAAACAGCCGGCATTACTGATGGCTTGGTTCGCTTGTCAATTGGAATTGAAAATGTTGAAGACATCATCGCCGACCTTGATAATGCCTTATCAAAAGCTTAGTATAACTATACACAATTTATTACACAGCCTGTTATTTCTTTAGCAGGTTTTTTTTTGCTCAACATTTTTATTACCTTCGTGCTATGGTTAGTGGTTATTTTCTGCAAATGATTTTATGATGAAAGGTATACTTAAAAATATTGCCTTATTTATTTTATTTGCAATGCCATTTTGTCTTACTTCTCAAAATGTTTCGCTTGTGCTGAGTGGGGGCGGAGCAAAAGCTTATTCTCATATTGGAGTGCTTAAAGCTCTGGAAGAGAATAATATACCAATTAATTCTATCATTGGCAATTCAATGGGGGCATTAATCGGTGCATTATATTCATCAGGTTATTCTCCCAACGAAATTAAATTATTATTATCTAATCCTGAGTTTTTAAATATTACGAAAGAGAGTAATATAGGCCGTACCTGCTATTATCAGAACAATGAACCAAATGCTGCCTTTGTAAATTTTCCATTTAAAATTGATCGTGGATTTAATATCCAATTACCGTTTAGCGTTTATAATTTTCAAGAGATAGATTATGCATTAATGGAATATTTTTCAGGAGCCTCTGCAGTATCAGGTAATGATTTTGATAGCCTAATGATACCTTTTCGTTGTGTTGCCGCTGATATCGATTCAAGCCGGCTTGTGGTTTTCGATTATGCTAACCTTGCAAAAGCAGTTCGTGCATCAATAACTTTCCCCTTTTTTGTAAGACCGATAGAAATTGAAGGAGTGGTTTTTTTTGATGGTGGAATGTACAATAATTTTCCTGTAAACATTGCGATTAGAGAGTTTCAACCCGATTTAATAATTGGAAGTAAGGCTGTCAGCAATTTTTCATCTCCCAACCCTGATGATGCTATTTCTTTAATGCAGAGTATGTTAATGGCAAAAGCTGATTTTGAGATTGATTCGTTACTTGGAGTAGTTATTGAAAGTAGTACCGGTGATGAATCAATATTTCATTTTTCCAAAACAGACGATTATATCGATAGCGGATATGTGGCTGCAATGCGTATGATGCCGGAAATAATTAATAGAACTAAGCAAACTACAAATATCATTACTTCAGCTGAAAAAAGAAATAAGTTTAATTCACGTATACCAAAAAGAACAATAGGAAAGATTTCTGTTACAGGGTTAAAAGAAAACCAGAAAAGTTATTTCTTACGATTAATTGGAAAGTCAAACCGTTACGAAAGCACAAAAAAATTTAGCGATTTTTATAAGTATCTGCTGTTAAATGAAAATGTTATGAATATATATCCAGAAATGGAGTTTGACACTATAAAAAAGAATTTTGGTTTAAGTTTGATTATCAAAAAGTCTGAGCCATTCAATTTAAGCTTTGGGGGTTATATTTCTTCATCAGGTGTAAATGAGGGGTTTATTGAGTTTGGTTATAAATACCTTGGGAAATCAGCTAAAAATTTTAACATAGGAGCTTATTTTGGAACTTTCTACAATAGTATTTCTGCCAGAGGAAAAATTGAGTTTCCGGGAAGCTTACCTTTAGTTTTAGAAATGGATCTTCTGGTTTCCCGAAAAAATTACTTCAGCAATGCGCGTTATTTCTTTGAAGATGAGTTTCCTGCCTATATCATTAATGATGAAAACTATGGTGAACTTTCAATAGGTATTCCTGTTGGCTATTTTAGTGTTGTTAGCACAGGAATAAGCAATATTAATGTGTATTATCAATATTATCAGGACAATCACTTTTCAAGGACTGATACGGCTGACGTATCAAATTTTTATTTTCTTGCTCCATTTATTGAGTTTGACTTAAATAGCTTGAACCGAAAACAGTATCCAACTACGGGTCAGCAATTTTATGCCGGGTTTAGTTATTATGTAGGTCTTGAGAAATACACAAAAGGCTCCTTAAGGGCATCCTCAAATGAGATAACAACTCATCTTAATTATTATGTACTATCCTTACGTTACTTAAAATATTTTGAGTTAACCGGTAAGTTATCAATTGGCCTCTCATCAGAAATTGGTCTTTCATCTAAACCACTATTAAATAGTTATGTTTCGAGTTTGTTATTGGCATCACCTTATGAGCCCATACCGGTTATGAAATCGCTTTTCCTAGAAAATTACAGATCTAATAATTACGGAGGAATTGGTGCATCAATGGCATATAATGTATATAAGCGATTTGATTTTAGGGTTGATGGCTATTATTATGTTCCTTATAATAAGTTACTTGCTGATTCAAAGGATAATTCAGTATATTTAAGCAAACCTCTTATGCACCTTTATTTTCTCGGATCAGCTCGATTGGTATATCGACCACCAATAGGTGTGATAAGTGCATCGGTGAACTATATTGAGAAGCCTGGAAGTAAAATAGGTTTCCTACTAAACCTTGGTTACCTCATTTTTAATAGATCGCGAATGAAAAGGTAAAGAAGTATTTTGAAATAAAAACATGATACTTATATTGTTTTATTGCTAAATTTGTCGCTTTAATAGCCAAATAGGGTAACTATATTGTAAATCTATGAACCGTAGTTCAACTATGAACCTGTCGGATAATGAAAAGTATTAAATAATGGAAATTAAAGACCAACCTAATCAAAATCCTGAAAAAGAAAATAACTCAATAATTCAGGACGAGAACCCTTTATCCGTAATTGCAATGGATGAAAAAGAGGAGATCGCATCTAAACCAGAATCGCCAGCCAAACCCCAAATATCAGAAGTTGATAAAAATGATATTATTGATAGGTTGCATGGCAAAGCATCAAATCTAACTCCCGTCGAGGAAAGTATTAATATCGAAGATGAGCCTGAGATACAGCGGGAATATGTTTCTCCTGCAGAAAGCCAAGTCGTTGAAAATATTGAACCGGTGCTAAAACAAATTGATAACTCTGAGAGGCAGAGTATTATTTATTTGTTACGGGATAAAGCCGAAAAAGGTGATGACGAAATTTTGTTTGATGAAATTGATTTTGAGGAACTTAATAAACAAGAGCTTGTAGATATACTGGAAGAAGTTGTTCAGGAGCAGGATATTTCAGTAATTAAATCACAGGTTGCCAAAATAAATTCTGCATTTTATCAGCGTAACAAAGAGGAGATAGATGACGAATTGGATAATTTCATTTCTTCTGGTGGGAAGAAAGAAGATTTTCAACATATTGATGATCCTTTGGAGGTAAGGTATAACGCTGCAATTGGTATTTATAAACATAATAAAGCTAAGTATTCGCAAGATCTCGAAAAGCAGAAACAAATTAACCTTAAACTAAAATATGAAATTCTCGAGGAGCTTAAACAGTTAGTAGATTCTGAAGAAACATTAAAGAAAACTTACGATGAATTTAAAAAACTTCAGGATAAGTGGAAAGAAATAGGAATGGTTCCAGCCTCAGAGCTCAGAAATCTATGGCAAAGTTATCATTTTCAGGTTGAAAAGTTTTTTGATAAGGTTAGGATAAATAGGGAACTCCGTGACCTTGATTTAAAAAAGAATCTTGAAGCAAAACTTGCACTTTGCGAAAAAGCCGAAGATTTAATTGTTGAGAAATCTATTCTTAAATCATTTAAACAACTTCAGTACTGCCATGATAAATGGCGTGAAATAGGGCCTGTCCCAATGGATGTTAAAGAGGATTTATGGGAAAGATTTAAAGGAATAACGGATAAGATAAATGAACGTCGCAAGGAGTATTATAATGAATTGCAGGACCAGCAACAGCGAAATTATGATGCAAAACTTGCTCTTTGCGAGAAAGCTAAAGAGATTGTTTCACAATCTTTTGATACCCTTAAGGGGTGGCAAGTAGCAACTGATAAGGTAAACGATTTGCTTAAACTTTGGAAAACCATAAGCCGTGCACCAAAATCAAAAAATGATGAGGTTTGGGTTAATTTTAAGGAATATTTAGATTCGTTTTTCAATGCAAAAAGAGAGTATCTTAATGAACTCAAAGAATTACAAGTAAACAATTACAATCTGAAATTAGATCTTTGTGCTAAAGCTGAGGCAATTAAGGATAGTTCCGATTGGGGTATCACTACCCGCGAGCTTATTAAGCTGCAACAGGATTGGAAAGAAATAGGACCTGTACCACGTAAATATTCTGATAAAATATGGAAACGATTCAGAGCATCGTGTGATGTATTCTTTAAGAGAAAGACAAGTCATTTTAAAAGCATGCATATTGTTGAAGATGAGAATCTCCAAAAGAAAAAGGATCTTATATCGAAAATTGTTAACTATAAAGATGAAAAAAATAAAGAAGCTAATCTTTTTGCTCTCAAAGATTTTCAGAAACAATGGATAGAATTAGGCTTTGTTCCTTTTAAGGAAAAAGAAAAAATCCAGAATGAGTATAGAGCTGCCATTGACAAACTAATTGCAAAAATGGATGTTAATAAGGCAGATCTTACTGCAGCCGACTTTAAGAATAAGCTGGATGTACTTAAGAATAGTCCGGATGCTGGCAAAAGATTATCGAAAGAACGTACTTTTATTACCGGTAATATAAAAAAGATTAAAGAAGACCTAGCGATTTGGGAAAATAATATAGGCTTCTTTTCAAACTCAAAGCAAGCAAATAAATTAAAAGAAGAGTTTGAGCAAAAAATTGTTGGGGCTAAAAATGAGATAAAAAGTCTTAAGGCCAGGCTTAAATTAATTGATTCAGAGTAACACCACTATGTGGTTGGGATACAAAATGTAGTCAACTGGTTTTAAAAATATATTATTTAGGGAGCAATCAGGTTGGCATTTCGTAAACTGATCGATGTGGTTTTCCCGTTACTAGTACTTACCCATTTGATTAGACTATAGTTTTTAGCTGTCCAATAATTGTATTCAATAGCTGTATCTACTGATATTATTACGCGAGTGTGAAAAATATCGTTGTAAGTATTCCCATTAAGAGCAAACGTCTCCATCAATTCAACATTGGTATACACTCCAATTTTATCACCCATAATAATATCATGACCGATAGGATATTGCGGAGAAAACACAAGTTGATACGAACCATCATCCTTATATAATCGTAAGAGGGAATTCATTTTACCCGGAGAGGCTCTGTAATCACCTGCCGTTAATTCATACCTCTTAATACCAAAAATATTTGATTTAATATACATGTCAAATGCTTGATAGCTAAAATCCTCTTGTTCAAGGTCGTATCTTGTATCTTCAATTACTTCATCAATTTTAACCGAGTCGGTCACTAAAGTGCTGTCGTTTTGAAAGATCCAATAACTGCCATCATCAAACCAACAATAATCTTTAAACTCTTTAGAAATAGTGTAGTAAGGTAATTCTTCATCTGAACTAGCACATCCTGTAATTATTGATATTGTTATACCCATAAAAACAAGCAGACTTATTTTTATATTAGTTGAATTCATATTTTGCTCTATCTAATAATTACTAACTTTACAAAGTTATAAAATTCTTAACTTATACAATGTAATGGCAGGAAATATAATTGGAAAGATTATTACGCTATCTACTTTTGGTGAGTCGCACGGAATAGCAATTGGAGGAGTGTTGGATGGACTTCCCGCAGGTTTAAAAATTGATTACAATCTTGTTCAACAAGATATTAATAGAAGACGCCCTGGTCAGTCATCGCTTGTAAGCGGTAGAAACGAGTTGGATAATATTGAATTTTTGTCGGGAATATTTGATGGATATACACTTGGAACACCTATTGCCTTTATTGTTAGGAACAAAGATTTTAAATCTGAGGATTACAACCAACTTAAAAACGTTTACCGCCCATCGCACGCTGATTACACATATGAGAAAAAATATGGTTTAAGAGACCACAGAGGCGGGGGAAGGTCTTCTGCCCGTGAAACTGTTGCCCGGGTTATTGGAGGTTCGTTGGCAAAGCAATTTTTAGGCAAACTAAATATTTCAATTGCTGCGTATGTTAATCGTATCGGTTCCATTTCAGTGGATAGAAATTACAATGAACTAGATTTAAAAAATACTGAAACTTCTGAGGTTAGGTGTCCTGATAAGGAAGGTTCCGAACAAATGATTGCCGCCATTAAAAATGCAAGTAATCAAGGAGATACGCTGGGAGGAGAAATTACCTGCATTATTAAAAATACACCAATTGGCTTAGGGGAACCTGTTTTTAACAAACTTAATGCTGATCTCGCAAGAGCAATCATGAGTATAAATGCAGTTAAGGGTTTTGAAATAGGTTCAGGATTTAACGCTTCCCGTATGAAGGGTTCGGAACATAATGACTTATTTGTAGTTGATGATGGCAAGGTCCATACTAAAACTAACTTTTCAGGTGGAATCCAGGGTGGCCTGTCAAATGGAGAAGATATTTATTTTAAAGTGGCTTTTAAACCTGTAGCTACTTTAATGAAAGATCAACAAACTATAGATTCAAAAGGTAGTCCAATTACTATTGAAGGAAAAGGCCGTCACGACGTAACCGTTGTTCCACGTGCTGTTCCAATAGTGGAAGCAATGGCAGCGCTTGTTATTGCTGATCATCTTTTACTTAATAAAATTGCCAGGATTGACAGGATATGAAGTGAATGGAGTTGTCGTTTTCTCATAGTCTGCCAATAACCCGACAACCTTTTAATTATTCCTCCATCTCAATTTCGTATTTCCAAATTTCATCTCCGTTACTACCATAGTATACTATATTCAACTTACGTTCTTTAATAGTTCCGGATAATTTAATTTCAGTGAAATTTCTCTCCATTATAACTGATTCAGTAATGCGCAGTTTGTTATCTTTTTCTCGTGCGTAGATATTTACTCCTGAATTTAATGGTGAGCTTGTGATATCCCAAATTGTTGGTTTTCCATCTTCGCGCAGTACAGAAATTTCGGAAAAGTGAACGTCTCCTGTAAGGAATACAACATTTTTAATTTCTTCGGCATAGATATAGTCGATTATCCGTTGCCTTTCTTTATCAAAACCATAATTTGAATATGATTCATAAGTAGGGGAGGTTGATAGTAACTGTCCGCCCAGTACAACAAATTTAAAGGTAGCATAGCTTGCTGCCAGATTATCAATCAGCCATTGGAGCTGTTCTTCGCCAAGTTGAGTTTTTTCTCCTGTTTTTCTGTGATTTGGAGCACGATGTGTTCTATTGTCTAACAAAAAGAAATCAGCATCACCCCATTGGAATGATGTTATTGCTCCATTAATATTTCCTACACCATATGATGGGTTTGCCCACATAAGTTCAAAAGCATTAAGGGTTTGATTTTTGTTCCAAAAGCCCCTGTCGCTGTCGTTTGGCCCGAAATCATGGTCATCGAGAATTGCATAATTGTGTGTTGATGCAAGAAATTCCTGCATTTCGGGTAATGATCTTGTATGGGTATTTCGGTGAAAAATTCCGGTCTGGCTGTTCCAATCGGGCTCACGTAGATAAATATTATCACCAAGCCATATCATAAAATCGGGATGTATAGCAGCCATGCTTTTATATATTTGATAATCGTTGCCGTAACCATCACCGGGTCTGTCGTATTTAGGCTCATTTATGTAGGCACCGCTACCCATTACAAAGCTGAAATTAGGGGGATCGGTGCGCCATTTCCAAAGAGGCTGAGTTTGAAAAGTTGTTGCATATGGCAGATCAATAACATGATCGTTAATGAGAAGCTCATAACCATACTTATTACCAGGCTCTAGTGTATCGGCAATAAGGAGGGCGGTATAAGCTTTATCCTTTTCAGTGACGACATCATTAGTAAAGTGTTTATCTTCAGGATTTTCTAAAGGCCAGTAAACAATACTAACATCTGCAACATCTTTTGTTTGCACCCAGATTGCTACTTCCAACATTTCGCTGTAGCCAAGCATTGGACCAGACTGTAAAAGTTCCGATTGTGATACGCCTTCATATTGAGCGAAGATTAATAAAGTTGCTATAATTATTTTTCTCATGATGAATATAATTTATCGTTTTTTAATTAACATATTATCAACTGCCGTTAAATTTCCCTCTGTTTGTGCAGGGTTCACTTTAAGAATTTCTGCAATAAGGGGATAAAGATGAATATTTTCAAACGCAGGTGACTTATAATTATTTTTAAAAGCTGGCCCTGCAGCATAAAAGATAGCCTGCATATCTTTAAAATTGTTGTCGTAGCCATGTGCACCGAGATTTCTTCCCACGTTCCACGACCAATAAATGCTCCACTTTGGTTTGGCAACAACAGTAATATCATGGGTTCTTGGATTTGTTCCATAATGTAACCGGTCGGGTATACTATCGTGATACCAAACCTGCAGTTGTTCAATATTTTTTAAACTATTGTAAACTTTGTTCAACTTACCTTCTTTTACTTTTAAATTCCAGATGGGATTCCAGCCATCGAAATACGCCAGATTGGCTGTATCAATAATTTCGTCAAGAATAATTTGTTTATCAGGAGAAATGGAACCCATACCATGATCGGAAGTAACAATGAAATTTAATTGGTTGAAGAAGGGTAATGTGCGCATTTTTGTAAAGAAATCACCAAGATAACTATCAAGTTTTTCAATTTCCGCAGTTAATTCTTCACTTTCGGGTCCTTTTTCATGTGCTTTTGAATCTGGTTCATCATAATACCACATTATCAAATGGGGTCTTTGAGACTCCGGTCGCGACAACCAATTAAATACAGAATCTATTCGGGCTTCAAAAGCAAGTTCATGATTGTACTTTGCCCATATAGATGGTCTTACTCCTTTAATTTCAGCTTCTGAACCAACCCAAAATAAGGTAGCCGACTTAACTCCTTGAAGTTCAGCTGTGCACCAAATTGGTTCGCCACCATAAAATTTACCATCGGCAACAGTTGACTTATCATTCTTATTATAATCACATTTTTGGTCATCAGCATAAAAACCATTTAACACAATGCCGTGGTTGTCGGGGTACAAGCCTGTAGCCATAGTATAATGGTTTGGGAAAGTTTTTGTGGGGAAAGCCGGGATCAACGCCTCGGCCATAACTCCTACCTTTACTAGCGAATCGAATACAGGTGTGTGAGCATTTTGTGTATAATCCCGCCGAAAACCGTCAAGTGAAATCATTATGAGATAGGGTTGCTGAGACTCTTGATTCTGCTTATTATTACCATTACAGCTAAATAGGAATATTACCAGTACTATAATTTTGGTTATGTAAATTGTATTTTTCATAAAGATCATTATAAAAAGTAACTACTACTAATTACAACTATTTTAATTTTTTTTAACCTTTCAGTTTTTTTCAACCTGAAAGGTTGTATCCCCGGATAAAAGTAAAAAAAAAGCCCTCCGACTAAGTAGGAAGGCTTTTTAATTTAGTTATTGCTTTTAACGAAAGGATATTTTTAAACCTAAATTAAATCCTCTTGGTAAACCAAGGAATACCTCAGCTGAGTTTACGGTGTGTGAGTATCTGTCATTATATCCGTAGAAACCATTGTAACTACTGTTGTCAAGAGCATCCTGAACATAGAAAGTGTCGAAAAGGTTAAAGACGTGTGCAAAAATATCAACACCAGCTTTTCCTTTTAATGGTAGTGTGTAGTTGACGTGGAGATCAAATACGGAGTATGAAGGTATTTTCCATACTTGCTCTGTGTCAGCTGGATCTGTCCTGGAGGTAGGGTTAAAATCGGCATAATAATTTGCATTATGACGCATAATAAATTGGATATTCATACCTTTAACCGGATATAGATTTGTCCATAAACTAAATTGTGTTTGTGGTGCATCACCTACTTTTAAATCCTTAGTATATATATGTATTTCTTCAGTAACAACAGTTGCACCATCATAGTTCTTTACTGTTGCATCTACATCGTTAAGGTATTGCCAGTTAGCAATGGAAGCAATGGCACCAAATCCGATTAAATTAACCGGACGATAAGAAGCTTCCAACTCAAAGCCTACATGACGCTGGTCTAAACCTTTAATAAAGGCAATACCGTTTTCGTCCTCTGTAAGTCTAACAAAAGTTGTAAAAATCCTGTCGTTCCAAGTAGTATAATAGAGATTTCCTGCTATATTTAATTTGTTATCCATGCTGTTATATCCTAAACCTAACTCAAATGAAATAAATTTCTCATTTTGAGGGTCAGCAGCAACAGTACCATCACCATCATCAATTACATTGTCGAAAATCGGCACTTTGGATACATAACCAAAATTACCAAATGCATTGAAAGTTTCAGATAAATTGTAGTTTAATCCGCCTTTCAGCTGATATCCACCAATCCAATCGGTGTTTGCTTTTAGCTCACCACTGTTTACATCAGGTAAACCATTACCTAAAGTGTCTGCAGTTTTAAAGTGGTTTACGTAAGAATATTTAATCATGGCGTAACCAACAGTACCATAAGCGGATAGATTTCCATTAGTGTATTCGCCTTGTAAATAACCACCAAGCCAATCAACTGTATTGGTGTTGAAATAATTGAGCTTATCTCCTAAAACTTTATTATCGCTTGTGGCAAATTCATCGCCACTCCAATAATATGAGGGGAGTGTGAGCAGGTCTCTTACCTGATAATAATGCTCAATTTCTGCTTTCCTCCAGTCTAAACCTACCTGAGCTTTAAAGTTTTCGCTTACGTTAATTTTAAATTTGGTAATAGCACCAATTGTCCATTGAGTATTAACCGAGTTGCGTAAGATGCCTTCCCTAGTGTATTCTGGATCTTCGTTATGCGCAATAGTAGAATTAAAATCAGGAATTCTTGTTGGTTCCTGATCATAGTTGTACTGGATTTTGCCGTAAAAACCAGTTCCACCGCCTTTACCACCTGAATAATACACAGTTGTGAACTGTGAGATTTTTTTACTCCATTGGGCATACCAGTTTAGATTTGCGATAGGTTTGTTGTAGAAATTTTCTCTTTCATTAAGAAAACCTTTGTCATATCTGTCATGGGTTTTTCCATCCCAGTATTGTTTACCGGTGTAATCTTCACTTACAACATTCCAGTTTTCATTGTATAAACGTCCGGTAGTGGCTTCTTTGAATAACATCAAAGTACTATCGGCAACACCAATTTTTTTGGCATAATCATGACTGTACGCAGCAACATTTTGTTTATACAGGTTTTGTCCATGGCGTTGTGGTGCACCAATAGCATAAATTTCCAAACGGTGATTTTTGTTTACATTGTAACTCATACCCAAATAGAATGCCCAAAGATCAGTCCATGTTTTGTCGATAACACCTTCGCCTACTTTACGAACAACGCTCACGCTTGCAGCAAATTTATTGTTAATTAGGCCCGTATGAGCGCTTAGGGTAGCTTTCATAAAGTTACCTGAGCCATATTCAAATCTGCCTGATCCGCCGGCTTGCATTTCTGCTGGGCTTGTAATAATATTCATTGTGCCTCCTACTGAAGGAGTAGCCAAATTTATAGCACTTAATCCACGTTGCATTTGAATTGATGACGTAGCGTCGGCTACACCGTCCCAGTTTGACCAATATACCCAGCCATTTTCCATATCATTTACAGGAACACCATTTATCATGATGGCTACGTTTCTTTGGTTAAAACCACGAACGTTAATCCTGGCATCACCGGCACCACCTCCCTGAGGAGTAGCATAAACACTAGGAGTTGTGTTCATAATCATTGGAAGGTCCTGTGACCCTAATTGTTGCTCAATTACCGCTTTTGAAACATTCGATACTGCAACAGGAGTTTCCCTCTCTTTGGCACGGTCGGCCATAATGTTAACACCTTCCAAAGCGAATGTGGTCGCATCTAACCTGACTTTTCCAAATTTGTAAGTTTCACCATCATTAACTGTAAATTCAAATTCTTTTGGTTCATAACCAACATAGCTAACAACCAAAGTGTGTGAACCAGCAGGAACCTTAAAGCTAAAGGCTCCGTCGATGTCGGTAACTGTACCGGTTGTAGTGCCTTTTAAAATAACTGAAGTCCCAATAAGAGACTCGCCATAACTGGCATCAACTACTTTACCGGTGATAGTACCTTGTGCAATTGTTACACCTGCAAAAAGTACAGTAAACAATAAAGTTAAAAGTAAATTTCTTTTTTTCATAAAACAATATTTTTAGTTGGTCAAAAAAAAATGATTAATAATTGATTTTGACGTAAAAATATAGAATTACAAAGGGTTTATATTAATTTAACATCATAAATTATTAACAATTGTTAACATTTATGGGGTTAATCCTCTCCTTGCCAATGTAACCTTAACTATTTCAGGAATTTATTATTTGAATCATGTTTATAAGTTTTCATAGCTATTTCAACCAACTGCCTAATAATATCTTGATTATAAAGGGGCGTTAATTAGAAGTTGAATTTAACACTAAAGGTTAGATTGCGACCGAATGACCAAAACCCACGAAATGTTTCAAGATCATGTTCAATGCCATCTTCGCCTGTAACGATGTATTTATTATCGAGAAGGTTATAAGCATTAATTTGTAACCGGCCATAATAGTTATCAATATTAAAAGGAATGCCTAAATAAACATTTACTTCTCCATATGAAGGTATCTGGAATGGTTGAGTACGATCTGTAGAATTATTTCTTGTGGTTGGATCAAAATCTGCATACATACCGCCTAAATACAGGTATTCGGCTCTAAAATTAAATGTATTAATAAGTATAAAATCTGTAAAAACACCCAACTGCTGTTGTGCTGTGCCACCGATGTATAAGTCTTTGGCATATACATTTACGGTATCAACAGCAACATTGTTATCGTTAAACAAAGTTGCTCTAACATCATTTTGCCAACTAAAATCTCCAATTGCTAATAATCCACCAAATTTCAGGTTTCTTTGAATGTTAAAATTTATCTCAAATTCAACACCTTTATGTGATGAGATTAAACCAACTATCATTGCCCGTGTTTGTGTATTGTCTTCCAATTGAACGTATTCGTTGGAAAGCATTGAAACATTTTCTCTTTCAGTAATATAACCAGTTAAGTTTGCAGTAAAATGTTTAAGTTTTAAGTTGTAACCTGCCTCGATGGTTTTTATTGATTCATTTTTAAGGTCTCTTACAACAACGTTTGTAAAATTGCCAAAAACATATTTAAAATAAGGTGCCCTTGAGATATATGCAGCATTGATATAGAAATTTTGATGTTCATCAGGTTTGAACAAAAACCCCGTTCTTATATCAAACCCTGGTTTCGCAACAATCTCGCTGGCTGTGTTTTCAATATAATTAAATCTGTCGATTCTTTGATACCAGTTGTTATTAAAGTTAGCCGACAAGAAGGTAACTATTTTATTGTTGTTGTAAGTTAATTGAGTGTATGCGTTTGCTAAATTTATAATCGTATTATTGTCAACATGGATTATGTCGCCCACAATTTTTATCTGTTCCCTTCCAGTAACACCGGCTAATGACCATGAAAAATCTTCTATAAAAAATTTGCCTCCCAGCAGATCATCAATCTTTTCCCTTAAAAAGGATTTAAAATATCTGTAATGAATCCCTGCCAGCAAAGTGAGGTTATCATTGAAACTATGCTCAAAGTTGGACATTAAGCCGGTTTGCATATGACTTGCCAGGAAATTTGTTTGAACATTCAATGAATAGCCCCTTACAGTTTCACCGTTTTCCAGAGTATACGAGCCTTCGTGGGTTGCATTGTTTATATAAATACTTTCCCAGTCAATTTGTTGTGAATAATCACGAAAGGAGAAAATGGAAGGAGCATAATTAAAGCTTTCGGACCATTGACCGCCACCGTAACCAGCAGATAAATAGTATGATGTTGAAAGAATGTTTTTGTCGTTAATTTTAAACTCTTCGTTAATGCTTAAAAATGGTTTATGGTAAAAATTTTCAGAAGCATTCTTGATTTGTCCGTTTAAACCTCCCCAGTCTTTACTGAAGGTTAAACCTTGAGTCATAACTTCACTTTCTGACAGTTTGAGTGTTCGCTGCCCATGTCGTTGAGGTGCTCCTAATAATGTAATCGTTAGATTATGACGTTCATTGACTTTTTTATGAGCGGTAAAAAAATATGAAAACGACTTAACAAAAGTTGCGTCAACATAACCCGGACCAGAACCAAAACTAAGCATTATTGAAGTATTCCATCCACTACTAAGTAGTCCGCTGTTAAGAGTAATACAAGTGCTGAAATTGCCATAGTTGGTAGCTTCAAAGTTAACTGAGCCGCTTTTTGGTTTTTGGGCATTACGGGTAATTATGTTAACGCTTCCTCCTAAAGCATAAATTGATGAGTTGGAAAGTCCTGAACCTTTTTGAATTTGAATTTCGGCAGCAGCACTACTTAATCCAAGCCAGTTACTCCAAAAAACCAGCCCGTTTTCTATACTATTAATAGGGATCCCATTTAATAGAAGGCTTACGTTTTCCTGTTGAAACCCTCTAATACTGAGTTTGGAATCACCGCTTCCACCACCTTTTCTTGAGCTGAAAACACCGGGTACGTTTTGCATTATCAAAGGTAGAGGCCTGTCGCCTAATTCAGTTTCAATTAAATTTGCGCTGATTGTTGAAATACTAACAGGAAGTTCGATTTGGTCTGATATCCCGGCATTTATTGAAATTTCATCCAACGAATAGGGTTGGGGTTGTAAATAAATTATACCCAATTCTGTTTTGCTCTTGTTAATTCTTAAGTTTAAGGTTTTTTGTTTGTACCCGATGGATGTAAAAGTAAGAAATACTTTTGAGTCGTTTGTAATTATTTGAAAAGTACCATCAGATGATGAAGAACTGCCTGATGATTGATCATTCACGGTGATATTAACATTTTCGATACCTGTTAATGTTTCCTGATCAAGGATTTTACCGGTGACTGTAAATTGTGCGAAAGTACTTGTTGATGTTATAATAAGCACTACCATTAATTTGATTTTTTTGTACATTGTGTATTACTTTAAAAATTATAGATCCCTTTTTTCTCGGGACATAATAAAGATATCACAACGACAATGTCAGTTACCGTTTAGCCAGCACCTGACAATAACCAAAAAACGGTTATCATTATAACAAACTTATTCTTCTACCATCCAGACTTTAACTGTCGGTTTCTGAATTTCACAGAATCAGTCCCACTAAATGCGAGAGTCGCGGACTTTTACCGCCGGTAAGGAATTACACCCTGCCCCGAAGAATTTGTCGGGGCAAATGTATTTGTTTTATTCTTTATAGCAAAAAAAAAAGTGCCGAAATTTCGACACTTAATATATTTTAGAAAGTTTATAAATAGTAACCTTTTCTAAAGTTTTAAAAGCTTTTCTAAAGTTTAAAACTTTAGAAAAGTTCTATTTAAACTTTAGAAAAGGTCTTTAGAAAAAACTACTTTCTATTTAGATACTCTAAAGCATTCAGTGCCGCTATTGTTCCATCTGCTACAGCTGTAGTTATTTGACGAAAGCGTACGTCACGGTTATCACCAGCAGCAAATACACCATCAACATTGGTTTGAAGTTTTTCATTGGTAATTATTTCGCCTTTTATGTTAAGTTCTACGGATGTGTTTTTAAGCATATTGGTATTTGCTTCATACCCTATAAAAATAAACGCACCATCAATTGCCATTTCAGTTATTTCATTTGTATTATTATTACTGTAACTAAGGCGAGTTAATTTATCGGTACCCGAAAATTTGGTTATGCGTGAGTTCATTATAAATTCAATCTTCGGATTTAATTTTGCAGCTATAATAGCATGCTCAAAAGCCTGGAAGTGATCAAATTCATGGAGAATGGTTACTTTACTTGCATATTTTGTAAGCGACACAGCCTCTTCCAAAGCAGAGTTTCCACCGCCAACAACTATAATTTCTTTATCCTGAAAAAAATCGCCATCGCAAGTTGCACAATATGAAATTCCTTTGCCTTTAAAATCGGTTTCACCGGGTACATTTAGCATCTTCGATCGCCCTCCGGTAGCAAGTATTATTAACCTTGCACTGTAATTTGCGTTGTTATTAATAGTTACCATTTTTATGTCATTTTCGAGGTTAATATCAGAAATAGAGATATTCGACTTAATGTCGCAACCAAAGCTAAGAGCTTGTTTTCGCATTATTGAGCTTAATTGGTATCCTGATGTTGATTCAACTCCGGGATAGTTTGCAACCTCATAAGTAAGTACGGTTTGTCCGCCAATAGTACCGGTATCAAGAATTAGTGTGCGTGCTTTTGTGCGTGATAAATATATACCGGCGGTAAGACCCGCAGGTCCACCACCCAGTATAATTACATCATATTGCTTTTCATCCATTCTAAAAATCGATTATTATTTAATTAATTTGAACCTCTTCGGTATTAAATTCTCTATCAAGAATTGTAGTAATCTGATCTCTGTTTTGAATGCTTGATGTTGCTGAAACCAGTTCCCCATTTTTGTAATAAACAATAAAAGGAAGCCCCATAAAGCTGCTACATGCCTGATGGTTTCTAATAATTGCAGCTTCCTGACTGTCGAATGCCATATCACGGAATTCTACATTAGTATATTCATTTTGAAGATCTTCCATAATATCATAAACAGGAAGACACATTGGCCCCATTCTTCCACAACAGATCATTACATTTTCGTTGTTTTCAAGAATTTCAGCATGCTCATTGGCCGTAGCCACATGTTTTAAAGTTGTTGGTAATACCATTTTTCTAATATTTATTAAATTATTTAGTTATTGTTATTTGGAAAATAAACATAACATAAATTGTGCCAATATAGTGATATTTAAGCGATATATTCTGATTAGTATTTTCCTAACATCTAACGGCTTAAATAAGATATAATTAGGATCTTATTTGGAAAAGAAAAAGCAGCGTGATTGTAATTATGTCAGGTTGTTATTTTAAAACCCAAGACCCCCGGAAAAAGGAGTCCACATAGTGTGATGACAAAAATTCCAAATATCAATTATCAAACCTCAAATAAATCTCAATCACCAATAATTAAATTTCAAACGATAACTAAACTTTTTGAATTTTGTATTTTATAATTTATTTGTTATTTGTGTTTTGATTATTGTTATTTCATTTAAAAGCAAATTGCATAAAAACTGTATATCATTAATATACGATGGTTTACAAAACGTTGTTATTGGTTGCTAAGATTGAGAAAGACCTTCCAGTGTTAGCAGGTACTGGTAGTATTAATAGTTCATCTATGTTATTCGCTTAATTACTCTCAGCTTGTGGGTGTATTTTTTATGTTCTTCAATGTAGATGCCGTGATGGTCAATGTTGTCAATCCTAACTTCGCCTGATGCGTGGATTATTTGTTTATTGTTAAGAATAATTCCTACATGTGTTACACGTTCATCCTTATTATCAAAAAATGCAAGATCACCGGTATTGGCTTCGTTAATAAAATTAATTGTCTCACCCAATTCAACTTGTAGTTGTGTATCACGACCTAAAGGTATACCAATCATAGAAAAAACCAACTGTGTAAATCCTGAACAATCTATACCAAAAGGAGATCTTCCTCCCCATAAATATGGAGTGCCGAGATATTTCATGGCAATGTTAGCAATATTTTGCCCTGTAGGCATTAGTATTTTAGGTTGGATATTTCCTTCAATCAGATATTCACCATCTGAAATTGTAATTGTGTTATTTTTGTAATTTGGAAGTCGGCTACCTAAAACCAAATTAATTGATTTGCCCTTTTGAGATGTAGCTTTTGCATAAATGTCGGATAAAAAAACAGGTTTGTTATTTTTTAGTTTTTCAAATTGGTGTTTTTCAATTGGGGTAATTTGCTTGATGTCAACCCAACCTTCGTACATATCATGCAAAGTGTTTATTAAATACCATTGGTCTTTAACATCATTAATAATTAGTAAATCACCAAATATCAGCTGATTAATCATTTCGCTTTGGTCGGAGGGCAGATTTCTAACAGCGACTAGCGATTGCTCACAAATACCATATTTTGTCATAGGATTAAAAAGTTTCTTTTTTAAATCAAATTTTGTATGATAATAAAATTTCTATTTAACGTTTTGATTAATTTTGTCAGTTAAAGTAATCCATATGAATACACTTTTTTCAAAAATACAACATAATTATTACGAGATATTAAAGGTGCTCCTTTTTATTTTGGCAATTGTGATAGTGCTATGGGTAAGCCCAAAGGAGAGTATTTTTAAATATGAGTTTCAGATAGGTAAACCTTGGAGCCATAGTGATTTGATAGCCCCATTCGATTTCGCAATATTAAAAACACCCGAACAAATTGAGGCTGAAAAAATGCAGGTATTGTCAGATTTTATTCCTTATTTCAGTTATAATGATGAAATTTCGGAAGCAGGAGAAGATAAATTAAAGGAAAATTTCAATTTAGCATGGGAATTACACTCAAATGATAAAACAGAAGCTGATTCTGTAAGGTTTCAAAAGTTTTTATTAAAGTTATATAAACGCTTTGAAAGCAAGGGAATAATTCGATTCAACCCGGTGATTGAAGGTAAGAATCAATTTTTTCAGATAAGGTTAATACAAGGAAACGTAGTTGCTGAAACTACTCTGGGGCAGCTTTATGATATAAGGACTGCACTTGAAGATGCACGCGAAATGATAAATAAACTCAACGTACCGGATAGTATTTTGTTGCAGAATGTAATATCACAGTCGCTCGTACAGAATGTAATTTACGATGAGGGAAAAAATAATACGGCGCAAGAAGAATTACTCAAAGGTATCTCTACAACCCGCGGACTTGTTCAAAAAGGCGAATTAATTATTTCAACAGGTGAGTTGGTTACAACCGAAAAATATCAGGTTCTTATATCCTTAAAATATGATTATGAAAAAGACCTTAATTCATCCGATTCAAGGTTGTTCATAATTGCAGGAATGATATCACTAGTTGCGTTAATGTTTCTGGTTCAATACTTATTTATTAAATTTTACAGGAAGCGGTTTTACGATCAAATGAAGTATATCGTGCTTATTTTAGTTTCGCAGTTAATATTTATTGTTATTGCCGATCTGGTTTTCATTGCATTTCCAAACTGGACTTATTTAATACCATTTGCTCTTCTCCCAATTGTTATTTCTGCTTTTTTAGATGCGGGAATAGCAATATTTGTTTATTTGATAACATTGATGTTGCTTGGCTTTTATGCTCCAAACAGTTTCGAGTTTTTTTATACCCAGGCAATAGCTGGATTAATCGCAGTGTTTTCTGTTCAAAAGTTGAGTAAACTTTCTGATTTGTTCAGAGCCTCGTTGTTGGTGTTTTTAGCATATTTAGTAATATATATAAGTATGCTGCTAATTCAGGAAGGTTCTGTTGATAGTTTTTCGTGGCGACTTTTAGGGTATTTCACCGGTAGCTCCATTCTTATATTGTTGGCTTTTCCAATGATTTTTATCTACGAGAAATCATTTGGTATTATATCACAACTCACCTTACTTGAACTTTCTAATACTAATAACACACTACTTCGCGATTTAAGTTTAAAAGCTCCCGGAACATTTCAGCATTCATTACAGGTTGCAAATCTTGCATCTGAGGTGTTGTATGAAATTGGCGGAGATGCTTTATTAGCTCGTACAGGAGCACTTTATCACGACATTGGAAAAATGAAGAATCCCACTTTCTTTGTCGAAAATCAAATTTCTGGCAATAATCCACATGATGAATTAAGTTATGAAGAAAGTGCCAAAATAATTATCGGACATGTACTTAGCGGAATTGAAATGGCACGTAAGGCTGGCTTACCGGAGCAAATTATCGATTTCATTCGTACTCATCATGGTACGCGCCGTGTTGAATATTTTTACAGGCTTGAACGAAAATTAAATCCTGGGATGGAAGTTGATCAAAGTGAGTTTACCTATCACGGTCCCGCTCCATTTTCGAAAGAAACAGCAGTTGTTATGTTTGCGGATTCAGTTGAGGCAGCATCAAGAAGTATTCCGGAACCTGACGAACAGAAAATAAATGATTTAGTTGATAATATTTTTCTTTCACTGATGGAAAATAATCAGTTCCTCAATGCTGATATCACTATGAAAGAAATAAATATCGCTAAAAAAGTTCTGAAAAAGAAACTGCTTAATATCCATCATGTTAGGATTGCATATCCGGAATAGTTGGTTTTTGATTTTGTGTTATGTTTCGGATGGTAGTTTTTGAATGACCTGAAACTAAGTCCGCATCAAATATTCCTTCGTCTCAGGGCCTAAGTTAAAAAGCAGGTCGATGATACTTAAGTTAGGAATGAAACTGAACTTATTTGAAAAAACCTGTCTATACTCTTCGAAAGACTTTGACTCAATTTCTTTTTTTGGAGTGATCGAATATCTTACATCAATCGGAACATCTTTTTCTCCACGTGTTGTAAACGAATCGGAATATATTATTTTGCAATTCATGCCAATAAGGTTTAATATTTCATTTGTTAATGCTGTATTAAATTCAACCAATTTATAATATTTTCCAGTGAAAAACCCATGGAGCTCATCTTTATAATATAAAAAAAATGGCGAACCGCTATATGCTGAACTTATTGCCCTCCAGTGATTAGTAAACCACCGGTCAGAATTAAATATTGTTATATCTTTTATTTTTGTATTCTTTCCATTAGGCTTTATGATTGGTATTGAAAGATTTAGAATGCCATTAGCAGACAATATACTACACCTGTTTCGATAGGTTTGTTTGGGGTATGTTTCTTCTATTTCCATTATTGCGATTTCACACTTCAATAGAAATGCCACATATTCAATGGGAGGCAAATAAGCTGATGACATTAGTATTGTGTGGTGTGATAGCATGAATTTATTTAAATCTTCAAAAATATGACAAAAAAAAACAGGCCATTAAAATAGTAGCCTGTTTTCATATAGATGCTGATCCCGATCATTTTTTCTCTTTTAAGAGAACATCGTTAATCGCCTGAATTAAAGTTTCTTTTGGTAATGCCCCTTGAGCCATTTGAGGTTCTCCTTCAGATGGGCAAAATAGTATTGAAGGAATACTTCGAATTCCGAAAGCGGCAGATACTTCTGTTTCCTCTTCAGTATTTACTTTATAAATATTTATTTTACCTTTATATTCTTTTGATAGCTCCTCGAGAATCGGAGCTACAATTTTACAGGGTTGACACCAGTCGGCATAAAAATCAATGATACAGGGAAGCTCACCTTCAAAGTTCCAATCTTTATTTTGTTCGTAGTTGAAAACCTTTTCGTGGAATGTCTGTTTAGTTAAATGTTCCATTTTAAAATTATGTTTTGAATTTATTATTGTTTTTTATTTAAAAGTTCATCTTCAATTATTTTAATGTAGTCGGCTTTTGGTAAAGCACCTGATTGCATCATTGGCCTGCCCTGCATTGGAGAAAACAGCACTGATGGGATACTTCTGATGCCAAATACACCTGCAAGTTTTTTTTCTTTATCTGTATCGATTTTGTAAATTTTAACTTTTCCATCATATGTACGTGCAAGGTCATCCATTATAGGAGCAACCATTTTACACGGTTTACACCAGTCGGCGTAAAAATCGATTACACAAGGTACTTCGCCTTTATACTCCCATTCTTGAGGATTTTTCTCAAAATCCCAAACCTTTTCTTTAAAGCTTTCATATGTTAGATATTCTGGCGTAGCTTGTTTGGATGTTTTGTCTCCAGATGTATCTCCAGCATTCTCAATTACAGGTTGATCGGTTGATTGATTTCCCTGAATATTTTCACAGCTCATCAGGCTAAAAGAAACTGCTAATAAAATAATAACACTTAATTTCTTCATATTTAATATTTTAAAGTTTATTCGTGAAAAAACGTGGCAAAGATAATAATATTTATATAGCACATTAGTATCACTTTGATTATCTTTGCTGTCAATAATTATTCCGTTTTTAAAAGTAAGACAGTTTTAATTGTAAAATATGGGAAAAAGTGAATTAAGAAATATTGTTGCATCATCTTATACTCAGAAGTTTAGATCGGCCATCCAGGATGAGAAGACCGGACTGAAATTGTTGGCAGATATTAAATGGCAGGATGGCTTTACCTGTACAAAATGTGGTAGCACTAATTATTGCAAAGGAAAGAGTGAGTCATCACGACGGTGTACAAGATGTAAAAAGGAGGAATCGGCCACTGCGCATACTATTTTTCATAGATGTAAGATACCTATTAACAGGGCTATGGAAATTGCATATCTGGTATGTAATGTTGCTGCCATTTCGTCATATGAATTAAGCAGACAGTTAGACATGCGACATATGACATGTTATGGTTTTCAGAAAAAAGTAATTGAATGCCTGAATGGTGAGAGCGATGATAAATTATTAAAAAATGTACTATCAATTGTTCAGGAGAAGATTTCTGCTCAAGCTTAACTTTCTTTTTATTGCAAAAAAAAGAGGCGCTGATTTTTTCGAGGCCACTGAAAAACCTCTAATAATTTTAGGGTTCTAAAAATAAATCAAGGTTACAACAAGAGTTCTTTCGATCTCAAATGTAGTAACCTTATTTTTTTGTTCTGATTTTATTACTGTTGTTACGGCTTTAATTGCGT
>JACNJS010000029.1 GCA_014382445.1 Bacteroidota bacterium
CAAAGAAAAATATTTTAAAACAATATTCTATGACCTACTTGGTAGTGTGAATACATATATGCCTCATTAATTTCAGAAAAACCCGCACACTATAGCATAAGCGTTTACGATGTTATGGGTAGGAAGATTTATAGCTCCGGTTTCAATGTAGGTGAGGGACAAACTCCGGTAAAATTGAGTTTTAATGTCAACACCGAGATGTATATTATAAGCGTAAGCAACGGAAGCCAAACAGAAACCTTGAAGGTTATGGGCAATCGTTAGCATAGAAATTGGTTTTGTGCTTTACATGCAAAGTCCAATTTTAGTCTGTAACATTTAACAAACAAATATTCACAAACCCATTGGTTTTAAACCGGTGGGTTTGTTTTTTTCATTTTTTGTCTGTTGGTGGATGAAATAAAGTCCGTTTGATATTCTTATCAAGTCAGGTATTTTTGTTATACTTTCCGAAAGTTGCAATTAAAATGTTTTGTTCTAAAAGTCTGTGTTGTTTTATGAGCGCAGGCAAAGATTTAAGCTTTTTTGGTTTTTTGTGTCGGCTATGTGTGTAAGAGAAAAACCGAAAGTGCTTAAATGCGCAGTGGGTCGTCGCCTTGCTGCCAACGTATGGCGCTATGCTGCGTAGCGCATTAATATTACATAATTTTCTGGTTACAAATATATTAATTAATAAGTGTAACGTTCATATTTAAACTAATTGCGCTATGCAGTATGAGCGCTTGTTGGCAGCTGGGCGTTTTTATCTGGGGCGGAGTGGGCAAGCTTATTGACAAGTTTAGGTTTTGGCGGTGGGCTTTTACGCGACTTGGCAATGTGCTTGAATACGAAGCGTGGGCTTTTTTTCTTATCCATAAAGTCCGGTTAATTTTTACAGCTATATTTTAAGCTATTTTGCAAAAAGACAAGATTATACTTATTGTACTATAACCTTTCCGTTTGCAACAACTCCATCTTTGTTTTGCATTTGAATAAGATATAAACCCTTTTGCCAGTCCTTAACATTTACCTCAACTTTAGTTTGTTCATTGGATATCTTAATGGTTTTTATTTTCTGTCCGAATAAATCAAATATTTCAATAGATGCCCCTTTAACTTCAAACATCTCACTTTTTAGTTTAAAACTATTAGTCGCTGGATTAGGGTAAATCAATATCTTATTTCTATTATTGATATCACTTACATACATCTCCTCTAGCCCAACTATCAACCCACAGCCATCTTGTACAATGGTGTCTGAAACTATTTGACCGACACACAAACTATCGTAGTTAAACAATTGGTTGTAAACTGTATCACTTTCAAGTTGCTGGTTGAGTTTGAACAAATAGGCATCAAATTGGTCATTATTATCCTGCATATTGGTAAAAAATAACAATTTATTGTCAAAAGTAACTTCTGTATGTGCCATCCTATCATTGTCTAGCAGATTTGCCTGGTGTATTATATTGCCAAGTGTATCTATAATCACTGCTTTTGGCCTCCCGATATTGCCCCAAACCGCACTTGCCATTATTGTTGTATCCGTAATAAATTTGGCCTCTATCATTTTACCATAAGAACCTAAGGATGCTAGATCATAAATATCAACTACATCGCCGTTAGTATCCATTTTTAGCAATGCCGGGGAATCACCGAATGGAGGATGATAATAATGGCTGAGGGAAGAGTAATAATAATTGCTAGCAGGGTTTAGTACTGAGGACCATGCTACTCCTCCTACATCTGACACTTCTTTATGTATTACGGTTTCCCATTCAAAGTTACCCAACGAATCGGTTTTAATGTAAAACGGCTTAACCCATCCAATACTGGGGTTGTTAGGATCCTGATAGTTGCATTCTCCTGAGATAAAAAAACCACCATCAGATGCTAAGGTAATATCCCATGCAAAATCACCATAAATAGCTGTATCTGAACTGTTATAGCAATATTTCCATTGCAGGTTGCCGGCAATATCGAATTTGGCAAGGCAAATATCGTCAACAAATGGGATGCTGCCCATTTGACACAATATGGCAACAACGCCTCCATCAGGTGTAACTGCAAGGGCATTGGAAAAATTAATACCATCCTCAACAAAAACCTTGCACCATTGTTTTTCACCACAGGCATTTAACTTCATGATCAAAGGGTCGTAGCTTTCATCATTATAATAACCTGTCAAGCCAACAAGGTACAAGTCCCCTAAATCGTTATAGGCCATATCAGCAAACATAATATTTGTAGAGGAGTCGCCAAAGGTCTTTTCCCAAAGTATTTCCCCATTTACATCAGTCTTTATCAGCCAATTATAGTTAACCGAATTAGATCCATGTTTGCCAATCAATAAATAACCATTGTCGTAAGATTTAGTCATATATTTTCCAATGGCATCAACATCCCCATAATATTGCATTACCCAACGGTCTTGGCTAAACAAACTAACTGCACCTGCTATTAACAGCAATGTTATCAATGTTCTCAGTAAAAACATGGCCCTAATGTTTTGAAATACTAAGTTTTTCAGTTTCTTTGAGCACCCCATTCACATATAACTGAACCAGATAAATGCCTGAAGGATAATTAAGTGTTGAAATCACCTGTTGGTTTTGTGCGGAATTTATTTTGTAACTGCCAACGGTTTTTCCGTGTATATCGGATACAACGATCTTAAATTCACCTTCGTAACCAGTAAGATTATGCTCAACAATAAAATATGTTCCTGCCGGGTTTGGGAATACTTTGATGACATCTTCTGTAGCGTATGTATCCTTCCATGTACGAAAGGCACTAACCGATTTGAAATAGTCAGGGAAATAAACAGGCTCATTATAAACTAATTCACCTTCATGTATTAGAATATTCATGGCATATACACCCGGCAATGCACTGTAATCTTCAGAAATATCCAATAACGATTGAATATTGGTACTGTCAATTCCTATTGTGTTGCAGTGCGTTTGCCATAATACATCAAAGAAGTCTTCATATTGCTGATGCACATCTTCTTCATGTAATGTTAGGTCTAATTCAACCAGTATATTGTCTAAAGTATTGAAAACCCCGATTGAATCATTTTGGTAAAGATAATGGAAAGCTAGTTTATATTTGCTTTCGGGATGGGGCTGGTTGTTCCAAAGAGCAACAAGGCTGTCAAGGGAAGCAGGTGGGTTAATTGTATCGTTTATGTAATATTTTTCAAGTTTTACAAGGGCTTTACTGTACTTAGTTTTATGATGTGCAAGTTGGCGCTCAATTACCTCTTTTGCCCCTACAATGTTTTGTCCTTGCATTATCTCGGCCATCATGTATCCGGGCATTTGAACATAGCGGTCATCAAGCGTTTGCAGCACATCCGGCGTTTTTGCTGACTGTGGGTTGGCTATCAACACATCCCTTATCATTGCATTGGCCAGTACACTTTCCTTGTCAATGGCCGATTTCATAACTGTATCTGATAGAAAAGGCGACTCGTCAAGCAATTGCTGTCTTAATTGCATGGCCTGGTTTGGTACGGAAACAGCAACATCCAAATTCAACTGGTTGGTATTGCCACCATCTGTTTCCATTGCCAATGTATCACTATATGCTGCAATTTGTATATTCTCAGTTGATAAAGTTGATTTTTCAATGATGGGGTCAATCCCAGTACCAAAGTTTGAAGGGCAGGATGTGTCTTTATCATAATCGGCTTCAAAATCTCTAGTTAAGTTTATAGTATTAATTGTATATGGTAAAGGTCTGACTTTACTTGACATTCCAAAATCGTAATGATGCGTATATTCAATTAATCCACAATTATAATTATTAAAATTTGATACGTTATTGCTGCTAAAAGTATTGCCTGCTGCCAAATCTGGATCTCCATTTCCATCCACACCCTGTATTACAGCAATGCCCTGAGAGTTAGCAGGGTCTTCCTCAGGAGCCACATAAATATCAGTCCTACATGATCTAAAATCATTACATTTGATACACAGCCCTTCTCCTGTTTCGGCACGGTTTGAGCCTCCAGCTGAAATGCCTACGGTAAGGTTTTTGAAGTAGTTGTTGTAGAGTTCGTTTGGGTTTGAACCGGAGTTGTTAACTGTTATCCCATTGCAAAGTTCTGTTTCAAGATTATTGTAATGCATGTTTGTATAATAAGTGTTCTCTTCAACAGTAAATCCTGTCGTTACACCGTCCAAATAAAGTCCTATCAGCTCAGTAGAACTTGCATACTTCGAATACTTGTCACGTACCAAAAACGTGTTTTGTACAATAAACGGTTTATCAATGGCAGCCAGATAGATTCCTCTTTCGTTGTCTTCAAAAACAGATGATCGAATACTTATATATTCCTCAGGACGTGATCCTTGTGCATATATCCCATAATCAAAACCTTTAAAAGTAGTTTTTATGCTACTATCTGGGTCTGACATAGTAATCTCAGATATGCGAAAATCGCCATTGAAACTGTATATCGCCATTGTTTTATAAAATGGTTGACTTAGTATTGGAAGCTTATTATCAAAATAGCAACCTTTAATTGTAATGCCATTCACTCTGTCAAAATAAATCTGTGACATTGGATAAACATGGTCGTTATAAAAATTTGCCTTATAAAAACTACTCCAGTTTTCCTGAGGATTATTGATTGTAGGATAAAAGTTTTTGTATGGATAGAAAACGACACCTCTTGTGCAGTTTTCAATATTGCCATTGTTAATATATACAATTCCCCCACTTGTAGTAAGATCAGGCTCATCATCCACATACTTAATCGTTTCGATGGCATTTACGGCAAAACTAATTTTTCCACCATTAATAACTTTTATTTTGCCTTGATAAAGTTTAGCTTCAGGGGGGCTGTTAAATTGAGTTTTCGTAATGTCACCCCAAACATCAACACCTTGCCATGAACCGCACAAAGCTGTGAGGTGTCCGCCGTCAACTATCACTACACCACCTGTATTAATATTCAAATCAGCATTGTTGGCAAAAGCAACATTACCAGTTACAATTAATGTAGCATCTGTTTGTACTGTTACATCACCAAACTTAGCAATATTGCCTGACCAAACGGTAGTGCCATGACCAATAAATTCAGGATTTGCTATTGTGTCACAATCTGCATATACCAGAGTAAAAACATAGTCATCCATATCACACTCATTTAGATGGATTGTAACAGTTGCCATTTTTGGTTCTGTAATGGGGCTGTTTAGAGTGAACATTATATCAAAAGTGGTATTTCCATTTTCTTGCGGGATAGTAGTTATTAGTCCCGTTGTATCGATGACAAAATCAAGTGTATCATATTCGCTCAGCGTTATTGTTGTATTAAAGGTATTTGGTCTTAAGTTTAGTTGTGCAGTACCGGTATTGTAAATAGTAAAAGTCAATATTTCCTGATTACCTAAAGACAATGTGTCGTTATAAAAGCTGTAGAAACTGTTGTTGGGTATTGTGTTGTTGCCGTGTTTAACTTCAATAACCGGAGCAACTGGAATACTAAAATAATTATCATCGAAAGGTCCAAGACGAGGCTCACTATCATCGCTATCAAATTCTGTATCAGGGCAACTATCGGGACGTGCACCTATACCCCAATTATAATAACCATCATTATCAAGATCGTAATATGATGGAATTTCTTGCGGGTCTTGCATTAGGTCTAAAATTTGTGTTAAAATAAAATAGTTAGGTGTAGGATGTGCAAGGGTATCATCAGTCGAACCATCAATATGATACAAATATCCATCCCGAACATCACTTGTTCCCCAACTATTTTTAAATATCCAATATGTATGCCCTATATATGGGGAGTTCTCATGAACTATTACTGAATCTCCATTGTCTGTAGTATGATAAACATCACCAACTTTAATCCTGCCAAATCCTGTCATAACCATAACATGTCCCTGGTCTGTGCCATGATATTTATCCAATGTTGAACTCATGGGGCCATATTGTATAAGTTTCTTTTTTATCTTAGTTATTCTTGATGTGTCTAAATTCGAATATGATATCCAATGGTAATAATCAAAACTTATTTCATAAGGTGTTGGTCCTTGAGGAGGTGAATTACTTCGGCAACTACCTGCATCATCCTCAGGCTGATAGCAGCCCTGTTCTTTATAAGCTCCTTTCCCATCAATCCCAACCCGAATAAATTTCATAACATCAATTGGAAAACCACCACTACAATCACCATTACCAAAAGTATTGCAATCCAAAACATGTTGTGTTGATAAATCATAATCTCTATGTTCTTTATTGTTAAAATATAAATTAGCAACAGCCTCCAGAGCACCCAAAGGAGCATAAATATAGCAAAGGTTCTGACAGTCTGCTCGTTCATACTGACTTTTGATTTTCGTCATCCATCCTTGCTTGCCAGCAGTGTCCCCGTGATAATAAAAGGCATCTTTTGTTGGATCATTTGCCCCATGACGATTTCGCCAATCCCATTCCTGAATTAATTCTGAGTTATCTACTGTTCGTGTAGCATTTGGGTTTGGATCGTAGATGCCACCAATATAAAAATCCTTACCGAGCATATTGTATTTATTACCAAACAATTTTTTCTTTTGACTGTATGGCAGCTGAGAAATGGAATTGGTGTCGGCGAACCATAACATATGGTATTCCTGTATTGTAGCCCTAATATTATTTACTTTACTGAGCTCCAATGTTTCTTTTGCTTGCTGCTGCATAATACCTGCTTCAGCTGAAGAAGTTTCAGTCAGTTCAATCGTTGTAAGAGTAAGTTCGGCATTAATAATTTGTATTTCCAAAGAATATGGCACAAAGCCATCTGAGTAGCAGGTTTCATCGCATAAGCTATTTATGTCAAAATCATCTAATAAGCAAATCAAAGGATAAGCTTCGTAAACAAGAAATTCATTAAAAAGAGTATCGTAGAGTATTACCCTAACTAAACTGTTGTCCGAAAAAAGTTCAACACTACCGTTAAGAGATAACCCATAAACTTTTCCAGTTGTGCTAAATGGTATGATCTCAGTATCTGTCGTAAAAGTGCTATCAATACTAATTGTCTGGGCTGATGTCATTAGCGTAAGGTATACAAGTAGTCCTAAAACTAAATAAATAGTCTTTGCTTTGATTGTGAAGAAGTAGTTCATTATGATTATTTTTAGATTAGATAATAATGATGCTAATTTATAAAACTAATTCGAATTAAAATCTTTTCGTAAATATAAAAAATAATCTACAATTGTTTTTTTATATTTCTTTTCAGGTAACATCTTGTCCCATGTTTTATTAGTGGTGGCAAAAAATTAAGCTTTTTTGGTTTTTTGTGTCGGCTTAGCGTTTAAGAGAAAAACCAAAAGTGCTAAATTGCGCGGTGGGTCGCCTTGCTGCCAACGTTGAGTATATGAAAAGTTGGCGGTTGCGAAGTTCAAATCTTTCTGTTTATATTAATTTTGAATCGTATTACGGTTTTTGATGCTACTTCTGTTCCGCCTATTTTTTATATACATTGTTACCTGCTGGGCTTTTTTTATTTTGTTTTATTTTCAACTTATCATTGTCCTGATTTTGTTTTTTAAGGTCGGCAAAAAGCGTTGGCAGACAGACAAGCTTTTTTGCAATTTTTGGTTTTAGCGTTGGCTCGTGTGAATTGCAAAAGTGCTTGGCTGTGTGGGTTGGTTATCGGACTACAAACTTTCCCCTGCCGGATATATTCCCTTTGTAACTTGATATTGCCGTGTACAGACCACTTTTCCAGACTGAAACATTAATTTGAATTGTTGATATATTCGATGGTATTTCTGTTTTTTCAACCTTGCGACCATACAAATCAAAAATAACCAATGTATGGATTTCGCTTTCATTTTCTTTTGGAATGAATATGCGGATGGCATTGCTTGAAGGATTAGGCCATATTTTCAATTCTTCTGCTTTGCGCATGGCAATATGCTCTTTTACACCTGTCCAACATTCATCCCAGCTCTCGCAGCCCATGCTGTCAACTTTTATTACCCATACATCTTGGTTGCCGGTGTCTGGAGGAAAGGGTGCTACATCACCCGCGGCAATATAACCACCATCACTGGTTGGAGCAACGCCATATAAATAATTATTGCTATTTGGTTCATGAAGTAGCCCATATTCACGATACCATAATGAATCACCATTGTTAGTGCAGTTTAACAAGTAACTAACTCTTTGCGAATAATCATTATTATATTTATTGCCAGTAACAATAAGTCTGCCATTTTCAGAGATATTGAGAGAATTAAGATGCTTTGAATGATGAGATATTCCATATATCTTATCCCAAATAATATTACGCTCCAAATCAATTTTTATTATTGCATCACGGTTATAGCTGTCTGTTGCTGGATATGAAATAATATCTGAATGCTCATAAGCACCAATTATAGAACTATCTGGTGAATTTTGGAGGTACATAGGTCCATGCTTTTGATCATTCCAATAAACATAATGCCGCCACTGTTCAATGCCCATACTATCTGTTTTTACAATATACGGAGCGGATATCCCATATAGCCCAAAAGTCCATAGGTAGCAGCTTATGGCAAAACCCGCATCGGGGGTCTGTATTACGTTTATGCCAAGGTTTAAAGGTCCATTGTAAAAATATTTGCGCCATAGCTCGTTGCCCAAACTATCGGTTTTAATTAATAAAGCCTTAGCTATTTCGCCATCAATTATTATATTGCCGGCAATTATTAAATCCATATTGGACAGGATATCAAAGTGCCTAAACTGGTAATTTGTATCATTTGGAAATTGTTGATCTCCAATAGTTTTTGTCCAAATCGTATCCAAATTATTGTCAAACTTATATATTATCCCATTATCGTTGGTCCAGTTAGAAGTATACTTCCTTTTCATGCCTACGGAATAATAATTATTATTGACACGTCTAAAACCTCCTTGAGTATAGCTATAGTTATAGCCATAAGTTTCATCTCCATAAACTTTTACTGACAATTTATTTCCTATTGTATCAATAACCAATATGCCAAGTTTATGTAAAGCTGAGTTATTTTCAGGATAAAAACCACCAGGGATCAAATAGCCTTGTTCAATTTCTAAAACTTCATCACAAAAATCTATAGAATTACTCCCATTGAGATTATACCTTTCGTTAAAATATGTTTGAGACAATGAAACAGTAGATAACCCCAATATTGTAAAGAATATTACTAATTTCTTCATCATATAAAAAAATTATTCCCACCTCGATAGCAAATGCCATCGAGGTGGGAAAGGTGAATTATTGCAAAATAATAAATTTAGCCACGCCAACCAATTTCCCGTTGGCTGCCACATGGCAAACATACGTACCTGTTTCAAGGCTACGGGTATCAATAACCGTAAATCCATGGTTATTTTCTTGCTCAATAGTCTGGCGGATAAAGCCATTGTTGTCGATTACCTTAATAACAGCCCTGTCTAAATCGCCTACCAACTGGTATTCAACAATTACGTAATCCTTTGCCGGATTAGGATATACTTTGAGTTTGTTGCTTTCAAAAACCTTGTTGTCGGGTCGTTTTCTTCTAACAACACCTGTTTTGTTGCCAACGGTTGGCAACAAGTAGTTTTCTTCGTAAGAAAGCGTGTCAACTGTACGCAATATGTTAGTTGCCCAAGCACCTGCCAATCCGTTTGAGTTTAGATGTATATTGTACAAATTAATTTTTTGTGCAGCACTTAACTGATAGATATTATTGTTGCTTTGTGCCAATTGTACCATCAATGTCATGTAAGCCTCTAACTGGGTGTGCTCGTTCAAGGCTTCAGTATCCAGTTCATAGTTATCATCAATTGCATGTAGGATGTCCTGTGCCATCTGCAATTCCCCTTTGGCAAAGTACTCAAAAGCCAACTGGTATTTTGCCGATGCAAAGTCCTGCGTGTTCAACATTGCAATAATACTATCAACAGCATTTGCAATTGACGTATCTGTTTTGTAAGTAGCAATAAGCCTGTTAAGGGCATAGGTACGCTGCCCGGTGTAGTGAGCCTTCCTTATTTCAAGCGATTCCTTGGCACCCGTTACAATATCATTGGCCTCAATTTGGTCTATTTGGCTATTGGTAATATCGGGTCGTGCATACACTTCGTCAAGGACCTGGTCTGATTTGGCAGATTGGGGGTTTGCAGTAAGTATTTCGGTTACAATGGCAGCAGGCAGCACATCTTGTTGTTGTACGGTTGTAACCATAACAGTATCACTTAGGTATGGTGATTTAACCAACAGGTCGGCTCTTACTTCCATTGTTTCGTCAGGCCAGGCTGTTTCAACATCAATTGTAGTGGCATCTGTATCACCACCATCAACTAATAAGCTTAACAAATTACTAATTGAATCAGCTTTAAAATCATTATCAACCACTATATTCTTCAGGTCTTCAATTCCGCCGCCTGTAAAATTTGATGGACAAGCTAAAGCTTTCGAGAAAGTTCCTGCATAATCATTTCCATGAGGCATAACCCAAAACTGTGTTATTGAATCAGGTCGTAGTTCAAAATTGTTTTGATTAGTATGATACCAGTAATTTATTAAGTTAAAGGTTTCTGTATAAATATCCCATGCTTCAACTGTTGGCTGCTCATTATAGGGACTGAAAATATTTCCTGCGGGGGCAGTAATGATAGCTTGGTCAGAGCCCTGATTCCCTCTGATACCTGACGTTAGCAGTTCAATACTGTCCGCTGTAACGGCAATATCATATTGGATATTGAAAAATTCATTACATCGTATTTCAAGACCTTTAAATCCTGATGAATTATTGCTGCGATTATGGTTTTGTGCCAGTACCCCAACATATAAGTCTTCGAATGTATTATTATAAACAAAGTTATCATCACTGCCGGAATTGTTAATACAAAGCCCAACACTATGTATAACTGGTGGGGGCAATGGACCGGATGGTTGTTGATGGTCCTTAAAAACATTTTCTTCAACAATAAAGCCTGTTGTGTTGTCTAAATACACTCCGCCATAAACCTGGTTTGAACTTGTATCAACTGCATTAACATTAAACGTGTTAAAAATAATTGTTGGTTGCATTAGTGCGCTGGTATAAAGCCCTGTAATATTTGCATCGAAGACACTGCTTTTAACAGCAATGGTATTCTTTCCGCTTGAATTAATTGCATGGATACCATATTCAAACCTTGTGAACCTGCTGGAATCTATATCTTGTGGAGGACAAGGAGATGTTTGTGAGTTGCACAACGAACCAACTTCAAAACCTCCATCAACTGATAATATTCCAAACCCACTCAGGGAATCATCAATTAAACTACCTGAACCATTGTAGATTGAGTCCCTGTTGTTGATAAAATCACATCCACTAAAACTAACGCCTTCAACATCCCACATGCTCACCATTCCATGAAATGGTGATTTGCCAAAATAATCCTCGTCCAGAACAAATTCACAATTGTTGAATCTGCTAAAGTTCCTGTCTTGATTCTGTGAAATGGGGTGGTAATTATGATAGCTCATAAACGCAACTGCCCTGCGGTTGTTTATAAAATTTGAATTCTCGGCTATTACATATCCACCTGTGCTATTAAAATCACCATCTTTCCATAGGCTTACTGCTTCATGTGCATTTTTAAGCGTTGCACCATTTAACACGAGCCTTCCCTGAACGTAATTATAATTAGTATCGGGATACTGGCTGGCATTTATATCGCCCCAAACCTCAATCCCATACCACATATTGCCGCATGTTGTTGTTAGTGTAGCATTGTTAACAGTTAACAGTGCCAGAGTATCAATAAACACTTCACCCCCGGCATTAAAAAAGCAGTTGGCATTTATTGTCAGCTTTCCGTTTGGCTCTATGTACAATGTATCAATAAAGTGGGGATTGTTCCAAGTTAAATCTTCACCTGATTGTACTGTGTAATTTTGAAAGTTATATGATTCGTAAGCAAGTTTAACAGCCTTATATGCGTTTAACCTTCCAGTACCTACTTGTCCTGGGAAAACATTAGCATCCACAATTGGATCTATTGTGCTTTTTAGAATGGTTTGTACATCTTCGGGCGACAGACAAGGGTTTATGGATTTAATTAGTGCGGCAACACCTGCCACAATTGGAGCAGAGAATGAAGTGCCCGACCACCAACCCGGGTATAGATAGGGATTAGGTATTGAATCAAATACATTCAATGTATCACCTGTAATAGTGTCAATTTCATATTCACGTATCCATGTATTTGTAGAACTAATCATTTTATATCCGGGGGCACAAAGATCAACAGATGGGTAATGTGAAAAAGAACTAGTGTCACCATTATTGTCAACAACCTGAAAATGGTCTGTTGAATCAGTACCGCTAACTACAATAATTTCATCAAAAATAAGGCCATTAAAAATGCCCAAGGGGCCTCCATTACATTCATTGCCGTTTCCAGCCGCAGCAACAATTACTGTATTATTATCCAAAATTTCCTGTAATGCTGCATAAGTATCTGTGTTTAACGTATCACCACCGCAACCAGAAAAACTCGATATGCTAATAACCTCTGCTTTCATAACAGTTGAAGCATGAAGAGCTTGGTATATTTGAGCGTGTTCATTCTCTTGATAGAATATCATGTTTGTGTTAAACCCAACCGAAGCTAACCTGCCTTCGGGTTGACCACCAATTTCAGTTGTTTCACCAGCGATAAAACCGGCAATTGCGGTTGCATGAGGGTTAGTACTGGTATGTAGATGTGTATATGGTTCACCCGACATGGGTCTATAAGGTGGATTAATTTTGTGAAACAGATCAGGATGATAAATATCTGGAGGAAACCAATCCAGTACAGCTACATCAATACTGTCATTGCTCCGAGTCATATCCCATGCACTATCGGCTTGTATTTTTTCCAAATGCCAAAGTTTACCCTCTTCCCAAAGTTCATCTACTGGTGAGTAACAAGTTGTTTGTTCATGTATGTACATAAAATTTGTAACAAGTTCACTGGCTTGTTGTTCCAATACATATCTTAAAGTTTCAACATTACCAGTGCATTTGATTTTGTAAACTTTCCAAAGTGAAGGTGTTCGGGCAAATGGAACAGCTTGTTCATAAGAATATACACCATATTGCTGAAAAATATCAAACAATGTGTCGTTTTGGACTATTCTGTTTTCACCGGGATGTGCTTTTTCAGATAAAGTATTAAGATACAAAATACCGGGAATAATCTGTTGTGCATTTAATGAGGTTGTTGTCAGAAATAGCATAAAGGCAAGATAACAGATTATTGTCTTTTGTTTCCCTCTTTTTGTGTTTTTCAATTGTTTCCTGATTTTAGCTGGCAATGTGCTTGCAGTTGCAGAGCTTCTCGTAAACATTGACCATTTTCCTTTCTTAGCGAAGAAACTCTTTTCAATGGTTTTAAAATTTTCTTGTTCTTCTGATTTGTTTAATATTGGGGGTTGTGTGGTACAACCGTTACCCCCAGATATTCCTGAAAATAGAATTGCATGGATGGCATCTTTTCGGGCTTGTTCTGGCTTGTACTTTGCACCTTTTTTCGTGTCCCATATTTTTATGGTAACGTACCCATCTGTTTCGATTGTTACGCACTCGGTTTGATAATTTCTATTATTGCTAGCAAATGAAAGAAGCATTAAGCTACTCAAAGCCAAAATCCAAAAGCTGTTTTTTCTAATTATCATATTTTCTTTTTTAAAGTTCAAATTTACTCTTTTTGTCGGTCTTTCTACCAATGAACGCTAACGGATGGCGCTATGCTGTGTACCGCATTAATATTACGTATTTTTCTGCTTACAAATATATTAAATCATAAAACATAAACTTCATATTTACAACTAATTGCGGTATGCAGTATGAGCGCGTGTTGGGCGTTCGGTTTTTATTCTGCAAGTTCTTTCTTAGTCTTTCTTTTTTTGAGGATTCTCCTTTTTGGAGTCTTTGCCTTCATTTTCATTATGAGTTCACTAATCTCTTTTCGTTCTTGATCAGTAAGGGGAGGGCTCTGTATTAGAAAATCTACTCCTTCTGGTTCTTTTATATGTGCCATTTTATTGTGTTTTAAAATACTTTTCAACCAGTCTTTTTGCAGCTCTTGAGTCAATAATCATTCTCTGGTTTTTAAAATGAAATGCTCCTAAAGTTTTTTCGTAGTGTTTTATAAGTCTAGTTTTTGCTGTAAACGCAACAAATCCATCAAATCCTTTTTGAAATGATACCTTGCATGCATAAGCAACTAGATTACCAGCAACACCTTCATAAAGTTTGTTCTGTCCAATGTTAAATGGAGCACTTTCCAGCAAGTCCATGAAAACGTGGTCATTTTCGATAGTGATGCTTAGCAGTCCTTGAATAATGCTTGTATTGTTGACGATCGTTAATTTATATTGTTCTGTCTTTTCATTATTAAATTCCGATCTCCAGTTAAAATTCCAACCCTTTTTCTTTGTGATAACCTTTAGGTCATTTTTTGTTAATATTGATACTTCCGTAGGAAAACTGTCTCCTGAGATTGTATTCAATATTGAGTTAGTTAATCTGTCAATAATGAAGTCTTGTTCAATTATTTTATTAATGTCCATAGATTCCAAAGATACAAAAAAAGATTGATTTTTAATTCATTTAATTTGCTTGAGTTTAGCTTCCTCAAACTGTTCGTTAAGATAGATCCTTTACACAAGTTCAAGATTAGACTTTACACTAAATTAGTTTCTAACCTCACTGATTTATCTTCATCGGGTAGCGGTTGGGCATCGAGATATGCAATTACCTCATCTGCCAATGTTCCCGAGGGCCTTCCAAACGATTCGGCAGTTAGCGTAACTGAGGCTTGCCTGTCGAGACGTTCGAGCAGCGATGGCGAATTATCTTGTACAACTTCTGCAAATTGTGAAATTACAACCGGCAAATTCATTGGATTTACAATGGTGAGCTTTTGTACATCTTCAAAGTTTTTGCGGTTAAAATCATCGAGCCAGATGCGCACCGGATATTCTGTACCGTTTTCGGTAAGTGTGGCATCTTCGTTTCCGGTAAAAGCTGTGCGTAAATTCAAACCCACATAAGCGGTATTTAATCCCAACCGCTGCATTTTATCCTTATCAGGAATCACTTTGTACTCCGGATTTCCTTCCACTACCGAAAGTTGCACATTGTCGGCTCCGGGAACTTGCTCGATAACTGCCTGCAGCTCTTCCGATACTTTCATTACTTCATCGAGATTTGCTCCACTTAATGTAATTTTTATTGGCGCCGATTTTGGCAACAAACCAATTACTGCCATCGAAAAATTAATCCCAGCAAATTCCGATTCCAGCTGGTTCCGCAGCAATTTCATAAAGGCCTCGGTTTTAATATCTCTTTCGCTTTCGGGTTTTAGTTGAATGGTAAATTCCGATTTATTGCTTGAACCAACGCCCAAACTTCCGATTCCGGTACTGGGGCCTGCAATATTGCTGAAAAGTGTTGCCACTTCATTATGCTGAAGAATGTAATCTTCGACTTGTTGCGAAACAATATTATTTTGCTGAACGGTGATGGTTTTGTCAAATTCAAGGTTCAAACGGAATTTTCCCTGGTCTCCGGTTGACATCATTTCTTTCCCTATAATTCCTTGTTTCATCATTGCTCCGGTAAAAACCAACAATGCAAGTACAATTCCGGTAAATATCAATTTGTGGCTCAGAACCCATTTTAACAACGAACCATACCATTGAATAAACGACTGAAGCTGGCGCTCGAACCAAAGTAAAAAGCGGTTAAAATAGTTCGTTGGTTTTAAATCTTCTTTTTCTCCAATCCGCGATGCCAGCCAGGGTGTTAAAGTAAAACCTACCAACAAACTGGTGAGGGTTGAAGTAATTACAACGACCGCAAATTGTTTGAGCATATCGGCAATAAAAACCTGTAAAAATAAAATGGGGAGAAAAACTACTACATCGACCAAAGTAATGGAGAGCGCCGAAAAACCAATTTCCATTCGACCGTCCATTGCAGCGGTTCTTTTTTCTTTGCCCATGTCCAAATGTCGCTGTATATTTTCGAGTATAACAATGGCATCATCCACTAATATTCCAATAATCAGCGACATGGCAAGCAATGTCATTAAATTTAAAGTGTAGCCCAAAAGCCACATCACTGCAAAAGCAGTTACCAGCGAAGTTGGAATTGAAATAAGTACAATTAAGGAATTCCGATAGCTTCTCAAAAACAGCAACATAACAATCGACACCAAAATAACGGCAAGAATCAAATCGTGAACCACCGATTCTACAGCGGCAATAGTATTGTCGGTAGAGTCGTCGGCGATTATAAATTTTACTCCGGACTCCGGGTTTTGCTCTTCGATGTGTTGCAGTTTTTCGCGTACCAGTTCCGAAACATCTACAGCATTGGCATCGCCTTGCTTTTTCAGTAACAAGCCAATTCCATTGTTTCCGTTATAGCGACTAACTGAAGCAATCTCTTTTATGCCGTCGGTAACTGTGGCCACATCTTTTACATACACCGGACTACCGGGGAAAGGCATAGCTATTTGTACATTCATAATATCGCCAACGGTGGCAAATTTACCGGTTAACCGAACTGAATTATTTTCTTTTTCAGTCTGCACTTTTCCAGCCGGCAAATCCAGCCCGGAGCGGTTAATAGCTTCAACAACCTGCGAAAGCGAAATGCGGTAAAGGCTTAATTTATCCTGGTCAACCTTTACCTGTATTTCGCGCTCTTCGCCACCCAAAAGTGTAATTTCGGCAACCCCTTTTAATTGCTGAATTTGCGGAAGAAAATCATCTTTCATCTTCTGATAAAACGCTGTTTCAGGCAAATTACTGGTGGCACTGATAGAAATAATGGGCAAATCGTTTGGCGAAACCTTGCTCATTACCGGACTTTGAATATCGGCGGGCAAATCTTTGCGGATGTTGTCGATATAACGTTGAGCATCCTGCATGGCGTTGTCAACATTGGTTCCGTATTTCAGATTGGCAATAATTACCGAAGCATTGGGCATCGACTTGGTTTCCAAAAAATCGACTCCTTCAAGATTCGAAAGGGCATCTTCAATTTTTCTTGAAACCGAAGTTTCAACTTCCTGTGGTTCGGCTCCCGGATACATGGTTTTTATTACCACCACCGGCTGGTTAAAATCGGGCAATAATTCATAGCTCAAATTTTTGTAGCCAATAATTCCGAGAAGTGTAAACACACTAAAAAGAACGATAATGAGCGATGGCCGTTTTATTGAAATTTCTGTAATATTCATTGTGTTTTATTTAAGAATTACATTGGCTCCGTCAAACAGATTGATAAATCCATTGGTCACAATTTCATCGCCTTCATTTAAACCATTTGCTACCACCACTTTATTTTCAATTCGTTCCGAAATAGTAATGTTTGTTAAGATGGCTTTTCCATTTTTTATGTTATAAACTTTTGGTTGAATGGTTGTCCCCACCAGCGCCGATGCCGGAATTAAAATTTGCGCGATGTGGCTATCGTTTTTCAGCTTCACTTTCCCGAACATTCCCGATTTTATTTTTAAATCGACAGTATTTTTAACTTCTAATTGAACCGGATAACTGTTCCCCATATTTGCTTTGCTTCCCACCATAATAATTTTTCCAGTCTGTAAAATATCAGGATAAACATCAACAGAGACAGAACAAATTTGACCTTCATTAAATTTGGATAAATTGTTCTCAGGCGCATTCACTGAAAACTTAAGTTTCGAAATATCAGTGATTTGCAGCAGCGGCATTCCGGGAGCGGCAAAAGCTCCTTCTTCGGTCATTTTTGCGGTAATAATTCCATTAAAGGGTGCGCGAATTGTGGTTTTGCTAATTTGTTCCTGAATGGTAGCTTTTTGCACCCTGGCCGATTTTAAACCCAGTTCTGCTTTTTCCAATTGAACTCCCTGAATTGCATCGGCTTCTGCTAAAATTGTAAATCTTTTAACGTCAGTTTCCAATCCTTCAATTTGTAGTTCAATGCTTTGCAACTGAAGTTTCAGCAACGAATTATCGAGCTGAATCAGCGTTTGTCCTTTTTGTACAGAACTTCCCAAATCAACGGGCACTGCAACAACTTTCCCCTGAATATCAGCGCTTATTTTACTTTCTTTATTCGGTTCAAAATTTCCGGTAAAAACAAACTCATTTTCCGATTTCTCCGATTTTATCGTAAGTGTTTGAACTCCAATTGGTTTTTCTTTATCGTATTGAAATACCCGGTTTTGAGCCACTTCCTTGTTACTTTTCAATTTGTAAACTGTAAAAGCCACTAAAACAAGTGCCAGAACGATATAAATAATCTTTTTTAACATGATTGAATTTTTTAATTTTTTAATGAAATATTTCCGGTTAATTTTTTCAATTCCAAATCTGCTTTCAGATAATCGATTATTGCATTCACCTGGCTCTGCTGGGCTTCACGAAGTGCATTATCGGCCAATAAAATTTCTGTGAGATTTGCAGTTCCTTCCTTTTGCTGCAAAATCATTTCGTCATAAACAGTTTTGGCAAGATTTATCTGACTTGTGGTGTTTTTAATCGTTTGTTGTGTTACCATCCTTTTTCTTGTAGCGTTTTCAATAAGCATATTATTCTGGTCGGCCACATTTTCAATTTGTAATTGACTGTTTTGTAATTCTATTTTCTTTTGATTGATTTTTCGTTTGGTAACAGTTCCGTTAAAAATTGGCACTGAAACTTGCAAACCCGCAAAACTGGTTGGAAAAAATTTAAGAAAATCGTTGGGTTTTTCATCATAACCAAATCCGGTTTGCCCGTAACTTCCGTACAACGAAACAGCGGGTAAACGCGAATTTCTCAGAGTGCCCAGTTCACTCGAAATCAGTTTGTTTTGAGCATAAGCAATTTGCAAATCGACAGGTTGCTTCACTAAATAATCACCGGCGGGTTTGTTTAAAATTTCATTTTCAATTTCGAGGTTTTGTTGTAACGAAATACCCATCGAAAATTTAAGAGCATTCAGCACCTGTTCCAGATTGCTTTCAATCAAATGGCTTTGTGTTATTAACTGTTCCATTTGTAAAGCCACTTTTGAAACATCGCTTTTTTTAATCATTTGTTGGGCATAAAGCAATTGAAGGTTTTCATGCAGTTTTTTCGTGTTCTCTAAATTACCTTCCATAAATTGTTGTTGTTCTACCAAAATCTGCGCGTTGTAATAAAGGTTCGAGATTTCAAAAAAGACTTGTTCTTCTGTTTTCTTATACTGAAGTTCGCTTAAATCGGAAGCAATTTTTGTGGTTTGAATTGCCCCGTAAACCTGCGGATTATACAGTGGAACTGCCATTTGAATGTTGGTACTTATATTGTGTGGCACTCCCATTTGCATTTCCTTAAATTGTCCTTCGGGGCCACCAAAAGCCGACTGTGGCATAAGTTGATACGGTAAATCAGTAAAATATTTATAATCGGCATTCAAACTGATTTTAGGAATCAAATTGGCTTTTGCTTCCTTTTCTTTTTCGTTGCCAATTTCAATACTGTTTCTGCTCATTTGCAGGTTTTTGTTATAAACTTGCGCGGTGTCAATACATTGCTGCAATGACCAGATTTGAGCTTGTCCCGTCATTGTGACTGCAATTATTAGCAGAGTCAACAATAATATTCTCCGTATGTGAATATTCACCAACATTTTGTTTGAAATTTTTTTAGTTTTCATTTTTATTTTAATCGTTTATAATTTATAGTGTTTCATTTCAAGTATTACCTCATGAATTCGTTGTTCATCTTTCATAAAGTGACGAAATTCGGATAATATTTTACTCACCAAATCTTTGGTTGAAATCGTTGTTTTAAAAGAGTTTTCATTTTTCCCTTTATTAATTACCGAAGTCAGATAATTTTCCGCAGTATTTCGAATCCGTAAAAATGAATTCTTTATACTTTCATCTCGGTTTTTCAGTTTTTTATCAAATATTATATCGAGGTAATAGGGTTTTTGCAAAAACAGAAAATACAGCTTTTTGAACAGGATTTTCATTTCAGCGTCCGGCGTTTCAGTAGTGCGAGCAAATTCTGATATTAATTCATTTATATCGATTTCAAAATCCAAATGAAGCAATAAAAGAATATCATCATCTTTTGTGAACTGTTTTAGAAGCTGGCTTTTATCAACCATTAGTTTGTTAGCCAAATTATGAACTGTAAGTTCCTTTACTCCGGAATTCATAATTATTCCGGCAGCTTTTTCAATTATTTCTATGTTTTGTCTTTCCATGATTGTATTTGCGTAAGTGAATGTTTACTAACAATTGAGTTCCAAAAAAAACTCACAAGCAAATCGTGAGCTTTTCTTATTCAGAAAACTTTTTACAATAATTTTGCTTGCGTTATTGGTTTAGGTGCTTTTACTACTAAAATACGGGCAAGTTTTATTGAGTTGTTGTACAAACAATGAACAATCCCTTTCGGACTTTCAACCAAACTGTCGGCTTGAATTTCTGTTTTTTCTTTTCCAACAAGAATTTCCGGGGTTCCTTCCAACACGTAGAAAAAAACATCAACCGGGGTAATGTGTGGTTTTAGTGCTTCGCCGGGTTGCAAAGTTATGTGCATGGCTTGTGCAGAATCTTTGTCGTATAATTTTCGAACATCCACTTTGTGTGGAGTTTCTTCAATTTTGGTCTCGTTTACTTTTCTGATTTCCATTATTCTATATTTTGTTAGTTACTAATATTTTTATCGAATTCGAAAGTTCATTCCCTTTTTCAGTCAGGTTAAAAGCATAGTTCGACATGTGCCATTGTTTTACAAATAAACGCAGTGAGCCCATTATAACAACCGCCAAATGTTCGGCTCCAACATCGGCTCTGAGTTTGCCTTTTTCCTGACCCGATTTAATTATTTGAGTTAGTGTATCAAAGTTATTATTCATAATTTCTGATACTTTCTCCATTAAAATTGCTTCGTTCCGAAAAAGCTCTTCCGAAAAAATAACAGCTACCAACGATGGCGAGGCTGAGAAAATTTTAAACTGATTAAACAGTAAATGATTTATTTTTGTTAATGCATCTCCGTCAGCATTTAACTCGGAAGCAAAAAGACGCTCTGTATTTTCTTTGAAAAAATTAAGGATGGCAACTAAAATTTGAATTTTGTTTTCATAGTGCCGGTAAATTGCCGATTCCGAGAATCCTATTTTTTTTGCCAGGTTTTTAATTGTGAGTCCCTGAATTCCGCTTTCTGCAATTAAATGGAGCGAAACATCAATTATTTCTTTTTGTCGGTCGGATAATTCTTCAGTCATTTTCAATCACTTCATTAAATCATCAAGATCTATTTGTTTATTTTCTTTGTAATCGTTTATTGTTTCTAAACATTGTTCTTTATTCATTTTTCAAATATTATCTATGGTGTGGTTGATCCCAATGGCACCTAACGACCGAGGCTAAAATCTGGCGGGCATTTCGGAGCACTTCACTGTCAACATGCGATAAAGTTTATTAATTGCTCTGCCCTTCAAATTAACACTTTCCGCCCGCTTGATTTTAGCCTTTGTTAGCGGTTTGTGGCTCTTCTTCCAATACTGTCAGGTTAAAAGATATCTTTGTTTGTTTTAATAACGGTTCAATTCTTTTCTCTGCAAGGTCAATATATTCTTTGCTTATGTCATAACCTACAAATTTTCTATCAGTCTTCAAAGCAGAAACAGCAGTTGTTCCACTACCCATAAATGGGTCTAAGATAATATCACCCTTAAAAGAATAAAGTTGAATTAGTCTATTTGGTAATTCTTCTGGAAATGGTGCAGGATGCCCTATTCTTCGAGCACTCTCAGCATTCATTGTCCAAATAGATTTTGTCCATTCCATAAATTGTTCCTTTGAAATTGAATTCTGCTTTTCTCCTTTTTCTCTTTTGTAGTCGCCTTTGGAGAATACTAAAATATATTCATGTACATCTCTTAGGATAGGATTTGCTGCACTTTGCCAACTACCCCAAGCAGTAGAAGGACTCGCACTGGCTGCTTTGTTCCAAATAATTTCTCCACGCATATTAAACCCTATCGCAAGCATTATTTTTGAAATATAATCAGATAATGGAATGTACGGTTTTCTTCCAAGGTTAGCAACATTTATACAAGCACGACCACCATTTACAAGTACTCTGTATGTTTCTTTAAATGAATTTTCAAGGAGTTGTAAATACTCTTTTAATGATAAATCTTCGTCATATTCCTTTGAAACGTTGTATGGAGGTGAAGTAATCATTAAATGAACTGAATTGTCAGGCAATTCTTTCATGTTTTCAGCAGAACCAAGAATAAATTTATTTTCCAAATCATCAGGAAAATCATTTTCATTCTTGTCAATTTCTTTTTTATCACCAAGCTCTGTGTATAATTTAGAGTTGTAAAACTTTGAACTGTCGTGATTAATTCTTCCGTTCGTTCCGAAGGCACTTGATTCGGTTCCTTTTGGTCTTTTCATTTTAGCTTCGGATTAAGTTTAAAAATTTTTCTGCCTTAGCAATATCAGTCGCTTCTTGGCTTGCAATTCGGATTATCTCTCCAAGTTTCAATTTAGAAATCATTGAAGAAAAATAATTCATGTCGTTATTTACAAGGTCTTTACAATTATTAAGTAGTTGTTCTTCGTCTAAGATAGTTTGAAAGCCTAATTTGGGAGTGTTTTTTACATAGTCTGAATTGGTTGGTTTTGGATTTAATGACCAAAAGCCTTGTATAACGCCCGAAGTTTTTAGAAAGTCTACCTTTTTAATGTAGCTGTCAGTTATTGGGCTGTTACCTAAAACAACAACTGGTATTTTTGTTGAAGCAATTCCAGAAACACGAATGTTTATAGATTTCCCAATTGCTTTTAACATTGAGTCAGAACGGAGTAATGCAGGATTGCCTTTATGTTGCTTGTAATCACCGATTAATTCAACATTATTTGGCTGTGTAAACTTATAGTTCGATACTACACTCATTTTTATTTCAAAAAGCAGTTTTATATTCTCTGGTTTCTGAACTGTCAGATTTGTAGTACAGAAAGCAAGGTCTGCATTTGATTGTCTCGATAAGCCAAGTTCATCGCATACTACACTGTTGACAGCAAAAAGTCCTAGTTCTTTTGCGATTGGTTCAAAAATAGTCTTACTCCATTTTTCGGTAAATTGACCTATAAGAGAGTTTCTGCTTTGTAACGTTTGTCCTTCTGCTTCTGATCCTTTTGGGACATATGCAAAGTATCCGCATTGTAGATGATAGAATAATTGTTCAGGTGAAGCAAAGTTTTTTAGTGCTTCTGTAAAGAATTGAATTTCAGTATCGTTATTCCAAAGTGTCATGATGTTTTCATTTTTACAAAGATAGTAATTTTATTCGATTCATTTCTCGGTCTTGGGTCTTTCTTGCCATAACCGCTAACGGTGGCAATATGCGGAGGCCGGGATTTCAAAGCTCCAACTTATCAAACCGTTACAATTTTGAGTAAATGTACAAAAGTTAAAATTACCCACATCCCCCGGCTTACGTATATTGCGTGTTGTGCGTTCGTGCTTTATTTTTTTAAATTTATTCGGTCAATTTCATTACCATTTATAAATAATTTTGCTCCATTTTCATTCCAAGCAAATGCTAATAAATCACTATCTTTTCTATTTACTATATTTTCCGGGTATTTACAAACGAGCAATAAATCCTTTGCATATTTATAAGATATTAAGATTTTCAGCATATTATCAACATCTCGAAATACTCTTACAGTCATATCGTTTGCAGTAGTTTGTGGTGTAAGTCTTCATCCTAATTTGGACATATTGGATTAAAAGTTTATGGACAGATTT
>JACNJS010000074.1 GCA_014382445.1 Bacteroidota bacterium
TCTTGATAAATCATCGGTATCCATATGTGTGTGTTTAATCTGCTTGCTGCCAACGGTTGGCGCTATGCTGCGTAGCTCATTAATAATACATATTTTTCTGGTTACAAATATATTAAATTAATAACCATAAAGTTCATATTTACAACCAAATGCGGTATGCAGTATGAGCGCGTGTTGGCAGCTGGGCGTTTTTTTTCGGGTCGGGGCGGACAAGCTTATTGACAAGTTTAGACTTGTGCGGCAGGCTTTTCGAGGGACTTGGCAATGTGCTTGGCTGCGAAGCGTGGGGCTTTTTCTTTGTCCATAATTTACGGTTAACTATTACAGTTTTATTTTAAACATTATAAAGCCAAGATACAATTAACACAAGTATCATAGGAAACCAAATCACCTAACCAACATAACTGTTCCCATCTTAATCTCAGATTCAGCTGTTGATGGAACAAAAGTGCTGTAGGCAATTTTATATACATAAGAACCCGGTTGACAAATCTCACCATTGTATGTTCCATCCCAACCCTGAGTTATGTCATTTGATTGATAGATCATAGCTCCCCAGCGATTAAAGATTGATAAAGAGAAATGTTTTATCTCATCTGTAACTGTAACAGGTTTAAACTCATCATTTAATCCATCACCATTTGGGGTAAAAGCATTTGGGAAGTATATTTTGATAAGCTCGGGTGGAGTTGAGAAAACAACGTAAGAGGAATCTACTCCAACACATCCTTCAGGGGATTCTACTTCTGCGGAATACCATCCTTTTTCTTCTACCCAGATCATCTGCGTAGTATCACCATTATTCCAGAAATAAGATATAAATCCCGTTCCTGCGTCTAGGTCAAATGGATCATCAGTGAAAATCGTGTCCTGTACTGCAAATTCAGGAGATGGTGTTGGATATATAAACACATCAACAATAGCATCAGAACTACAATTTGCGGTATCTGTAACTGCTACTGAATATGTGCCTGATTGAGTTAGTTTTGCGTTATTAATTACCATTGTCGCAGCAGAGCTTGTATCTCCATTAGGATAGCTCCATAAATAAGTAACAGGCCCATTGCTCGACCACAGGTTTGGATACAGCATTATGGTTTCACCCTGACATGCTTCAGCAATACTTGCAAGTGTAAAATATACTTCATCATAAATTCTAACTTCACCAACCATATAATCTACAGGAATGGTGAGTCCTGTAGAGTTGAGAAATATGCTTGCTCCTGGTGATCCATCCCATTCAATTAGACTTCCTCCAGGATTTGCTGTCTGAAATGCCAGATCTGCTAGTACGGTATTCTCAGATAGGTCTATAGCCGTTGATGACCAGTTGAGCTCTATTCTACCTTCTGCAGGAAAAAGGAACGCTTCTAACGAATCTTCCAACAGTGGATGAGCATTTGCAAACCCCATACATGTTAAATATTCATCATCAAATAATAATGAGGTCTTAAAACTGGCGACATCATTAAAATTAGTTACTGTTAAAGGTACGTAAGCTGAAATGCCGGGACATACTTCATCATCACCTGCAACTGCTTTAAGACTGACAATAAAATCTTCCGTTACTTCTATAATAAATGTAGTGTCACATCCAAATTCATCAACCACAACACATGTGTAGAAGTCAGCTAACAGGTTTGAGAAGAAGCCATCATTAATTTGAAACGTGACACCATCATTGTTTGAATATAACAATGTATCACTACTCCCGGAAGCTACTATATTGATAGCACCATTATTTTGCCCAACTGTAGCTGAAGTTATTTGAATATCTGTTATCTGAGGCACTTGAGTATTTACAATAATAATTGGATTGTCATCGTAGGCATCTTCACACATTGTGGAATCGTGAACTCTTACAGCATATGTTCCTGATGATAACCCTGTAAAAACTCCAAGGTTTTGAATATAGCTGGTGCCATTGTCAATTGAATAGTACAACATATCACCTAATCCCGAGGTGGCTGTAACAATTAAGCTACCATCTTGCTGGTCGCAGTGTTCATTAGTATAATTTACACTTGCAACCAGTACATCCCCAGCGTCAATTATCGAAAACGGGCCAAATTCAGTTGTACAGTTATTTCCATCTGTAACATGCAGAGTATAGTTTCCAACAGGTAAATTATACAAATCAAGAGTGTTAGCGATGGGGTTACCCAAATCATCAACCCATTGATATGAGTAGGGAGGAATTCCAATAACTACCAGTTCCCGGATTGCACCCGTGCTACCACCACATGTTGTTGGACTAATTATAAGATTTGCTGTATCTGCAATTGCTGCCGTATATTTTCCAATATGTATGGAATCGTACTTAAAGCATCCTGCATCACTGGTTACCTTAACCCAGTACCATCCGGTATCGGAGACTATAATCTGGCTTATTCCAAATTGTCCTGTACTCCATAGGTAGAAATGAGATCCACATTCAGCATCCAGAACGATATCCTGGCTATAACAAATTGTAGTATCTGGGCCTAAATCTGGCTCAGGTGAATACTCAACTTCTACCTCTCTCGAAGTTTCTTCTATTCTGCCACTAGGATACACAACATAAACTGAAACTTCATAGGTTCCTCCATCAGTAAACTTGTGAGTAGGATGAGAATCAAAAGATGTGTTGTTGGTTCCTGACATTGGATCACCAAAGTTCCACTGAATTGATACAGGCTCAGGGAAGAACCACGGATCAAATGAAAAAGTATCGCTTTCGCAGATCCCATCAAAGTCAAATCTAAAAAGAAAATCTGTTGCGAAATTTACAAATGCTCTTACAACGTCTCCGTTATTGATAAATAATATGTTCTCCTGGTAATTACACTGTATTCCAGGTTTACCCGGGTTGTTAATTACACTAACAGTATTGTCTACTGGCCCTGGAACATCATTGGAGAAGCAATATATACGACCATTTGATGCTAATTGTAAATTCATCCCAATTCCTTCACCAATCTTAACTGCAGATTGTTTTAACAAATCTTTATCCTCAATATACTGCATATCGAATTGGTATATGTGTGTACTATCAGCAGCTTTTAAATAACCTGCCACGTACATATATTTTGAATCGGGTGAGAATTCACCATTCATTGTTTGGTAGGGTGGAGGATTATTAGGGAAAAGTTCAATTAGTTGAAAAGAATACAAAAATTCTATTTCACCTGTATTATTATTGAATTTACATATTTCAATATCTTGAAAATACCCAGTTCCATAGTTATAAAAGAATAGTAGATATTTTTTGTCGTAAGTAAATTTCATATACCCATAGTTCGCATTAGGCAGATACCTATTTGGCGCATCACGTAATACTGAATTGGGATCAACACCCTGAGATGTTACTTTGTACGCAGCATATTTGTGTTCCTTATATTTTCTCATTACTATCCAGTAACCGCTTTTATCTTTAAAGTAAGATGCATTTAATTGCTCTGATGCATCCCATGCACCAGGTAAAGTATCAGTATCAAGAATACCACCCAATCCATCGTTGAGTGTCATATCAACTGTATGGTAAAAATTTAGAGGTTGATTATATTGTTGAGTAAATGTATTAGCTGTGAAAACATAGTAAAGACTATCAGATCCTGGTTTCGGCATACAAAGCGCAGATTGACTTCCATGTACATAATCAGGTCCGGCCCAACTGTTTTCCATTTGTTCATGATTTTTATTATAAACGTATCTGCCATCAGAATAGAAAAGAAGGCTACCATTTGTATCACACATAGTAGAAGTACTCCCCGATGACGTACCATCGATAGGACAAGGATAACCTTCAACTGGTTCCCCTGAATTAAAATCAACACCTACATTTCTGGCAAAGAACCATTGGTTTGTGCGTTTGTTGGGTTGGGAGAACAATTGGATATGAACCAGTATCAAGCAAAATATTACAAACCAGCTAATAAATAAACTATTTTGTATTATTGATTTACACTTATTCATCGGATAATGTAGTATGCTTTATAAACTTTAAAAATTATACAATACTGCTATAACTAGAAAAGTGTGATGGTAAATATTTACCATCACCCTAAATTAATAACTCAATACATAGTTGCAAGCACTGTGACACTACCACCCAATAATCCTGCTGTATCTGTATTCTCACATTTATCACCTTGGCAGCATAGAGGATCTACTGATGCGTCATAATAATATACTTTAATACAGATTTTGTATTGTTCGTCTTCTTCTGGGGTATCATTTCCTTCTATTGTTTGTGGGGGAGATAATGAAGTTATATCCAAATTACCTGAATCAAATAAGGAATTATCACTAATCTTTCTAATTTCCCATTGAAGGTCTTTACTTGCAATAGCTCCACAACTGCAATCGCCATCATCCCAATCTGCATCAAATGACCATTGGGCAGTCACCGAGGTTGTACCGGCTAAGAAAAATACTGCCATAAGGCAGATGCTAATTAAAATTGAATTTTTCATTTTAGTAATTTTAGTTAAAAAATTAATAGCATATAACTATCGTTAATTCACGTTGCAAATTTTAATTTGTTTAATCACTATCGGTATTTATTTATCTTTGCCGGCGACCTCCTTTCTTTGTTTTCGTATTTTGAGTCGTATCATGTGCGTTAATAATTTAAGGGGGTTTTTGTTATATTTATAATCATATGATAGTTAAGATTTATTGAATGCAAATCGGGTTATATATTTGAGTTGCTAATATACATTATAAATAACCGAAAGTCAAGTACTAAAAGTGGTAGATTTTATACTACTATAAAGAGTAGGGTTTTGATAGTAAAAAATACATAAATAACACAACAAGAGCTATTTAGTAAAAATTGAACTTTTTTGACCTAGGTGATTAATTTTTTACAATTCTTCCGGGAATTGATGTTTTGGTCCTACAAATTATGAATTTGGCTATTGGTCATCTGAGGTTCAAAGCTGAACCGTTATCAACTGATCTCAGGCATTCAATTTACGCCTTCAACTAAAATAATTCACTTATCTTTGCTTAAAATAGAAATACAAACTATATGTTAAAAAGTATATTGCTTTCGTTGCTCATATTGTTTGCAATTAGTGAGATTAATGCACAGGTGAACGCAAGTGATTCTGCAATAGCAGCATTTGTTCCACATGTTTCATATTCTTATCAATTTTCCGGAGGCGATATTGCTAAGAGGTATAGGAATAATTCCACGATTGGTGGAGGAGTAAGATATAAAACAAGCAAAAATCTTATTTTCTCGTTTGATGGTAATTCATATAATTATAAGGAAGAAGAGAAGGTAGTTTAATATTTGCTAAGTCAAGAATTTCGTGATTCTGAATATATTTTTTTAACTTTTTGTCAAGAGAAATATGTCTTGTTATTAAAGTCCATATTGTTTTGTGAGCGGTGGTAAAGATTTAAGCTTTTTTGGTTTTTTGTGCTGGCTTTGCGTCTCGGAGAAAAACCTAAAGTGCTTAAAAGTGCGGTGGGTTTTCGCCTTGCTGCCAACGTTGTGAATATGATGCGTGCCGCATTTTATTCAATAAACTTTCTTTTATTTCTGTATCGTCAAATTTACAATTCATTTTCTTGAATGACTTAACTGCGGTATGCATTATATTTTTTGTTACCAACAGTGCTGTTTATTCATCTTTCATATCTAATTCCTATTTTATAAAGAAAAAGAACCAACCTTGTATTAATAGTAAATCAAATATGTAAAAAATTATAACAGACCACCACAAACCTTGCTTTAAGTTTATAGGTAGCTTTCTAATTGCAATTACGATTATTAATATGCATATAGTAGCAATCAATAAATGAAGTGTGATAAAAATTAGTGATTTTTCCGATGGATTACACTGAAAAGGATGGGTAATAAAGTATAAACTATTGCTAAAGAAAATAAATGGAATTACGCATGAAAGCCCTATGACAAATGAACTTAAGAAATATGATTTTGAATTATTTCTAATTAGGATACCTATAATAAGTGGAAATACTGAAAATATTATTAACTGTATGACTAATGCTAAATATTTGTTTAAATGCTGTAACAACAATGGCATTAATTGCACCAATATATATTTATAATATAATAAACCTAATATATATATGAATCCAACAAAAAGTAATTGTTGCATAAACTTAAGTGATTTTAACATATTATTCTATATTGGATAAAATGTAACTTAAAGATTTATTAGAATAAGTGTTAATATCAGATTTGATGTCATTTAATGCATCAATATAGTCTTGATTTGAACTTAATGCCTTATAATCATCTATGATATCAATTAACCTAGTTTTCATTGAACTATTTAAAAATATAGTATTAGAGTTTCCTGTTGTATCAAGAAGCATCTCAAGTTTAGGGTTAAAATCAATTAAAAATTCAGCAGTTTCTATCATTAGTGTAACAGGTACGGTTTCTTTACCAAGAAACTCGCTGATTCCATAATAATAATTTGTGTATTTAACACCAATCTCTGAGTTAACAAAGAATTCATCACGCAAATCATATTGCAAAGTTGTATCATACGCCATATATACAGAATCTGATGACATAGCCTCCTCATCAATAAGTGTAAAAGTTTGGTTGTCAGTTGCACAACCACAGTGGTCACAGAAATATTCTCCTGGAAATAAGAATGATTCAACACATTTCATGTTTGCCATTAAACTACAAACTCCACCACAATTACATCCTCCAGGACCAGGTGATGATTCAAGTGTTGATTTTGAAGTTGTAAGTGAAAAATAGCAAAAGTCTGGTTCAATCATTCTAAACTCATCGCAGGGATTATTTAGTGTAAATGACTCAATATTATTAGGAATTATACTCACATAGCTAACATTATCTCCATTGGTTAGTTTGTAGTTTAGAATAAACTTTATTTGTTGAAGGTTCTTACAATCAGTCTCATATGAATAAATAATATTATAATCATTATTTTGCTTTTGATATACATTGTGAAAAAGTTTGTTATTGACAACATTATAAGTGCTTAAACCAGCAATATCTTCATCAAAAATGGTATCACCAGAGTTTAATAATTTATTACAGTATAAATACATAGCAATACCCGTATCGATTGTTCTGGTATAGCTAAATGACGATATTAAATTGTTAAAGTTATCGTTGCCTTTTGTGATCGCAATAGCAATGTTCTCATTTCCATTATAAACATATTTACTAGCAATACCTTCAAGACTGTAAATATTGTTGTCAAGATCAATTGTTAGGTTAGATTCACCAATCTTTCCAGAATTACAATTACATTTGTTATCATCAATTTGTTTTGTGCACGAAAGAAATGTTATAGGAATAATAGATAACAGTAAAATGATTTTTTTCATAGTTAAAGTTTTAATATGTTTGCTTATAATAACTTAATTTCAAAAGTACTATTGAAAATTTACAACTACGTTTATTATTATTTTTATTAATCCTGATCAATAGTCTACCAAAAATAGAAAATTATTGTTAAAATTCAAATCCAAAAAATGAGTATATCCACGTAAAAAAATGACATGTACAATTTTCAGTCAAAAATTATTTGTTTTATGAGAATTGTATGTAAATGACACACTGAATATTTTTTTATTAGATAACGAAAAAAAGGGTTTTTCATATTTCAGTAACTTTCAAGGTTAAATATTTATAATCATTGAATTTTCTGGGCATTGTTGGTAACGGTTGATGGTATGGTGTCGTGCGGGATTACGAAGCGATTTCCTATCAGTTTACACCGACTTTTTTACGTGCTACAAACCCTCGAAAACCACTGAAACCCGTATGCACTATACCATGTGTTGTGCCGTCGTACTTTATTCTAATCATTAATTGTCACAATACTTTTACCAGTCTTTTCATTACCATAAATATCAATGTTCTCTGACTTCGAATATTTTTTCCATTCCCTTAATAGCTTATTAAATTCATCGTTTTCACACACCTCAAATCTTTTTAGTGCATAATACATTCCTGTTATTGAAACATCAGTAAATCTGGAGCGATGTCTTTTCTGACAATTTGGACACCACATCATTGGTGGCTGAATATTCAAATCCGTTCGAATTTGTTTTAATTTTTTGTTCAAATCATTTACTATATTAAAATGCTGATCAATTGACAGTTTTGAATTCCAACTGTCTTTAAGAATGTCCTTAAGTTCAGGAAACCAAGTTGTATGTGCTTGTCCTGCTGGCATAGTTATTTAATTTCGGTTTCACTTTTTATTTCTTCCATTTCTTCATGTGTCACTCCGTATGGAAATCCTCCGCTTGTATATCCAAGAATCATTGCGAAATATTCATCACTTTCATAACAGCATGAAGCATTCAATTCATCCTCTCGCTTATTCTTTAATGAAAGTCTTTGCTGTTTTTGTGATTCCAACGACTTTTGCAACTGATTTTCGTACTCTTCTGTAATTTCAAATCCAATCATTCTTAACTCCTTAATAGCACATAATTTGTCAACGGAGTACTTTTTTGAATACCCTTTAACAACATTGTTTCCTGAATAAGTTTTTATCCAATCCTTTGCTGAACGAAGCCTGTATTCTCTTTTAGGAGTTTTTTTCATTTAATCTAATCAAATGGTTCCTTTGGTAAAGCTATTAAATTCTTAATATATCGTTCATTGTTATAAGGCTTACCATGTTTCAAAACATCAAACAACTCAACTGCTAAACATTGTCCAATCATCTGTCTAGTTTGAAAATCATCATATCCTTGTTTTTGTAATCTATCGAATGTTGTTTTAGTCTCAGGTGGGTCGTTATCCCTGAGTTGATTATTAATTATCTCAAAAATCTGTTCTCTTAATTTTTCATTTGTCTCCATAGTTGCAAAGTTTTCGGCAGTATGCGGCACAACGTATTGCGCTATGCTGCGTTGCGCATCAATATTACATATATTTCTTGTTACAAATATATTAAATTAATAACCATAAAGTTCATATTTACAACCAATTGCTGTATGCAGTATGAGCGCGTGTTGGCAGCTGGGCGTTTTTTCGGGCAGGGTGCGGACAAGCTTATTGACAAGTTTAGGCTTGTGCGGTAGGCTTTTTTAGCGACTTGACAATGTGCTTGATTGCGAAGCGTGGGCTTTCTACTTGTCCACAATGTCCGGCTAATTTTTACAGCTTTATTTTTAACTATTCTCAGTCCGAGATTTAATTAATTATAGTCCGATACAAAACATAATTACCTAACTAACATAACAATCCCCATTTTCACTTCTGAGGTCATGTTTGATGATGTAGAACTGCTGTATGCAATTTTATATACATATGCTCCCGGCATACAAAATTCTCCTTTGTATGTTCCATCCCAACCTTGTGATATGTCGTTGGTTTGATAGATTAACGCTCCCCAACGATTAAAGATTGATAGTGAGAAATGTTCTATCTCTCCCGTAGCTGTTACAGGTTTAAATTCATCATTTAGTCCATCTCCATTTGGAGTAAAGGCATTTGGGAAGTATATTTTGATTAGCTCAGGTGGTGTTGAAAATAGTACATAGGAAGAATCCACTCCAATACATCCCTCAGGGGATTCAACTTCTGCAGAATACCAGCCTTTTTCTTCTATCCAAATCATCTGTGTTGTATCTCCTGTATTCCATAAATAATGAATAAATCCTGCTCCTGCATCAAGGTCAAATGGATCATCTGTGAATATGGTGTCTTGTATTGCAAATTCAGGGGTTGATGGATAAAGGAATATGGCAAATGTAGTATCTGAATAACAACCTAATGTATCAGTAACTAGTATAGAGTATAATCCTGCCTGGCTTGGTTGTATATTATTAATTGTTAATATCATATTACTACTAGTATCTCCACTGGGTTCAGTCCATAAATATGTGACAACACCATTACTTATCCATACCATAGGCATCAATTGCAGGGTGTCTCCCTGGCAGGCTTCAGTTGTAGCGTATAAGTCGAAAGATACGTTATTATAGATCTTTACCGTTCCGATGAAATAGTCTACGGGTATAGTCACTCCTGTAGAATTTTCAAAGAAACTGGCTCCGGGTGATCCGTCCCACTCAACAAAGCTCAATCCGGGGTCTATTGATTGGAATACCAGATCTGTCATAGGTGTACTATCACTTAATGAAACACCTGATTCATTGAAATTACTTACTATAAGTGGAACAAATGCCGAATTACCAGGGCATACTTCATCATCTCCTGCAACAGCTTTAAGACGAATGCTTATCTCTTCTGTTACTTCAATTATAAATGTAGTATCACATCCGTATTCATCCATCACTACACAGGTATAAAAACCAGCTGCAAGAGAAGAAAACAAGCCATTGTTCTCCTGGTAACTTGAACCGTTGTTATTGGAATAATACAGAGTATCACTGCTTCCTGAAGCAATTATTTCAATACCACCAGTGTTCTGCCCAACTATACTGGGAGTAACTACTACATTGCTAACAAGAGGACCCGGCAGGTTTTCAATAATAATAGGATTATTGATAAACACATCCTGGCATTCAAGGGAGTCTTTTACACGTACAGCATAAGAGCCTGGAGATAATCCCGTAAAAATGCCCTGATTTGAGAAATACGTAGCTCCATTATCAATAGAATAAAATAGCATATCACTTAAACCTGAAGTGGCATTAACTGTAATACTCCCATCTTGTTGATCGCAGTGTGCAGATATGTAATCTACATCCTCGATAAGTATGTCCCCGGCATCTGTAATAGAATACGGTCCAAGACTGGTGATGCAATTATTACTATCTATTACCTGTAATGTGTAGCTTCCAACAGGAAGGTTAAAGAGATCTATTGTATTTGCTATGGGATTACCCATATCATCGAGCCATTGAATTACAAAAGGTGGATCACCTATTATGGCAAGACCTCGAATAACTCCGTTACTACCTCCGCAGGTTGTAGGACTAACTATTAAGTTTGTCGTATCGGCAAGTGAGGGATGGCGAAATCCTACATAGATAGAATCAAATGCAATACATCCCGGATCGTTAACCACTCTTACCCAGTACCAACCCGTATCAGATACCGTGATCTGTGTCATTCCAAACTCTCCGGTACTCCATGAATAAGCATATGGACCACATTCTGCATCTAATACAACTTCCTCTCCACTACAAATTGTGGTATCTGGTCCCAGATCAGGTTCCGGTGTATATTCTACTTCTACCTTTCGAGAGGTTTCCTCGATACGTCCACTGGGGTATTCTACAACCACTGAAACTTCAAAGTTGCCTCCACCTGAAAATGCATGTGTGGGATTCAATTCTATTGATGTATTACTTCCCGAGGCAGGATCTCCGAAATCCCATAATATATTAACTGGTTCGGGATGAAAAAAGGGAGTAAACTCAAATGGTACTTTTTCACAAATTCCTTCAAAGTCAAATCTATACAAGTAATCCATCAAAATGCTGGGAAGTTGTATATCACACTCTCCGGGATCCAAAAATACCCCCGTGCTATCGTACTGACAATTCACTCCCTGCTCCCAAGGTTTATGAATAACCCCAAGATATGGAGAACTTATTGGTGAAGTCCACTGTGCAACATATATTTTACCATCTGATGCAAGTTGCAATCCTGAAATAGCATAACTGGTTTCGAACCCTATTTGGACTGCTGATTGAACAAATAAGGCAGAATCTTCAATATACTGAACATCAAATTGATAGATAGAATATTCTAAATCTCCACTATGATTAAAAGACATATATAGAAATTTTGAATCAGGAGAAAATTCAACTCCATGTGGACTAAAATCAATTGAAACACCTGGATCCTTGAAGTCAAAAGAATACAGATAATCCACCTTGCCTGTTAAATCATTAAATTTGCATACTTCTGTCCTGATTGAGTCGTCTCCAAAGTTATGTCCTTGAGTACAATTAATCAAGTATTTCTTATCATATGAAACTTTCATTTGTCCATATGCTACGGGGAGAGTAACAGGTGCCCAATTAGGAGCAGAGCTAAGAACCGGAGTTGCATTCACACCATTTTCGGTAACAAGGAAAGAAGCATACTTATTTTCAGTATATTTTCTGGTGATTACCCATATATCCTGTTTATTTTTGTGTTTAGCTGCTGTAATTTTTATGGCAGCATCCCAGGCAGCATCCAGAGGGATGATATCACCACTCACTCCTCCCAATCCACCATTCATGGTCATATCAATAATTGCATAGCTGGTTTTATAATACATTAGCGGAGGATCATAAATTGGTACTCCAAATACATAATACAAATGATCCGATCCAATTACGGGAAATGATGACATTTGTATCCAACTTGGTACAAATGTATTAGTTATCGGATAATGATTTCTGTTCCATAATCTCCACCCGCTGGTGTAAAATAGCAAGTTTCCGTTTGTGTCACTCATGGTTACATATGGCCTAGGGTTACCTGGCCCTGACATCCCATTATGTAGAGGTATGGGTTCTCCGCTGTTAAAATCCACTCCTGCGTCCTGACCAAAGTACCAGTTATTCGTTTGTTTGATGGGTTGGGAGTAACATTGTAATGATAGTAATAGCAACAAGGGAATCAATAGTAAGCTCCTTGTAGTGGCAGATTTGTAATGTTGTAGTATAGAGTTTTCAATCGATAACATAATAGCTTATGTTAGTTTGAGGTGTAAAGATAATAGCTTTTCTCGAAAAGTCCGAGTTGTTTTGTGAGCGCTGGCAAAAACTTAAGCTTTTTTGGTTTTTTGTGTTGGCTTTGCGTGTCAGAGAAAAACCGAAAGTGCTTAAATGTGCGGTGGGGTTTTCGCCTTGCTGCCAACGTGTTGGCTATGGGCCGTTGCCGCTGTTTTGATTATTTTTGATTTGAAAATCCATTTTCAAATTTACTATTTCTTTTCCAACCGAAGCCGGGGCTGCGGCTATGGCGTATAGCTGTTGTTGGCAGCTGAGCGTTCTTTTCTGCGTCGGGGCTGGCATGCTTATTGCCAAGTTTAGGCTTGTGCGACAGGCTTTTTCGAGCGACTTGGCAATGTGCTTGCCAGCGAAGCGTGGGCTTCTTTCTAGTCCATAATGTCCGGTTAAATTTTACAGTTTTATTTTAAACTATTTCAGTCCAAGACACCAGCAATTCAATTCCAGTCTGATGCCAAACCAGATTACCTGATCAACATAACAGTACCCATCTTAACTTCAGTAGCTGCATTTAATGAAGTAGAGCTATTGTGGGATACTTTGTAAACATAGGCTCCCGGTTGACACAATTCTCCCTGGTATATTCCATCCCAACCATTTGTAATATCATTTGTGTGATAGATCATTGCTCCCCAACGATTATATATTGATAATGAAAACTGATTAACGTCGATTGTACTTGTTACACCATTGAACTTATCATTCAGGCCATCTCCATTAGGAGTAAAAGCATTGGGGAAGTACATCTTTATTAATTGTGGTGTAGTTGAAAACAAAACAAACGAAGAATCAGTACCTGTACATCCTTTAGTTGACTGCACTTCTGTAGAATACCACCCATTGTTTTCAACCCAGATAGACTGTGTTGTATCTCCTGTGTTCCACCAATAATGCAAATATCCTGAGCCTGCATCAAGGTCGAAGGGGTCATCCGTAAAAATAGTGTCCTGAACTGCAAAATCTGGTAGTGGTGTTGGGAATACCAGCACATCAATAGCGGTATCTGCTTTACAATCTGCGGTATCGGTAACTGTTATGTGATATACACCTGATTGGTTAGTTTGCACATTATTAATTATCAACGATTCATTGCTGCTTGTACTGCCATTAGGCAATGTCCACAAGTATGTAACATCGCCATTGTGTGAAAACACCAGTGGTGTGATGTTAAGCATATTTCCATCACACACTTCATTTGCGCCAAACATGATAAAACCAACATCATGGTAGATTTCTACATTTCCGGTGGTATAACCAACGGGAATAGTTAGTCCCGTGGAGTTAAGGAACAAACTTGCTCCGGCAGCCCCATCCCAATCCACAAAGCTTGTTCCCGGGTCAATTGATTGGAAAACAAGTTCTGCTATTTTAGAGTTTTCAGGTAAAGTAACGGCAGATGAAGCCCAGGTAAGCTCTATTTTCCCTTCAGACGGAAACAACAGTGCTTTTAACGAATCTTCAAATTGAGAGTGAGTGTTTGTAATACCTGTACAGGTTAACAGTTCATTGTTGTAAAGAAGTGCAGTTTTAAAACTTGCAACATCATTGAAGTTGCTTACATTAAGCGGTACAAAAGCCGAATTACCCGGGCATACTTCGTCAGCACCGGCAACAGCTTCTAACTCAACAGTAACTTCTTCTGTTACTTCTACAACAAAGGTTGTGTCGCAACCAAATTCATCAACCACAACACAATTGTAATAGCCTGCAAACAGGTTTATGAAAAATCCATCATTTATTTGAAAACTGACGCTATTATCATTTGAATAATAAATGGTATCACCACTACCGGATGCAATTATATTAAATGAACCGTTGTTTTGCCCCACTGTTGCAGGGGTTGTTTGAATACCTGTAATTTGTGGTCCTTGAATATTTTCGATAATAATTGGGTTGAAAGTAAATACATCTTCACAATCAGTGGAGTCCTTTACTCTTACTGCGTATGTCCCTGCCGGCAAACCTGTAAAAATGCCTTCGTTATAAAAATATGGCTCACCGTTGGTGATTGAATATTTAAGCATGTCGCCCAGACCGGATGTGGCAGTAACAATAATGCTGCCGTTTTGTTGATTGCAGTGTTCATGCGAAAAAATAACATCTTCAATAAGCACTTCCCCTGCATCAGTAATTGAATATGGGCCAAATTCAGCAACACAATCGTTACCATCCATAACCTTTAAAGTGTAATTTCCAACTGGCAGATGATATATGTCTATTGTATTTGCAATGGAATCGCCCAGGTCGTCAACCCATAGATATTGAATAGGTTGGTTTCCTGAAACGGCTAACCCACGTATTGCCCCTACGCTTCCTCCACAGGTGGTTGGGCTAATTACCAGGTTGTTTGTATCAGCAATAGCAGAAGGGTAGAATGAAACATATATTGAATCTATTTCAAAGCACCCTTCACTATTGGTAGCTTTTACCCAGTACCATCCTGAGTCACTTACGGTTATGTTGTTTACTCCCCAGTCCCCGGTACTCCATGAATATCCGTATTGTCCGCAATAGGCATAAAGTATAATTTCGTTACCGTGGCAAATTGTTGTGTCAGGGCCGAGGTTGGGTTCGGGGGCAAATACTACTTCCACCTCACGAGATGTTTCTTCAATACGGCCAAAAGGATAGGTTGGTGAAGGTGGGTATTCTACATGTACCGATACTTCGTAAGTGCCGCCATCAGTAAATACATGGGTGGCATGGGGGATTGTGGATGTGTTGTTTGTGCCGGATGCAGGATCGCCGAAATTCCATTCGATAATATCAGGTTCAGGGAAAAACCAGGGGTCGAAAGTGAAGGTGTCGCTTTCGCAGATGCCATTAAAATCGAAACGATGCAAATAATCATTAAAAAAATTAACATTCCCATAAGTTACTTGTCCATTTTCAATTTGTAATACGCTGGAATCGTAATCACAATTTAATCCTAATTTTTCAGGGTGGTTTATAACTCCAAGAAAATTATTGAGTGGGTTAGATGGGTTACTAAACGATGCACGACCTAAGCAGTATATTTTGCCATCCGGGGCAAGTTGTAAATTAGAACCTTGTACTTCTCCAACCCGTAAGGCTGATTGAATAAATATGATGGAATCAAGTATATGTTGCATATCAAACTGAAAGATATGTACACGATAAGGAATTGATTGAATCTCACCCGCTACATACAAGTATTTTGAACAAGGTGAGAATTCACATGAAGATTCTTCATAAGGTTCAGTATATGGTAGGCTATATTGTAACTGGAAATCATAATAAAAAGTTACTGTTCCTGTTTGATTATTAAATGTGCATATTTCAACAAAACCACCGGATTGACTCTGATCTCCCTCAAAAGTTGTTACCAGATATTTCTTGTCATATGAAATCTTCATTGATCCCCAATTTGTATTACCCCAGTTTAGATTTCGATCTGGTGCAGGGCTAAGAATTGGCTGTGTGCTTACTCCATTATCTGTAATCAGGTATGCAGCATAATTGTCATTAACAAATTTACGGGTAACTACCCAAATATCTTGTTTGTTATTATGGTATGCAGCTGTAATCTTTTCGGCAGCATCCCATGCTGTTTCAAGAGTATCGACGTCAATCACCTTGCCAAAACCATTCTCTAGCGACATGTCAATAGTATAATAAAACATGGGCAGTCTGGGTGTCCCATTACTTAGGCTATTGATAAAAACATAATAAATACTATCGGAACCAGGTTTTGAAATAGCAATTGTACCCAAGTTTGCACGGACTATATCAGGAAAACCAAACTCATTTTCCATCCACATATGGTTTTTGTTCCATATAACTCTTCCATCACAGTAAAAAAGCAGGTTTCCAGTAGTATCACACATAGAAGTACTACCTTCGCTCCAAGGACTAAACACTTGTCCATCAGGGTCTTCCACAGGTTCGCTACTATTGAAATTTAGACCTACATAGTTGCTAAAATACCAGATGTTTGTCCTTTTGTTGGGCTGGGAATTGACAACATGAATTAATACGCATTGAACAAAGAACAGGAATGCAATTTTTTTTAACATATTAATGAAAATAGAAAAGGGAAAGACAAATTTGTCTTTCCCTTTTAATTTTAATTCATAGTAATAGTATTTGTAAAAGAAAAACCATCAATAAGCTCTTGTCCAGTGCATGTTTCGCTTGCACTTCCTGTACAGCAAACTCCACCACCATCTTCATACTTTACAAATGCGACAACTATATAGCAATCACTGTGGCAATCGGTTCTGATGGGTCCGTTTTCATTAATTGTATTCGGGTTAGCAGATGGTGTTACCCAACCAGAATCATCAACAAAAACTAATCCAGGATATGTGTAAAGTATAAATCTAACCTCCTTAGTTATAGGATCATCACAATTACAATTTCCATCGTCCCATCCAAATTCTACACTGTAATCTTGCTGTGCATTTGCACTCTGCACCCCAACAAACATAAAGCCTGCCAATGCTATCATTAAAAAAATTATATTTTTTTTCATTTTCTTGCTTTTTAAGTTTAAACTATTTTTCAAAATCGGTTTTGGCTCTAACGCCTACTTGTTTTTGTTTGCTGCCACCACGGGTTGTAATTGTTAGTAACTGCCCGGGTGGCTACAAGAAATGTATTTGTTTGTACACAATGAAAAAACGGTTTTGTTTTTGCAATAAAAAACTTTCCAATTGTTTTCGGTTTCATCAGTGTGTTTATTTGTAAAGTATAACCTTTTGTTATTGGCAATGAAGAATATATTTTCTAGGCAGAATACATAAAATAGACTAATTAAGATGTTTTGAAAGAATACTAAAAGAAAATGGGGGGGGGTATAACTGTCGTTACTACAGCATGTTACATGGTTGCAGATATGGGGTATTTTAAAGTATTGCTTTAATAATGTGTATGTTAAGCGTAAACTTGTCATTAGTATTATTGTTGTGCTTTGCTTGAGTATGTTAACAGACATGACAAATGTAATATATTTTTGTTTGAAAGTAAATGTTTATTTTCTGGTAGTAAATAACCTTTTAATTTCATTGATGTTACTTTGGTCGCTATTATTCTAGTCAGTGATGTATGTTTTGTTTTCCATAAGTCAAAAGTTAAATTATTTTGTACTTAAAGTCTATGTTGTTTTGTGAGCGTCGGCAAAAATTTAAGCTTTTTTGGTTTTTTGTGTAGGCTTATTGTGTCGGAAAAAAACCGAAAGTGCTTAAAGTGCGGTGGGTCTTCGCCTTGCTGCCAACGTTCAGGCTAAGCGCCGTTGCCGCTATTTGATTATTTTTGAGTTATTAATTTTACTTCAAATTTAATAATTCTTTTCTAACCGGAGCCTAAACCAAGGCTATGGCGTTTAAGCTATTGTTGGCAGCTGGGCTTTTTTTGCTGGGTCGGGGCTGGCAAGCTTATTGACAAGTTTAGGTTTTGGCGGTGTGTTTTTGGAGTGACTTGGTCCCGATACAAATCGGGATGCTTGACTGCGCAGCGTTGGGCTTTTTTCTTGTCCATTATGTCCGGTTAAATTTTACCCTATATTATTTAGAGCAAGATACTATTACACCAGTATCGTAGCAAACCAAGTCATCTAATCAACATAACAGTACCCATCTTAATTTCTGATTCAGCTGTTGATGGAATAAAAGTGCTGTAGGCAATTTTGTAAACGTAAGACCCGGGTTGACAAAGTGCACCATTGTAGGTTCCATCCCAACCCTGGGTTATATCGTTTGTTTGATATATCATTGCTCCCCATCGGTTAAAAATTGATAGTGAGAAGTGTTCAATATCCAATGAGTTAGTAATAGGTTTAAATTCATCATTTAATCCATCTCCATTGGGTGTAAAAGCATTTGGGAAGTATATTTTGATGAGCTCAGGTGGTGTTGAAAAAACAACGAAGGAGGAATCTACTCCAACGCATCCTTCAGGTGATTCTACTTCTGTAGAATACCAGCCTTTTTCTTCTACCCAGATCATCTGAGTCGTATCTCCTGTATTCCATAAATAAGATATAAATCCTGCTCCTGCGTCAAGGTCGAATGGATCATCCGTGAATATGGTGTCCTGGACTGCAAATTCAGGGGTTGATGGATAGAGGAGTATCTCAAAAGTAGTATCCGAATAACAACCTAAAGTGTCAGTTACAAGTATAGAGTATAAACCTGTCTGGCTTGGTTGTATATTATTAATTGTTAATATCATATTACTACTAGTATCCCCATTGGGTTCAGTCCATAAATAAGTGACAACACCATTACTTATCCAAACCATAGACACCAGTTGCAGGGTGTCTCCCTGGCATGCTTCAGTTGTAGCCCATAAGTCAAAAGATACATTATTATAAATCTTTACAGTTCCTACAAAGAAGTCTACCGGTATAGAAACTCCTGTAGAGTTCTGAAAGAAACTTGCTCCGGGTGAGCCATCCCAATCCACAAAGCTCAATCCTGGGTCTATTGATTGGAATACCAGGTCTGTCATTGGAGTACTATCACTTAGTGTGGCACTACTTGAAGACCAATCGAGTTCTACTTTTCCTTCTGCAGGGAATAACATGACGTTTAATGAATCTTCCAATAGAGGATGTGGATTGGCGAAACCCTGACAGGTGAGTAGATCTTGATTATACAAAAGTGTAGTTTTAAAACTACCAACATCATTGAAATTTGTTACGATAAGTGGAACAAAGGCTGAATTCCCGGGACATACTTCATCATAACCTGCAACAGCCTCAAGGCGAATACTTATCTCTTCTGTTACTTCAATTATAAATGTTGTATCACATCCATATTCATCCATCACTACGCAGGTATAAAAACCAGCTGCAAGAGAAGAAAATAAACCATTGTTCTCCTGATAGCTTGAACCGTTGTTATTGGAGTAAAACAAGGTATCACTACTTCCAGAAGCTATTATTTCAATGCCACCGGTGTTCTGTCCTACAATACTGGGAGTAACAACCACATTGCTAACATGAGGACCCGGTAGGTTTTCAATAATTATGGGATTATTGATAAACACATCCTGGCAATTCAAGGAATCTTTTACACGTACGGCATAAGAACCCGGGGATAATCCAGTAAAAATACCCTGATTTGAAAAATAAGTTGCTCCATTATCAATAGAATAAAATAGCATATCACTTAAACCTGAAGTGGCATTAACTGTTATGCTTCCGTCTTGTTGATCGCAGTGTGCAGATATGTAATCTACATCTTCGATAAGTATATCTCCGGCATCCGTAATAGAATACGGCCCAAGGCTGGTAACACAATTATTATTATCTATTACCTGTAAGGTGTAGCTACCAACAGGAAGGTTAAAGATATCCATAGTTGTTGCGATAGGATTCCCCATATCATCGAGCCATTGAATTACAAATGGTGGATCACCTATTATGGCAAGTCCTCGAATAACTCCGTTACTACCTCCGCAGGTGGTAGGACTAATTACCAGGTTTGTTGTATCAGCAATAGAAGGATGGCGATAGTCAATATGGAGAGAATCAAATGCAATACATCCTGGATCGCTAATTACCCTTACCCAGTACCAACCCGTATCAGAAACGGTTATCTGTGTTACTCCTAAATGCCCGGTGCTCCAAGCATAACCATGCGGACCACATTCTGCATCTAGTACAACTTGTTCACCACTACAAATTGTGGTATCCGGACCCAGATCAGGTTCCGGTGCATATTCCACTTCTACCTTTCGTGAGGTTTCTTCAATTCGGCCGTTGGGGTATTCCACAACTACTGAAACTTCAAATGTACCTCCATTTGAAAAGGCATGAGCGGGATTCAAATCAGTAGAAGTATTGTTCCCTGATGCAGGATCACCAAAATCCCATAATATATTAACTGGTTCAGGATGAAAAAAGGGAGTAAATTCAAATGGTACTTTTTCACAAATTTCTTCAAAGTCAAATCTGTATAAGTCATCCAATAAAAAGCTTGGAAGTTCTCCCTCACAGGTTCCAGGATCCAAAAATACACCCGTGCTATCGTATTGGCAATTCACTCCTTGTTCCCATGGTTTATGAATAACACCCAGATCAGTTATTTCAGGAAAAGGTGCCCACTGTGCTACATATATTTTACCATCTGAAGCAAGTTGTAAACCATGGATTCGCTCGCTGCTTCCAATCAGGATTGCTGATTGCACAAATAACGCAGAATCTTCAATATACTGGACATCTAATTGATAGATATAAGACAGAGGAGATGAAAAAGAAATATAAAGAAATTTGGAATCAGGAGAAAACTCGACTCCGTAAGGACTATGCGCTCCAGGATTATTTGGATCGTTGAAATCAAAAGAGTACAGATAATCCACTTCACCACTGTTATCGTTAAATTTACATACCTCTGTTATACCAGTTGTGCTACCTACCATCAGAGAAGTACAATTAATCAAGTATTCCTTATCATAAGATATTTTCATATGACCTTGTCCAAAATAAAGAATAGGTACCCATTCGGGTGCCGGACTTAGAACAGGAGTTGTATTCACCCCATTCTCAGTAACCAGAAAAGAAGCATACTTATTTTCAGTATATTTCCTGACTATCATCCATATATCTTGTTTGTTCCTATGTTTAACTGCTGTAATTTTTTCGGCGGCATCCCATGCAGCATCCAGAGTTATAATATCCCCGCTTATCCCACCCAATCCACCATTCATGGTCATATCAAAAGTCGCATAGCTGGTTTTATAATACATTAGTGGAGGATTATAATATGGTACTCCAAAGATGTAATACAAATGCTCGGAGCCAATAACAGGAAATGAAACCATCTGAACCCAAGAGGGCGCAAATGTATTATCTATCAGATCATGATTACTATTCCATAACCTCCTTCCAGTTGTATAGTACAGTAGATTACCGTTAGTGTCACTCATGGATATCACTCCTAGATTGCCGGGAGAAAATATCTTTCCATCTTGAAGAGGAACAGGCTCTCCAGTGTTAAAATCTACTCCGGCATAGTTGCCAAAGTACCAAATATTTGTTCGCTTAATTGGTTGGGAGTATGATTGGATTGACAGTATTAGCAACATCGCAATAGTTAGCATACTCCTTGCAGTGGCAGGTTTGTAATGTTGCAATTTAGCTTTTACCAGCAATAACATAAATAGTTTATGTTAGGTTTAAAGGTTAAAATTAAGATTTTATTTTGATTAGTTGTATGCTTATTTAATTGCAACCTTTCAGGACTTGTGCGACCTGAAAGGATAGTACTTACTCTCCTATCTGAACTTTCATTTTTTAGGAAACTGACTATCTTATTAAAGCAACTGTTCCACTGGTGGCAGTGTTACCATCACCATTGTCGGTGCCTTTCCAGATTGTGCCATCTTCAAATACTGCTGATATGCGCCATATGTAACTGCCTGTTGGCAACGCCTCGTTCTCATAGGTGCCATCCCATCCTACTGCAGGAGCACCATTATCCAATGAGGTGCTCTCAAATACTAAATTACCCCAGGCACTGTATACCTCCAGTCGGTAACTCTGTAAGTTGATACCGATAGGTTTGAAGGTCTGGAGCTCTGGATTTGAATTTGAAGGTACAAAAGCATTAGGTACAAATAAATTAGTGAACAACAGATCATAGATCTGGTAAGTAGTATCCGGACAGTCAAAATCATTGTACGATACTAACATGATAGTATAGCTGCCATCTACATCATACTGATGTGTAGGGTTGGTTTCTGTGCTACTTTGTCCATAGTTATAGTCGAAGTCCCAATAGTAGTTTATAGCTCCTATACTTATGTTATCAAGATAGATCTGGCCTTGCTGCACAGTATCCATTATGATAAAGCCACTTGTCGGAATCGGATAGATCTCTATATCATGGGTGATAGTATCCTTGCACTGGTTGCCATCAGTTACTATTAACTCTACTGTGTAATATCCTGTAGTGTCGTAGATGTAAGTCGGGTCTTGCAAGTTTGAAGTGTCTCCTATGGTGATAGTATTGCCAAAGTTCCATAGATAGTTTACTATAGCCGAACTATCATCCAATGACTCATCCAAAAAGTAAGTGTTATAGCTCATGCATAACTCCTCAAAGCTGAAGGCTGCCTCTGGTGGCTTATAAATATCTACAGTGGTTGTAATACTATCTCTACAGCCATATTGATTCATTACCTTTAACTCTGTAGCATATGTTCCATATGTAGGGTATAGATATGCAGGGTTTTGAATGATGGATGTATCGTTAGGATTGCCAGTATCTCCAAAGTCCCAGTGCCACATTGTTAGTGGCTCGTTGTTTGGATTAGTAGCATCATAGAACATAGTACTGTCTCCTAAACAATTAGGGACTACCGTTATACCTGCTAGTGGGGTTGGATGTACAATAAGTGTTTTTGTTACTGTGTCATTATAGCTGGTGCCGTTTATCGTAGCTACTATAATTAACTGTACATCATAATCGCCTCCATCTTGATAGGTATGACAGATAGGGTTCTGATAGATGCCGTAGTTGTATGTATTACCATCACCAAAGTCCCAGCGCCACTGTGAGATAACTCCATTGTTGCTTGCAAGCATCGAAGTATCTGTAAAGCATAGTTCATATCTTGCACAGGTTAATCCTGAAGGTAAACCGAAGCCGGCTATCAAACATGGCTCTACATATACCTCCTGTATGGTGGAGTCGATGCATCCATTAAAGTTGGTCACTATCAGCTTTACCTGGTAGGTGCTGTCATAAGGGCCGTACAGATGTGTTGGATTCTGTAGCGTGCTCGTGTTATTGGCTCCTGAACTTATGTCGCCAAAGTCCCAGTACCAGAACTCTATAAATTCTCCTCCTCCCAGCGATATATCAGTGAACACTGTTGGATTATCGCACGAGCCTGTCGTGTTGGTGAACTGTGCGGTTGGTAATGCATCTATCATTACTTCTCCATAGGCAATTGCACTGCATCCATTGGTGTCTAGCGCTGTCAGCTCCACTATATACATTCCGGGATCAGGGAATATATGGCTGATGGTGTCGCGATAGGTGGCCTGTAATGGGCTGCCATCGT
>JACNJS010000042.1 GCA_014382445.1 Bacteroidota bacterium
GATAAACCGTTAAACCATTTAAAATATGCGTTGGCATCTTAATAGCACAACGCGTCTGTTTTAATTATTTTCCACCTAAATAAATAGTAGCCCTGCCAAGGCCTTTTGTAGTTACTTTGTTTGCAATATTATAGGGCTCTTTTTTTAAGAAAGAACTCAAATTCCTTGCAAACCGTCTGGTATCCAAGGCAACTTGTCTTCCATTTCTTTCGTAAAACAAGGGAATCCTGACTTGTTCAAATAACATCATACTCTCCGTTGCATCTGTTGTATTAAATCTACCGTTAACTGTATTATCAGCTAACCAATCTTCAATTATCATTCCTAACTCTTCATCATCAGGTCCAAATTCGGTCTCTAAATCTTCACCCCAATCCTCCCATACTTTTATCCGAATAATTACTTCTCGTCCATTTTCGAATAGATCATCAAAATGCGTCATAAGAGAAGAATTAAAGTTATCCATATGAGATAACACTGCTTCCTCTAACAAAACAGCTAATGTTGCTGAAAAAGAAGGAGCTCCTGTTCCAGCTGCAGTTGCAATCTGCTTATCAGTGTATGCATCCAGACCTTGCAAATTAAAGGTTATCGATTTTTTGGGTCCAGTAGTATTAACTGTCCAAGTTAATTGCATTATTACATCTGCTTTGGCAACTTTTTTCAGCTGATCAATGGGACTTTCAGCTGCTCCCAAACCGGTTTCTTTGGAAGCCATCATTGCATCCTCGGCACTATTTGACTCTAATGTTTTAATGACAGATTCCATATTTTTTAGAGGAAATCCCCTTTCAGCCATTAACCCGTTAATTGTACTTATAACCAGTCCCAAGTCGGTATTTCCTTGAAAGGCTTGCTTATAATTTGGAATTAGAACCTTTGTTCCTTGGTTATCAAATTCCATTATATATCCATTATCTTTACACCAGGCATCACTTGGTACTACCATAATGGTTGGTTTTTTCGCTTGACCTAAAAGGATATTAATACTTAAAAATGCCATTAAAATAATTAATAGAGTCTTTTTCATAATTTCACTTATTAAATTAAATATTACAATATTATTAAACAGACCGTAATATTTAAGATCAGATTAATAAGAAACCTAGTGTTAATATTTTTAGATTTTGTATACCTTATTTAAAAGCCAGTGGACAATCCTTTTATTACTCCTTCCTCTTCTAAATATTTTCTAAGTTCAGCCTTATTCACAGCAACAACAACACCTACCTTATATTCCTTTTTGCTAACTTTCATTACGTCTCCTGCTCCTACGGCACCATCCGTTGAAAGACTAACAAACCTCATATACTTACCCCCATCAGCAAAGAAATCTTTAAAAAAAGTTTCTTGCTCATTCTCAAGATTTGCAGATCTTGCAAAAGGTTTTTGAGATTGACACTGTTGCCCACTACCACCAGGATAGCCTTTAAAAATTATCCCATGAACAGCATTTTTCTTTGCCTGATCAATTGCTACATGTGGTTTTTTTGAGTACGACCAGACTTTTATTAAGTAGGTACCTTGTACACCTTCCCCACTGCATTCAATTTCATAACGCCATTGCTCAGTATCTTTATCCGCTTTTTTTCTGGCTTGTGCTTTCCCTGAAAATGTAAAGATTAATAACACAATAACTAACAAGATGAATTTTGTCAATAGTAGTTTCATTTTTTCTCTTTATTTAATATTGATTATTTTAATTATCAGAGAAGTTTGTAATGACTATTTCAGCTGCCTAATTAGCAATCCGGAGTAATACTTCTTACCACCTTTAAATGTGGTTTCGCTAATTTCTAAATTTCCATCATTTGGATCTTCACCTGCATTATACCTGTTATCCCATATTTTCTTTTCGTCTACGGTTATAGTGCCTTTACCTACATATTTTGTCAACCCGGTTTTAGAATCAACAGTTTGTTCAAGTACTTCAAACTTCTCACCTCCCTCCAATCCTTCTTTCATGCCAACTTTTGCCGTTATTGGATTTCCTGTATAAAGAGGAGTTTTTGTTTTAAATACATCGTATTTTTTTTGAAGTTTAGCATAAACCGCATCAATATTTCTTATTGTAGCCAACTCTACAATTTGATCTTCGGTTCGCTTTTCTTTTAAGGAAAACATGACAAGACTTACAGATTTTTCATCACCAACGTATTCAAGTTTAAATAAATTGGTATTATCAAAAGCTTCCGTTTTTTTTGTGTCTATATTTGATTTATTTATCCATAAATCATTATAAAAAACAGCAGCTATTGAATCATTCCATATCAATTTATAAAGGTAGGAAGTAGTCCATACCGAATAACCTTCTTTCGTTTTCTCATATGACTTATCTGCACTAATTATGGCAGCTTTCTTTGCTATAGGATTTTTGATTTCCTTAGCCGCTAGTTTGGCGGCTTCTCTCACGATAGCTGCAGCAATTTCGTTGCTTACAAAATTCATCTTTGAAACGACAACAAAGGTGTTATTTAATAATTCCTCTCCAGCATCCGATAATGATGATATACCTTTTACAGCTGCAGTTGCAATATTTGCCTCCAGGTCACTTGCATCATAATAGCCTCTTTCTGAGATTATGTCCATATTAAAAGAGCCATCAGGTTGTCTGTTAAACCATTTTGCCACCATTTGATTAGCAATTTTATTTTCTTTTAAATACTTTTCAATTATTAATGGATTGTCCGCAGCCTGAGAATCAACAATACCTGCTGTTGCAGATGAAGCAGCACCTTTAGCAAATTTACCGGCTTTGGTTTGCTCTGTTCCTGCGGCAGCACGTTCTTCATCAGTAATAGCATAAATTCCTGGGTCAAATGACTTTGTCCCTATTGTATGATCATTATACTTGTCTGGAAAAGGAGCAGAATAGTATGATTTTAATACTACTTCCGCTCTAGGAAAATTATCAGATTCCATTAATATCGTATGCAAAGAACTTCTACGATAATTAATGTCTTTCATTTCGCCCTTTTTCTGAGACATTAATGTTGTCGACATACAAATACATACAATCATTGTTAAAATTAAACTTTTCATTTTCATGATTTTTGGTTTTTAATTTCTTACTCATTTGGCTTTTCGGTAACGCCCCGTTTTTTTCAGTGGGTTCTGGTTTCCACTTCTTTTATAATATATTTGACTATTTGTAATCTCCTAAGGCTTTTAAATAGGCACTTGAAAATTTCTGTTTGTCAGCTTCAGTTGAATATTTCTCTTTTTACTTTTCATATAAGGAGACTGCTTCTGAGGCTAATTTTTGACTTGTAAGTATCCCTAAAAATCCTACAGATTAAGAATAGTCATTTATGTCTTTTACACTTGTAGTATGAAAAAATCAAGATTTACCGAGATCCAGATCACACAGTCCTTTTTCATTTTGATTGTTTTTAAGGATTATTATATACAAATAACGAAGTACAATAAAACAATTATTGAAGACAACTTATGTGAAATATGATCGAGGTCGATAATCACATAATGGTTTATTCAGTCACTCTAGTATAATAAAACAACTTTACGAGAAAACACTTTACTACCAACTGTTATTTTGATAAAATATACTCCTTTGGAATTTAGTTTAAGATCAATAATAACATCGTTCTGATTTGATTCAGTATTTTTAACCAAGACACCAAATGAATTATAAATCAAGAGTCTCTCAATTGGTTCACTTGATTGAATGTGAACAATTCCAGAAGTTGGATTTGGGAAGATATTGAATATGGGATTTATCTCTTCAATACCAACTTCAAGATAAAAGTTTGCGACGAGAGTTCTGTTTCCTGTCACTGTGAATGTGTAAATAGGATTTGTTGAAACCTGATTCCCATATTCTGTCCAGCTATAAAATAAATAACCTAAATTGGGTGTAGCAATTACTGTACATTGACTTCCAGGAAGATAATTGCCGCCTCCTGATGTAATTCCTCCTTGGACTGGATTTGAAGATGTTGTAATTGTATAGGGTTCTTGTTGATTAAAATTAGCAACCAAGGTAGAGTTTCCAGTAACAGTATATTGAAAAGAAGGTGAAGTAGAAACGACATTACCATTTTCTGTCCAATTAATGAAATAAAAACCCGAATTAGGAGATGCAGTTAATGTGATAATAGTTCCATAAGAATAATTCCCTCCTCCTGATGTTGTTCCTCCATTTGTCGGATTTGAGATGGTTGTGATTGTATATGTAATTGATTCAAAGTTTGCTACTAAATCTCTATCAGAGGAGACAGTAAACGTATATGAAGAGTCAGTAGAAACGACATTGCCATTTTCAGTCCAATCTTGAAAAATCCATCCCGTATTAGGTGTAGCAATAACAGTTACTTGAGTTCCAGATAAATAATCCCCATCTCCTGTCGTTGATCCTCCATTTGTTGGATTTGCACTTGTAGTTATGGAATAACAATGAGTAACACCAGAATTCCAAATAGGTCCATTAATTATTCCATCGTTTTGATATTGACTTGAATCTACAGCAATGTTTCCACTTCCTTCATTAAACCACCACATACC
>JACNJS010000073.1 GCA_014382445.1 Bacteroidota bacterium
ATTCGCCGTCCGCCGGTGAGTTAAATGTTAGCAGTCATAATACAATAAAGAGACAATGAGCTTTTTTAATAATTTTAGAAAAAAATATCTACCTGAGCGGTATATTCCTGTTCTTATCAGTCAAAAAGAAAATATACAATTAGTTATACAGAATGAAAACTATGGAATATCTGCTGTCCAAAAACATAAAAGAGCAATTAATTACATTATTAATGGTAACCCATCAAAATCCATGGAACTATTATATGAAGCATATATTATTTATGAAAAAATCGATATAAGTGAATATTCATCAAAATTGTTAAAGTGTAGAGGTGACTGCTTATTGGATGCTATTATCATTTCTAACATCTTTGAAAAAAAATATAACGTAGATTCATTCGATCCTGATAGTATATGTGCATTTGTTTATTTATGGATATCTTTTGAACTTAGTCATTATACACTTCTTTATAGTTTAAAATCCATTTCCGAACTTTTTTTCTTCTTTGCAGAAGGTATGATGATAACAGTTGCAGGATTTATTCAAACAATGCCACCTACTCACTTTTCAGAATATTTTTCAATTGTTTGTGAATATTGGATAGCTGTTTATGCAGGAATAGAGTTTAGATCAATAGGAAATCCGTCAGAAAAACGTTGGCTTTTCGGGGAAAATAAGGAAGTTTTTCCTATTGATAAGGAAAGAAAGAAATATTTAGATAAAATGATACGATCTGCTGATAATAGAATCATAGAATTAACTACACATACTAACAATTATTATGGTCATAATCTTGATTTAGAGCAAATGAAACAAGCAATACAGGAGCCAATTTCAGAAGAAGATAATATAAGCTATGTGGATCTTTTCGATACGATGATTAGAAACTTGAAAAAAAATTCCGCAGGTCCCAAAGTGACAGATTTATTCAAACGTATCCCAATTACTTTTAATGAAGCATTTAAAATGGAAAATGCTCACGCTCTTTTTTCACTCATATATGCTGATATGTATAACAAAGAAAACAAAAAATCGGATGTTGATGTATCTGAAGAACTTTTTAAACTAGGTATTAAATATAATCAGTTGGGTAAATATGGTACGGCAAACGTAATATTTAAAGAAGCTTTGTGTTTCAATAGAAATAATTACCAAATCCAAGATTTTATTGAGCAAAACACAGCACAATTACTGAAAAAAGAAACAGGTATCAATATGAACAAAGATATTGATGATTATTACGACGATGAATTTTTATGGTAATTTAAGAATATGCCTGCTAACCCACGTTGCACAGGACGTGGAAAGATTAACCGTAATTTTTGGAGTTTGGAAGAATGAGTAACGTAAATTTGTATCATAGACAATTCGTGAACAGAGTTTCCACGCCTGTGAATTTCTCCGTTAGGCGTCGTGAAAATCGATATTAATTACAAAACAAAAAGGAGAACTGAAATGAAAAGAATCATAACATTGTTTTCAATTGGTTTGTCATATCTAATGATTACTGGTTGTGCTACAGTTACCAATCCAACGATTGTTCCTGTTGAAGCAAAAAAGCCAGTTGTTAGTAAAACAATTGCAAATCAACCAAAACATTTCATTAAAAGAAAGGTCGCAATTGGCAGGTTCACTAATGAAACAAACTATGGTAAGGGGTTTTTTGACAAGTCAAGTGAACATGGCATTGGAAGACAAGCTATGGATATTTTGTCAGCCCGTTTGGCTGCATCAGAAAAATTCATAATGCTTGAACGTGAAGATATGGATCTTATTAACAGTGAATTAGAAATGAATAATTTAGGCAATTTAAATATTGCGGCTGATTATCTAATTCTTGGGTCAATATCTGAATTTGGCAGAAATACCACAGGTGAAGTTAGTGTTTTTTCCCGATCAAAAAAACAAACCGCTTTTGCAAAGGTAAATATCCGTTTAGTTGATGTATCAACAGGACAGGTGATATATTCGGAAGAAGGATCGGGTGAAGCATTTTCTGAAGTTGGAACAGTGTTGGGTGCTGGTTCACGTGCCGGTTATGATTCATCGCTAAATGATAAAGTAATTTCTGCAGCAATATCAAAGTTGGTTAACAACATTATAGAAAACTTAACGGAAAAACCATGGAGATCATACATATTAAATATTCAGGATGAAAATATTGTGATTGCTGGTGGTAAAACTCAAGGGATAAACATTGGGGACACTTTCAATGTTTTCAAAAAAGGGGATGTTGTAACAAACCCTCAAACCGGCATGAAAATTGAATTACCCGGAGAACTAATTGGCAAAGTAAAAGTCACTCAAACTGTTGGGACATATATAAATGACGAAATATGTTTTGCTAAAAGTATCGGGAGTGAAATAAATATTTCTGAATTCAAAAATTATTATGTCGAAGAAATTTCTAACAACAAATAAGAAGGAGCGGTCAAAATGAAAACGACAATTATTAGCATTGTTTTTCTACTTTTTGTTGGTTGTGCATATAATACAGGCACAGTTCAAAGAGCAGAAAATAGTTACTTGCAATTTTTGGGTAATACTGAAGGTATTTCAGTCATCATTGATGAAAATGATGCTTTTGGTTTATCTACCGCCAAAGATGCACTTTATCAATTAAATCATGGAAAACATACACTAAAGATATACAGAAATAATAATTTGATTATTGATCGTGTTATCTTTTTAGAAGACCATGGAACAATGGAGATAATAATACCATGAAAAACAAAACAATAAATCTACTGCTTATTTTGTTAATTGTAGGATGTGCACCACAGACAATGTATTATTGGGGTAATTACTCAAATACTTTGTATAAATACAAAAAAGATGCAACACCTGAAATGTTAGATAAACATAAGACAGAACTACTGGATATAATCAGCAAGTCTAACGAAAAGGGGTTACGAATACCGCCCGGTATAAATGCCGAACTTGGTTACATTTTCTTACTTCAAGAACAAAACGATCAAGCAATGGTTTATCTTAATAAGGAAAAGTCAACATATCCAGAGTCAACTAAATTCATTGACGATTTGCTTAATAACCTAAATGAAGGAGAGCAAAATGAAAATTAAACTCATTTTTTTAATACTATTATTAATAATATTAAATGGGTGTGCAATGATTACAAAAGGAGAAGCATTCCCAAAAATGTATAAAGAAAAACCTGTGTCGATATTGGTGCTCCCACCAGTCAATGAATCAACAGCGGCAGATGCAAAAGAATATTACAGTACAACTATTGCTGAACCACTCTCTTTTGCGGGATATTATGTTTTTCCGATTGAGATTGTTAACGAAGTTCTAAAACAGGAAGGCATTTATGATACTGAATTAATCGTGGATTTAGACGCTTCTAAATTCAAAGAATACTTTGGAGCCGATGCAGTTTTATTTACAAGAATCATAAAATGGAACACATCATATTATGTGGTTGGCGGTAATGTAAAGGTTCATATAGCATTTGATTTAGTTTCAACTAAAACTGGCGAAACTCTCTGGAGCTACAATGATGAACTTACTGTTGATACGACCGGAGATGACAATAATGTCGGGGGCGCTGCGGGTCTTTTATTACAATTGGCGGCAACAGCAGTGAAAACAGCAGCGCAAGACTATACGCCGTTGGCAAAAAAAGTGAATACTACTGTTTTAAAAACAATACCATTTGGGATTTATCACACCCAACATGGCACTGACCAAAGTTTAACGGGTGTAAATAAGAAAAAAATGAATCAATAAAAATAATTATAGTATATCATCATGGTGATGATTTTACTCTAATCAAACAAAAAAGGAGAAAAGTAAAATGAAAAAGTCGTTAACTATCTTACTGTTAGTCACAGGTTTGTTCGCCCAAGGTGGATTCACCATAGTTGGTGGTCTGAATATGGGGAGCATAAAATACAATGATAGTGATGTGGCAGATGAAGTTGATGTTTCAATGAAAATGGGTTTTAGCATAGGTGCTGAAACAATGGCGGGTCCACTAAAAGTTGGTGGTGGTTTTGTCCAGCGTGGCGCTAATGTAGAAGTTGATATTCTTGGTGAAACTTTGGAAGGTTCAGACACCTATAACTACCTTTCAGGTTATGGTCTTTACCCATTTTCAATCCAAGAAGGTTTGTCTGCATTTGGTGGTCTCCAATTAGGTAAATGTATTGGTGGTGAGACAGAAGCCTCATTCGCTGGTGAATCCGAATCAGAAGACTTAAAGGGTGAAGATTTCGCACTTGATTATGGTTTATTGTTAGGTATTGATTTTTCAATAAACGCAAATATGGGTGTGAGAGCATCATATTATCTTGGTCTTGCTGATGTTGCAGAAGATTTGGATTCTGATTTCAACTACAAAAACACAGGAATTGGAATATCACTTCTTTACAAAATGCAGTAATAACAATTGGTGTT
>JACNJS010000014.1 GCA_014382445.1 Bacteroidota bacterium
GAGTGAAAATCTAAAATAAAAAAACCGCCTCAATTTATGTTTTGAGACGGCTTCTTTTGTAATTAGCAATGAATCAGTTTAACAGGATATTTGTATGCCCCAAGTTTCTGGTATTATACACTCTTAATGCTGCAGCATAGCTCATAATAATTTTTATAGTTAATTTTGATGGCGAATCTAGCATTGCATTATTTAATTTAATTACAGGGGAATCCTGATCTTTTTTCGGAGTAAAACTCATCATAGGCATTTTGTTAATTAAACAGATAATTAACTATGTAACGCCAAAAATGTTCAATTATTATTAGTTTAGTCCAAAATGTTCATTAGTTAAATTAATAGCTTAACTCTAACCTGCGAAACATGAAACCTGAAAACCAAAAAAAAACTAACACTCTCTCAAGCAGATAGTATAAGTTTTTTTTCTTTGATGATTTTACGCATATTTATTATTGCATATCGCATACGACCCAATGCGGTATTTATACTTACATCTGTTTGTTCGGCTATATCCTTAAAACTTAATCCCGAATAACATCTTAAATAAAGCACTTCTTTCTGCTCCTCTGGCAGGTATTCCAGGAGGTTTCTAACATCATCATATATTTGATCTTTAACCATCTGATCTTCCACCGAGGGGTCTGTAAATCTAATGGTATCAAACACATCAAACTCGCTATGGGAATTCTCAATAGTTGGCACTTTTTTTGATTTCCTGAAATGATCAATTACCAGATTGTGCGCAATTCGCATAACCCACTGGATAAATTTACCCTCATCATTATAATTCCCACGCTTAAGAGTGTTAATCACTTTAACATACGTATCCTGAAAAATATCATCAGCCAGCATTTTATCTTTTACCAACAAAAAGATGTAAGAGTACAACCTGTTTTGATGGCGTTCAATAAGAGTCTGAAGACTGGAGTGATTACCTTTAAGGAAACTTCTAATAAGCTCCTTTTCGCTAATAGCTGATAAACTCATTTTACCTATTTTGAGTTAATGAAACAAAAAAATGGTAAAGTTTATTCGATAATCAATCTCTTTTGGTTAGTAAACAATATGCAAATATAGCCATTATACTTATAAAAGCAAATAATGTTCTAATTTTGCACACTGTTTTTAAAATATAATTCAAAAAACTAAATGACCCCAGGCGAAAATAGTTACATATCTATCATAAAATCAAGAGTTAACAATTTAAAAAACCTTAGTGTTTCCATACCAAAAAAAAAATTGATTGTAATTACCGGTTTATCAGGTTCAGGGAAGTCATCTTTAGCTTTCGATACCTTATATGCCGAAGGACAAAGAAGATATGTTGAAAGCTTAAGTTCATATGCCCGACAGTTCCTTGGGCGCATGAACAAACCTGAGGTTGATGCAATTAATGGGATTTCCCCGGCAATTGCAATTGAGCAAAAAGTTAAAAGCAGGAATCCGCGGTCAACTGTTGGTACATCTACGGAAGTATACGAATATATTAAACTGCTATTTGCCAGGATAGGAAAAACATATTCACCCGTATCTAATAAACAAGTTAAGCGCCATACAGTATCCAATGTTGTAGTACACATCAAAGCATTACCTCCGGAAACCGATGTACTTATATATGCACCATTGCACATTAATGCTGAACGCAAACTCAAGCAGCATCTTCAGGTGCTAATGCAGCAGGGATTTAACAGAGTACTCAGAGATGGAGAAATACGCAGGATTGAAGAGGTAATTAAAATAATTGATGATAATGATATACCCAACAACTGCTTTTTGGTAATCGACCGGGTTAGGGTTGATTTTGAGGATGATGACTTTGAATCACGTGTTACCGATTCAGCTCAGATTGCTTTTTATGAAGGCAAGGGAGATTGTTTTATATCATATGATTTAAAAGGTGAATCAGTTGTTGAATTTTCCAATAAGTTTGAACTTGATGGGATAAAATTTGAAGAACCATCGGTAAACATGTTCACTTTTAACAACCCTTTGGGAGCATGTAAACGTTGTGAAGGCTACGGAAGCATAATTGGCATCGACCCTGATTTAGTGATACCTAATCCAGGATTATCAGTGTTTGATGAGGCCGTTGCTTGTTGGAAAGGTGAAAAAATGAGTGAATGGAAAGACCAACTCATTCAAAATGCTTTTAAGTTTGATTTTCCAATACATAAGCCATATTATCAATTAACTGAAGATCAAAAGGAATTGCTTTGGACCGGAAATGAATATTTCAATGGAATTAATGCATTTTTCGACTCTGTAGAAGAGCAGACTTATAAAATACAATATCGTGTTATGCTTTCGCGATATAGAGGAAAAACCAGTTGCCCAGATTGCAAAGGGACACGATTAAGAAAAGATACTAACTATGTTAAGGTTGGAGGTTTGAGCGTATATGATATTGTGCAACTCCAGTTAAACGAAGCGTATAGTTTTTTTACAACACTGGAATTAAATGAGTATGATAATAAAATAGCAAACCGAATACTTCTGGAGATCACATCCCGGCTAAAATTTCTTGTAGATGTTGGACTTGGTTATCTTACAATGAACAGGCTTTCATCATCCTTATCAGGAGGAGAATCACAGCGAATTAACCTGGCTACTTCGCTGGGAAGCAGCTTAGTAGGCTCAATGTATATTCTCGATGAACCAAGTATTGGTTTACACCCACGTGATACTGCGCGACTAATAAATGTGCTTTACAGGTTGCGTGATATAGGAAATTCAGTAATTGTTGTTGAACATGATGAAGAAATTATTAAGGCCTCTGATCAAATAATTGATATCGGTCTAAATGCAGGAGAGAATGGTGGCGAACTGGTGTTTCAGGGCAAATTTGATGATCTTAAGAAAAACGATCAGAGCTATACTGCATTATATTTAACCAACAGAAAAAGAATTGAGTTGCCTCAAAGAAGACGGAATTGGAAAAACTATATCGAAATTGTTGGAGCTACGCAAAATAACCTGAAAAATATCTCAGTAAAAATACCATTGAACATACTGTTAGTTATAACCGGTGTAAGCGGTTCGGGTAAATCCACACTTGTTAAAGATATATTATATCCTATAGTAAAAAAACAATTAGACGGATACAATGGAAATGCAAACCGTTATGGATATTTTGCTGATAAACTTAATAATATTTCAGCAATAGAGTATGTTGATCAAAACCCTATTGGTCGTTCATCACGGTCAAATCCGGCAACATATCTAAAAGCATTCGACGATATTAGAACTTTATTCGCAACACAAAAGCTTGCAAAATTACGCGGATATAAACCCGGATATTTTTCATTTAATGTACCCGGAGGCAGATGCGATGAATGTGAAGGTGAGGGTGTTATAAAGGTTGAGATGCAATTTATGGCCGACATTTATCTTAAATGTGATTCGTGCGCAGGACATAGGTTTAAAGATGAAGTTCTTGAAATAAAATTCGAAGGTAAAAGCATCGCTGATGTGCTTGATATGACAGTTGATCAGGCAATTAATTTTTTCAGTAAATCAGAAATTTCATCAAATAATTGTAAAAAAATAGTTGATAAAATAGTACCATTAAGCGATGTAGGGCTTGGTTATCTTCACCTTGGCCAGCCTTCAAACACGCTTAGCGGAGGTGAAGCTCAACGTGTTAAACTTGCGTATTTTTTATCAAAAGGAGGAGACGAATCCCCTACCCTTTTTGTTTTTGACGAACCAACTACGGGGTTACATGTGCATGATATCAGCAAATTACTTATTTCGCTGAATTCGCTAATCGAAATTGGCCATTCAATCGTAGTGATTGAACACAACCCCGAAATTATCAAATCAGCCGATTGGATAATCGACCTTGGTCCCGAAGGAGGAGATAAAGGCGGATATATAGTTTATGAAGGAATTCCCGAGGATATAATTAATTGCAAAGAGTCGTATACTGGTAGTTATTTGAAGGATAAGATACAGGATACATAAATTTAAACCTTGCTAATAGATTAATAATAATCAAATATATATAAGTAGTCGGTCTGTTAATTGGTTATCTTCAAATTTTTGCTATCTTTACACTTAGGTTATAAAACTCATAGTATTAACAACCACGACAACCACGACAACCACGACAACCACGACAACCACGACAACATTATGTTAAACGATAATCGGGAAAAAGTTTTTCAAGTCCTTGAAGATTTAAAGATAGAGTTTGAATTATTTGAACATCCACCTCTCGACACAATTAAGGTTGCACTTAAATATTGGAAAGATATTGATGCTGTTCATTGCAAAAATTTGTTTTTCCGCAATCATAAAGGGAACAAGCATTACCTGATTATTATTAAAGATACAACACCATTTAGTATCCACAGCCTTGAAAAAAAATTGAAACAAGGGAAGCTTACATTTGGGTCTGAAAAGCGGCTTCAAAAATATCTTGGCGTAAAGCCGGGTTCAGTATCACCTTTCGGATTGGTTAATGATATTGATCATCATGTAAAACTCTTTTTAGATGAAGAATTGCAGAAAGCCGATAGTATCAGTTTCCACCCAAATGATAATACGGCAAGCCTTGTAATCAAAAACGCTGATTTTATTAAATATCTAAAATACATGGGAAATAGTTACGAATTTATTGACCCATCACCCAAAAACGATTAGCTTTGTAATATGCAACCTATTAATATAAATATAAACTCAGAAATTGGAAAATTGGAAGGCGTTATCGTTCACTTGCCAGGTCCGGAAGTTGAGAACATGACTCCTGAGAATGCCCAAAGAGCACTTTACAGCGATATTCTGAACCTATCAGTTGCTTTGCCCGAGTACAATAATTTTATAGAAGTACTTAAGAAATTTACAAAAGTATTCGAGGTTAGTGAACTATTACTTGACATAATTAATTACTCGCATGTGAAGCACAAGTTGCTAAAACAAATTTGTGCCCATGAACATAATGATGAGGAAGATGTTTGTAAGTTTATTGAAAAAATCGACAATGAATCCCTTGCTGCACAATTAGTTCAAGGCATTGAGATTCATAAAAACAACCTTACAAGGTTTCTCGATAATGAGAGATACTGCCTAAATCCACTTCCAAACTTCTTTTTTACACGCGATGCCAGCTTTGCGGTTGGGGGTGAAGTTTTGATTAGCAAGATGGCTAGAAAAGTACGTGACCGTGAAGCTATAATAATGGAAGCAATTTTTAAACATCACCCTCTTTTTAAAGCTAGCACAATTAATCCCGTACTGTCATTTGATAAGTCTGGAAAAGGTACCATTGAAGGTGGCGATGTAATTATTGCACGAGATGACATACTTTTGATTGGAACCGGAGAAAGAACAAGCACTCAGGGAATTGACTCTGTTATTGAGCATATAAAAACTAAGCCAGGAACTCACCACCTGATTGTTCAAGAGTTACCATACAAACCCGAGTCATTTATTCATCTTGATATGGTTTTCACATTTCTTGACAAAGATAGTTGTATGATTTTCGAGCCATTAATAATTCATGCAACAAAATACTTAACAATACACATAACTATTGATAATCATAAAGTTACAAATATAAAAGAAGAAAATAATATTCTTACTGCTTTAAAGTCACTAGGCATGGAACTGGAACCAATATTTTGTGGTGGTAATAATGATGTAACTATTATGGAACGAGAGCAGTGGCAAAGTGGAGCAAATTTTTTCTGTCTGGAACCGGGGAAAATAATCGGTTACGGCAGAAATACTCACACAATTGAAGCTCTTAACAAACATGGTTTTGAAGTTGTAGTAGCAAAAGATATTGTGAAAGGTAAATCAAATATTGAAGACTACAACAAGCTGGTTGTTACCATCGAGGGGAATGAATTATCGAGAGGCGGTGGTGGAGCCAGGTGTATGACTATGCCCCTATCCCGGCAAAATGTATCATGGTAGTCTATAATTGAATCGGATATAATATTAACAAAGTAAAATACAATTAACGCTATAATTGCAATGAAAATCATAAAAAAAATAATCCTGATATTGGTTTCGTTATTAGTTGTTCTGTTTTTGGGTACATTTATATATATCAATATCAAACTCCCGGATTTGCCATTATTGACTAACAAAATTATCGATAATGCACTTGCGAAAGGTGCGCGCCCAATAGAAGGGAAGCAAGGATATGCTCATAATGATGGGACAAAAATTTGGTACAACGAAATAAGCCCCAAAGATAGCATTAAAGGAAACATATTACTGATAATGGGCATTGCCAATGATGCACTTGCATGGCCGGATTATTTCATCAAACCACTGGTCGATAGTGGTTATCGAGTTATTCGTTTTGATAACAGAGGAACCGGCATGTCGGATTGGAACATCAACTGGACTGAGGAAAATGCATACTCACTTGATGATATGGCTGATGATGTAATTGCAATTCTCGATACGCTGCAAATTGATAAGGTACATGTAATTGGGGCTTCGCTTGGAGGTATGATAGCACAAACCATGAGCATTAATTATCCTCATAGAGTGCTAACTTTAACCTCTATGATGTCCACCGGAAACATAATGGATAAAGAATTACCACCAATAAATCAAGGTAAAATTTTTGAGCTCTTGCTCGCACATGTAAAATACGGACTGGTTAAAAGCGAAACCAATCAGATTAAATTGCAATTAACAGCGCGTTTATTGCTGATGGGTGACACAAAATATGAGATTGATGTTGAAGATATTGCAAATTCCGTTCTTTACAATCTACGAAACAGAAGAGGTTACAATCCTGATGCTTCAAAGCAACATATTGCCGCAACACTGTTATCAGGTTCTAGATATGAAGAATTTGCTACTCTGGAAATTCCCACCTTGGTAATTCACGGCACCACTGACCCATTAATTGATTTTAAGCATGGTGAGAAAACTCATACAATTATCCCAAACTCTAAAAATATCTGGGTCGAAGGAATGGGGCATGATATTCCTCCAATGTTTGTTGATATAATTATTTTGGGAATAATTGAACATATTGAAAATTATGAGGATGAATAAGGAGGATGCAATATTAAAGATCGACATACTTGTTGATGAGTTACAGCAGCACAATTACAATTATTACATTCTTTCAACACCAACAATTAGCAACTATGATTTTGACAGATTACTTAAAGAATTAGAGCAACTGGAAGCTGAATATCCTGACCTTGTTCGTCCCGACTCCCCTACCTTACGCGTTGGTGGTGAACCCACTAAATACTTTGCCAATGTAGTTCACAAGTATCCTATGCTTTCATTATCAAACACATACTCAGAAGATGAAATATTGGAGTTTGATACAAGAGTAAGAAAAGTAATAGGTGATAATGTTGAATATGTTTGTGAGCTGAAATATGACGGGTTATCCATTGGCCTGATATATAAAAACGGGATTCTTGTGCAGGCAATTACTCGTGGTGATGGTATACAGGGCGATGATGTTACCAACAATGTTAGAACCATAAAAAGCATTCCCTTAAAACTTAAAGGTAATTACCCTAGAGATTTTGAAATAAGGGGTGAAATATTTATGACTATAGACGGGTTTAATAGTATGAATGCTGAGCGTGAAGAAGTTGGTGAGCAGGCTTTTGCCAATCCGCGAAATGCCGCCTCTGGTTCAATGAAAATGCAAGACCCAAAAGAAGTAGCTCAACGCCCTCTCGACTGTTATTTATATTACATTCCGGGAAATCAGCTTGATGTAACTAATCATTACAACAGCTTGCAATTAGCGTCAAAGATGGGATTAAAGATATCAAAGAATATAGCTGTTTGCAAAAATACAGAGGATATATTCGAATTTATAAACGACTGGGCAGTAGGCCGCAAGAATCTCAATTACGAGATTGATGGTATTGTAATTAAAGTAAACAGCATATCCCAACAAAAGCAATTGGGTAGCACTGCCAAAAACCCTAGATGGGCAATATCCTATAAATTCAAGACCGAACGAGTTGAAACAATTTTAAAATCAATTGATTATCAGGTAGGACGGACAGGTGCTGTAACGCCCGTAGCAAATCTTGTTCCGGTTCAACTTGCTGGAACAGTTGTTAAGAGAGCAAGCCTCCATAATGCCGATATAATAAAAACTTTAGATGTACGTATTGACGATCATGTTATGGTTGAAAAAGGAGGCGAAATTATTCCAAAAATTGTTGGAGTGAATTTTGAAAAACGTTTGTCCGATAGCAGACCTGTCAAATTTATAGATGCTTGCCCTGAGTGTGGAACCTCTCTTACAAAAAAGATGGAGGAGGCAGCACATTATTGCCCTAACGAAGATCATTGTCCACCCCAAATAAAAGGCAAGCTTGAACATTTTATATCACGAAAGGCCATGAATATAGATAGCCTTGGAGAAGGCAAAATTGAAATGCTATACGATAACAACCTTGTGCATAATGTAGGTGATTTTTATAGCCTTAAACCTGAGATGCTGATAGGCCTCGAAAAAGTAATTCCCGGTAAGGATGGCAAAAAGGATAGCAAAATCAGTTTTCAGGCTAAAACTGTTGTGAATATTATTTCAGGAATTGAAAAATCGAAACAAGTTCCTTTTGCAAGGGTATTATTTGCTTTAGGTATCAGGTTTGTAGGAGAAACTGTTGCAAAAAAACTTACCGGTCATTATCGAAATATAACGGCACTTAAAAATGCTTCTTTCGAGGAATTAAATGAAGTTGATGAAATTGGTGTTCGAATTGCCGAATCAATTATCAATTGGTTTAGTAAACCTGAACATAATGATATTATTGAAAAATTATCAAATGCAGGCCTTAATATGGAAATGGTTGAATCATCAGATGAGGCTTCAAATATCCTGGATGGAAAATCATTTGTTGTTAGCGGTGTATTCGAAAATTATTCCAGAGATGAAATAAAAGCTCTTATTGAACAGTATGGCGGCAAAAACACCAGTACAATTTCCTCAAAAACAGGATATTTGGTAGCAGGAAGTAATATGGGTCCGGCAAAAAAGCAGAAGGCTGATAAGCTTGGGGTACCTATGATTTCGGAGGATGATTTTATGAAATTGATTGATAGTAAGAAAATTTAACATTATCATACAATAGCACAAATCCCTCCCTTAAACGAACCTTTATAATAATTAAGCCAACCTTATATGTTCATTACCTGATTGAAAACGGTTCCTATCGTACCCGTCTTACAGTGTTTTGAAATCATGAAGTTAGCCGAATGTTTACTTTGTTTTGAAAGAGCCTCTGATAAAGAAACACTACAGGAATCTTTTATGGTTTCCATGATTACTTTTCGTGCTGTTTCCATTCCTTCATTATCTGATGCCGGTAATTGAACATCTGTCGGAATTCCTTCTAACGCCGTATCAACTACCTTCCGTAACTTCAAACCATGATCTTCTTCATTTGCAAGCTTCCAAACCTTTTCCAGTGCTTCTTCCTGTGTGCCTGTGTAATCGCAGAGCCAGCCTGTTGTATCTATTGCTTTCACCTGGTTGCCCACAAGTAATAACTTCAGTAACTTAGGCCAGTTTTCAGGTATGGTTTTCCTGAAAGGCCAGTGGCAGCCTTCCATACCAGGAACTACAGGCAGCGTTACTTCAGGCATACCGAGCTTCACTTCATCCGTAGTAACCAGATAGTGGCAATGTATCAGCAGCTCCAAAAATCCACCCATACAACGCTTTCCATTGATATATCCAACTGAAACCTTAAATTCATTATGCAACCTTCGGGCAGTCAGCGACCATGTACTTGCAACCCTATCTCCTTCATCCACATTCTCCAATGCAGGAAAGAAATCGCTGGTATCAGCACCTACCATCTGAGTGGCAAGATGAAAATCACCAGTTACAATAACATTATGTATGCCCTCTTTTTTAAGCCAGTCGATAGCTCGGTTAAGTTCACTATCTACATCGTGGTTATAGCTCTCGCGGCTGATAGTAATCACTCCTACTTTGCCATCATGTTCAGCATTTACATATAGTTGTTGCCATTCAGGATCGTTCATTTTTTCAAACACCTCAGGATACCACGCCGTACTAGCTGCAACTGGATGAAGCTTGTGATAAGATGCTACTCTTTTTATAGTGCTATCGGCTCCAATATCTCTAATTGTAGCAATAATACCGCTACGAAACTGGGCACATAACTCCCCTATTGCATTGATGTTGGAAAGATTACCACGCTGTTCATGGAGTAAAATACTTGTCATCTGAAAAAGTGGTCCCAAAGTCCAACTTAAAAAATCGTCCGATTCATCGTCATCAAGCCTCCAATTAACCATAGGTCTGAAATGGTCGGGTGGATACCAATCCTGTCCGGTTTCTTTACGTTCTGTAAGATCAAGTGTAGGAATGAACAACTCACCATAATTATTACCCAGATGATGAAGACATGACCAGGTAAGAAAGTTTGCTCCCTTTGCTCCTATTACATCGTGAGCTCTAAAAGGGTTAGGCCCAATGAATTTTCTTATATACTTGTCGATTTTCCAATATGGCATGTTGGTTGCCTGATGATATCTTAAACCTGCTAGTGTTATACCACAAAAAAGGACATCAAGTACAAATGACCAGTGATCACTAACAGGAACAGGGATCAAACCTAAAGACCATAGAAGTTTAGTAATATTTGAAGGTTCGGGTTCAACTACTTCCCATACTTTATTTATCTCGTGTGGAAAAGCAGGATGTGCAATACCAACACCAAGTTCTGAACTAGGAAATCCTGATGTTACGGACCGGATCTCAACACCAGGAAAACTCTCGCGAAAGAGTTTATAATGAGCTTTTTTAATTTCAAGAATTTCAGGAATGGCTTCCAAAAGGAATCTTGGTTTTAATTCCTTTAGTTCCTTGGGCAGGTTTTTACCATTGTAATTCAGGCGTATAATATTAGCCATGATCTTTTGGGCATTTTCAGCTCCAAAGGCTTCAACAAGCCCCGGAAATTGATTGCCGATTCCATCCGGAGTACCCGGAAAATCAAGTCCAACAATAGGCACACCAAAGGCTTCAAGCCGCGATCCAAGCTGCATTGCTTTACCGGCTCCTACAATACCATTTGCTCCTGAAATAACAAGAGACCCTCTATTATCGTTAGCGCCAAATACCTGATCTACAAGGTTGCTTGAATTTGCAGGCAACTGGTGTTTTTTAAATATCTCAAGGACTGTTCCAAGTCCGAGTGTTTGAAGAGTTGATTGCCTCATAGATACTATCATAACTTTTTCCCTCCTTCTGTTACTTTAAATATACTTGCAATACCAACATCGCCGGCTGCACAACCAAATACCAACACATAGCCTCCGCCTAGAGTTACAGCTTCTTCCAATGCCTCTATCACAGTCCGTGTCAAGGTTGGTCCCTGTGGGTGTCCATAAACTAGTGAGGATCCTGTATTATTCATCTTATGCCAGTCGTAGTTCATAACCTTGGCAAAAATTACGTCATTAACCGCAAATGGGTTGTGGTTTTTAACTACAAGCATGTCATCCATTGACAAACCTGTACGGTCGAGGAGCTTCTTAACTGCAAGAGCCGGGGCTTCGGGCATATAGCTAGGTCCTACTCTAAGCTCTGTCTTTCCTACAAACTGGATATCAATTTCCGGTCTGGTACTCAGTTCTTTGGCTTTTTCAATCCCGGTAACAAGTAATGTTGCCATTCCGTCAGCAGCATGAGTTTGGCTACCCGGAGTAATGCAAGTATCGAGTTCACGCTGGGCACGAAGCGATGCACGACTCAGTCGGCGAACCCCTGTATCTTCATTAATAAGTCCTAGAAAACGACCTTGAATATTGAGTACCTCCAAAGGTATAAGAATATTATCAAGCCATCCGGAATCTATAGTATCAAAATATTGTTTGTATCGGTGGAAGGTTAGGTCATCAACTTCCTCACGGTCAATCTTATATTTCCGGGCTGCTAATCCGGCAGTGATTAACATTGAATTACCTGTTGCCGGATCAAAACCAAAATTATCCCAAACATCGGCAATTGCCTCTGTTCTTCTATAAGCTCGTCGCTCAGGAAAAACACCTACCGGTGAGTCACTAGTACGGTCAAAAGTAAGAACCCCAACAACATCCGAAGATCCACCTTCAACTTCAGAGGCAGCATGAATAATAGCCTGAAGCCCAGTTGCACAGGCCTGCTCAAGGTGAAAGCCGGGAATTCGGTGTCCCATGCAACTGGCTACCATCGGAGCATTCCAGAACTTCCAGTGCCATGGTATTGTTGACCCAATAACCAGGTATTCTAACTCAGTTTTTGGAACTTTCTTCATTCCCATGATCTTGTTCATGGCTTCACCTGCAAACTGTCCGATATTGATTTCTGCCAATGCAGATGTTTGCCAAGCTGGGAAGTAGCTGCTTCCCCATGTACCATATGGTATTCTTGCTTTTGGAAACATTATTTTTTCCTTTGTCATCTGTTATTAATTTGTTTTTTATAGGTCAGATGGAATACGCCATGATGAAGTTTAATATCACCTTCTGATGGAGTTTTCCGACATGGCTATTTCATGAGTTATTATTTATTTGTCCAAATAGGTTTTCTCTTCTCCATAAACGAATTAATGCCTTCATTTGCATCATGCGTTTCCATGAGTTCTACGAGGAATATACGTTCAAGCTCTGCCAATTTTTCAGTTACTACTTGGTTGAACATCACTCTAGATGCCTTAACGGCATACCTGAGTGATATCGCACTTTTAGTTAGTATATTCTTTTCAATCCACTCATCAACGCCCTTATTTAATGTCTCTCTATCCTCAAAAATACCATTAATAAGACCAATATCAAATGCTTTTGCAGCCGGAATAATCTTACCTGTTATTAATAATTCTTCTGCCCTGGCATTTCCTATTTTTAAGGGCAGAATAACAGAAGCAGGGGGTGCAAAAACGCCAAGAATAATTTCGGGCTGGCCTAAAAAAGCGGTACTATCTGCAAATAAAAAATTACATATCAATGCTAATTCATTCCCTCCACCTAAACACTGTCCGGATATTTTCGCCAAGGTTGGGATTGAGAGATTGATTATATTGTAAAACAAACTATGAAATACAGAAAGCATTTCAACTACTTTATCTTTAGTGTGTTCTTCAACACTTGCACCGAAAGAAAAATGTTTGCCGGCACCCTCAAATGTGATAATTTTTAAATTTTCGTTTTTGCTGAAATCATCAAATAATTCAATCAACTCATTCATCATAATGTTATCCAGCACATTGCCTTTTCCATCATCCAGGATAATGCTGGCAACTGAGTTATTATGGGTATATTCAATTCTTACTTTTTCCATTATATTTAATTTTTTCAGGTATGCTACTTTGAAAACCAGATAGTGTAATGTTTTTAAAAATATTTATTATTGGTACTGAGGCGAAACCGCACGGATCAATTCATCATTCCATTCATGCCCTTTGGCAAGCATCTGTCTGAGTTTAATAAAATCTACTTCTCGCTTGCCCTTAGGTCCTTCATTAAATGCTCTAAACCCGGCTTTGCCTTCGGTCATCATATTCAATGCAAGCCAGTCGCGATTGCTCTCCTTATTTTTGTCCCAATGCTCCAGTTTCTTTTTACGGATAGAATTAATAGTCTTGCTCAAACAATTTGGCATGGTTAGTAAAAGTTTTGTACAAAGCAATTCAACAGCCTTATCTAGCAGTGCGAGATCAACCTCACCCGATTTTAGTAATTCTTTGCCATGCACAAGATCATCACCTCTTTTCATTCTGCCATAAATGATGTCTCCATTTTCATTCACCCATCTATTTGTATAGACCATTGGGTTCGGAATAAACTCACCATTAACTTTAAGAGCAGGTACTATTTCGGTAAGCAACCCATAGCGAAAAGCTTCGTGTGCCGACCATGGATCGCAGGCTGTACACGAATACATAGCTACCTCAATACCAACGAACAATGCAAGAAAATCAGTAGAGCCACCATCAGGGGCACTGCCGTGTTTTGGACCTGCCTGCCCGAATCGCGACAAATCTTGTGCAATTGAGAAATCGCATGCCATTCCTATTTCCTGGCCTCCGCCTATCCTCATACCATTTACACGGTTGATGACAGGTTTATCGCTCATTAGTATAGAAGAGACCATATCATTAAAAAGTCGCATGTACTGCTTATATTCCTGAGGATTACCTGCATAATATTCAGCATATTCTTTTGTGTTTCCTCCAGTGCAAAAGGCCTTGTCACCAACTGCTGTAAAAACTATAGCAACAACACTTCTGTCGTTTGAGGCTTCCCTCATAGCAAGAATAACTTCTTTAACCGCATGGGTTGTATATGAATTATACTGTGAAGGATTATTAAGAATGATCCATGCATTATACAAATCCGGAATAGGGTTTCCATCGGTATCAAGGCATGGTCGCTTTTCAAAAATAATGTCTTTATACTCGACATCAGTTAAATTGTGATTAATTAACATAGCTGATTTTTTAAGTTTATATTTTTCGAAGATTTATCATTTTCAATCAAAATCAGGTACAAGAACTGATCTTTTAGTGTATTTATTTTCTAATGTGTTTTTAAAAACTTCGTTAATTTTCGACATTGGAAATGTTACAATAAAGGGTTTGATTTCCAGTTTCCCCTGATCAATAAAGTCAAGAACATCATTATAAAATTCGGGTTTGCAGCCCCATGTCCCGATTAACTTGGCATCAAAGGCCATAAGGTTACTAAGCCTTACGTTGGGTTTATCCATTGTAAATCCTACAATCGACATGGTTGAAGCAAAAGTTAATAAATTATAACCAAGTTCCTGTCCTTGAGCAGTTCCCGACATTTCAAAAATCTTCCATCCATATCTTGAAACTCCCAGATCTTTCGCTATCTCTTTTACTTTTTGTTTTACTTCCCGAGGATCTAAATCTCTTACATTTAAAGCTGCGTCAACACCATGTTCTTTTGCCAAGTCAAGTTTTGCATCGCTAATATCTAATGCAAGCACTTTTGCTCCCAAAATTTTAGCTAATAATGCGCCATAAATACCAACTCCACCAACCCCAATAACAATTGCAAAATCCCCTTCCTGCAATTCCGATTTTTTAATCACCTGATAAGGCGTTGTTATTGCATCGGCAACAACTGATAATTCAGCGAGTTTGTATTTCTCAAGCACACTATCAGGTACATAACATAAGTTTTTGTGTGGGACCTTTATGTGTGATGCAAAACCACCATCGAAGTCGTTACCTGGCATTAGCTGGTTTTGACAAATATTTCCTCTACCGCTGTTGCATAATTCACAATCACCACAAGGCAATACAGCAGGGATTATTACTTTTTTATTAATCAGCTGTACGGGGCCGGAAATTATTTTGCCACTTATTTCATGACCCAATGTTAAGGGCAATTCATGTTTTGTTTTAACACCATAATGCCAGAAGCTTAAATCGGTGTGGCACACTCCACATCCTGCAATTTTAATTAGGACTTCACCTTCGTTTAAAGCAGGGAATGCGCTCTCAATGAGCTCGAAATCAGTATTGAGCGCGGTCATTTTCCATGAATACATTGTATTTTCCATAATTTTATTTTTTTGAATACCCGTTTTTATGTGATATTGCATTTACCAAATTTGTAAATGTTAGGTTTAACGGGGTTTTTATATAATGCTTTCTGCCATATTCGACTATTTTCCCGTTCATAAAATCTATCTCAGTAGGTCGATTATTGATGAGGTCGACAGCAAGTGAAGGAAAATGATCGCCTGCCATTTTCAAATACCTGATACACAGTTTTACAAAATTATCAGGAATTTTGACATCCTCAGCTTTGGCAACTGCCACAGCTTCATATATGATCTGCTCAACAATTTCCAGAGTATCGGGATGTTCCATAGCTTCTTTCATAGTAAGCTGGGTTATTCCACAGAGCGGACTTAATGCGGCGTTTAAGATTGTTTTTGCCCATAGCCGGTCAGATATATCAAATGAGTCGCCATAATTTGTTTCCAGATTTACACTAGTTAGAATCTCAGCAACCCAATGTGCAATATCGGGTTGTGAATCATTAACGGATCCAACATAATTTGGTGGATTAAAGAAGGTAATATTAACAGTGTTTGGTGCCTGGAGATTACCAGCAAAGTTAATGACCATCCTCAGTATCTGGGATTCTTTAAACTGACTCAAATATTTCTGCCTAATATCAATTCCATTTTGGGCTGACAGAAGGAACATATGATTATTATCACGCTTCTTAATGTGCTCAAGAACCGAATCCACGTGATACGCTTTCACAGCGCTGATAAGTATTTCAAAATCATGGTTGAGGAGTTCATCGATTGAAAGATAAACCGACTTAAAATATTCTCTTTTTTCAATTTTGCCTACCAGCTCAATGCCATTACTTCTAATCAGATTTAATTTTTCGGCATCAAGGTCGCAGATGGCCACTTCGCAGCCTGCTTGTTGGAAATGGACTGCAAGAACTTGTCCGATGGGTCCCAATCCGATAATCCCAATTTTGTACTTCATTGCATCCATAATTTATTTTATTTGTTCAATATTATGTACTAATTCATTCAGTAACAAAGATAATACTTTTTTTTATTATGTTTCATTATTTAGCAACACACAACCATAAGCTGCCATAAATTGTGATTTTTCAGGGCTGTCACAATTATTAAATCTATTCTTGAATAACCTAATAATTTCGGGATGATTATCCGGAACGCCACCCGTTATTATCAGGTAATCTTCGAGTGGAGACATCTCGACACATCGTTCTACAACCGAATTATAAATTCCCAATATTATATTAGGCAGGGCAAATCCATTTTTTATCATCCCGATGATTTCGGAAATAGCAAATACAGTACAGAAACTGTTAATTTTAACCTCTTCGGTTGCCTGCTTAACAAGGTTGTTGAATTCAACCGCGGATACATCTAGACGAAAGGCAATTTCTTCTATAAAAGAACCTGTACCTGCAGCACATTTTCTGTTCATTTTAAATTTATCAACCTGCCCCTGATCATTTATTTTAATATACTTTGTATCCTGCCCGCCAATGTCGATGACGGAACACTTTCTGTTGTAACTATCAAAGACAGTTCTGGAAAGAGCAATGATTTCTGAATTTGAAACATAGGGCACCAACAGTTGATCACGACCGTATCCACAAGTAAATACCGGATACTGAATCTCATGGTTTGATGAAAATTTATCGATTATCTTTTGAGCTGCTTTAATAAAATCGAATCCGGTTTTACTCACATGATAATCAACAATTTTATTATTTTCATCAACCAGAACACCTTTAGTGTATGATGAACCAAGGTCAATTCCCAATTTGTTCATGTTAGTTTCTTTTGTGACTTCATAAATGATTATTCAATGTCAATTAACCAACACCGAATGATCATAGTTGAACTTTATCTAGTTTTCCAACCTGGTTCGACAATTGACTGATAAAAGTTTCTATTGCAATAATGGTCTGTTCTTCACTATAACATCTTGGATCGTTAAGGTCACCATTAATTTCAAGAAAAGGTATGTTTAGTTTGTTGTAAAGTCGGTTTTGTAATCCATAGAGATTATTGGAATTCCTGGCACAGGTTTTAGATTCGTGATAGATTATTCCGTCAATTGAAAAATCAGTCATTAGTTTTTCCAGCACCTTCTCTTTGACATCATCGGATCTCACTATAAATAATTTGCAATATGCAAGAGCGGAAGATACGAATGGATCTTTAGAATCAAGATCGTCAAATATCCAACTGTTGCAATAGGTTGAAGCCACTATGCAGGTATCATGTCGTGCAAATAGTTTGGCCATGCTGCTCAATTGATACCATAAAGGCATTCCATCCCAGTATATTCTGAATTTTTCTTCCGGTACTGCACTTATCTTGTTTTTAATTCTATTCTGTAATTCTGCCAAAAGTATTTTGTAATAATCAATGGCATATTGTGTTCCACGCATGACAACAATAGGACCCATGTGGATTGCTGCATCAAAGAAATTAATTGGTGAAGGAATATTCTTGGCAGTCTCTAATACCTGACGCCATAATACACATCCATCATGTGATAAACCAATGGTATGTTTAAACTTATCGATATCGAATTTTTGTGTGGCTACTTTCTCCAGTTCAGGTATCAGGTCTTTAAATTGACTTGCTACATTTTGGATTATGCCTTCTGATAGTTCATTAATATTGAGAGGTGTATGGATACCCATAACGGGTACATCAAAATGCCTGGCATAGAATGAAAACCAATCTTCAACCTCCCTACACTGGTTTGTGTTAAATACTAACACGTCGGGCTTAGGAACGGATTCAAATCCCATTTTTTGAAGAGGGGTTTCATTTTGTAGGAATGAGCCGATATCGCTTGTGAGGTATGAACAAATATCAGGCGAATAACCGTGAGCAACAGCTGTTGGAATATATTTATCGGCATTTTTACCGGCACCTAGCATGGCACCATGATTCTCAGGAAAATAAACTTCAAATCCCATGGAGTACAATAGCTCTGCAGGTCCAACACTGGAGCACCAAGCAATTTTTTTGTTCCCAGTTTCTGCAGCATCCTTCAGTCGGTTAAAATAATCTCCCATGGTTTTTTGCATAGCAGCAACCGATTCCAATCTTATTATATCACTCTTTTCTGCGCTCATATATATAGGTTTTGAGATTTGACTTTATTATTAATTAACAAGACTATGAACTTTATCTGTTCAAAGATAAGTAAAATTATCCTTTAGAAAAGAATATAAAATAGATAAATTATACAAAATCCTATTAGAAATAAAATGCCTGCCCAGCTTAGCAATTTGAGCCATTTTTTCGGTTTAAAATCTTCAGGAAAGGACTTACTGTTTACGATTTTGTAATTTATAATTGCAAATATTGGGGCGGTAAGGAATGATAAAATCGTAGCAAATTTTAGTAACGCTAGCATGTCTTTCGTAAAAAGACCGATGATAATCACTGCTGCAATTGAGAGAAAGATCGCCCAAAAGATGTATAATTTTCTGCTCATTTTTTCTAATGGGGGAAACAATTGAGTTAATGATCCTTCAAGCGAACGTGGGTATCCATCGATTACAGTTAAAGCGGTACTAAACATTGTTATCAAAACTACGATAGCTATTATGGTTGTACTCCAGCTACCTATTGTTTCTGAATAAAGAGCAACTAATTGTTCGGAAAAAACAACCCCATTATCGGAGAACTGTTTTCCGGTTCCATACATTATAAGGGCACCAAGTCCCAGAAAAAATAATGCAAGTACAGCAGAACCAATATATCCAATATGGAAATCAATTTGATATTCTTTAAAAGAAGGACTGTACCCTGTTTGTTTTTTTCGTGCCATTGCCCATAATGAAGGCCATACCGAAGCATCAATTGGGGTAGGCATCCAACCCATTAACATTATGATAAAGGTAAGTCCGGCAGTATCCCATAAATAGGGTGGCACAAATCCGGGCTCAATCTGAGGCCCTCGATTCAATGCAAAAAAGAATGCTGTAACGGTTAGGATTGCCAAAACCGCAATCATTACTTTCATAATTTTATCGAGCATGGCATACCTTCCAATAAATAGGATCAATAGGATAATTATTAAAAGGCCGGTGCTTGTAACGAAAGAGTTAAGGTTAATATGAAATAGATATGCAGCCAAATCAGAAGTAACTTTAATAACGGCTGCAAAATTCACAATGGCAGTGCAAAATGATAATACAAAAAACGTAATTATTGCCCATTTTCCTAGTTTCCTGTATCCTTCAAGAACACTACTACCTGTAGCTGCAGTATATCTGTAACTAAACTCGAAAAAAGGGTATTTGAAAAGATTAATAAGGATAATTACCCAAATAAGCATAAAACTATAATTAGCTCCGGCACGAGTTGACAGAACAAGATGCGAAGCTCCAATTGCAGCTCCCGCATATAGTATACCTGGGCCAATAGTTTTTAGTATGCCCTGCAAATTCAGGGCTTTTTTAGCATCCCTCATCATACTTTTTTAAAAAAAGAGATTATTTTAATAATTGGTAACTAATTAGTGTCAGCAAAAGCAAATAGTTTTTTCAATGTTATTTTACAATAATATTATATATCTCTTTAGTGACCTCCCATGTGGCAACTGCCTGCAACAGGCAGGCTTGGTGTTTCTTAGTGGTAAAAAAATAACCACAAAGCACAAAGGATTTCACAAAGAAAACACAAAGGAAAAATTGTTTATAAAAACTCCATTATACTAGCATTTCGTTACTCTGATTAGTTACATAATTTGTTATTTACTAATAATTTACATAACCTTAAAGAATAATTCTGGCGTCAACTGCACAAACTTTATCTTCGTAAGCAAAAATGGGATTGAGATCCAATTCTTTTATAGCAGGAAAATCAGTAACCAGAGCAGATATCCTTTGCAGTATCTCTGATACTTTTGCTTTATCAATTCCTTTCTTCCCTCTAAAATCATTTAATAGAGGCGCTGCCTTTATTGAATCAAGCATTTCAGTTGCTTCAGTATCAGTTACAGGAGTAAGATTAAATACAACGTCTTTATAAACTTCAACAAATATTCCTCCCATACCGAACATAATAAGATGTCCGAGGCCTTCTTCCTTTTTTGCACTTATGATGAGTTCTCTTCCCGGCGGCATAAATTTCTGAACAAAGAATTTTAAATCTACGTTACGAAGTTTATTCTTCATAGTTTCCACTACTTTGCGAACATCTTCACTTGATTTTATATTTACCGCAACTCCTCCAACATCGCTCTTGTGAATTATTTCTTCCGAATCAGCCTTTATTACAACAGGGAATCCTAGTTTTTCAGCAAGCGAAACAGCCTCATTTGAATTGTTAGCAATTCCCCAATTGGCAGCAGGAATTTTATAAGCTTCCAATATGCTATATACATCTTCACCAGTAAGAACTTCCTGTTTCCTTCTTGTTGCTTTATCGAGAATGTTATTTACGATATCTTTGTTTATGTCCTCGAATACGTTCACTTTTCCGGTATCCTTGTTTCGTATCACGTTATAACGCACCATTGCTGCAAGTGCTTTAGCTGCTGTTTCGGCAAAATCAAAATATGGTATTCCTGCTTCTTTTAGTATATTTGTGGTACCTACCCATTTTTCTTTATCAGTCATATAATTGCAGACAATGGGTTTCTTTTTAGCTTTACTGATCATGGCAAATTCACGAGCCACACTTTCGCAATCTACAAAAGGTGGGGTCACAAAATTCACATAAACAGAATCAATCTGGACTTCATCCATCATAACATCAAATGCACTTTTAAACTGTATAGCCCCCGCTGTTGCTACAACATCTAAAGGATTATTAATTGATGCTGATTCAAACATAGTTTCTTTTAGTATGATTTTGGCTTTATCAGATAAGGGAGGTACTTCAAGGCCACCGGTAACAAGTTCATCTATTGCAATTACTGAAGGCCCACCTGTATTTGTGATTATACCTACTCTATTTCCATTCGGAATTGGTTGAGATGCAAAAGTTTTAGCAGCGTTACATAAATCATCTTGATTTGAAAAAGGTAGCATACCAGCCTTTCTGAAAATATGCTCCAACGAAATATCACCGGCAAGGCCTCCTATATGCGATCGGGAAGCCTGTGCCCCCTTTTCAGTACGTCCGGCAGTCATAGCTAGAATTGGTTTTTTAGCTGTCACTTCTTTCCCTATCTCCAAAAATTCCTTAGGGTTATCCAAACTTTCAACATAAACTACTATAGCCCTTGTATTTTCATCTTCGCCATAATGACGGATAATTTCTGGTATAGATATATCAGATGCGTTTCCATTTGAGACATACATTCTCATTCCAATTCCCATATCATGAAATGCCTGCATAATAACTGCTCCAACACCACCACTTTGGGCAACTACAGATATGTATCCTGGCTTGAAAAAAGTAAAAGTAAAATTGCAATATGCGTTAATCTCAGGATCTGAATTGATTATTCCCTGACAATTTGGACCAAGAATTCGGATGCCATATTTTTTTGCACGTGCAAGGAAATCATCTTCCAGAGCCTTGCCATCGTTTCCCATTTCTTTAAATCCTGCGGTATTAATAATGATCGCTTTCACACCTTTCTTTCCACAGTTTTCAACTTCCATGGGAACAAAAGGAGGAGGGATTACAATATGTGCGAGATCCACTTCACAGGGAACATCAAGTATTGATTTATATGCTTTTATTCCTCTAACTTCATCGACTTTGGGATTTATTGGGTAGATAGGCCCTTTATATTTGTAATGAAGAAGATTTTTTATTATTACATTTCCAATGGATAGTTCTTTAACAGATGCTCCTACTATAGCAACTGCTTTTGGTTCGAATAAGGCATTTAGATTGTTGTTCATAGAAAGGTAAAATTAATTAAGTGTAAATCTATATTGTAATATGCTATTTTTTTAATAATACACAGGATGTAAATCTAAAAAAAATAAAATTACAAACACAAAATTTCTTACAAAAAGAGATTACAAGTTTCCAACAAAAGTTAACAATGATTTCAACTATCAATATGCATAAAGCAAAAATCTTTTTCTGAGAATAAAAAAAAGAAGCCGTCTCACAACTCGAGACGGCTTCTTTTTTTATTGGATATTATTT
>JACNJS010000026.1 GCA_014382445.1 Bacteroidota bacterium
CTATCAATGGCAAAATTCAACGGATGGAACTACTTTTGCGGATATTAGTGGGGCTACCGGTTTGAATTATACACCTGCAGCTTTATCAGCAACTACTTATTACCAGCTTGTTCAAACTTCAGCTTCCACCTGTGGAGTTGAAACTACAAACATGGTAACAATAACGGTTTATCCTGATTTTGTTGCAGGTTCAATCTCTGCTGATCAATCTATATGTTATAATACTACTCCTGCTGAAATTGTAGGTGTGGCGCCAACAGGAGGCAATACTCCATATACCTATCAATGGCAAAATTCAACGGATGGTACTACTTTTGCGGATATTAGTGGTGCTACCGGTTTGAATTATTCACCAGCAGCTTTATCAGCAACTACTTATTACCAGCTTGTTCAAACTTCAGCTTCCACCTGTGGAGTTGTAACAACAAACTTGGTAACAATAACCGTTTATCCTGATTTTGTTGTTGGTTCAATCTCTGCTGATCAATCAATATGTTATAATACAGCTCCTGCAGAAATTGTAGGTGTGGCACCAACAGGAGGCAATACTCCATATACCTATCAATGGCAAAATTCAACGGATGGAACTACTTTTGCGGATATTAGTGGGGCTACCGGTTTGAATTATACACCTGCAGCTTTATCAGCAACTACTTATTACCAGCTTGTTCAAACTTCAGCTTCCACCTGTGGAGTTGAAACTACAAACATGGTAACAATAACGGTTTATCCTGATTTTGTTGCAGGTTCAATCTCTGCTGATCAATCTATATGTTATAATACTACTCCTGCTGAAATTGTAGGTGTGGCGCCAACAGGAGGCAATACTCCATATACCTATCAATGGCAAAATTCAACGGATGGTACTACTTTTGCGGATATTAGTGGTGCTACCGGTTTGAATTATTCACCAGCAGCTTTATCAGCAACTACTTATTACCAGCTTGTTCAAACTTCAGCCTCCAGCTGTGGTGTTGAAACAACAAACATGGTAACAATAACCGTTTATCCTGATTTTGTGGTTGGATCTATTTCTGCGGATCAAACTATTTGCTTTAACACAGCACCGGCTGAATTAACAGGAGTAGCTCCAACAGGAGGTAATACTCCCTATATCTATCAATGGCAAAATTCAACGGATGGAACTACTTTTGCGGATATTAGTGGTGCTACCGGTTTGAATTATTCACCAGCAGCTTTATCAGCAACTACTTATTACCAGCTTGTTCAAACTTCAGCTTCCACCTGTGGAGTTGAAACTACAAACATGGTAACAATAACGGTTTATCCTGATTTTGTTGCAGGTTCAATCTCTGCTGATCAATCTATATGTTATAATACTACTCCTGCTGAAATTGTAGGTGTGGCGCCAACAGGAGGCAATACTCCATATACCTATCAATGGCAAAATTCAACGGATGGTACTACTTTTGCGGATATTAGTGGTGCTACCGGTTTGAATTATTCACCAGCAGCTTTATCAGCAACTACTTATTACCAGCTTGTTCAAACTTCAGCCTCCAGCTGTGGAGTTGAAACTACAAACATGGTAACAATAACTGTTTATCCTGATTTTGTGGTTGGTTCAATCTCTGCTGATCAAACTATTTGCTATAACACAGCACCGGCCGAATTAACCGGAGTAGCTCCACCCGGAGGCAATACTCCCTATACTTATCAGTGGCAAAATTCCACGGATGGAACTACTTTTGCTGATATTAGTGGCGCTACCAGTTTGAATTATACACCTGCAGCTTTATCAGCAACTACTTATTACCAGCTTGTTCAAACTTCAGCGTCCGGCTGTGGATATGCAACAACAAACATGGTAACAATAACTGTTTATCCTGATTTTGTGGTTGGATCTATTTCTGCGGATCAAACTATTTGCTTTAACACAGCACCGGCTGAATTAACAGGAGTAGCTCCAACAGGAGGTAATACTCCCTATATCTATCAATGGCAAAATTCAACGGATGGAACTACTTTTGCGGATATTAGTGGTGCTACCGGTTTGAATTATTCACCAGCAGCTTTATCAGCAACTACTTATTACCAGCTTGTTCAAACTTCAGCCTCCAGCTGTGGAGTTGAAACTACAAACATGGTAACAATAACTGTTTATCCTGATTTTGTGGTTGGTTCAATCTCTGCTGATCAAACTATTTGCTATAACACAGCACCGGCCGAATTAACCGGAGTAGCTCCAACCGGAGGTAATACTCCCTATACCTATCAATGGCAAAATTCAACGGATGGAACTACTTTTGCAGATATTACCGGAGCCACCAGTTTAAACTACCAACCAGGAGCTTTATTTGTAACAACTTATTATCAATTAATACAAACTTCGGCCTCAGGTTGTGGAACGCTTACAACTAATATGGTTACCATTACCGGTGATATTATCCCTCCAATAATCACCTCTTCACCAACCGATCAAAGTGTTGATGCAAATGAAAACTGTGAGGCTATACTAGCCGATTATACAGGGGATGTTGTTGCTACTGACAATTGCGATACTGATTTAACAATTGCGCAATCGCCTATAGCCGGTACAATAATATCTGGCACTGCAAATACAGTAACGATGACGGTAACTGATGATGCAGGAAATTTTGCTGAGGTTAGTTTTAATGTAGAGGTTGTTGATAATACCGATCCAACAATTACATCTCCCGGTACTCAAATTATTCATGCTACTGCAGATTGTGACGCAGTACTGCCTGATTATACAGGGGATGTTGTTGTATCTGACAATTGTGATACCGACCCAACAGTAACACAGTCACCGGTAGCCGGCACTATAATATCAGGAGCTACAAATCCGGTAACACTAACTGTTGCTGACTATGCAGGAAACTCAGCACAAGTAACTTTTAATGTGAAAGTTCTGGATATTACTCCTCCAGACGTTACTTCCCCACATCCCCACCAATTTGTTGATGCAGATGAATCTTGTCAGGCTGTACTGGCTGATTATACTGGTGATGTTGTAGCAACTGACAATTGCAGTTCAGTAATTACAATTGTACAATCTCCTGCTCCCGGAACAATAATCTCAGGACCTACGAACGAAGTACAGATATTTGTTTCAGACGAAACAGGGAATACAGCAATCATTCAATTTAATGTGGCTGTTGTAGATAATACTGATCCTACTATCGTTTGCGTAGAAGATCAAAATGTTGGGGCAGATGAAACAAATACTTACACTGTTGCTGGAACATTGTTCGACCCGATTTCAACTGACGATAACTGTGAGGTGGCAACTGTAGAAAATGATTATAATAATTCTGCAACTCTTGATGGAGCAATATTTCCTTTAGGAACAACAACAGTAACCTGGACTGTTGAAGACAATTCAGGAAATACAGCTGATTGTAGCTTTGATGTTACTGTTTATACTACTGTAGGCTTAGAATCGTTAGACGAAAACAGCGTATCTATTTATCCGAATCCAACCACTGGAAAAGTATACTTTGAATTCACGAGCAGTAAGGATAGGCAATTGAAAATTTCTGATTTTACAGGAAGACCCATTTTTGAAACCAATATTATTGGTAACAACGGGATTGTCGATTTATCAACTTATGCAAGAGGAGTTTACATCATCACTATTCTAGAGGATAATAGTACATTTACAACAAGGATTCTGAAACGATAGTTGTTTCTTATACCAGGGGAGATTAACACTTAATCATACCCAATACTTAACAAAGCCTTTCATCGCAGATGGAGGGCTTTGTTTTTAATCTTCCGTGCGTTCGGCAGGGTGGGTGAGAAGAGTATGGTTTAATTCCATGACTCTATGGGTCGGAAGTAAATATATATTTCAAACAAGTCACTGGAAATTGCCAGGCACCGCATCCGCAAAAAAATGAAACTTTCTACTAAACAAAACCTAGTTGCCGAGTTGATGATGGTGTAGGGTTGTGAGTGTGTTGTCATTTCGAACCGACTGTAGGGAGCGTGAGAAATCCCCTCAGCCTGAAGCCATACACCATAGTACACCAACCATTCGTCGGACTCAGGGGATTTCTCAGTCGTACCTCCTTCGAAATGACATGATAATCATAAGGGGATTTGGCTCCGCAGAACTTACGTTTCTCAGTTGTACCTCCTTAAATGACAGGTAATACAGGAGTCAGGGCGAAGACTTTAGCTGAGGACTTCCAACTGCCAACTGTAAACTATATCCCCAATTGAGTTTTCAACTCCTTGATCCTTGATTTGCTAACATTAACTTTGCTACCGTCTTTGAGTATAACAACGTAGCTTTCTTTGCCATATTTCTCAATTTTATTAATATGGTTGAGATTAATAATGTTTGATCGATGAACTCTTGTAAAGGTTTTTGGAGGTAGGACTCTCTCAAGATAATTCATCGTGTCGTTTTTCAAATACTTCCTTTCAGCTGTGTAAATTTCTACATAGTCGTCCTGAGCTTCAATTTTTATAATAGTTTCCACCGGCACGACATCAATTTTGGTTCCTGTTTTAACAAACAGGCGCTCAACTTGTTCTGCCGATTTCTTTTTCAGATTAGTAAAGGTTTCAATATTTTTATTAGGCTCTTTTGCCTTTCCCGGAATTTCAACCCTGCTTTGCACACGCGTAAGTACCTTTTTAACAGCTTCATCAAATCGTTCGCGCGAAAATGGTTTCATTAAATAGTCAACAGCACTAAGTTCAAAAGCTTTAATGGCAAATTGATCGTACGCTGTTGTGAAGATTATTTCCGGAACTTCATCTAATAGTTCAATCATTTCAAAGCCCGTTAGTTTGGGCATTTGAATGTCGAGGAAAATCAAGTCGGGTTTAGTTTCATTAATGGTTTTCACTCCGGTAAACCCATCCTGACATTCGGCTATCAGCTCAATATTGTTGTTGGTTTTAATATAAGCCTTAACAAGTTCGCGGGCAGGAGCCTCATCTTCAATAATCACTGTGCGTAGTTTATTCATTGTTATGCTTTTATGGGCAATTTTAAGGTTGCCCTGAAAATTAATTTCTCGGCAGATATTTCTAACAGGTCGTGGCGTTTATATATTATTTGAAGTCGTTTTCTGATATTTTTCAATCCAATTCCTTCACCTTTTTTCTTAACTGAATCAGGGTCGTATTCATTACTAATCTCAATAATAACGTTTTTCTTATCATGTTTGCATGTTAATTCAACCAAAACTTCATCAGTGCTGTTATAAACTCCATGTTTTATTGCATTTTCTAACAGTGGTTGCAGTATCATGTTGGGGATAAGGAATTTGTTGCATTCTTCAGGGATGTTAGTGGAAAAATTCAATCGATGTCCGAAGCGGATTTTTTCGATGTCGAGATAGCGATGCAAATTACCAAACTCTTCTTTAAGGCTTGCTTTTTCATCTTTATCATGACTTAAAGTATATCTTAAAAAGTCGGATAGTTTAATTACCATTTCCTGTGCTTTGCCAGGGTTGGTTATTGTTAGTGAACTTATTGAGTTTAAGCTGTTAAAAAGAAAGTGAGGATTTATTTGTGATTTTAATGCCGAAAGCTCTGCCTCATTTACCAAAGCCTGCAATTCAGCTTCTACTTTCAGTTTTTCCTGTAAATCCTCGTAATAAAGCATTACATAATAGAACATAATGAAAAGCAGATAATAAAAAATTCCTGTTATTACACGCCATGGGAGGCTGTCATTTAAAAACTCTGTGTAAGAATTTTCTTCCGGAAAAATATAAATTAATGTAAAATACGAAACAGTAATCCAAATGGCAATTGTAATTACTGCAACTATAAAATGGTTAAATAACAGATCGAATATGGTTGGTGTTTCTTTTAGATTAAAACGAATTACATACCACAGGTTAAGCCCGATTAATGCGAAAAGTAAATTAAATATTACTGAGTCGGTTAGGCTAATGATGCTGTTAACTTCGTAAAAGAAGTTTATTATTAATGTTTGGATCAAAAATATGGTAATCCAAATTGCAATATATGCAATTATGTAATTTCTGTTTTTAGAAATAGGATTTAGCATACTAATTATAATAGTGCTTTAAACTCAAATTAGAAGCTCTTTATTTCCATACCTCCGAAAATAACGGCACCTTTCAGATGAAGTACTTTACCGGGATCACTCTCGTTCGAACGTATGGCTCTTTTGTCGTTAAAGCCGCCAAAAATTGAGAACATATCTGATTTTACCATCCAGTTATCGGGGACAATTAGCTTTGAGCCACCAAACATTGTAAACACATCAATAGTGCAACCATCAGGCGAAAGTTCAGCATCTTTAAAGCTAAACTCCGAGCCGCCAAAAATTGCTGTTATATCACCACCTTTAAAATTTTTTGATTGAATAATTTTTGTGCCACCCCCTAAAATTGAAACATCATCAATATAGTCGCTGGAGGTTTCTGTGTTACTTCCTGAAAACTTTTGACGCTTATCATATACTCCCCTTTTTGCCAAAATAAGAACTCCCACTCCAATTAATATTGCAGGCCAAAAAATCTGGTGTAATGAAATGCTGTAGTTTACCAGACTTGGCAACCAGAAAATTACACCAAGCCCTATTAAAACATAGCCGGCAATTGGCTTTTCTCTGGCGGCAAGCAGCACAATCCCGATAGCAATAAGCAAAGTTTTCCACGATAGTATGTAATGGCGAATTGGCAGTTGAGTAATATCGAAAGTGTCGAATAATAGCAGTCCCCCTGCCACCATAAGGAGTATGCCGATTATTAATTTTTTGTCAGTTGATTTATTTTCCATTTTAGTATTTTTTGGTTTTACGAAGCAAAAGTATTTTGTTTGGGCACTAATGTAAATAAAAAATCGGTAGTTGGTATACTTTTATCGGTAGTTGGCGATAACATTATAAAATTCTGCGACTTTTTCACTTTGTTAAGTCTTTTTGAAGATGGATACCAAAAAGCCCTGCCTCCGACCCAACCCAATCAAATTCATGAAAAACAGAGGCAACGACTTCTTCATACTTTTCAAGAGAGATGGTTTTTTTAATGCCATTAAATGCTTTTTGTGGATCGTTAAACGAAAAAGCCAGAAACCCCCATAGCTCTTTTAGCACACCGATTGCCTGCAACCCATTGTTTGTTTTTTTTCGATAACCAAGATAAATATCTGTAATAAACTTGTAAGCAATCTCTTTTTGCTCCGATAACTCTGGAACTTGTTCGTTTTTTATTTTTGCTGGTAAAAATGGATCAACGAGCAAGCCTCTGCCTATCATCCATCTGTTTATCGTTTCAAATTCGTTTTTAAATTTATTGAAATCGGTAACCGTAAAGATGTCGCCATTATACACAATGTTTATCCTGCTTTTTTCCACCGCCTTTTTAAAGGCATCTTTTTTTACTTCCCCGGCATAAAGTTGTTTACCGATACGTGCATGAATAGTAAGCTCACTTATATCGTAGGAATTAAAAACATCCATTAGTTCCAGTATTTCATCCTCCGAAAAATATCCTAATCTGCATTTTATTGAAAAGTTAATATTGATCTCCGGCATGATTTTTTCGAGAATCTCTTTAACCATCTCAGGGTATGGAAGCATCCCTGAACCTCTTTTTTTGTTTGCCACACGTGGATATGGGCAGCCCAGATTCCAGTTAATTTCTTTAATTCCTTTGTTGTTACAATAATTTGCAAAATGTATTATTTCATCAGCATCTTTTGAAAGAATCTGGGGGACAACATCAACTTTGTTGTGATGTGTAAAATTTAGTTCATATGCCCTCTTTTCAAGGCTTTTGGTTTTATGTATTCCTGTGAAGAATGGTGTAAATAATTTATCAACACCACCAAAGTGCTTTGTGTAAACTTCACGATAAGTGTAAGTTGTTATTCCCTGAAATGGGGCGAGGTATATTTTCGGGTGGGAAGTCATAACGTTACAATATTTTTGCATTGCAAATGCTACTGTGTTTTCAAACGCGTTGCAAACGCGCTTGATTGACAAGCATGAATTGCGCTCGTTTGCAACGAGTGTATTATCACTAAGCATTTGTAATGCATTATTATTAGTCAATTAATTCAATATCCAGCAATCCTTTCATTCCGATATAATCTCTCGCTGAGCTATATAAATATTCCTCCGGTTTTTCAACAATTTCTGCAACAACAGGATTATTATGAATATATTCTAATTTTTGGTCAATTAATTCATTTGTGTTCAATTCTATTGGATGATTACCATCTTGCCAAAATTTGTAATTCTTTATTCTTTTAGAATATTTACCTGCATATTCAAAACGTTTTAGCATCCAGTCCTTTCTGCTTTCCTGAATATCATTAATTGTTTTAATGATTTCTTTACTTGTGAACTTTTTAAAATCACGCATAATTGCTGATAAATTGAACCCGTCTTTTGCGCTAACAATCATATGTAAATGATTTGTCATTAAACACCAGGAATGAATTATTAAACCTTTTTCCTGTTGATTGTATTTTAATGATTCAATAATAACTGCCTTGTATTCAGGTCGAGTGAAAATATCTACCCAATCCACAACAGTTGATGTTGAAAAGTACAACCCATCTTTATCATGAAACTTATATTGTTCCGACATACTATAAAATATTTGAATCGGAATAAAAATACAATATTTTTGCATTGCAAATGCTACTGTGTTTTCAAACGCGTTGCAAACGCGCTTGATTATTCCTTCACCACTTTCAATTTCAGCTCCTCAAGTTGGCTATCAGCAATTACTGAAGGTGTATCTATCATCACATCACGTCCGGCGTTGTTTTTTGGGAAAGCAATAAAATCACGAATGGAATCCTGCCCGCCGAATAGAGCAACCAGCCGATCGAAACCAAGAGCAATACCACCGTGTGGTGGTGCGCCGTATTCAAAAGCATTCATTAAAAAGCCAAACTGCTCCTGTGCCTCTTCGTCGGTAAACCCGAGATGCCTGAACATGAGTTTCTGCAAATTACGGTCGTGGATCCTGATGGAACCACCGCCAATCTCAACACCGTTTATAACAAGATCGTAGGCATTGGCACGCACCTCACCGGGATTAGTACTCAAAAGTGCCAAATCTTCTGCTTTGGGAGATGTAAAGGGGTGGTGCATTGCATGATATCTATGGGAATCTTCGTCCCACTCAAGCAAAGGGAAATCAACAACCCAAAGCGGAACAAATACATTTGGATCACGAAGGTCCAATATGTTGCCCATTTCAAGGCGGAGTTCGCTAAGTTGTTTCCTTACTTTATTAGCTTCGCCCGAAAGTACCAGCATTAAGTCGCCCGGCTTTGCATTAAATTTATGTGCCCATTCTTTGAGGTCTTCCTGACTGAAAAATTTATCTACAGAAGATTTAAAAGTACCATCCTCATTATATTTTGCATATACCAATCCTAAAGCACCAATTTGGGGTTTTCTTACAAAATCGGTTAGTTTGTCAAGCTCTTTACGTGAGTAGCCAGCACATCCATCGGCATTAATTCCAACTACAAGTTCTGCATCATCAAAAACTTTAAAGCCTTTGTTTTGAGCCACATCGTTCAGTTCAATAAACTTCATCCCGAATCTTAAGTCGGGCTTGTCGCTTCCATAATATACTAATGCATCAGAATATTGTATTCTTGGCAATTCCTGAATTTCAATATTCTTAACCTTACTGAAAAGATATTTTACTAATCCTTCAAAAGTATTCAACACATCATCTTGCTCTACAAATGCCATTTCACAGTCGATTTGAGTGAACTCAGGCTGACGGTCGGCACGAAGGTCTTCATCACGGAAGCATCTAACAAGCTGATAATAGCGGTCGTAACCTGCCACCATTAACAATTGTTTAAAGGTTTGTGGTGACTGTGGCAAAGCGTAAAACTGACCTTCATTCATCCTCGAAGGGACTACAAAATCACGGGCACCTTCGGGTGTTGATTTTATCAGATAAGGGGTTTCTATTTCAAAAAATTGTTGACTGTCTAAGTATTTTCTGGTTTCGATTGAGAGGCGATTTCTGAGTTCAAGATTCTTGCGTAATGGTTGGCGGCGTAAATCGAGATAGCGGTATTTCATTCTGAGTTCTTCGCCACCATCGGTATTATCCTCAATAGTAAAAGGTGGTGTTAGGGATGAATTAAGGATTTCCAATGAACCCAGGTCTATCTCAATATCACCAGTTGTCATATTTGGATTTTTTGCTTCACGCTCAATAACCTTACCTACTGCTTGTATAACAAACTCGCGACCAAGTTTTCTGGCCGCATCAATTGTTGCTATGTCCGACCTTCCCTCCTCTAACAGCAGTTGTGTAATTCCGTAACGATCGCGTAAATCAATCCATATCAAACCTCCCTTGTCACGAACTTTTTGCACCCATCCCGACAAGGTTACTACTTTGTTAACGTCTTCTATTTTAAGCTCTCCGCAAGTATGTGAACGTAGCATTTTAATGTATTATGTATTTATTTTCAGTCAGCGAAGTTACTAAAAAGACAGTGATAATGGTTTTTATTAATTTCGTGGTTTTAATAAACATGAAATGGGAGAAACAATTCACTACAAAAGCTCGAATAATAGACCAGATGAATTATTAAACGGTCGAAAATTTAATATTAATACAGGGGATTTCTTTTAATTTGATAAACAAAAAGCCAGTTTACTTATGATCCAACATATCTTCATAGTTTCGGATGGAACCGGAGGAACCGCCAGCCATGCATTAAAAGCTGCATTGGTTCAGTTTGAAGGCATTGAAGTAGAAACTTATATACGCCCCGTGGTGCGAACAAAAAAACAAGTACTTGATGTAATTTCGGAAGCTCACCATATTAAAGGAATGATTGTTCACACTATGGTTTCAAAGAAATTACGTAATTTAATGTTGGAGCAGGGTCGTCTTCACGACCTTCGTACGATAGATTTGATGGGTCCGCTTTTAGCTCAATTATCACATCATTTTGCCGATTTCCCGGCAGAAAAACCCGGAATTTTTCATCTACTAAATAAGGCATACTTTCAACGAATTGAAGCTGTTGAATTTACGCTTCGTCATGATGACGGACAACGAGTAGATGAATTGCATAGAGCTGATATTGTGCTCCTTGGAGTTTCCAGAACCTTTAAAACTCCACTGAGTGTTTATATGGCATACAAAGGCTGGTTAGTGGCTAATGTGCCAATTATATTAGGAATGGATGTCCCCGACATAATCTATAAGCTGCCTCCTGATAAAGTTTTTTGTTTAACCACGTTTCCTAACCGTTTAGTACAGTTAAGAAAGATCAGAGACAATTATTTAGGTAACTCAACCGGAAATTATTCTGACCGAGCTCATATTCAAAAAGAGTTAAATTATGCATCGAGAATTTATAAAATGCAGCCAAAGTGGTCGATTATTAACGTTACAAACAAACCCATCGAAGAAATATCCTCTGAAATTTTATCCATCCTAAGGAAAAAATAAGTTTTCGGGTTAGTGATTGAATATCTATATTCAGTATCTACAAAAGATGATTTCATTTTCTTTCAGTATTTTTGGAAAAAACTTTAAAATGGAAAATTTCGTTGCATATAACCCTGTTAAGCTTCATTTCGGAGCCAATGTTATCAACACCCTGGGCGCCACAGTAAAAAATTACGGAAATCGTGTACTACTTACGTACGGAAAAGGTTCGGTTAAAACTTATGGTTATTATAATCAGGTGATTGATCAATTGGAGAAAACCGGACTGGAGGTATTTGAATACTCCGGAATAAAACCTAACCCTGTTATTGAAGATGTAGAAAAAGCAACTCTGCTTGGCAGAGAAAACAATATTGATGTAATTGTTGCCCTTGGCGGAGGTAGTGTAATTGATTCTTCAAAAGTTATTGCCTTAAGCATTGCAACAGGAGAAAATGGCTGGGATTTTATGACCTGGAAACTGCAACCTCAAAAAGCAATTCCGATAATCACAGTACTTACGATAGCTGCCACCGGAACAGAAATGAATGCTGCTGCAGTAGTGCAAAATCACCTCACGGGTGAAAAAATTGGATATGTAAATGAACTGATGTTTCCAAAGCACTCTTTTCTTGATCCTGCGTTTACGTTAACAGTGCCGCGCAACATTACAGCTTACGGTATAGTTGATTTAATAGCACATGCTATGGAGGCTTTTTTCGGAGAGGGTGAACCCTCAGTTACGGATCAAATTACTATCGAAATAATAAAAGATGCGATATTCTGGGGGCCTCAATTATTGGATGACCTGACAAATGTTGACCTTAGAGCCATTATTATGCTTGATGCTACACTGGCTCTCAATGGGCTAACAAATTATGGCAAAAAAAGTGGCGACTGGGGAGTACATAGTCTTGGTCATGAGCTTTCATTATTATTCGACACACCTCACGGCGCCTCGCTAAGTATTGTATATCCTGCCTGGCTAAAACTCCAAAAAGACAGAATACCCGAAAGAATAATAAAATTAGGGAAAGGCCTTTTTGGAGTAAATAATGTTGATGATACGATTAAAAAGGTTGAAGAGTTTTTCCGCAAACTAGGCTCCCCTGTTTGCATGAGTGAGATAGATGTAAATATTGAAAGAAAAACCGATATTATTAATCAATACAGCAAAAACAAGGTTTCAGGTATGCATCATACTCTTACCAATCGCGACCATAAAATGCTTGTTGACTTTATGTTTTCATAGGTGATGCAATATCATTTTGTAATCAAAATATTCCTTAATGTATAGAAGATGTAACATTATTTTTGAGAACGAGTATACGGATTCAGTTAACGATTAATTACTTTTAAAAAAAAATGAAAAAATATTAGGAATTTCACAATTTTTTTTTATCTTTGTGATAATCTTTGTGAAAAAAACATAACAAGCATGACAAATCAGCAAAGAACAACCCATGCCCCTGAGGCCGAGAATGGTATTCTCAAGAAACGAATACTTAAGCTTGAAAGTGAACTCGCTGCGCTTAAATTAATAAATTCGTTACCGCCTTCATCAAACAATCTTTATAACAATCTGCTTGATAATATTCCCCTTGCCATTTTAAGTCTTGATGCAAACGGGTATATGCAACTTGCTAACATGTCGTTTATTAAATTGTTTGATTTTGATAAAAGAAAACTAAGCGCTAAAATTCATATCAATAACTTTATGCCTTTTCAAGGCACAGTGCTTATTAAAAAAATAAACAAACTGTTGAATAATCAGATGCAGTTTGATCACGAAATTAAAATTAAAGATATTGGTAATGAAGACAGTCAATTTCGCTCCCGCGGCATTACAATTCTATCATTAGATGACGAGGTGATTTCATATATGATTATCATTGGTGATATTACAAAACGGAAACTTGCAGAAAACAGCCTCATTCAGGCAAAAGAAAAAGCAGAAGAAGCAAATATGCTAAAAACTGCCTTTTTAAGTAACTTATCACATGAGATTAGAACACCGTTAAATCATATAATTGGGTTTTTAGAGCTCATACTTGTAGATGAAACCACTGATGAAGAGAGGGATGAATATTCATTGATTGTGCAAAGCAGTAGTGATCTGCTTTTAAAACGTTTTGATGATATAATCGATATGTCGAAAATTGAATCAGGCCAAATGGATATTAACAAAGAACGAGTTAATGTTATTGATTTTCTTGTTGATTTGCACGAAGAATGCATGAACCTTAAGCAAAAATACAGAAGGGACAATGTTGATTTGTTTCTGAATAAACTTCATGATTATACTGATGTTGTAATTATGACTGACCCGATTAAATTACGTCAGATAATTTTTAGTTTTGTTGAAAATGCTTTTATATTTACAGATAAGGGCAAGGTTGAAATTGGTTTTTCTATTAAAGACAAGAACGGAATATGCTTTTATGTGAAAGATACGGGAGTTGGTATTGAGGCACAACACCATGAAAGTATATTTGAGCATTTTCGCCAGGTCGACAACTCATCAACCCGAAAAGTTGGAGGAACAGGGCTAGGCCTTGCTATTTCTCGCGGACTTGCTCATCTCCTTAACGGAAAAATATCAATGCAATCAAAACCAGGTATTGGGTCTGCATTCTATTTAAGCCTTCCTGAATCAATTATTTCGCTTGAAACAAATTCCACCAACTGCCTCTCAAGTGATTCTGCTTACGATTGGAAAAACACTACTATTCTAATCGCTGAATATGAAGAAATCGATTTTAACCTACTGAAAGTTCTTCTCAGCAAAACCAACGCTAAACTGCTTAGAGCAAAAACAGGCGATGAGGCCGTTAGGCTTTATCTTGAAGAAAAGCCTGATTTGATATTGATAAACTTCGATTTGCCTGTTATTAACGGTATCGAGTTTGCAAAAATTATTAGATCGAAGAACTCAATGATTCCAATAATTGCACAACTCGACTTTGCTAACGATGACGATAATATTAAAGCAAAAGAAGCGGGTATTGATAAATTAATTACAAAACCTATTCAAAAAGCAAGCATCCTCAGCACTATTAATGATTTTATTATCAATAGCTGGTTTTAAAGCACCCTCAATTAATCTTATTATCCCTAAAGTACTACAAATTGCAGTAAAACTGATTTTACATTATTCAGCACAAAATTTTACATCCTTAAAAAGCGTGCTTGCATCCACTCAAACCCTTAAATAAAGAATATTTTGTGCAACCATTTATTAAATGGTTATGTCATCATATTTAATAATTGAAGGTATTTTAGTACCTTGCCGGAAATTTTATTATTGCCATCGGTTGGTAACAAACTATCCTGCATGGAGCTTGATAATGCCTTCATAACGAGGTTAAAAGAAAATGATTCAGAAGCGCAAAGGGTTTTTTATAAACAGCTTGCACCTAAGATGTATGGCATTTGTCTGCGTTTTGCCTTGATTAGAGAGGATGCAGATGATATATTGCAGGACGGTTTTATTAGAGTGTTTAAACATATTGGAGATTTTCGCTGCGAAGGTTCGCTTGAAGGATGGGTGCGACGTACAATAGTTAATACGGCAATAAACTACTATAAAAAGAAAATTAAACAAGGAATTAATACCGACTTAGATTTTGTTAAGGGAAAAGTTAAAGAAACGAATGATGTTGTTGAAAAAATGGCTGCCGACGAACTTCTTAAGCTGATAAGTGAATTACCACCCGGATATCGCACAGTTTTTAATTTAAATGTTATAGAAGGGTACACTCACAAAGAGATTGGCCAGTTGCTTGAGATATCGGAAAACACTTCAAAATCACAGCTTTCAAGAGCACGGGCATCCTTACAAAGGAAAATATTTGCCATAAAGGATAAAGAAAAACTTGGATAGTAATAATAAACATATCGACCTACTTATAAGAGAGAAATTTGAAACATTTGCTCCTTCTCCTCCCGACCATGTATGGACAGGAATTGAAAAAGGAATGCGCAAGGGATCCTATTTCCAATTTTTTAAAAGCCAGAAGTTTATTATCATTTCTGTAGCACTTTTATTAGCTCTTATTACTTCTGTATTATTATTTAAACCAACATGGGTAGAAACTTCAGAAAGCAGCCCCCAACAAATTAATAATACGGAAGAAAGCAGTTCTTCTCTTCTTGAAAATCAAGATAATTTATTACCAGATGAAGATGCTAATAAAATTACTCTTAATAATGACAACATATCAAGTGCAGCAGCTATAGAAACAAATAAAGAGCCAAGTCCTGATAGACAACCTTCGGAAACAAATACAATAAGTACATCTGAGCTAATCTTAACACAACCGGTTTTAGCTAATGTAAATAAATCAATTTCTATTATTGAACAAAATAATCAATACAGGTCAGGTAATTATAGTTCGGCGGTTATTGAACTAAAGCAAAGTGTTTTTGTGTATCCCGCAATCTATGCAAATAAATATAAACCCACCACCCGCAATCTTATGCATCCTTTGCCGGATGATTTAAAGATTGACAAAAAAAATAACCGTTCTTATTCGTGCTGGAAAACTGGCTATTATTTAACCCCCGAATTATCAGGCTCTAATTACGACTCTGCAGAAATTCTAAATTCATATAGTCTAAGCATCGAGCCAACATATTTTTTTAATAAGAATTGGTTTGTGCGATTTGGAGCCGGACTTTCGTTGGTCCGCGACAGAGGTACAGCCAAAATAACCTATGTCACCAACGAATATATGGGCTCATACAACGATGTATATGATGTTACTTTTGATACTGTCTCAGGAAACATTATACCTACTTATCACACAAAGGTGGTGGAGGTCTGGGATTCGATAAGACATATATTCGTGTCGGGAGTAACCAACAGGTATATTTATCTTCAGATTCCGGCTTTATTTGGATACTACAATCAAAAACAGGGATCGGTAATTAGTTGGTACCTGTTAGGAGGACCGGTATTTAACTTAAAAGTTGGGACCTGGATAGATGACCCTAAGCCCCTTGAAAAAAATGCTGATATTATTGATCTGCAAAACAACCTGCCCATACGTTCGAATAATTATTTCCAGTTATTCCTTGGGGCGAGAATAGAGTATGAAATCAACAAAAAGCTATCAATAGCATTTGAACCGGGTTATAGATATTATTTTAGCAGCATTTATTGTAATCCTTACAACGCCACATCTTCTTCTGGGTTTACCTTGAAAGTCGGGTTGATATATTTAATGAAATAGCACATTAAAGCACTATAGTATGAAATTAATTTTAATTAGCCGATTTATAGACAAAATCACATTGTCAACTTTTTTGTTGTTGTTTTCTCTTTTATCATATTCCGCGAACGAAATCAACTACGTTATTATTTCCGGCCAGGTAATTAACATGGAATACGGAAATCCTGTTGAGGGGCATACGATTTATATTATAAGCGACTCTACTCAAGATGGGCTCAACGGATATTTCAATATCCTGACAACTAATCACGAGGGTTATTATTACGATACAATTTCAACATCAGAAAATAAAGGCTCTTTAATAATTTACACGTACGATCATTACGGCAAATCTGTCGACACTACTGTTCATTTTCGCTTTATTTACAGGGAGTACAGTGTGATAATTGCAAATTTTGTAATTTATCTGCCTTATCAGGCGGAGCAGCTTCAGGCAAGATTCAAATATGTTCAAAAATCTGGTGGGCCAAAAAATAAATTCAGCTTTTTTGATCAAACCAATAACAATCATATTATTAGCTGGCATTGGGATTTTGGAGATGGTAGTATTTCAACTCTGCAAAATCCTGTGCATGAATATCAATCATGCGGGCTTTTCAAAATAACGTTTACAGTAACAGCATTGGTAAACAACACGCCACTTACAAGTACAATTACTAAACAATTGTATATATCCACCAGAGAATACTATCATATTGGGGGCCATGCTTTTTCTGAATATTTTCCTATCGATATGGGTCATGCATATTTATATCTGATTGATTCCTTAGATAATTATATCGCAATTGATACTATTGCTTTTGATACTTTAGGATATTATTATTTTTATCAGGTACCCGAAGGCGATTATCTTGTAAAGGTTGAGCCAATGCGTGAATCAGAATATTATGGTATACTCCTGCCAACTTATTATGGTGATAAACTTTTTTGGGATAAAGCACTTACTATTCATTTAACAAATACTTGCTGGGAATACAACATTAATTTAGCATATTCCGATGGTGTTTTAACAGGCTCAGGTAGTATCAGTGGCAATGTTGAATATGTAAATCAACCACGCTCCCCACTTGACTATTCTGCCGTAGGTGTTAATATGTATTTGTTTGATGATTCGGAAAATGTGTTAACCTGTCATTACACCGATGTTAACGGCGACTTTTTCTTTAACTTAATTGAGTTAAATACTTATTGGCTTTATCCGGAAGTAACCGGTGTGCTGGCAGAGGAAATCAGCGTGGAACTTACTCCCGAAACACCAAGTATTAACAACATCGAAATAAGTATTCAATCAAATAGCATAAGTTATGTTATCCCCGGTGAAGAAATGAACCCTGGTGAAATTGTTGGTTTACCATACCCAAACCCGGTTTCAGGAACTCTAAATATTCCATTACAAACGAACTCAGGTGATCGTATTTCAGTTGAGATATTTGATATTTATGGCCACAAGGTTTTTTCCGGTCAGGTTGATCCAATGATTAATTATAACAACTACCCAATTTCAACAACTTGCCTAATAAATGGCACATATATTCTTCGCGCCAAAATTAATGAAAGAGCGTATGATCGGGTATTTGTAATTGCAAGATAAGAAACTACATAAAACTTATAATGCAGAAAGTCGTTTAATTCCTGATGATGAAACCTTAAGCTCATATTTTTGCAGCACATCAGATAAAGCTACCGTTTTCGTTTTACGGTCAAAGGATTCCAGATAATCAATATTGATTATAGCTGAACGACTTATTTTTACAAATGATCTTTCCTTCAGCTCTTCTTCCAGTACCTCTAATTTTGAAGTAATAAATTCTTTTTTCCCATTTGAAAGATATATGTTGCAGTAATTTTTTTCTGCTTCACAATAAATGATATTATCAGGTGAAATCATTACAAAACCATTGTAGATATTAAATTTGATTTTATCTTGATTTAAAAATATTTTAAGAGTTTCAAGTTTTTTGTTAAGGTTGCATTTGTCTTTATTTGCTACAAATCTATCTACAGCCTCCTTAAGTGTTTCAGGTATTACAGGTTTCATAAGAAAATCGAAAGCTGCGTATTTTATTGCTTTAACTGCATATTCGTCGTATGCTGTTACAAATATTATACATGTTTCTGTTTTAAGCTTGTTTAATTTACCTGCAAGCCAAAAACCATTATTAACCGGCATTTGAATATCAAGAAAAATTAAGTCAGGATGTTTATCAATAATTATTTCAAGTGCATTTTGTGCATTTTCGGCTTTTGCTATAACCTCTACGTTTGATATATTGCTATTAATCAGACTCTCCAGGCCATTACGAGCTGCTTTTTCGTCATCAACAATAATCGCCGTTAGAGGATTTAACATATAATTTGATTTAGCATCATAGCAAATCTATGTAAATCTTTTCAAATTTGACGAGAAAATTTTTAAAGCTACTAGAATATTAAGGAAGGATATACCAGAAAACGGCTACAAAATGGGCAAAACTTCCAAGCAATACCCAGATATGAAATATCGCATGATTAAAAGGTAATTTGTGTAATAAGTAAAAAACTACTCCAATAGAATAGGAAATGCCACCTCCCAGTAGCCAAAGGAGGCCGTCAGTGTTGAGGTTTTGGTTCATTGGTTTAAGGGCAATTATAATAAGCCAGCCCATAACTACATAAATTAATGCAGAAACAATATCGAATTTTCCGGCGAAAAATATCTTATAAACAATTCCTCCAATAGCCAGCCCCCAAATTACGCCGAACAAGCTCCATCCCCATGGTCCTCTTAGGGTTACAAGCAAAAAAGGAGTATACGTACCGGCTATAAGTATGTAAATTGCAGCATGATCGAAGATGTTAAGTTTATTGCGAAGTTTTTGCTTTCGGGTTGAGTGAAACAATGTAGAAGCCAGGTACAATATTACAAGGCTCACACCATATATGCTAAAACTAACTATGTGCCATGCGTCACCTCTCAGACTGGCAAAAACAACTAAAATTGCGAGTGCAGCTACACTCAGTAAAAACCCCAGACCATGTGTTACTACATTTAAAATTTCTTCTACCTTTGGGTATTGGCGTGCATTTGTTTTCATGGTTAAACACAAATTTTATGGATTTGTTGTATGAAATTTTTAAAAAGATTTTTGATGGAATCGCCGTTTTTACCTACCCCTTCTGATAAACTCATACAACTGATCAGCTTTCGTTTTCCCAATTCCCTCAACTTTTCTCAACGAACTAATGTTGGCAGCTACTATTTTCTCAATACTTTTAAAATGTTCCAGTAATTTTTGCGCCAAAGCTGGGCCAACACCGGGAAGTCCTTGTATAAAATAACTAGGGTGACTCCGAATATTCTTTGGTTTCTTGCCTTTGCGGCGTATAAAAACCGGAGGGTTGCGTTGTTGTTTTGATGCCATTATTATTAAACGAGCAGTGTCTTCTTTGCCCGATGACCGGATAATAGGTATTTGCCACGACAGGTTGACTGCCAATAAAGCACCCTTTATTGCTTCAGGTTTGATATTATGGCTTGTTTTAAAAGGATTGCCTTCAACAATAATCAGTGGAAGCTTACCAGTTTTGCGTAATCTGGCACATTGATCGAACAAATGCCCGTTAATTATTGACAGCACAAAGTCTGTGTTGGTTTTTCGTTCAATAACAATATCCTCATCAATCATATAATCGCCAACAAATAGTTGTTCCATTTTTACATCAATGTCATTATTGGTTAACAAAAGGGGAACTCCGGAATTCTTTTCGCGGTTATCTGCAATTATTGTGGGCATAGTTGAGAATTGATTATGTTTTTCAAAAATAATAAAGATATTAGATAATCCACATCTGCATTTTTACAATCTATCCCAAATTTTCAGGGTTAGCCATAAATATTCGCGCTAATTTTTCGAATAGGATTTCCCACTAAACTAAGATTCAATTTGTGCTAATTCGTGCAATCCGTGGACTAACTTCAACCATAACCCTCGTCCCTGCAGCTTTCCCGGCTTCATCATAAAGGTCGGTATGGTCTACTGATATTTCCTTTCCACCCATTTTTCGATTAAGTCGAATCATTTCGTTAATCAATTTCATGCCCTTACCTGTAATACCGCTTTTCTCCATTGCTGCCTTACGGCCAATTCCGTTGTCTTCAACAACTACTAATGTTTTTCCTTTTTTGTGATGTATGTCAATATTCAATTTTTGCGTCCCCGAGAGAGTCTTCAGCCCGTGTTTGATTGAGTTTTCCACAAGAAGTTGAATAAGCATTCTGGGTAAACGCATGTTCAGGTCAACACCATCCTCAATTTTTATGTTATACTCAAAATCATCCCTAAACCTGAACTTCTCCAGCTCCAGATAACTCCTGACAAATTCAATTTCTTCTGCAAGACTAATATCAATCTTATTAGTCCTATCCATCATCGACCGTAAAAGTTGACTAAATCGCAATATCTGATCATGAGCTTCCTTAGTGTTTCCGGTTGCCACATTGTTTGCCAGTCCGGTTAGTACATTGAACATAAAGTGGGGATCCATCTGGCTTTTTATGGTTTTCATTTGCAGGCTGTTAATCGTTTGTTCAACCTGCTGTTTTCGTTTTTCCTGTATGTGTTGCAGCCTTTGCGAAAACCACAATATCAAAGTTACAAAACCATAAATTATTATCCAGATGGGGAATTTTAAATAGTACAGCAGGTTGGCCTTGTAAGAATAGAGATAAACAAAATCTTCGGCTTTGATAAAAAGCTCATCCTGTTTTTCGCCATTGTGCTTAATACCCCAGTTGAAGGGCTTGGTAGTGTGTGTTTGAATATTAGTTTCAATCCATACAGTATTTTTTAAAATATTATCAGAAATAATTAAATATTCAGATGCTTGGGATCGAAAAACAAGTTCTTCATTACCATCTTTGTTGAGGTCTCCTTGAAAGAGGAAGTCGAAATTATTAAGCTCCGTTTTTATTTTTTTTATTTCAATATTTTCATTATATAATATGAAGTATCCATCAATGATGCCCCAAAGGATATATGGCTTATTATCAACTTCTACAGGCACCATAAATGTGCTAACTTTCTTTCTGTCCTCAGGCAAAAAATCAAATGTGACACTGGAATATTCTTTCCCGTTTGCCTCATAAAAAACTAATTTATCATTCTGTTTTGCAAGGTTTACAAAATAGGTGGCAATATATTTATCACCGTCATTATTGGCAAAACCACAAATATGTACCCATGATGGAATTCCACTGTTTTCAATAGGGGGAAATAATAATTCAAAATTATTGGAGTATCCTATAAACCACGAACTGTAATCATTATACGGTA
>JACNJS010000076.1 GCA_014382445.1 Bacteroidota bacterium
TCAGTAGCCGCTTCTGGTTGGTTATTATTCAACGCAGTCGTTGCCTGATTGTATGCATCCACAGCCTGGTTGTACAAATTATTCCTCTGCCAGTTTAGCTTGGCAAGAATATCCTCATAGAACTTCTTTTTCGTATCGTATTCCATAGCTTTCTTATAGGACTCTAGAGAATACGTAAGATTAACACTCTGTAAGTCTTCGACATTAGGATGGCTAGATCCATCCTTATACTTTGTCCAACCAACTAATTTATTGTCATCTATGTGAACATAAATATTGTCATATTCTAAAAGTTCCGTTTTCATATCGTAAAAAACAGACTCAACAACACTTTTAGGTTTACCAAGTAATGATTCAACTTCACTTTTTTTCATCCCTACAATCAACTTTCCTTCTTTATTTGACAATTCCAAATAAATATTGCCTCTTAAAAACCAGGTTTTTGCATCTTGGGCAGTGCTTGGATCAAGAATGCTCTGGTTTATGGCATCAAGAGCCTTGTCTAATTTGCCATTTCTCAGCATGTTAGAGGCAGTCTGAGTAACATTCTTTTGTCCGAATGCAATGGAAACAGCCAAGACCATTGCCATCAAAATTGCGAGTTTTTTCATTTGTATAAATTTAATATTCAAGAGTAAATTTATTAATGATTGCAAATTTAAAAAATGAAATCTTTTATTGTTACTTTCTTATCAATTATTTTCTGTTAATGAGTTCTCTCTGGTACTGTTTTCCTGGTTTTCAATGCTCTCCGTTTTACCTCTTTAATTCAAATAGTGACCCTATGTAAGTAGCAATCTAGCAATGCGTATTTCTCATTTTTTGAGTTGGCAATCTCCAGATAGATGTTCCCCCGGATAAACCAGGAACGTGCATCCTGAATGGTTGAAGGGGTTCTCAACACATTCATTGATCGCTGTTACAGCTTTGTCTAATTTGCCTGATTTCATGTAGTTAGCAGCTGTTTGTCAGACATCTTTCTGTCCAAAGACGGTGTGAATTGTTAAAACCAATACAATAAAAATTATCATTCATAATTTATTATTTGATTATTACTATACTTTTTGCTTACATTTTTGCAGCTTGCTTATTCAAGTGGTTAAGAATATTTTCAATAAATTTCTGCCACTCTTCTGGGAAAAACACATCTTTTCTGCTTTCTCGAAGGCAATATGCTTTGTGAGGGCTCAAAAATTCAGAAGTTAGATCAAAATATTTTATAGATGTCCGTCTTTTTGGTTTCTTAACTTCCGAGTAAGTTATATATATGCACAGTGCTTGTGGTTGAACAGATTTTGCCAATGCAAAAGTATCTTTAACTCTACCTATAACTTTTCTAGCCTCCCCCATTTTAAAAAATAGCCCTTTGGTTTTTGCCTCAATTACACACATAATACTTTCTGCTGGATATGCATTTGTATGTTTAATTCTCCCATATCCTCTTTTAATGATCAAGAGGTCATACTCAACAGGTAGCCCCATGATATATACATTCGGCCCGACAACCTTATATTCAGGAGGCAAGGACTTTTCTATAAAATTCTTGAATACTTGAGCAACGCAGTCTCCGATAAATTTTTTCCATTTTGGTTCATGGTACTTCCTTTTAAATCTTTCGACTGCTTTAAATATTTTGTCACTGTCATACATAATATTTTATTCAATTAGTTGTTGATGTTGCCAATTTTTATATGTTTCCGGTATTTGGCATTAAAAAGCCCGAATCGCACGAATCCTAAACTCACGATTAGCATTTGTGCCAATATATGTAAAAACTTGATAACCATTTTTAGACTTATACTCATAGGATTTCTTTTCTGAATCCGTTTCAGGAACACTACGCATATTGATACCCCAAGGAGCACTTTCGCTATAACTTCTCTTTCCATAAACATTGGTCGAATATAAGTCACATTGGCTTGAACTTATATAGTTTCTTCCTTCCCAATTAAATCCATAATCAATCCATCCACCAATCCCCTGGGTAGACAAATTCATATTCATTAATTCCAACTCTTGAATTGAAGGTAAAAACCAATCCTTATAACTATTGAGTATCAGGTTATTGCAAATAGCTGCTGGTGTATTTTTATTAATATATTTTTTAACAATAGATTTTGTATTTTGCTTTCCAGCGCCTAAAGTAATTGATGTAAGATTGTTATTTTTATAAATATTTGTCTCAAGATTTCTATCATAATTAAAAATATTATCCCGTTTCATCCCTTTATTATACTCCTCGCCATCGGGTACAGGTTGATCAACTAGAGCACTTATCAGACCTCCACCATTGTCATCTTCATAAAAAACAATACCCCCTTGATACCATGTTCCAATTTTCGAGAATGGATATGCAGGCATAATCAAATAACCCATAAGTATTTCTATTTCTTCCAGAGATTTGGTATCTTTTAGAATATATACACTTGTAATTTCGCCTGGTTTTAGAGAAAAGTACCTGCAAAAAAAACAGCGATCTCTGTCTTTATTATATTCCCATTTACACCCCCACCTTCCTATCAACTTACCAGAAGGGGTATACACATTAACTTCACTATCACTATCCTTCGGCTCAAAATACTTGATAATAGTTCCGTCGCCAGTAAGTTTTTCTCCCATAGTTCTACCCTTAAATGCTGGAAATTGTCCTGCGGCTCTTTTTGTAAATCCATCATTCACAATGAAATTTGTTATAATAAAATCAAATTCCGAGAAAAACACCCTAATTGCCAATTGGCTTTCTTTCTTTCGAAAATAATATGTTGTAGTATCAATTTTAATAGGGAAAACAGGTTTATTTAGTTTTATATAGTTTGTATATTCACTTTTGTTCAAAGCTATTGCAGACAAGTTTTTTGTCAAATAATCAAAAAGAAAAGCGATGTTATCATTCGTCGTTGCGGTAACCGTTAGGGAAATACCCCATAAACTATTTTCATTATTAAGAGCCACTGGGTTATTAGTCGTAATTGTGTAGTCAAATGATTGATGGGCGATAGGATTTAGCATAAAAAGCATATCCCATATTGCTTTTGATTCAGCCTGCTCATTTAGTATTTGTTGCTTAATATTCACAGCAAAAAGTCCTCCTTTAAACTCAACAGTAACACCTTTTGACTCACTAAAGGTTATTAATTTTGATACAGAAACACTAGCTAGAAGTGTAACAGCGAAACTTCCATCAGGAAGACTAGACATATTGAGTTCTTCGTATTTTTGAATATTTCCATTACTTAGTGAAACAATTTCATCTCTTATTAATTCATCATTTAGTATTTGAGTATTTGAAGAAATAAAAGTTCCAAAAGCTTGTTCAATTGCATTTCTTAAAGCAGATGATTTGGCCTCATCTTGTGTTTTTCCCTGACCACTGACAGTTAGGGTTACAATTTTCTCATCCTGTGAGAAGCCTGCCATGGCGAGCATCATGATAACGAAAAGAAGTAAATGTTTTATTGAATTATTTTTCAAAAGCTTATGGCTTAATTATTTCAATTCTTTAAAATACATTTGAACAACCCGTTTACTTTCATCAATATCAAAAGTTGCAAGTAACTCCAGCCCCTGGACAAAACCAAGGGAATTTTCCTTAATAGATTCAATGGTTTCTATTGTTGTACTTGTGCTGTCCTTACTTAGTTGTTCAGTAGTCCTAATTATTATATCCGAAGAAATCGTTGCTCCGTTGAAAAATGTATTTACCAACTGCCGGGCTTTGACCTGTGCAACTCTATTTAGCATACTACTGCTTGTGTATTTTGCTTTTTCCAAAGAGACAACACTTATTAAATAGCTATGGTCATAATCTTCAATCACTTTAACACCCTCAAAAGGAGATGCGACATACATTCGTTTAATAAAATTAACCAATGTTGTTTTTTCCTGGTTGAAATCCTGCCCGAATGATAATTGGACAACAATTATACTTGTAAGGAAGAAAAGTTTTCTCATACGTTAAAGTATCTTATTTATAACTTCTTCTGTAACTAATCAGTTCTTAAAAAAACCAAGGTTATTAACAGATTTACATTGATATGAACATGGAATTTGATCAATCAAAAATCTATTTTTCAAAATCCAGCTC
>JACNJS010000069.1 GCA_014382445.1 Bacteroidota bacterium
CAACAAATCCTTTCTAACCTAATCATTATCTTCATTCAATAGTTTGTTTTCTTTGTGTTTTAGGGCTTTTCTTTTTTTTCTTTCAACAAACCATTTTATTTTCTTAACCAATTTGTAAGTAAATTTGGCAATGCTTGATGTAGTCACTATCGAGTTATAGGCTTTGCCCACAATCTGATTGGCAATATTTGATAAAGTTAAACTATGCTCTAATGCATTAATTTTTCGAGATAAAGTTTCCTTTTGTTTAACAAGATCCTGACGGACTTTCTTAATATCTGCGGAATGCGAATGTTCGGTTTTAAAAGAAAAACTATTAGAATCATCGTCGTCAAAGAAAATGCCTCCAAAAAATTTGCGAATAGGATTAAATATCAAGCCGTTGCGAAAAACAAAAACAGCCGCTCCCAGCAAAACATAAAATCCGGCAACAACCAAATAACCTGCGCCTATATCAAGGTTTGTTAATTCGTTAAACCATTCTGCAAAAGCAAACGATAAAAAAAGTAACACAAAGCTACTTATGCAAAGTATTAATACCAGCAATAATATATATGAAGACAGTTCGCATGCCTTCTTCGTTAGCACAAGTTTATTGTATGTTACCAAATTCTCTAAATAGGCTGTAAACTCCTCTAAAGTTTCTTTTAAAGGAATGCCCAGTTTATTGTATTCCATAAAATAATAAGTTAGTTAACTTACTTGGCTTTTTCTTTTTTATTATCAATTACCGAACTGGTAGTTTTTTTAACTGCTGCAAGGGTTTCAGCTGTACCCTGTTTAACATCCTCAAGTACGTCGGTCATCGATTCCTTAAAATCGTCAAATCTGTCGTAAAGGTCATCAGCAAATTCTCTTGACTTTTCGGCAATTTTCTTCCTTGTTTCTTCGCCCGTTTCAGGTGCAAATAGTAATCCTGCAAGTGCGCCTACTGCTGCACCTACAACAAGTCCTGCTACAAAAGCAAAACCTGAACTTGAACTTTTATCGCTCATATTAGTATTTATTATAGGGTTAATGCGTATTATGTATAGTGTTTTATTTTAAAAAGGTTACATTCTGCTCGTTAAATATTTTACTAGTTTCATTTGTTGCATAAACTGCCGGGCAACAACTTTAATTATTGTAAATGTTGGGATAGCCATTATCATACCAGCAATTCCTGCAAGTTTGCCGCCAATTATTATTACCAGGAATACTTCAACAGGATGTGCCTTCACACTTTTTGAATAAATAAACGGTTGAAGAACAAAGTTATCTATAAGGTTGGCAACTCCAAAAACACCAACAACACTAAAAAATGTAAAAACAATCATATGATACTCCCCGGCACTCACAATTGATAGCACTGCCAATACAGATCCAACTGCAACTCCAATTACCGGCCCTAAATAAGGAATTACATTCATCAGGCCGCCAAAAAAACCAATTAGTAATGCATTGGGAACTCCCATTATTAATAACCCAATAGTTTCCAATGTCATCATGATTATTATTTCAACTAGTACTCCATGAAAATATCTTACAAGAAGAAATTTGGAATCGTGTAGAGCTTTACTAAGATCTTCAACATATTTTTCAGGCGACAAGATAAGTATGAAGTTCTTTAATAACGCACTGTCGGCTAAAAAAAAGTATGTTAAAAAAATTACGATAAAGGCACCTATAAATAACGATCCCGTTGTACTTACAAAGTTTGTAAAAAAGTTAGTAAATTTTGCAAGACTTATTAACTCAAGAATCTGACCTTGAATGTAAATTGCAAGTGTTTCACCCGAGTTAATCACATTATATTGCACCAAAAAAGCATCAAAATTATCCATTGGTTCCTGATAATATGCAACAAGATCGTTAACATTAATAGTTGAGATAATATTTGCCTGCTTTATGATTAATGGTACAATCAGAATCATGAATAAGCTAAAAACAAATATCATAAGCAAAAGGGAAACGACAGCGCTAACCATATGAGGGATGCTTCTTTTTCTGATTTTCAGTTTGTTAAGCCGCTTTACCAGTGGAGCTCCCATCATCGCTAAAAAGGTAGCAATCAGCACATAAGCTAATACATCCGAAAAATACCAACCCATAAAAACAATAATACTAAATCCAACTAATGGTTTAATGTATTGAATTAAATTATCTTTCATTTATTATTGAAAATTGTTTGGAACAAAGTTAAATATTATAATAGTTCAGTAATAATTCTTCTCATTTTTATACGTGATTAAAAAGCATAATACAAACTTACTTTATATGCGAAATTTTGTGAAAGTGTATTAAACCCATATGGGCCATATCTGTAAAGTACTCCCAGCCCCAAATCATAAACTTGCAAGTTAAGCAATTTTCTGACTATTATTCCCGATTCGTAATATCCTTTTTCAAGAGTGTTGAATTTTATATTGTGATGATTTTCAGTATTGCTCAATGAACCAAACGCAATATTAGTAACAATCATTAATTCAGGTTTGTAGTTTCCAAAACTAAATAGCAGGTTGCTAAAATTGTGAGTTAGAAATAAGGAAACATATCTGTCGGAATAAAATTCATTAGCTCGCATTGTGCCAAAACTTCCCGGTGCATAAATCGTAAATATTCCGTATGTTCCAACACCGCTATACAAATTTGAAATTGGCAACTGGCCATCAATAAAACCGGCTTTTAACAATATCGAACTTTCGCCCAAATATTTAAAATAGTAGTCGTAATCAATTTTTAAATCGATCTGTGTGAATGAGAAATCACTATTGAACACACCTTCTATCCCTTGTGAGAAGTTTACCCAAACAATAGGATATTTTGAACCTTGTGATATCTGCCCCCTGGTTGTTTGAAATATTTTTTCTCGAAAGGCAAATCGAAATCCGATATTTAAGCTTGTTGTGTTAAATGTTTTTATTTCAGTATCTTGTGGCAGCTTACTACTGGTAAAATAGTAATTATTATATGGATTTTTCTTTTGAAAACTGCCTCCAAAATTCCATTTAAAATCTCTCAAAGGCTTCATTCGGAATGAATAATTTAGTTCGCCACCAATAGTAGTGTTCATTTGTGTAAAGAAAAACTCATAAAAATACTCGGGGCGCCAGGCCTGAAATTTATCATCAAAAAAATCTACACTACCACTTGCTGTAACTTTATTGTAAGCATCAATTCTGATTATTGATTCCGATCGCTTATGAATGGTAACTGACAAATCGCCACCATATTTTGCCGATTTATCTCTAAACCCATAACCGGCAAAACCACCAAATGTAGTTGTTTTTGAAATTTTCTGATTTGTGTGCAAACCCATTCCCAAATACAAACCTTCGTAGTTGTTGAAATTAATGAACTTGTTGACATCAATATTCACAAACCCTATAGGAATACTACCTGTTATTAGAGTTTGAAATGTTGATGCAAGTTTATCGAAGTTTTCGACCTTGCCAATTGAGTCAACAACTCGGTATGTTTCAAGCTCTCTTTGCGTTAAGCTATCAACTCTATATGTTCTCCAGAATTCACCTTTGCGTTTTGTTGCGCCTTCTTCAATCTCGATTTCGTGGTAACTAAAATCATTTTTCTTTAGTTGGGGATGGAGGTTAATATCACGAATATAACTTCTTCCTCTTCCGATTAATGGATAATTATTTTTGCCGTCGGTTGCAGTCGCCATTCTAAAAATTATATCTGTATTTAACTGAACCGGAAACCAATGATTTTGAATGAATTCGTAACCTTGCTGGATTTTTATAGAAATACCGGTGCTATCATTTTGAGGCTCTGCTTTTACGTTTTGAATAGCCCAACGGTTACTGTTAATATTCAGAAACCCTCGCATGCCAACAAACCTGGTGTTTTTCTTTGGCCTGAAGGAAATGATAAAAACGGTATCGTTGGTTTCAGAATAAATAGTGTCTTCGATAAGGAAAAAGTATTTGCCGGTGCTGCCTTTACTTATCGGGTTTATATAATCTTTACCCGCTATCCGTATGTGTTCATCGTAAAATGAAGTTGACTGAATCTGAGATATCATAAATGCCATTACGGGATCGTTGAAACCTGAAACCCGGGTAGCAAGAAC
>JACNJS010000071.1 GCA_014382445.1 Bacteroidota bacterium
TCAACTTCCAACTTCAAATCTGTTAAAAGAATTAAAAGATCTTTGCAACGTTGATATTATCATTATTGCTTGTCAGGTAGAACGTATTCCAGAAGAGGTTACTACTTTTATCTCAAAAAAAATAATGGATGCAATACCGGAAGCTTGCAAAAGGATATATGAAATGGTAAAAAACGGGTAAGCACATGAGACCTCTATTTGTTACGTCAGGTTGGATGTATCAACCATAAGATTCCGACCCCGATTGCCAACAGTCCACCTGCATAAGTGAACCATGTAGGTCTTCAAATTAAAGGGGACTAATTTGGATTGTAAACTAAGAGAGACATTTCTTAGTATAACAACCCTAAATTAGTTCATTATGAAAAAGCAAAAGAAAAAGACCGCCGAATCGATTGTAAAAGAGATCAAACGCCACACCCGCCGAAAATTCAATTCAGAAGAAAAAACCCGTATCATTATTGAGGGGCTAAGAGGAGAAGACAATATAACTTCCATATGCCGCAAAGAAAGCATTAATCCTAACTTGTATTCTAACAGCACGTAATTTCATGAATATCTTCATAAGGATTTTTATTCTCTAAAGTCTTTCCCAATAGAGGATTTCTACTTTGAGGAAAATCGTCGGAGATTAAAAGCATCCATAAGTATGGGAAAGAGGCTATCCCTTTGATTGTATAGCGTCTGTAGACATTTCAGATCTTTGTGAACACGTGTTGTAATTAATGTGTTAAAAGAAGGTCGTAGGTATAAAAAATCTTATGGCCCTTTAGAATCGGTAAGGAAGTAAAAAATATCTATGGCAAAATTTATGGCAAAAAGATTTCTAAAATCGTTGAAACCCTTGTGGGATGTACTAGATTCGAACTAGCGACCCCATGCCTGTCAAGCATGTGCTCTAAACCAACTGAGCTAACATCCCGGAATCGGGGGCAAATTTAACTAAAGTTTTCAGATATAAAGATTTCTTGATGCTCGATACTGGCTTGTATGCCGAAGCCTCAGCAAAAGCATGATAGCTGGATAACAGGTGGCTATTTATTATAAATTAATCTCAATTTGTATTTGCTATGATTTGTAAATCAGTTATTTTTGCATTGATAAAAAATTAACAATCAGGCGCAAGACAATTAGATAAGAGTAGAACCAATGCAAATCAACGATCGACAATCTGGGGAGAGCACATTTGAAATTGAAATAAAGGGTAGGGTACAAGGTGTCGGGTTTCGCCCGTTCATTTACCGCCTTGCAAAAAGTAATCATGTAAAAGGCTGTGTTGAAAACAGAAACGATGGCGTGGTTCTTAAAATTAACCGCAAAGCTTCTGCAATAAACAGCTTTATCTCCCTGATCAAAAGCTCAGCCCCATCAGTAGCCAACATCGAATCGATTGTCTTCAGACAAACGGTCAACGAAAATTTCACCGATTTTCAGATCGTCAAAAGCAAAACGGTATCTGACCGTATTACAGGTATCAGTCCGGATATAGCTGTTTGCAACGATTGCCTGAAGGATATGAAAGTCCAGAGAAACCGGTTAGATTATCCCTTTATCAATTGCACTAACTGCGGTCCACGTTTTACGATTATCAAAGACCTTCCATACGACAGGGATAAAACAACCATGAAGGATTTTGAACTGTGCCCTGATTGCCTGAAAGAATATAGGGATATAAAAGACAGACGGTTTCATGCCCAACCTGTTGCTTGCTCACTCTGCGGACCCGAATATTCCCTGTTATATCAAAACAAAGTCATTAAACACACCCAAACGATTATCAGCAAATTAGTAGCGCTTATAAAAGACAAAAATATCATAGCTGTAAAAGGATTAGGCGGATTCTTTCTAGCATGCGATGCATTGAGCGAAGAAACTGTTGTACGGCTCAGGAAACTGAAAAACAGAGAGGGAAAACCTTTTGCTGTGATGTTCTCCGATATTGATACGTTAAAAGAGTATGCGTTTGTAAATAATACCGAAGAAACATCTCTAAAGTCGTGGAAGCGACCGATTGTACTTCTCCGGCAAAAGAAGAGCCTCGCTTCCTCTGTGTCTGTTGGCTTTAATACAATTGGCGCCATGCTGCCTTATATGCCGTTGCATTATTTGTTGTTTGAAAAGCTAAATATTCCAGCTATTGTCTTAACAAGTGGCAACATCTCGGATGAGCCTATTGTTACCGATAATAAAACAGCTGTTGAAAAATTAGGAAAAATTGCTGATGATGTCTTGATATACAACAGGGATATATACAACAGAACTGATGATTCCGTTGTTACTATCATGAATAACAAGGAACGGGTTTTGAGGCGGTCGCGTGGGTATGTGCCGGAGGCGAAAACACTTACGTTGAATGTTGAAGGAATATTTGCTACAGGAGCAGAACTTGTTAATTGTTTCTGTTTAGGAAAGGACAATCAGGCAATCCTCAGCCAGCATATCGGTGATTTGAAAAATATCGAGACCTATGAATTTTATTTAGAAACCATAGAACAATTCAACAAGCTGTTCCGATTTAACCCTAGGTTGGTTGTCAGCGACCTGCACCCTGATTATTTATCAACACAGTACGCGGTTGAATCAAAAAAGAGACACATTCAGGTTCAACACCATCATGCGCATATTGCATCCTGCATGGCTGAGCATAACCTAGACGAACAGGTTATTGGCGTAGCCTTTGATGGCACAGGCTACGGTGATGATAACAATAGCTGGGGAAGTGAATTCTTTGTTTGTGATTTAAAGGAATATACCAGAATTAATCATTTCGAATATCTGAGTATGCCCGGAGGAGATAACGTAATCGAAGAACCCTGGCGGATGGCTCTATCTTATTTGTATAAAATATATGGGAGCAAATTTTTAAATTTCAACCTGCCATTTCTGAATACGATTAAATCCTCATCAGTTGAACTTATATGCGACGCCATTGATAAAAAAATAAACTGCCCGCTGACCTCCAGCTCAGGCAGGTTATTCGATGCAGTAGCAGCGCTGATAAATCTCTCTCCTTTCAGCAAATTTCATGCAGAAGCCCCTATGCGGCTGGAAGCCATTATTAATAGAAAAATAAAAAAAGCATATCCGTATACAATCGACACAACAATCTCTTTTGAAGATACATTTACAACTATTATTAACGATTTAAAACAACAAGTTCCGCGTTCCGAAATATCCGCAAAATTTCACAACACGATCATTTCGGTAATTCTGGAGGTTGTTACAGAAGCAAGAAACAGGTATGATCTAAATAAAGTTGTTTTATCAGGAGGGACATTTCAGAATAAATACCTCCTCGAAAATCTTGAGATCATGTTTGAGAAACATGATTTTGAACTGTTTTCTCATCAGAAAATCCCTACAAATGATGGAGGTATTGCACTAGGACAGTTGGTATTAGCTGCAAAGAATCAAACCAAATAGAAATTATGCATTAATTTAAATTATGAACATCAAAATGCTGGTATTTTACGATGATTATTATTAACTTAGCTCACTAGAAATTAATCTATTAACAAACTGATAATGTGTTTAAGTATTCCCTCTAAAGTACTATCAATTCAAGGCGATAAGGCGATTGTATCTGTAGCAGGAACTGAATACGAGGCCTCTCTGCAACTGGTTGAAGATGTTGAAGTTAATGATTATGTATTGTTGCATACCGGGTTTGCTATTCAGAAAATTAGTGAAGAAGAAGCAGAGGAAACGTTAAGACTGCTTCGTGAAATAGGTGAAATTGACCAGGAAATAAGGGAAAACGAACAGCAAAAAACATAATCAAATAATATACATGCTATGAAAAAAAACAAGATTTTGCTTATTGATGATGATGTTGACTTTTTAGCGTCTACCAAACTCTTTCTCGAGAGCCGCAAGTATGAAGTAAATACTGCAATTAATACGAAGATTGGTTTAGAAGTTCTTGAAAGTTTTCATCCCGATTTAATTATTCTGGATATTAT
>JACNJS010000078.1 GCA_014382445.1 Bacteroidota bacterium
GTTAGCCAACATATAAAAAAGAGAATATGAGAAAAACAGTATTAGTATTATTTGTAATCTTGACGAATTTATCAATTTACGCACAAGATATTTCAGGTAAATGGAATGGGCTATTGAAAGTTCAAGGAACTCAGTTGAGATTAGTTTTTAATATAACCAAGACAGACAATGGTTATAGATCAACAATGGATAGCCCTGACCAAGTCGCAAAAGGAATTCCTGTAACTTCTACAAGTTATGAAAATTCTATTTTAAAACTGGAAGTATCAAATGCTGGTATTAAGTATGAAGGAACTTTGGATAAAGAGAATGTTTTTATTGGAACCTTTAAACAATCTGGGCAATCTTTTCCATTGAGTTTAACAAAGGAAAAAGTTGAAAAAGAAAAAGTGATTAGACCTCAAGAACCAACCAAGCCCTATCCTTACTATTCAGAAGATATTAAGTTTGAAAACACAAAAGATAAAATTGTGTTAGCAGGAACATTAACCTTACCTGAAAAAGATGGAAATTTTCCGACTGTTATTTTAATAACTGGAAGTGGACCACAAAACAGAAATGAAGAATTGTTAGGACATAAACCTTTCCTCGTTCTGGCAGACTATTTAACTAAAAACGGGATTGCAGTATTAAGGTTTGATGACCGTGGAACGGCAGAATCTACTGGGGATTTTAAAACTGCAACTTCATTAGATTTTGCCAGAGATGTAGAATTCGCAATAAAATATATACAAACAAGAAAAGAAATAAACAAAAATCAAATCGGATTAATCGGACACAGTGAAGGGGGGATTATAGCACCAATTATAGCATCAGAAAATAAAGACATAGATTTTATAGTTTTAATGGCAGGCTCTACTCTTCGTGGAGATAAACTGCTTCTACTTCAAAAATATAAAATTGAGACACAAATGGGAGTTAATAAACAATTAGTAGATAATAATCAGCAAATATTTGAAGGAGCATACGAAATAATTTTAAATGAGAGTTTAGAAAAAGAAGTATTATCAGACACATTATCTCATTATTTTATATCAAAATATGGAAAGACATTACCTGAAAATCAAAAGAATGCTTTAATAAATCAACTGACAAGCACTTGGATGATAAATTTTATTAGACTTGACCCAGTAGTTTATTTAGAGAAAGTAACTTGCCCTATTCTTGCAATAAATGGAAATAAAGACTTACAAGTTCCTTCAAAGGAAAATTTAGAAATAATTGAAAATCTCTTTAGGAAATCTGAAAATACTAAGGTTAAAATAAAAGAGCTTGAAGGTTTAAATCACTTATTTCAAGAATGTGAAACAGGCGCGACAAGTGAATATGCGACAATTGAACAAACAATATCACCGATTGCATTAAAAGAAATATTGAATTGGATAAATATTCAAATTAAGTAAATACGTTGGCTAACAAAAAATATAGTGCATTTGGCAGATAGTGCTAATCATGAAGATGATAGTAATAAATAAACATAGTAGTAATATGAAAAATTGGAGCGTTGAAATGCCAAACGCACCATATTCAAACCGTTAGCGTTCATGCTGAAAAAACAAAATACATATGAGTGATAAAGCAAAATATCCAGTTCTAAGAGTAAATTCAATCAACAAGAGCTTTTTAAATGTAAAGGTTGTAAATAATATCTCATTCACTATTAATCAGGGGGATATTTTTGCTTTTCTGGGTCCTAATGGGGCTGGTAAAACAACAGTCTTGAGAATTTTACTCGACATTATTAAACCGGATGATGGTCAGATAAATTGGAATTTGGACGGGAATTCCAATCAAATACCCAAAGCCAGTCAGATTGGATATCTTCCTGAAGAAAGAGGTCTTTATCTTGATATTCCAATTTTGAAATCATTGATTTATCTTGCCTCAATCAGAGGTATGGATAAGACAGAAGCGAAAAAGGCTGCATTAGAATGGTTAGAAAGACTTGAACTTGCTGATAGAGCCAAAGAAAAACTACAAGTGCTGTCAAAGGGAAATCAACAAAAAATTCAGTTTGTTGCTTCTATTCTTCATAAGCCTGCTTTTGCCATTCTTGATGAACCTTTTTCTGGTTTAGACCCCTTGAATCAGGAAATGTTTATTGATTTTGTCAAGGAAATCAATAATCAAGGAACGACAATTTTATTAAGTTCTCATCAAATGCAATTAGTAGAGAAAATTGCCAACAAGATATTTCTTATCAATAAAGGAGAAGAATTGTATAATGGAAACTTAGCAGGAATATATGGGTCTTTTGGTAATAAACAAAAAATAGAGTTACATTATAAATCCGGTTTGAATGAAAATACTTTATTGAGTTTTAATGGAGCGAAAAATGTAGAAATTATTGATAAGTCGAGAGTAAAACTGACTTTCGGGCAAAACTATGACATGAAAAGCGTATTATCTGATTTGGCAAAATTGGAGGGTGTTTTTGATATTTCCAGTCATAAACCAGATTTGCATGATATTTTTCTTCACCTTGTAAAAAACCATTAATTATGAATTACATAAAGCAAATAATAGCAGTAACTCGTTGGGAATTCGGTCGCTTTTTTAAACCAAAAAATGAAGCAATCGGAATAATAGTTATGCTGATTGTTTCGGCTGTATTCTACTTGGGGAGTAAATATGCCATTTCTGACAAAAGTCCAGAAATTGAAATTTTTGTACATAATGATACTGACGGAGCTTTGACGGAAATTTTAAAAGATGATTTTGCAGTACAACAACTACCAACCGAACAGAAAGACAGTTTTATCAGGGAATTAAGCGTTGAAAAAAACGGGGTTTTGCTCGACAAAAAAGAAGATGCAATAGGATTGTACGCTTATAAAATCAATAGAGACATAAAGAAACTTAAAAGCTATATTGATGTTTATCATAAACAGATTGAAATGCAAAAGCTGGGATTAAGTACCGAACAGTTAGCTTCTATATTATCACCTGCATCAATTGAAGAATCATTTATTTACACGGAAAATTCGAGGAACAGGGTCATTCTTGCCTATTTTTTTGCTGGCTTGATGATTATGGCTGTGTTTCTTAGTTTTGCTTATCAGTTTACAGCAATTACAGGTGAGAAACAGTTAAAAATAACCGAGCAGATTGTTTCTGCCATCAGTCCGCAAATATGGATGGATGGGAAAATATTGGGAATTACCTTGACTGGTATTTCTTCAATGCTAACTTATTCATTGTTAAGTATTGTTGGAGGTGTCCTCTATTTTCAATTCACGGGAACACCTATTTCCGGAATACTTGATTACTTGTATTTACCATCAATAGTTTTGTATTTACCCTTTGCTTTAATTGGTGTGTTAATTTGGAATGCTATACTTGCCGCCATTGCTTCAGTAATTACTGACCCCAATAATTCAGGAAAAAGTTCTCTAATGATGTTACCCCTGGTTTTTGTTATTGCCTCTTTTTTGGTAACTCGCGACCCTGATAGTGATTTATCGGTATTTCTTTCCTGGTTCCCATTGACTTCTGCGACCTCAATGCCAATGCAATGGGCAATTACTGAGATTGGAATTTGGCAATTAATAGGTTCGTTTATGCTACTGGTTCTAACTTTTTATTTTCTGCGTAAAATAGCTGCAAAGATTTTCAGAGTATCAATATTGATGACAGGAAAAGAACCAAGTTGGAGCGAAGTATATAGATTAATGAAGATGACAGGAAAAGCACGAAACGCTAACAATGTATATAAAAAATAAGCGAGATAGTAGTAACATCAAGGTTTGTAGCCCGTTTGAACTTTATTCTAAGTTGAAAGATTTGTGTTTCGGAAGCGCTTACTTTTCATATACCAACCGTTATATGAAAGCGGCGCGCTTGACTGGTTCGGTTTTACTTCTGTGATACG
>JACNJS010000080.1 GCA_014382445.1 Bacteroidota bacterium
TTAGAAGGCAACGTTAATTTTAGCACTTGTAACACCATCAACGTTATCCGTCTTAGAATAACCAACAGTCAATGCACCACGTTCAACTTCGGCAACGTATGTATTAGCGTCATTCATATCAATCATCTTACCCGTAAGAGTACCGATAGATGTTGCTGTTGAAAGAACAGCACCCATCACTTTCTTGCCATTACTAGCGGAAGAAATATCACCAAGAATACCATCGTCTTGAGTAACTTTAGTAGCGTCATTAACATCAATCATAACAACAGTAGACTCGATCGCAGCAGACTCACCTAATGCGATGTTAGCAGTAGCAGATACAGCAGTGTTACGACCAACAGTAGTATTTTGTGTTTCAGCAGTTACACCAAAACCAAAGAAGTTGGCAACAACAGTAATAAAACGGTCTGAAGCAGAAACGTCTTGTACTGTAATGTCAGCACCCGCAATATTCATTGAAGCATCAACAGTAGTTTGCGAATCACCTGATACTTGACCTAATGCAATGCTTGCCCCAGCAATTGAAGTAGAAACTTCAAATTGATTAGTTACAGCAGATTTCTTTTGCATTAAACCAGAACCATTTTGGTTCTTGTAGTTACCAGCCTTTACCGCAACACCTTCAAGGTCTGCTTCAACAAATACTTGATTTGCCGTTACTGCAGAACCACCTGTTAGGTTTTCAAACATAGCAGTTACTTTAGCACCATCAGTAGAACCTACCAAAGTTAAGTCTAAGTCTTGAGCATATGTAGCACCAGAACCATCAGTAAATGTACCTTCATAGTTACCAGTAAAGTCTACTGCCGCGTTTGCGGTTAGAGTTGTTGCAGCTAATACTGCGATTAAATTTTTAGTCATTATTATTTCCTATATTTGTCTTCCTTAAAAGTCGGGGGAAGAACTAAGCCCGTTTGATTTATATATACAGGTTCTCTACACTCAATACATATAAATGTTTTTAATAAGGATGTGATGTATTTTGGTTTATATCACACTGAAGCATACGATACATTTTAGAGTCGATATCATCTGGATTGGCCTTCCCAATATAACCATATTCGATTAGAGTATCCATCCACTGGGCATACTCTAATTGTTCATCTAAAGATAATATATCCTTAAAGTATGCTTCGGCGAATTTGTCGTCTGAAGTCATCCGTGATGGTGTTGCTTTGCCTTAATGTAGTCTTTAACTATGCCCGAACGAACAATATCATCAACGGTAAATTCATTCATATCAAACCAATTATCCATCTTTTCAAGGACGTATAAGAACTTATCAATATCCTTTTCAGCGTTCTTTGTAAAGTCTGTTTGACATGTATCCCCACAAAAGATTATCTTTGAACCTTTACCCAAACGAGTGATAATTGAATCTGCTTCAGCACTTGTTAAGTTCTGATATTCATCAACAATAACAATAGTCTCATCAAGGGTTATACCTCGAACATATGATGTTAGCATGAAGTCTACAATACCATTCTTCTTCATAAGACCATAGGTATCACCTCTACCAAAGAGTTCATTGCAAATACCAATGTAAGGTCTTTCATAAATTGCTTGCTTCTCCTCAAGGGTTCCTGGTAGATGCCCAATATCACGAGTTGCTACGGCAGAACGCACGATAACAATTCGACGATAGTTCACTTTTGAATTGATGATTTCATCAAAGGCCTTATATAAAGACATGAACGTTTTACCTGTTCCTGCGGAACCTGATAAAACTTGGGATTTGCCTGAATCGTAGTTTTCAAAGAACTTTGATTGTGATTCAGTAAGGGGGTCGAACTTTTGTAACTCTAGGTGTTGCTTATTAATAAGAGCTTTTGCACTCTTAACATTTTTCTTTGCAGACATATATACGTTAGTTAGTTAATCAATCGAAAGTATTTATAATTTTCGGTAAGCCATAAAAACCCCTCAATTAAGAGGGGTGTTTGGGTTATCTGCGACCGATCGACGGGAAGTCGTAATCAGATTTTTGGTTATAAAAGTTCCTATACCATACAATCTTTCCATCACGTTTAATTGATACTGAATTACAGTAATAAGTATCACCTCGAGCATCTGCAGCTCTGTATAACATCCAACAAGTCTCTACATCTTTACAAACATAAGTTCCTGATGGGCCATTCCACTTATCCACATCCATAGTCACGTTAGCATTAGCCAACGAGATTAGACCTACCCATAATACGATTGCTATTGCTACCCCTTTCATCTTTTCCATAATTTACTCCATAATTTTTGACAGAAATGGTTCCTATCGCCTTGTGTAATGTAAAAGGAAAATACTAAAGCACTTGCCATAATCAAGTTTATTAAAACTAGATCTATCATTACTTTGTATCTAAATTAGATAGATAATTCTTAACCCAACGATATGCTCGTGGACCTGGGCAGTTCATTTTCCATGCTGAGTATAATACTAACGCGTTATCTTTGATTGACATAATTGTCTCCTATATTGTTGTTTAATTTATTTATAATATATTAGTATTCGATAATATACTATTTCTTTGGTTTTTCGTCTTCTATAATGCTTATTACATCATCAATGGTTAACTTAACACCTTTGCTCACCCCAACATAATATGATGCTATCATCAGGAATGATGTGGTGTACCAATAGTATTCATTAATCATCTTTTAGACTTCTCCGGTTATACGGTTATATATTTCCTTCCAATTCTGTACCCGAATGTCTTTGTATTTCTCATCGTTATTGTGGTCATGAGCCATCAATAAAGAACTAAGACCTGCTTCAAATCCAGCATCAATATTAGCTGGTTTATCTTCCACCCAATAACATCCAGTATCTTTCCACTTAGCTAATTCTTCATCTTTATCAGCACCTTGACCTAAAATAGTAAATCCATGAAACACTTCCTTACCAAATAGTTTTTCAAGATTATGAATACGATAAGCTCGCCCTGTAGGATCATCAGTTTGTGAAGTAATAACATGAAATTGATAACCATGCTCAACAAATAATTTACGTACATACTTAACAGCATCACGTAACGGGGATAAGTGGGCCATCGTCTCAGACGTATTAAACTCACCAACTAATGCACGGCCTTCACGTGGGGTTAAACCTAAGGCTTTTCCTACGTTATATTCCTTTGGCTCTACTACATCAAAATTGTGTTTCTCTTTCGCAAAGTGGAAAAAGAAAGGCTCCCAATCTAATAGGACTCCATCACAATCTGTTAAGATAATATTATCTTTCATTTAAGATATTCTCCATGATAGTACGGTCGCTTGTTGATAATAAGGCTATAGCCTCTTTAGGCATATCTTCTAATTTAACCTTTGAGCATTTGTCGATTTTTCCATTGGTAGGATTAATCGATTGAAAACCAAATTCCTTTGTAAAGTCTAAGTTGATTGATTCTAAAAACATATTATTTTTTCTCCTTATATACCATCTCAACACCAGTAATGGCCATTGTTGTAAAAATTGCTGCAATACCGGCTGCGGCACCTATAATTATTAATAATAAATTTTCACCCATGTTATCTCTCTCCGTTAATGATTTCATCCCAAGCTTTCTGTTGGGCTTTAGTTGCTTTTTTAGGTTTATTAGCCAATGCTTTTAAGCCATTCTTTTTCCATTGATTGAAAAATCCTTGTTCTGATTTTGTCATTTTGTACTCCTTGGTTTATTTGTTTATGGTACCATTATATCATAAAACACACCATTTGTACAATTTATTTGCAACTATTTTGGTTTTTTGGAACAAATTCAACGCACTTTTCGGTTATTCTTAACGTTGGCCATATAGCGCAATCGCCTTTTTTAGCTCGTATACATG
>JACNJS010000033.1 GCA_014382445.1 Bacteroidota bacterium
ACTACCATTGTTATTTCAAGGCTGTCGTTTTCAATAATAGATGCTTTATGCCAGTCGCTATCAGTAATTTCAAGAGATAACAAGCCTGCCGGAAAAAACACCCCTGAATTTGTGCTGCTATTCTCCAAAACTGTACCTGTAATGCCACCGGGGAAAGCAGCTAATGCTTTGTCATCATGACCATTATAATATGATAAAGTAAGATTTAATTTGCCGGCAAGTTCAACGCTGTCACTTCTTAGCAATCTAATTCCCGCAGGTAAAACAACTTTTCCTTCAAGGTTTGTTGTGGCAATTGAAGCAGTATCCTGAAGCACACCATTTACCAGGTTTCCAACGTCATATAATCGTGCAATAATTACACCGGGGGGAGGATTATCTTTGTTCACCATAAAGACTTTCAAAATGTAATCACCTTCACTTGTTATTGTTACTTCTTTTGTTGATGTAAGATATCCGTGCAGTTGGGCTATAATAGTAAAACGAACAGGTGAAATAGATGTTGGCACAAACTCCGCATTAGGGATAAGGCCAAAAGTTATTGTACCTTTCCGGATATTATATTCGCTCTTCTGGAAACCTATAATGTCGGCAACAGCATCCTTCGATTGACCTATAATATTTACTTTTAGGGCTTCACTTTCAACTGGTATAATTAATTCGTTGGTGTTTGCATCGAAAAATTGAATAAATATACTTGATTTTAGTAGATTAAAATTAATCGTATCCTTGTCAATTTTTCCTTCTGACGGATCGGGGACTTTTTTACATGAAGAAAAACTAAAATAGATAATAAATAAAATAGCTGATAATAAGGCTGTTAAATTTATAGTATATCTGCGGCTCATCATATGTAATTTATGGACGGAAACCTTACAAAGATAAAAATATAAGCCAAACATATTTAATTTTTACTATTTTAGTCACAAATTCCATTAAAAGACAGATGACCTTACGAGCTGTTATAAGCGTTATTATACTAATGTGTGTTTTCACCTCATGTGAAAATCCAATCTGGGAAAGTGGAAAGAATAATGATCGTGCAACAAAAAAGACAGGTGTCCAAAATGCTGTTTTTGATAGCATTATAGCACGAAAAAAACTACGGGCGGTTACTGATTACGGATCGGTAAGTTATTTAATTTATAGAGGAGAACCCATTGGTTATCAATACGAGTTACTTAATGATTTAACAAAACACCTTGGTGTTGAATTGGAGCTGGTGATTGAAGGTGACATGCAAAAAAGTATTGATATGTTAAACAGTAACGAAGTTGATTTAGTTGCAATGGGATTAACAGTTACTTCTGAGCGCAGTAAGAAATTTACGTTTACTTTGCCAATAATGACCACCCGTCAGGTGCTTGTACAAAGAAAGCCTGATGGTTATGAAAAGATGGAAACAGCCGATGAAATCGAATCGCATTTATTAAGGAATCCTCTTTATCTTGCAAATGTTACAATAAATGTTCAACAAGGAACAATTTTCGGAAAACGTCTTCGGACACTCAGTAATGAAATAGCCGACAGCATTTTTATCATTAAAGATGAAAGGGAAATAGAGGAATTAATAGCTGCTGTTGCCAACAATGAAATTGATTATACCGTAGCCGACGAACATATTGCCATAGTTAACGCAAGATATTATGGGAACATTGATGTTCAGACACCGCTGAGTTTTCCTCAAAAAATTGCCTGGGCAGTCAAAAAAGGGCAAACCGGCCTTGCTGATACGATCGATTCATGGCTTTTAAAATTTAACAACTCTTTGAGAGCCAGGCTACTTTATAATAAATATTTTAAAAATATAAGGTCGAAAAGAATTGTTAACAGTATGTATAATTCATATTCTGGAGGGCAATTGTCGCCATATGACGATGAAATAAAAGCTGCTGCAGATATTATCGGTTGGGACTGGAGATTGTTGGCTTCACTAGTTTATCAGGAATCGGAGTTTAAACCTAATGTACAATCGTGGGCTGGAGCTTACGGACTTATGCAACTAATGCCAAGTGTACTTGAGAAATACGGGCTCGACAGTACCGCAAGCCCTGTCGACCAACTCACTGCGGGGGTTAACCATCTGATCTATATTCAAAATCAATTACCATCTGAGATTACTGACTCTATTGAACAAGTGAAATTCTTGCTCGCATCATACAATTGTGGAATAGGCCATGTTTTTGACGCACGACGTTTGGCAGAGAAGAATGGAAAGAATCCTAATCTTTGGACTGCCAGTGTTGATAGTTGTATCCTTTATCTTTCCGAAAAAGAGTACTACCACAATACTGTTGTTTATTATGGCTATATGCGTGGAGAAGAGACGTTTAAGTTTGTTGGAGAAATAATGGAACGGTATAAAATTTATAAAGAGTTAATAAATGAATAGTGCGATCAATTAATCCTTTTTTATTTCTCCGGCGTCTTTATCATCTTTTTTGCCGGTATTATCGCCAACTCCATCTTTAAACTCTTTTATTCCTTTTCCTAAACCACGCATTAGCTCGGGTATTTTTTTGCCCCCAAACAAAAGAAGAATGATTACAACAATAATTATAATTTCAGGTGTACCAATCCACCCGGCGTAATGAACAAGAGCAATATTTCCTAAAAATCCCATTTCTGTATTTTTTGTTTATGCAACAAAAGTAATACAATTAAGAAATATATTGGTTACTTTAAAAATTGTTAATTCAAATTAGCATGCTTCATGTACCCTTATACCCATATACCCTTATACCCCCATACCCCTATACCCAGGATTGTCATTTTAAGAATCTCAAAAGCAGGCATTGAATTGATTAAATAAAGCCTAATTAAAAGTCTGAGTTTTTTATTGCCCGGCAACCAACAACTTCTTACATTTGTCACCATTAAAGTTCATAGATTAAAATTATTTACAGATGAAAATAAAATTACTACTTGCTTCATTTATTGTGTTGCTGATTAGCAACCAGATGATAGGACAAACAAAGCCCGATTACCGAAAGCTGCATTATTTGTCGGAAGAAGAAATGCTTACCACTTTCGACCCATTAAGGGATTTTTATCCAACCGACCCACCTGACGGAGATATTAGAAATGTGGCAGAATTCGACCAAATGCAGGGTGTACTGGTTAGATATCCATTCGGAATACCCGTTGAGTTGATTAGGGAAATGGCAGAAGATATCACTGTTACAACCATTGTGGCAAATGCTTCGCAACAGCAAACGGTTACTACAACATACCAAAATAATAATGTTAATTTGGATAATTGTAATTTCCTGATTGCCCCCACTGATAGTTATTGGGTTAGAGATTACGGCCCATGGTTTGTTTTCGATGGCAATAACCAGCCCGGCATTGTTAACTTCCCATATAACCGGCCCCGGCCTAACGACAATGATATTCCTATTAGGGTAGCTGAATTTCTTGATATTGATCTGTATGGAATGAATTTAATAAGCACTGGTGGCAATTATATGTGCGATGGGATGGGCATAGCTGCTTCAACCGATTTGGTTTGGGATGAAAACCCAACACTTACTCATGATGAAGTTGCCGGTTTTATAGTTGATTATACAGGTAATTCAACATACCATGTAACCGATGATCCTCTGGATGAGTATATTAAGCATATTGATTGCTGGGCAAAGTATTTAACGCCCGGCAAAGTTTTGGTTGGACAGGTGCCTATAACTGATTATCGCTACCCGGATTTTGAAGCTGCCGCAAATTATTTTGCCACTCAAACAAGTTCGTATGGAAAACCCTATCAGGTTTATCGGGTTTTTACTCCTGGAACATATCCCTACACTCCTTACACAAATTCACTTATTCTTAATCGAAAAGTTTTAGTTCCTTTAACAGGAAGTCAGTGGGATGACGAAGCAATTACCTCATATCAGGAAGCAATGCCCGGTTACGAGATAATAGGAATAGTTTATAATGGCTGGCAAAATACCGATGCTTTGCATTGCCGCGCAAAGGGGATTGCCGATATTGGTATGCTCTACATTCATCATATTCCTACTTCAGGCACAGTGGCGTATCGCCCAACTTATGAAATAACAGCAACCATAACTGCATGTAGCGGAAGCAATATTTATGCTGATTCGGTATTTGTTTATTATAAGATCAATAATGGATCGTACACTTCTGCTCTTATGCAGATCGACACCGCCAACAACTATACCGGCCTGATTGAAAATGTATGGCCGGGCGATTCTGTTTCGTACTATATTTATGCTGCCGATGAATCGGGAAGAAATGCAACATGTCCTTTTATTGGTGAATTCGACCCATTTGTTTTTACCAATATTTATTTCCCTGTTCCTGAAATTACGTTTAATCCTGATACGGTATTGTTTTTAACTCAGGAAGATATGATAACAGGGATTCCATTACATATCATAAATCTAATGTCGTACAATACTACAATTAATTCAATTACAGAGTATGGCGACGAATTTATGTGGTACGTTGAAGAAATGCCCGATTTGCCGTTTTCACTTGGTGGTTACGACACGCTAACTTTGAATGTTCTATGCGCTATTCCTACAAATAAATTTAGCGAATTAATAATTGATACTTTGGAAGTTGAAACTGCATTTGACACTTATTACGAACCAATTGCAATATTAAGTGATCTGGTTAATACTGAGGCTATTGGTTTAAATGACGATATTCATATTTATCCGAATCCGTTTACAAGGCAAATTAATTTCTTCGTCAGAAATTCTGAAAGTAGTGAAGCAACAATTCAGATATTTGATATTAACGGAAAAAAAATAATTGACATATCGGAACAAATTAACGGTAATGGAGAAAATCTTATCAATATAAATATTGAAGAAGGTATGACAGACCTAAAATCGGGATACTATTTCTACAAAATAAAAACAGGTAACTTTACGAAAAGCGGCAAAATAATAAGAGTTGAGTAGTTGGCGTGTAATTTAACGTGTATTAGAAAACGGTTCTCTGCTCATTATTTTCGCTTGTGCTAGATATGACATGAGAGCAAGATTATTATTTTATAATTTTAATCATTAAATTTGCGCTGCAAAAATAAATCATCAAACTAAATTGACTAAAATCAAAATTTACATGAAAAAGTTTACAATTATTTCTTTTATGTTGTTTGCATTAATTTGTACAACGCACCCGCAAAAGGTTGTGGCGCAAGATACGGGGAGCCGTGATTGGACCATTGCCCAATCGTGGGATATTCCTGGCAAAGCATCCGGATTAGCCTGGGACGGAACCTATTTATATTTCGGTATATATGGATCGGATGGTGATCATTTTTATAGATTCAATCCATCCGATGGTACATATCAACTGCAGTTTATTAATCCAGCAATTGGAGATTGTTTTGGAATGACATGGGACGGATCGGAGCTGTGGATTACTGATCATGTTACAACTCCTTCTACACCCGCTACAGCAATTGAACTTGATTTAACAGGAAATATTCTTTCCACCTTTAACCTTCCCGACCATTATATGAGCGGAATAGCTTATGATGCAGGTGATTTTTGGGTAGGAACATATTATCCGGATCCCGGCACAATTTACAAAGTAGATAATACTGGTGCTGTAATTAGTCAGTTTACACCTCCGGCTAATCAAATTTGGGATATCTGTACACATGGCAATGACCTATGGATGGTTGATTATAATGCCAACATGATTTACAAAACCGATCAAACAGGAACCGTATTGGAAAGTCATCCATGTGAAAATATAAAACCGGCGGGCATTGTTTACGACGGAACCTACCTGTGGTATGTTGACGGACAACTTTCATCACCTAGCAAATTATACAAAGTCGATCTTCTGGGGGCTGGAACTCCTGAAATAAATATTCCAATAACTTCACACAACTATGGAACTGTAACAATTGGAACATCGTCAACATGGAATATGGAAGTTGAAAATGTTGGAGATGCTGATCTCGTAATTACTAATCTTGTAATTCCGGCATCATCAGCTATTTCCTCAACCTTTAGCCCTCCTCAAACAATTACTCCGGGAGGTTCAATTTTTATTCCATTAAAATATACTCCTACAGTTGTTGGTGCGCTAAATGTAATTGTTTCTGTTCAATCAACAGATCCTATTAATCCATCGGTTGATGTTACTCTAACAGGTCAGGCAGTTAACCCGGGCCCGTCAATGAATGTTCCTTTCGATACTCATGATTATGGCGATGTTAGAGCGACAGCACATACTCGCTGGTTTCTTGAAATAGAAAATATTGGCGACGCAACACTAACAATCGGCAACATAACTTCTAATCAGTCGGTTTATTTTCTGGATGAATCAGTAACATTTCCCTTAAATATAGCCCCTTTAAATTCGGCTTTGGTTGGTGTTTGGTTTAATCCTTTTGAAGCAGGAAGCTATACAGGCAACCTGTTCATTGTAAATAATGATCCGTATAACAATCCTTATACGGTTAGTTTGGAAGGAATGGGGATTGAACAGGGCTGGCCAATGGGAGAACCCCTTTGGAATTATATCATTAACACCAGTTATGATAATAGTCCAAAAGCAATTATCGCCATTCAGGATATTACAGGCGATACTGTTGATGATGTTATCATTTGTTCTGAAGACAATTATATTCGTTGTTTTAACGGAAATTCTTCAGGAATTGCTGATGTAATGTGGGAAGTTGAGATTTATAGTGGTAATATTTACGATCAGCCAGGACTGACAATAATCGAGGATATTAATGCCGATGGCTATGAAGATGTTATTGTTGGTACTACAGGGGGAGATAAATCAATAATTGCCTTTTCAGGGAAAACAGGTGCTCAGATATGGAAACATCAAACCAATGAATACGGTAATGGGGGATGGGTTTATGCTGTTAATGCAAAATATGATTATAACGGTGATGGCATAAAAGATGTGCTTGCATCTACCGGAGATGATAGCGATGATATGGGTCCGAAACGAGTATATTGCTTAGATGGGTTAAACGGTTTTTCTATTTGGGAAACCTATCTTGGAGGCCCGGGGTTTTCAGTATTAGGTGTTGAAGATTTTACAGGCGATGGTATTCCTGATGCTATTGGTGGTGCATCAAATGAAAATGAAACACAGGGAAAAGTTTTTGGCATTAGCGGTGCTAGTGGAGTTCCTATGTGGGTAAGAACAACAGGTGGTTCATCAGTATGGGCATTAGTACAACTTGATGATATTACCGGAGATGGCGTTAAAGATATAGCTGCCGGTGATTTTAGCGGAAATTATTATTACATAAATCCTTCAAACAACAACCTTATTTTTCAGGGTGCTGTTGGCAATTCATTAATACTTACCCTCGATCCGCTAAACGATGTTAATTCCGACGGATATACAGATGTAATGGTAGGGCATAGTCAACCCAACGGAATTGTTCTGGATGGTTATGATGGTTCAAATGTGTGGTTTCAACCCCTTGCCGACAAAGCATGGAATGTTGCTGCAATTGATGATTTGAACCTCGATGGAATTAATGATGTAATTTATGGTACATTGTTTAGTAATAATTACTGTTACTTTCTCAATGGTGTTGATGGCGAGGAACTGGAATCCATCAACTATCAAACTCCTGTTGATGCCTTAAATTCCATCCCTGATATTGTAGGCGATGGATCGATGGAGATGGTTGCAGGTGGCAGAAACGGGAAAGTTTATTGTTATTCGGGTGGGTTTAACCCTTTTGTAAATGTGGAAGAAAATGAGGATATAGAGAATCATCAGGTTTCATCAAATTATCCAAATCCATTTACAAACCAAACAACAATTACATATAATCTTGAAGAAGACTCCTTCGTTTCACTTCGTATTATCGATCTGAGTGGTGCGGTGGTTAAAGCTCTAGTTAATAATTACATGACCAGCGGACAGCATTTTGTTACCTGGGATGGCCGAAATGCTTTCGGACAAGAACTCCCTGCAGGATTTTACGTTTATGAAATTCAAACAGAAAAAGGCTCTCTGGTAAAAAAGATTGCTAAGATTGAATAAACTTTAGTTACACATATTTATACAAAAAGCCTTCCGACCACTCTTGACGAGGAAGGTTTTTTTATCTGAAGTTTATAAATTGCAAGTTTTGTAAATGGCTCAGTTTAGAAAGAAGGATAATTCAAACATTTTAGTACTTTTGAAACCTTCCATTGGATTGAATCAATAAAACAACTAAAACTACTTATCATGAAAAATACTTTTCGTTTGATTTTTAGCACGGCTATGATGTTGATTATAACTACCATCGTTTCCCCTACTATACTGAAGGCTTGCGATATATGGGAAGTGCAGGCAGATGTTATGCCATGTAACAATGCTGGTATGTTTTGGGTGCTCCTCGATTTTGAATTTGAGAATGCAGGTAATGAAGGGTTCCGGGTACAAGGCAACGGTATTAATTACGGAAATTTTTGGTATGAAAACCTGCCTATTGAAATAGGTCCGCTTGCAGGTGATGGAGTTTCCGTTTACGAGTTTGTTGTAATTGATAACCAGTACCAAGATTGCTCAGCCTGGACAGCAATAGATCCGGTGAGTTGCGGAGGTGGTAGTGATTGCTTTATTGGCGAACTTATTATCGATGACCATCCTTGTAATGATGAAGGTTATTTTTATGCAATGCTGAACTTTGAATATGAAAATGTAAGTGATGCAGGATTTAATGTTTACGCTAATGACCAGTATCTTGGCACTTTTAATTATGATGAGCTTCCCTTTGATGTGGGTCCCTTACTTGGCGATGGAGAAACCGTTTATAACTTCCTTGTTGTAGATGCTGTATATGTTGCCTGCTGCAACTGGAGAGCTATCGACCCCGTAAGTTGTGGTGATGTTGGCGATTGTGTTATCGGACAAATTATTAAAGAAATTGAACCATGTAATGAGGCAGGAAATTTCTTCGTTTTATTAAATTTTGAATATGCTAATGTAAGTGATGAGGGATTTTCGGTTTTTGTTAACGACAGCCATTTTGGCAATTTCAATTATGGAAATCTTCCAATAGAAATTGGCCCTTTGGATGGAGATGGCGTTACTTCATATTCATTTTGGATTAACGACCTTGTTTATAATTATTGCCATAATTCAACAGCGATAGAACCTGTAAGTTGCGACGGTAACAATTGCAATATTTGGGATTTGCAGGGAGCAGTATTGCCTTGTAACGACCAGGGCAACTTTTTTGTGTTACTCGATTTTGAATATGAAAATGTTGGCGAACAGGGTTTTGCCTTGTATATCAACGACGACTTTATTGGAAACCGCGAATATGGAGCCTTACCTATTGAAGTTGGACCATTAGTTGGAAATGGAACCACTGAATACGTAATTAGTGTTAGTGATAATGTGTTCGATGATTGTGGCGGACAGCTCACAATTGAACCGGTAGCCTGTGATTCGGACAACATTTTTATTGGCGATGAACAGATAATCATTTATCCTAATCCTTCAAACGGCACTCTTAATCTCAAATTCAGGGAAGGATTAGCCACACCTTTAACCCTGGTTATCTATAATTTGAAAGGTGAAGAAATTTACAATGCCGAAAACATCAACACTGAAGAATACGAAGTAAGTCTTCCCAAAAATGGCGGAGGTCTTTATTTTTATAAAATCATCAATACTAGTGGCGAATACAAGGGAAAGATCGTTGTTAATTAATTTTGAATATTGGTTTGCGTTTTTTTCCCTTAATGTGAAGAAAATAATAACTATTTCATAATTTTAAAACGTAAATTGTGAGCTCAAAAGAAAGCCAGAAAAAACTTGGCTATAAATCTTTTATAATGAATAAAATCACAGCACTAATTGTTGACGACGAAAAGGATGCTCGTGATATGTTAGAAAGACGACTAATTGATTTTCCTGAAATTATAGTTATCTCAAAAGAATCTAATGTGGATAGTGCAATTGCTAAGATAATTGAACACAACCCCGACATTATTTTTCTTGATATTGATATGCCCGGAAAAGATGGTTTCGATCTAATTAACGAAATCCGCAGTTTAAATTTAAACCCGACAATAATATTTATAACAGCCTATAACCATGCAATTGAAGCATTTGAACAAGCCGCATTCGATTACTTATTGAAACCCATCGACCCCGAACGACTGAAAAAGTCAATCAACAGGTATAAAGTCGAAAAAAATCAGAAAAAATCTGAGGCCAGATTTGAAAAACTTCAAACAATATTAAATCAAAATAAAATCAGGTTTAATACACGGACGGGGTGTATGCTGGTGGATACACATAAGATCATTTATTGCCAGGCAAGCGGCAATTATACTGAAATAGTATTATCAAATGGCCTGCAAGAAACAGTTTCTCAGCAGCTTGGGCAAGTGGAAAAACTACTGCCACCAGATTTTTTTTTTAGAATCGACAGGTCGGCAATCATTAACTTAAACTATCTTATAAAAATTGACAGAAGACTAAAATGCTGTGAGCTTTATTATGGCGAAAGAAATATCAAGCTGAAAGCTTCACGGGAGAGGCTAAAAAAATTGGAGGGAATGGAAATATAGCAAAACCAAACTCCAAGTCCTTGTCCACCTGAGCCCTTGTCCTCCTGAGTGCAAGCGCAGGCAAGTGCGGCAGGGCGAGCGAAGGAACTCTTTTCGAATCATACAATAAAGATTCTTCACTCTCCACCCGCAAGGCTTACGCAAATCCATTCAGAAGGACAAATATGCCATATTGCGTGTCCTTGTCCTCCTGCAAGCGCTGGCTAGTGTGGTAGGGCGAGCGAAGGCACTCTATCTTAATATATGCTTCTCTACTCTCAGCATCACAAACCAAATTACACTTTAAAACAACAACCCAATACTTTCATACAATAACCCTATCTCCATATACAATAAGGCTAAAAACTTTTGTTTTTTCGTCTTTTTGTTTTTTCCTTTGTTATTAAAATATTTTATAAATTAAATACAAATAATCATGAGAAATTTTACTATTATCGGAATTATTATCATTTTCAGCATCTTAATTTTATCAGGGTGCAATAAAGATGAAACAAAAATCAGAGCGAAAAACATTGACGGATTTTCAAGGATAGAAAATGTTACAGTTGGACCAGTCAGTTTTGGGACTCTTAGTGTGGGTGAAACTACTTCATACAAAGCAATAACTGAGGGAACTCACAATGTTTCCTGGAAATGGCCAACTGGAACAGGTATGGATGATAAAGTTACAATTTCAGGAACAGGTAAATATACTTTAAATGTAACAACATTAGGAGTTTCATTAGTTAAAGATTGAAAAATATGTACAGATTAATTTTATTGCTTGTTATTGTTTTTCTATTGGGGAATTGCTCCAAAAATGATGATGAAAACGATAATCCTAAAGGAACGGTAACTTATGAAGTTAATTGTGACAAAACAGGATTGTTTATTACTTACTTTGAAAATGGTTATTCCTACCAAAAGGATATTGAAACCTCAAATTGGCAAATTAATTTTGAAGCCTTTTCCGGGGATTATGTATACCTGCAAGCTATGGCCAAAAACCCAGATGAAAATTTAAGTATAAAAATTGAATGGAAAAATAAGATATTTAAACAAAAATCAGCAGAAGGTAATTTTCCTCAGGCATCTATTACTGGTTATTTAGATTAATATTAATCATTTATTTATATTAAAGATTTAAAAATGAAAACGGCAAATATTTTATTATCAGTTATGATTTTCTCTAGTTGTTTAATTGTCTCATTTTTTTCTTGTAATAAAGAAAGTAATGAGTTTTGTGAAATAAACAATACTGGCACAATTTGGGTTTTTAACAATTCCTCTTTTAACAATATTAAGGTATATATCGATAATATGTATTGTAAAACAATAGATGAAGGAGAAGGGTATTCGAATGAAAATTCTTCGACCGGATCACATTATATTTATTGTGAAGTAAATACTGGGGGGACTACGTTTTATTGGGAAAAAAATATGAATCTTGCAGCATGTGATACTTATAAATTTACGTTGACAAATAAATAATAAAAATCATGAAATTTATTGTGTCAATGAAGTATAATAAATTGCAGGAGAAGACATTATATGCATGTAAAAGTCATGATCCATAGAATACATAGAGTATTTTATACGTAGTAAACTCTAGATAAACAGCTGTTATGATTGGCTGTAATCGGACAGATAAACTAAATTTTAATCCAGCCTTTGTCAACTATTTTAATGTAGAACACATTTGTTAATTTTCATTAAAAATGTATTAATTGCAAACAATTTATAAAAAATTATTTTTAGCAAGTATATGATAGAATGAAAAAAATAATCCCTTTTTTATTTTTGTGTTATTTTTCAACTCTTTTAATAGTAAATGATGTAAATGCACAGTTTTTTGGGATATCCGGACAATATAATACTCTACTGAAATCGTTTGGAGGTAGTGGAAAATATTTAATGGAAAATATTAGTGTCGAGGGTATTTATTATTTCACAGGCAACAAAACATCTGACTTTGATTCCCATTACAACACTCCAATAAATTTCGAATTTAAAAATGCATGGTTTGTTGGTGGGCAATACAATTTCTTGCTATCTGATGAAAAGGATATAATCAGCAATTTTTATTTAGGAGGAGGGTACTTTAGGTATGATATAAAAGTTGATGCAAATCCAAATACGCAAATTGCCTCTGGTACGAACGAAGCAAACATTTATATTTCTACGATAGATGGGCATCTAGGGTATGTATATGGTAAAAAATTATTTATAGACATTAAGCTTGGATATTTGTTAAATACAAAAGCTAAGGGATCATTTACTATTGAATATGAAGATGAATTTGGCAACTATGAATCAGCAACAGTTGATATGTCAGAGTTCAATGAAAAATTAATTAACAACACCTATTTTACAATTGGAATAGGGTATTTCATAAATCTGGAATAATTAAGTCATATTTTAATAAATACATTTTTAGCAACTAAAATTATGAAACTTATAACATATTTAGTAGTTTTCCAGTTTAGTATTACTTTAAGCGTAAATGCTCAATGGCCTATGCATCACCATGATTCAAAAGGTACTAATTCAACAAATTATTATGGACCATCAGATGGTTATGTTGCATGGGGTAAAAAGAATTTCGGTGAAGTAATTCTAAGCCCTGTAATTGATAACGGTCAAATATATATTAGTAATGGCGAGGAGTTTTTTTGTTACGATACTAATGGGGATGTTTTATGGAGTTATCCAATACATACATCTTTTGCGTCAACTTCGTATCCTGCGATTGGGCAGAATGGAACTGTATATATAGGTTGTACAGAAGATAACCTATTATACGCAATTAATCCAGATTCGACTCTAAAATGGACATTTCAAACAGAAAGTTATCCCCAAACACCTGTTATTCAAAATAATAAAATATACATAACTGATTGGGAAAACATATATTCAATAAATGAAAATGGCAATTTGAATTGGAGTGCCGAATATGGAGGCAGGAATTCTATACCGGTTGTTGATAATGAAAATAACGTTTACGTTTCAACAGGTAATCGAATAAATGCGTTTTCTGATCAAGGAGAATTAACATGGTATTATTCAGAGTATCCTTATGAGATATGCACTTCACCAACATTGTACAATAACAAACTATTTTTTGCTCAGAAAGAAAAGATAACTGTTCTTGATTTGGATGGAAACTTATTATGGAAAAACACAATTGATGGAAGTAAAATATTGAGTGCTTTATGTATTGATAATGGATTTATATATTTAACAACAGCAAATGATATTTTGTATAAAATCGAAGCTATTCAAGGTGGTGATATTATATGGAGTTATTATGTAGGAAACGTACCAGATCAATCCACTCCAATTATTGATAATACTGGAACTGTTTATTATTTAAGAAATGGAGATTTTGGAGATTATTATTCAAGTAAACTTTTTGCTATTATGCCTAGTGGAGAACTAAAATGGCAATTAAATTTAGCAATCAGCAACACAAATAACGATTATAACTACAAATATGGTACACCAATTATTGGTTCAGATAATGCAATTTATTGTTATACAAGGAACGGGGTTTTATATAAAATTACAGAAGAAAATGAAATTCAGGTACAGCTTGAAGGTTCACCATGGCCAATGACCTTCAATAATCCTCAATTAACGTCTAAATCTCAACTTAATGGGCCAGAAACAGCAAAATTGGACTGGACTTATGAATGTGGGGATAATGATATTGGGCATATTGTGCTTGGGCCCAGTGGTGACATTTTTTTCTCAGTCGATTCCAGGTTGCGAAGTATTGATGCAAATGGCGAGCTAAATTGGTATGGGGCTTATGGATCTGATGATGCTCTTCTAATCACAAATGACTCTACAATTTTTGGTGTTGTACAAAATGATAATTACAGGGATGCCTTAATTATGTATAACACAATTGGCGACTATCTTGGATGGGGTGGACATAATTATTGGGGGTGGGATTCCAAAATTTCAGGTTTGAACATTAACAATAATAGATCCCAAATATTATACTCATTTCAATCCGGAGGAGGCAGGTTAAGTTGTATGTACCCATTAAATTCAATTGGTTGGTTAACTCGTTTTGATGAATCAGAAAGTTCTGCTCCTGTTATCGACCATGATGGCAGGTTTCTTTGTGTTACTAAATCGAAACAATTAGTTCGTTATTTGTCAAATGGTGAGATTTTAGATAATAAAGAAATTGATTTTGATGTTGATGGTGATTATTTAATAGTAACTCCACCTATGATTGACATAAATAATAATAGCTATTTCGTGATATCTTCATATGATATGGATACTAGTGTAATATTCTCATATAATGAATCCGGTATTTTGAAATGGAAATGCTCCATTGAAAATGATTTTGCTAAGGACGGAATTCCCTTGACACTTTATAGAGATTCATCTGTTATTTTTCAATCAGCAAAGGATAACTTATATATGATAGATAGCATAGGAACAATATGTTGGTCGATAAATGAAAATAACTATTGGGAGTTTAATTTTACAGCTCCTATTGTTGATCAATCAAATAATATATTTTATGCAGCAAATGAGTTCGTTCGTTCAGTTTCTTCTGAGGGTCAAATAAACTGGGAAATAGATGCAATATTTGATGTTGATGTGGGACCAATTCTGAGCTTTGATAAACAATTATTGGTAGGAGCAGGACATTATTTGCACAGTATTACACCATGTAAAGACCTAATCATTGTGAACCAACCAGAGGATAGTGAAGTATGTTTAGGTGATAATTTCAATTTGACTATAAATGCACATGGTTCCGAACCAATTGAATATCAGTGGTACGGACCAAACGGTTATATTTCAGGAGCAAATAGTGCAATAATGGAAATAACAAATATAGATTTCAGTGACGAAGGAGAATATTATTGCCTATTATCAAATCCATGTGGATCTCTAGAGTCTGAAAATTGTTATATTGATGTTATTCAGGTAGATGTAGATGAAATTATTGGTCCTGACGAAGTATTTGCTGGCGACACAAGTATTTATTCAGTTGTCGGCCCATCTACATCATCTTTTAATTGGGAGGTAAATACTAAAGGTGAGATTATTAACGGAGCTAATAGTCAAGTTGTTTGGGTAAAATGGATTGAACAGGGTGATGGCAGGTTAGGAGTAGTAGAAACAAATGAAATTGGCTGTGAAAGTGAAATGACAATAATAGATGTCTTAATAAAACCAACAGCAATATTTGATGCATTCTTTAATCCATCTGTAGTATACAATTCCAATAATCAAACAATTTTAATAAATGCAAATAGTACCGATTCTGAAGCATTATTATTATTATTCACTTTAAATGGCAAGCTATTACAAGAACATTCTATTAAACTTACACCACAAAAAGCTACTGTAACAAAATTGTTAGATCTTCCAAAAGGAATATTGATAGGATTTTTGAAGTATAATGGAAGTATTCAATCAATTAAAATTAATAATTTTTAACTCAGATTAATTGGAAATTGTTACCAGAAACTAAAAGTACACAACTTTCGGTAAGTTGACATACATAAAAAAAACGGCAATCAAGAATACACCCATCAGGCAAGTCTTAAGCATAACCTGTGCGATAGGATTTGTGCTTTATCACCAACAACCTACTATTCAGATAACTGAACTTTGAGCAAGCAGAAAATTAATAAATTCAGAACTCCTGACCCTCTAATGAAAAAACAGTTGTTTCAGAATCTTTCATCGTAAATAAAAAAGTCGCAGATTGCATAAAAAACGAATGTTTGCAGATGCAATTACCGATTTTCTACCGACAACCAGATTGATATTTAATGAATCCTATTGAAACCGACCGCTTAAAAAAAGCAATTAACAGGTATAAATTAGAAAAGAAAACAGATAATCTAACAGATAAAATTGAAAAATACTGGACAATCAGGTATTCCAATCCGTACTATGGTTGGATTATTGTTACTAAAAAGGATTTATAACTTGGGTGATGAAACAGTTATGGCTCAATGGCTTCAAAATCCCTATTTCCAATATTTTTGTGGTGAGGCCGAGTTTCAATGGGAATACCCATGTGATCCTTCTGACCTTGTTCACTTTCGTAAACGCATTGGTGAGGATGGAGCTGAAAAAATATTTCAGGTATCCGTAGAAACCAGAAAAGATGAGATAAAGACCAAAGACGTATTAGTTGATACAACAACACAGGAAAAAAACATTACTTATCCTACAGATGCTAAACTATTACTAAAGGTAATCCGGTTGTGTAACAAAATTGCAAAGCAAAAGAACATTACCCAACGCCAGAGCTACAAACGTACGATAAAGAAATTATCTTAAAGGCATGGTTGGCAACGATATAAACGCAAATTTAGCAGCAGCTGGATTCAATTTCAGGGGATTACTCAATAAAATTAAAGAACAAATATTTTGGACATTATTTTCAATCCACGAAATATGCAACCCCAGAACATTAAACAAGCATATATATTGTTCGTAAGGATCGACTAAGTAGCTTCATTATTATTCTTTTAAAACAATCATTTTTTTAAATGCTTTGCAATATTCTGTTGATATTGAATAGAAATAGATTCCACTAGACCAATTTTCTGTTTCTAAGGAAATTGAATGTGAACCTTTTGATCGATTAAATAAGTAACCATTATAAATCCTCTTTCCTGATAAATCAATTATTTCCTGACTTGTCCGTTTTAGGTCAGCAGGTTTAAGTTTTGCAAAAATTTGGATGTAGCTGCACTCATTTTTGCGCGTATTCTTATTTCTTCATCATTGATCTTATTGATTAGTCGACCATCAGTCACTTTTTTTGTTTCTGTTAAGAACTTTTTGATGGAAACCTTGGTTTGCAACTCTATATGCTTTGATACGACTAATGCCATAACGCATGTTACTAAATGGAGTTGGATAGCATCTGGTGTGAAGTGATATATTGGCCTTGTTTGCAGATCATGCTTTGATATCCTAAATGCTTGTTCTATTTTATAAAGCTCGTGATATCGTTGAATGATCGTTTGATTATCTGCCACATCTTCATCAAGGTTTGTGTAATAGCCTTTAATGCCAAGGATCTTTTTGGTTTTATCAATGAGTTTTTGGTTGAGCTCGATTTTCTTGCCTTTGGTGGTGGTAAATTTTAATTTTTTGCTTTTACCTGGATTTTCTACAATATTCATTGCTTTTTTAATTTGTTTCTCCATCTCATATTTATCTTTTCTATACCTAAGAGAAGAAAAACTGCAAATCAGATAACCGAGCTTTGTCTCAAATCTAATGCTATAATCATCTTCTCTGGTAATTTGCCTGTCTATTTTATCAATGAGTGAGTGCGATAAATTACCCATTCTTGCTCCAACAATATAATGGAGCTCATTTTCCACCAATTCTTTGATGTTGTCACCACTTATCATAGCCGCGTCGGCAACAATGGTAAATGTTTGTATGCTGTGTTTAGCAATGAGCCTTTTAACAGAGGGTATGAATGTATGTCCTTCAAAGGTGTTGCCTGTAAATATTTCATAAGCAATCGGAAAGCCTTCTTTGGTAACCATCAAGGCCACTAGAATCTGTGGCTGTTGAGATTTGTTGTCTTTTGAAAACCCCATTTCACGCAGCTCATCTGCAGTAAATGTTTCAAAATAGAGGGTAGTTACGTCGTAAAAAAGCAAATCAAATTTAAAGTCGTAATGATTCTTAGCGTATGATATAGTATTGTTCTCAACAACTTCTTTAAGCTTCTTCCAGTGCTCTGTAAACTCATAATAGCCTTGTCGCCTATGTGATATACCAAAGTAATCTTTCAGAAGCTCTATGGAGCGGAGCTTTGAAGCTGGCTCCACAATACGAATAATGGCTAAATCAACCAACAATTTATTGTTCAAGGCATCGAAGCCGATTGTCTTCATCACCTTACTTAGTACTTCGTATAAAAAGGTATAATAAATGCCAATGAACTCAGCTTGATTTAAATTAAGAAAACGGGCAGTGGTATTTTCTTCGAACAAGCTGATTTGTTTTGATAATTGTTGGATGTATTGTTTAGCGATTTGGAATAAATCAGATTTTTCTTTTGCATTGCGAGATGTTCCTATATGTTTTACGATTACTCGCTTGCGGTTTTCAACCTTATACACCTGTATGGAAACTGAATTTGCAGAGTACTGAATTTGACGAATTTTGTACATTTTAACCCATTAGGTCAGCAAAATACGACTTTTATAAAAATAAAACGCACATATTCAGTATATTAAAAATTAGAAAATTTTAGGCGGACAAGTCAGGAGCTTCATTATTATTCTTTTAAAACAATCATTTTTTTAAATGCTTTGCAATATTCTGTTGATATTGAATAGAAATAGATTCCACTAGACCAATTTTCTGTTTCTAAGGAAATTGAATGTGAACCTTTTGATCGATTAAATAAGTAACCATTATAAATCCTCTTTCCTGATAAATCAATTATTTCAATATGTATATCACTTTGCTTCTTTAACTCAAAAGAAATGGTGGTGTATGAAGAACATGGATTTGGAAAATTTTGGTGTAATGTAATTTGTGGAGGGGCTTTATAATCTTCTATTCCTGCGTTACCGTTTTCATTGTAAATAGATATCATTGTAATATTATCACCACCAGTGTTGTGAGATAACCAAATATTATCTCTTGAATCAATGGCTAAACCAGTAACATCATTAAAGGCTAATCCTGAGTTTGATGATTCAAATGCAACCCAACTAGAACCATCAAATTTTGCTAGACCTCTGTGTGTCCCAATCCATAGATTATTTTGTTGATCAAATTCTATGGTGTGAATATTGTCATTGAGTATCCCGGAATTGCTTGTATTGTATATATTTATTACTTCATCTTTTAGTTTAACCAATCCATCTCCTGTTCCAATCCATAAAACATCATTCGATATAAAAAGTGAATTAATATAATTAGAAGGCATTAGTGAATTGTTTGTATCATATGTTATCCAGATATCTCCATTAAACTTTGATAAACCACCTCTATGGGTGCCTATCCAGGCATTATCATCATTATCAAATAAAATTTCTGTAATCATATCATCCGGCAATCCAGAATTATTGGGATTATATTCAATCCAATCATTACCATCATAGATAACTACCCCACTACCCCATGTTCCAATCCAAGTTTTTCCTGTCTGGTCAAATCCAATTGCACTTACCCTATTATCTGGCAATCCAGAATTCTCCACATTGTAGATTGTCCAATCCCCATTGATATCAAGTTTCCCGAATCCATCACCAAATGTCCCAATCCAAATATTTCCATAAGCATCCTCTGTAATTGGCCGGATGCTGTTCCCGGGAATTCCAGAGTTAGAAGTATTTAACAAATTCCACTCATTACCATCTATAGTTAAAACTCCTTTACCATTTGTTCCAATCCATTTCTTATTATTTTTATCAATCATTATCGTAAGTAATTGAGTTTTAGGCAACTGAGAATTGGAAGTATTATAATACAACCATTGATATTGATCAAATTTCGCTAGGCCAGATAATGTACCAATCCAATAATTACCTGAAATGTCTTGAGTTATTGTAGTACTTTTATTACTTGGAAGACCCGAATTTGAAATATTATAATATGTAAAATCGAAATTATTGAACATATAAAGCCCACTAGAATTACTGTTATCTGACGTGCAAAACCATTTATCGTTATTATTGTCAATAAAAACTTTTTGAACATAATTATTAATACCACTATTATAATTATTATAAATAGTCCAATTGCTTCCATCATATTTAGCAACCCCTCCTCCGTTAGTACCAATCCAGGCATTTTCATTGTTATCAATTTCAATTGAGTTCACATTGTTATTAGGTAAATCAGAGTTCGATTTGTTAAACTGAATCCAATCAATTCCGTCTTGTCTATAAACTCCACTACCATAAGTTCCAAGCCAAATGGTTCCGTTATTTGAAAAACATATAGTTGTTATTTGATTACCAATATAATCATATAAATTCCAATTACCATCTTCAAATACAGCAAGTCTTCCGAAAAAGGTTCCTATCCAAAGGTTACCATTTTGATCAATTTCGATAGTATTAATATAATTATCCGGTAAACCAGAGTTCAATTTATTAAATACCTGCCAATTATTACCATCGTATTTTATTATGCCATAATACGTTGCAAACCAATAATTACCATCATCATCAATTACTACATCATTTATTTCATTACTTGGCAAACCGGAATTTGCTGAATTTAAAAAAGTTGTTGAATTTAATTGAATATTAATTTCAACTGCTCCTCCATTTGTTCCAATCAGGATTATTTCATCTTTGGAGAAGATCGATGAAATATTATCACCATTTGTATAATTCACCCATTGGTTTTCCTGGGAGAAAGAGGTTAAGAAACATAAAACCAAAAAAGTAAAAGTTGTTATTGTTTTCATTTTTTAAATGTTGTTTTAATTTGTATTAGGTACATTATTTTCGCAATTTAACGTTGTGGTTTTCATTAACATTCATCAAAGGTTTTATTAATAATCCTTTACTACCAGAACTGAAACTCACAACATTAACAGTTTCGTCAGGCTGTAAAACGCCTTCATATTTACCAACGTCTCCAAATGCTTGTACCAGAATAGTGAATTTTGCAATACCTGAACCAGTGTAGTAATCAACCTGTACAAGATATTCACCATATGGAGCTTGATTCTCAGGCCAGAAAATGTTTTCCGGTCCAAAACCATCCTGATCATCAAAATCAAGTTCTCCACCACTGTAGGAAGTTGGATTACTCCAGTATATTTTTTCACCAAGAGGATCTGTTACCCATAAATCCAAATCAGAATAATTATCCCATGTTAATGTAACCTGAATATCACCGCTACCGGTAAATAAAACTGATTCGGCTAATCTTACCTCGTCTTCATTTTCAATGAGATATTCATCAGCAGCTAGTGTTAAATCAGAAGCTGTTGAAATAATGCTTGATACACATGCAACTGCGCTGGACGGATTTATACAACCTACAACTGTAGATACGGCGCCAACAGTAGATGAACTAATACCTAATATTTCACTATCATTTGGAATAAGCATCTCTATTACACTTAATACTGTAGCTCCACAACCGATAGCAGAAATTGCAATTCCAATACCGGCAGGAGCTGTGGCAACACCAATTGCACACGCTGCAACACCTGCAGCTAATCCGGCAATTTTTACTATTTCTCTCCAACCTTCAGCATTTAAGGTTGACTTGTACATTATGCTTTTTACATTTAAGTCTGTTTCAATATCTCTAACGACTTTAATTTCTCCATTTGGTAAAACCACCGAAATATCAACTAAATTATCACGATAATTGCCTAGCAAAAAGATATGATTTTGAATCACAACCCTTTTCGGGAGTCCGAATTCATCAAGATAAATTGTATAACCACTATAGTTCTGGTTTGGCTTATAAAATAAAATTATAGGTTTATTATTTTGTTCTCTTACCAAAAGGAAATCACCATTTTTACCTACTATCCAGTAATCCCAATTAGATTCTTGACTTACATTGAACACATATAAATTTTTCTGTTCAGGCTCCTCTTGTTCTGTTGAGTTATCATCCTTTGAACATGAACTGAAATTGATAACAAATACAAAAGCAATAAATACACCTAAAACAGGAAATTTTAATTTTTTCATTTTTCTTTGGTTTATACTACGATTAAGTTTTAAAGATAAATAATAAAATAGGTAAAACATAGTGTAAAACAAGTTATTGTATAAGCTGTTGCACTTATTGTATAAACCTTAAGAAACAATATATGAAGGACTATTTGAAATACTCTTACGGCTTTTTCAAATTACTTATAGATACAGAAAATTCTTTTCAACATTATGTTGTACCACTTTTACTTTGCTTTTAGAATGGTTATAGCTGTTACAATGGATTTGTTACCAATTGTTGAAGGTCACGGAAAAAAATCCGGGTTCAGTTCTTTTTTTTAAACTGGACAATTTGCTGGGAAATGGTAACTTCCTTGTTATTATTCAGATTTATACAGGTGTAATTCCCATGGGTTAATATATAAACTATAGTGTAATATCACATCAGAAAATTGATGGTTTATCAACAAACCGGTGTTGATTATTAATACTTTAAATGGTTTTTAAGGAGCAACTAATTAAAAACATGCAGCAAACCACCGTCATACATTGCATTGTACTCGATAAGCGGATATTTCCCTACTCCCTGAAAAAGAGAACCGTCAAGTAACTGATACAAATTATCGTTACATGTATCTTTTACAAAAGGATAATTACCGCCAACTATGAGCTTTGTGCAGTTCCTTCCGTTTTCATCGCAACATTCAAACGGAAAATTGGGGGGCTGTCGTTCATAAGCTTTAAACTCCGACATCGTTACACGGTAAACAATTACACCTCTGCTTCCTGATGGGATATAAATACCGGGTTGCTCATCCAGATATAACCATCCACCGGGCGTGTTAAGTTCCTGGTAAATTGTTGAATTAGGGTCGATTGTAATGTTAATAACTACATTTGGTATGTCTGGGTTAATCGATCCCTTATTGCAGGATAATCCGAAAAGCAGTATGATAACAGAAATTATAATAGATGATAGTTTCATTGACCACATTGATTAGTCACACATTTTTAATACATAAACGAAAGCCCGATATTGAAATCAAACCACGAATAACCTGATGAACTACCCGCACCTAAAGCAAAATTATACTTTGTGCATGCGTTTAACCCAAAATTACTTATGATAAAAGGGATCGTAATCCCAACCTCCGGCGAAACACCAAAATGAAAAGTGTTTTCTGTTATTGTATTAGTTGATATTACACTTGAATTAATAAAATAAGCACCAATGCCTATGCCGGCATACGGGATAAATTTTTCGCTTTTAACAAGGTAATCAACTACAAACATCATCGGAACTGCACTAATTTTATGATCAATTGGCAGGTAAGATGTGCTTGAACCGTCTTTAATATTTGTTAGCCCCCTGTTTTCATAAAAATTATTCAATCCTGTTCTTCCGCCAATTATTATATTTTTTTTATAACAATGCCGGTAATCAATATTAAAACCTTTAAATGAATTGGTATTAACAAAGTCAGACATTGATCCAATTGGTTTTGCCATATCCCATTGTACATTAATTATTCCACCACTGTTAAATCTAAGAAGTTCTCCAAATTGTGCGTATAGGGATGAGCTCAATAATATTACCGTAAATGCGATTAGTACTTTTTTCATTTAATATGGAATTATTCCTTTATAAAACACGATTCTCTTTTTGTTACCGTTACATCAGCGTGCCCTGTTTTAACCAAGCACGAATTTTTAAAACAGCTGTTGTTAAACAGCCGATCGTACCACATTCGGCTTATTCCGGCATTATTATTGCGCCGGTTTTTATCTGTCCTAACCATCATTTTCTTAGTGTTTACGCTTTGCATTTCAAAATGACGTTTCACGGCTTCATCATAATCAACCTCCCTGCCCTCTTGATTTGCAGTGTTAACTTCCCTTTGTTTTTGAGGCTCGGGTTTCATAATAATTTTGTTTGCCTTGCATCCCGAAAGGGAAACCACAACGGTTAATACTATAATAAAACTGAAACAGATATTGCAATTCAAGATATGCATTGTATTATTCAATTAAGAATACAAATATAGAGTTCTTTGAGATAACGGATTTTAACGGGTGATATTTTTCGTAAATTTGAAACGGCAAAAATTAAAATTATGAACACAGAAGCATTTTTCAAAATCACTTATGGTTTATTTATCGTCAGTTCAGGGTCAGGAAATAAGAAAGCCGGATATGTTGCCAATACTGCATTTCAGGTAACGGCCGACCCTCCTCAAATTGCAGTGGCTTGTAATAAAGATAATTACACAGCTCAATTAATGAACGAGAGCAAAGTTTTTTCTATTTCTGTTTTAAAACAAGAGACATCCTCTGAGCTCATCGGATTGTTTGGATATAAAAGCGGTAAGGATACTGATAAATTCAAATCTACAAAATACATAACAGGAAGAACGGGCGTACCAATTGTTACTTCTGATACTATCGCATGGTTCGAATGTAAACTTGTGAATCAATTTGATGTTGGCACCCACATTATTTATGTTGGCGCATTGGTTGATAATGATTTGCTTAGCGCCGACGAACAACCGCTAACCTACGATTATTACAGGAATGTTAAAAAAGGTAAAGCACCAAAGAATGCACCAACGTATATTAAAGAAACCATGGAAAAAAAAGAAATGTCAAAAGCAGCAGAAATGAAATATCAATGTATTGTTTGCGATTATATTTATGATCCGGCAATAGGCGACGCCGATGGTGGAATAGATCCAGGAACCGCATTTGAAGATCTCCCCGACGACTGGGTTTGTCCCGTTTGTGGTGCAGAAAAATCAGATTTTGAGGTTATTGGATAATTGGTAATTGGTTAATTAGGCGTTTGTTTGCAATTCTCCATCACTCCACACATTCAATCTTCCATTCTCTATCCCTTTTCCAAAAATTCATAAAATCCTTCACCTGCATCTTCAAGTAAATCTAGGACAAGCTCAAACCCCTGTTCACCTCCATAATAAGGGTCAGGCACTTCGTTATAATTGAAATTCTTAGAGAAATCGGTCATTTTAAAAAGTTTTTTCAAATCATCACCATAGCGGGCCATCTCTTTTAAATCTCTTAGATTTGAATCGTCCATTGCAATAATGTAGTCAAACCTATCCCAATCAGAACCTGGTTTGAAAGGTCGGGATATGGAGGTAAGATTATATCCTCTTTTCACAGCATGACTCTGCATCCGTCTGTCAGCAAGCTCACCTTCGTGATAACCATATGTACCGGCCGAATCGATCTCGAATTTATCATGCACCCCTTTGTTGCGCACCAGTCCTTTAAAAACAGCTTCGGCACTAGGCGACCGACAGATATTTCCAAGGCATACAAATAGTATTTTCTTTTTCATATGTAAAGCATTTATTAGTTTTTATCTTCCAGCTTATTATCAGCAACAAGATTCTCAATAAAATCCTCTATTGCGTATAGCATTAAATCATTGAACATTTCTTCTTCATTTTCTTCTAAACCATAAATTTTAAGTTTAAATAAAACGGCTTTAGCCTTAAGCTGTTTGTTTGAATATAGAAAAAATGTAAATATTGCTTTAAAGAAATCCAAAGCATGGTTTTCGATAAAAGACACTTTTTGGGGATAGATGTCTTGAAGTGTAAACTTACTATCAAGTACTTTCTCAATTTCTTTATATCGATTATTTCTTAATAGATACCATAAATATTGATTTTTAATCATTAGTTCATCAGAAAATTTTTGATAGGCATAAATTACCAGATCATCAGCTTTTCGTTTCATTCCATTAAACATCAAGCAAATAATCATGTAATTTAAAAGTATTGGTTTATCTGTGTGCTTAGCAAAAAGGGATTTAAATATCCTTAAAGCTTCTTTCGGTTTATTTTCAGATAATAATTCCAGAGCATTAATGAAACGGTCCATGTCATATTCATCGGGTAATAAATCTTCCTCTTCCATTAAAGGTTCATCGTCAATCTCAATATCAAATAATTTCTCGCTAAAATTATAGGCATCTTCTATTTCTTCCTCGGTAAACTGGTTCATAAAAGCAACTTCTGTCATTCTTATACTAGTTTCAAGAAGTAATTCTTTTTTGCCACTTTTTGCGTCATTCCATTCTTTTTCGTTCCATGTGTCAATTTGTTTAATCTCCTGTTTAATCTTTTCTTCAATATCATCGCTAAACCTGGTAGGATTAATAAATTCATAATACTCTTCATCCTCAAAATCATTATCATTGCCTTCTGTGCTTTCGCCAGATGGAAGAAGAAAATCGTAATTACCGGGTCCGGCAGTTTCATCAAGCGTACGCATATAGCTTAAATAAGGTTGGTTTTCGTCATTAATTATGAGAAAAGGTTTCCCCTTAAATCCAAATTCTAATTCAATCAGTTCAACATTATCATCATCATCTTGCAGAATATACAGGGATGTTTTTGCAAAATCCTTATGTGGTGTAAACCCGTAATCTTGTGCATATTCAATTGATCCGAATATAATATTATGTGCTAGCGGATAATCTATAGGCACAATATTCAATTCATGTTTTACATCGTCAATCATATCCCTGAACTCAATAGTTGAAATGTTAAAACGATAGAATGTATCTTTAACCCCCAGGCAAAAAATATCAACCAGATACATTCCAACTGTTAAATTGCCGTTACTATGCTCTCGTGTGATAAATATATTGGCTATACCATCTTCTTTCCAGCTATTATTAATTAAGCATTTACCGATTGGTAAGTTACGACAACGGTTTCTGATATATTTCTCTGGTGATAGGGGTAGTTGAATCTGTTTGTTTCGCTTAGTTTTAGCCATATTTTAAATTTAGGAATACAACAGCAAAATTCGATTAAATTCTTTTTCATTGCAAATGCAATTAGCAATAAAATAGGATCGGTGTGGCTATTAATTGTATTTTTGTAAAAATTATTTAACGATTTTATTTATATTAAACCCTATAACCAATAAACATAAACATTTAAACTACAATATATTATCATGATTACACATCTTTCATCCCTCGTGGAACTTGCAAAAAGCAAACCTAAGCGAAAAATCGCGGTTGCAGCCGCAGGTGATTATCATGTGTTACAAGCAATTGCCAAAGCATCTGCAGAAGGTTTAGTTGAGCCAATATTAGTTGGTGAAAAAACTGCCATCAAAAAAATTGCCAAGGAGATAGGGTTCAATTTAAGAAAAATAGAGATAATTGATATTGATGATGATTATGAAGCATCGTTGGAAGCTACAAAATTAATTAGCCACGGGAAGGCTGAAATACTTATGAAAGGGCTTGTTAGCACCGGATTACTGCTTAAAGCCATACTTGATAAAGATTTTGGATTACGTACCGGCACATTGTTAAGCCATGTTGCTTTATTCGAAACACCATATTATCACAAATTGCTTGGGTTAACCGATGCTGCCATGAATGTTGACCCGGGTCTTGAAGAAAAAATCGACATTATAAAAAACGCTGTAAAAGTTTTTCACCGACTTAGTAACCTAAACCCCAAAGTAGCAATTTTAGGGTCTGTTGAAACCATAAATCCAAAGATGGAAGCAACAATGCATGCTGCAACTATTTCGATGATGAATTACCGGAAACAAATCAAAGGCTGTATTATTGATGGTCCACTTGCTCTCGATGGGGCAATTTCAAAAAGAGCGGCCGAATTAAAAAACATAACAAGTGACGTTGCAGGTGATGCCGACCTGATTTTGGCACCGGATATTAATGGGGCAAATATTCTTTATAAATCACTTAACTTTCTTGGTGGAGCAATGTCGGCAGCAGTTATTATGGGCGCTAAAGTACCGGTTGTACTAACCTCAAGAGGTGATACCGAAAAGAGCAAATTCCTGTCCATTGCTCTTGCTGCAGCGATAGCATAAAATTTTATTTCAACCCCAGTGAGCCTATAAATGGATACAATATACATATTAGCAATAAATCCGGGTTCAACATCCACCAAAATTGCAGTGTATGCTAATACAAACCCTGTTTTTATTCAAACTATACATCATTCTGCCGAAGAACTTGCTCCATTTGAATTGGTTACTGATCAGTTCAATTTTCGTAAAGAATTAATACTGAGTGAAATTGAAAGTGCAGATATTCTTTTAAAACACATTAAAGTTGTGATGGGGCGTGGTGGATTGCTAAAACCAGTGGAGTCAGGAATAATTGCAGTTAATGAAAAAATGGTTGCTGACTTGGAAAACTGCACTTACGGGGAACATGCAAGTAACCTCGGAGGTTTGATCGCTTATGATTTGGCCAAATCGTTGCCGGAAGCTAAAGCATATATTTCCGATCCGGTTGTTGTTGATGAACTTAACGAACTTGCACGTTTGTCGGGTCATCCCCTGTTGCCCCGCAAATCCATATTTCATGCCTTAAATCAAAAAGCTGTTGCCCGCGAACATGCTAAATCCATAATAAGGAAATATGAAGACCTAAACTTAATTGTAGCTCATCTCGGAGGGGGTATAACTGTTGGTGCTCATAAAAAAGGCAGGGTTGTTGATGTTAATCAGGGTTTAGATGGCGATGGTCCATACTCGCCCGAACGAACGGGCACACTTCCTGTTGGCGATCTTACAAGGCTTTGTTTTAATGGCGGATATTCGCAAAAGCAAATTTTGAAGATGATTAAAGGTGAGGGTGGCCTTGTAGCTTATATGGGAACTAACAGCGCCTACGAAGTTGAACAGCGTGTGGAAAACTGCGATGAAGAAGCAAAATATATTTACGATGGCATGGCATATCAGGTTGCAAAGGAGATCGGCGCTATGGTTGCCGTTCTGCATTCAGAAGTTGACGGTATATTGATAACCGGCGGAATTGCACACGACAGGTATTTTGTAAATCAGATTATATCCTATGTTCATCGAATGGCCCCGATTCACGTATATCCCGGCGAAGATGAAATGAAAGCGCTGGCAATGAATGGACTTCGTGTTATTAATGGAGAAGTAGAAATAAAAACATACAAGTAAACATCTGATAACTAGGACTCACAGTAAGAATAATTTTTTCTTAAGGAGCCAAAACTAAGGTAGAAATTTCAGCACAGGAGAAATGTAGAACCTGGTCTAACCAATATTTACTTTATTTTTGTGCAAATATTTAAATATGACTTATTATCATACCCTAATTTTGCAATAATAAAGCAACTTCTAATAAGTATGTATTGTCAACCTCATGAAATAGATAATTACTAACAAATTATAACTATGCGGAAATTTAGATTTTTATTTTTAATTATGGTAATTGGGTTTCTGATTACAACCATAAACTGGGCGATGAGTGACTCATCAAATACCGAACGCGAACGTCGCGCAAAGCTGGATACACGTATTGATAACAATGGGTACTGGAAAGAAATGGCCAAACAAGGCCTCACTGTGCTAAATCCAGTTGTTGAGGTACCCCAAGCTGTATATATCGGCTCAACTATGAAAAATGCCATGGTAGCGACAATTAATTCACCTGATGTTGCTGTCTCAACAAATTCTACTCAAAGTGAGAATTCTATTATTATTGATCCTAATGATAATATGATAGCATTAAATTCCAATAATTCCGGGGGACCAAATGGTAATCCTCCTTTTTACGGTGCAAACGATTTATACACTTTTGATGGTGGAGAAACTTTTGATGGCGAAAACGGTGGAGCAGGTGGTAATAATAGTGGCGATCCTGCTGCTTGCATTGGAACCGATGGCAGATGGTATGTTGGATACATTAAAAATAGCGGTCAGGGGGTAGCACATTCTGATGACCAGGGGCAAACATGGACTCATGTTCAAGTAACACCTAACCCTGGAGATTTGGCAGATAAAAACCACTTGTGGCTCGATAATAAAATAGGAAGTCCGTATGAGAATAATCTATACAATTCATGGACGGATTTTGGAGGAACTTATAATAATGAAATTGTTTTAAAAAATTCTACCGACAGAGGGGTAACCTGGTCGAATAAAAAAGTGATTAGTCTTGATGTTAATGCAGGAAGCCATAATCAGGGGGTGAACATTCATACAGGCCCTAATGGTGAAGTTTACGCCATTTGGGCTATATATGATGGATGGCCACAAGATGAAAAAGCCCTGGGTTTTGCCAAATCACTAGATGGTGGCGAAACATGGACTCCGTCTGTAAGAATAATTGGAAATATTAGAGGTATAAGAAGCTCAGGCGTACCTCAAAATATGCGTGTAGCTGCTTTCCCATCAATGACTGTTGACATCAGTAATGGGCCGAATAGCGGAAACATTTATGTAGTTTGGACAAACACAGGTGTGCCAGGAATCAATACTGGTAATGATCGGGATATATATCTGATTAAATCAGAAGATGAGGGAGAAACCTGGTCAGAACCAATTCGTGTAAACCAAGATCCAATTGGTCAGGGTAAAACACATTATATGCCATGGATTGCATGTGACGCTTCTAATGGGATTCTTAGTGTAATTTTTTATGATAATAGAAATACTAATAATAACCAGGCCGAAGCATGGGTTGCCACTTCAAATACAGCTGGTGAACTATGGGAAGATTTTGTCGTGAGTGATGTTTCATTTACTCCAAGCCCAATTCCTGGTATGGCAACTGGATATATGGGTGATTATCTTGGCATTACTGCTCTTAATGGTTTGGTATATCCTTGTTGGACAGATAACAGATCAGGTCCTGCCATGACGTATGTGTCTGTTTTCGAAACCATTAACATTCTTGCACCGACCGGCTTAGCGGCTGTTACTGATCAGGAAACAGGAGTGTGTACTTTGGATTGGAATTTCGATGGCACAACCGGTTTTGAGTATTTCAATGTATATCGTAATAATGTTATTATTGACACCACAACCCTACTAACCTTTACCGACCAATTGACAGAATATGGTTATTATACATATGAAGTTACAGCAGTGTATAGTGGTAATAATGAATCGGGTGGAACATCCTCTAATACTCAATATGGATCATCCACAATTGAAATTCTTCCAATTAGCTATGTGTCTATAGTTTATCCGGAAGAAACTGATGTGCAGATGATGAAAATTAAAAATACTGGCGTGCTTGATCTGGACTTTTCATTATCCCCTTTCTTCGGAAAAACTCTTCTTCCTGATTATGCAATGGCCTTAGGTGGTGGTGATGAATATATCCACAAAGTAACCATAGGCACCTTATATAACACTTCTGCTTGCGATTTTTATTCCAATTACAGCGGCATGTACACCAATATTAAAACTTCACGGTCGTATCCAATTGAAGTACATAGTAAAAATCCCTATCGGGGAGATCAATGCAAAGTTTGGGTTGACTGGGATCAAAATGGTGTTTTTGATGAGGATGCCATAGTGCTCAATGATAATAAGGAATTTGGTATTTTTAGTGGAACTATTGATGCACCTAAAGGAAGTAAACAAGGTTCAACAGGTATGCGGATTCGATTATCTGGGACTGGAAACCTTAATGCCTATGATAATACCGAATATGGTGAAGTTGAGGACTATACAATAGTAATTGCCGACTGGCTTACACTGGATCCCGATGAAGGTATAGTGGCACCAAATGATTCGCTGATGGTAACCGTAACTTTTGATGCCTCAGGAATGACAGTAGGAACTTATGAAGACAATGTAAGATTTGTTACCAACGATATTAATAATTTTTTGTACATTGTTCCCTGCACAATGAACATAACAGATATGCTGGTGTCAGCTACTGCCGATCCTGGTGAGATTTGTTATGGTGGAAGTACTCAATTGATGGCTCTGCCAACTGGTGGCAGCGGAACCTACACATATTCTTGGACGTCAATTCCAGAAGGATTTACATCCACAGAAGCAAGCCCTATCGTTGTCCCAACAGAAAACACACAATATTTCGTTTCTGTTTACGATGGTATCGTAACAATTGATGCATCTGTATCAGTTGCTGTATTTCCTTTACCTGTTGTTGATATTGGTGATGACCAGGTGTTGTGTGGTGAAACACAGTATGAACTCGATGCCGGTAATCCCGGTGATACTTATTTATGGTCAACTGATGAAACTACCCAAACAATTGTAGCAACCGGTTCAGGTGAAACAATGTTCTGGGCAGAAGTTACAAATACTGAAGGGTGTTTATCACGCGATACTGTTTATCTAAATTTTGCAGCAATTCCTGAAATTAACCTTGGAGCTGACACGGCTGTTTGTGGCGGAGTTACCATTACACTAGATGCAGGAAATCCCGGCTCAACATTTCTTTGGTCGAATGGCCTTACATCTCAAGCCATTGTTGCCGATACACTTGGGATTGGCTACGGAATACAGGAAATAACAGTTGAGGTTACCAGTGAATTTGGATGTGTTAATAACAATGGTATTTCCATTGAATTTGTTGATTGCACAGGTATTGATGAACTTCATTCATTGGCCATAAGGATTTATCCTAACCCAGCAAGCGGCATAATTAATGTTGAACTTATCGGTGAAGCTAACTCTCCTGTTGATATCAAAATTATGAATGTTACAGGAAAAATAGTGCTTAACTACGATAACATTTTTGTTTCAGGAACTCATATCCAAAAAGTTGATATTAGCAACTTTGCAGATGGCATTTATACAATTGTCGTTGTTAACGAAGGAATATCATCAACAAGGAAAGTTGTTTTGAGAAAATAGGAATATAATCAAATTTACAGAGAAAGGCTGCCTGATTTTTAAATGGGCAGCCTTTTTTACTCTACTCCTGAAATTGCGTTACGAGATTTTTGTAATACTAATAGAATGTAGAGCAATATGACAATGTACAATTAATAAGTTATTCCTTTTTATTATTTTTGCTGCAACTAAAAAACAAAATTGTTGTCTTTAATGAAACAAATTAATTTAAAAAATTTAATTATGAAATACCTCACCTTTTACTTAGTATTGCTTTTATCAATTTCGGTTATAGCACAAGATAAATCGAATCCTGGTGTAATCACCAACGATTTGGTTGAATTTATAAAACAAAGTTCAGATGATGAATTGATACCAATTAATATCCGGCTTGTTGAAAAATACCCAACCTCACAACTTTACAGCCAAACATCACAGCTAAACCGTGCTGACAAAAGAGAGCTTGTAGTAAGTGAATTAAAGTCGTTTAGTGAAAAATCACAGCACGATGTACGCAACTATCTTTCATATAAAGCAAATATTAATGAAGTAGAACCGGGTCATAATTTCTGGATCACAAATGTAATCAGCTGCAATGCTACCAAAGCCGTAATAGAGGAACTTTCTCAAAGAAGCGACATCGACAGAATTGATCATGACGAAGTTAGATACATGCTGTTTGATGAACCTTTAGAAACACCTGTTCAACCAAATTCGACCCGAGGTACCAGAGAAATAACAAACAATGTTATTAAAGTTAATGCACCTGCAGTTTGGGATTTGGGCTATACAGGGCAGGGAGTTGTTGTTGCCGTGCTGGATGTGGGAGTAAATTACCATCATCTTGATCTTGCCGACCATATGTGGGAACACCCTGATTATCCTAATCACGGTTATGATTTTGCATATAACGACAACGACCCAATGGACAATGATGGCCACGGAACTCATTGTGCCGGAACAGTTGCCGGCGACGGAACTGCTGGTTCACAAACGGGTATGGCTCCTGACGCTTTAATTATGGCACTTAAAGTTCTCAACGACAATGGAGGAGGTACAGAATCGGATACGTGGGAAGCTATTGAGTTTACAGTAGATTACGGTGGCGACATTATGAGTATGTCAATAGGATGGAGACACATATACGGTCCCGACAGGTCTACCTGGCGCAATACACTTGATAATGCACTTGCAGCAGGTGTTATTGCTTCTGTTGCAGCGGGTAACGAAGGAGGCTCTCCCAATAACCCTGATGATGTGCGTACTCCGGGTGACTGCCCTCCACCATGGTTACACCCCGATCAAACTCTTCAAGGCGGTATATCCGGTGTTGTTTGTGTTGGTGCAACTGATAATAACGATAACCTTGCATCATTTTCCAGCCGCGGCCCTTCTGACTGGGAATTTGTAAATCCCTTTAACGATTATCCTTTTAATCCTGAGATGGGCTTACTCAGGCCTGATGTATGTGCCCCGGGGGTAAATATTAAATCATGCAACGCCTTTAATATTAGCGGGTACACAACTATGAGCGGCACTTCAATGGCAACACCGGGAGTAGCCGGAGTAATGGCGTTGTTATTGTCGAAAGTTCCTGGGGCATCGCCTCAAGCGATTGATATAGCCCTTGAAACAACAGCTGTGGATTTGGGGGCAACAGGAAAAGATAACCTCTATGGATCTGGCCGTATTGATGCACTGGAAGCGTTCAACAGTTTGTTTGAGATATTTTCTCCTACAAATCTCCTTGCTAATACCAATCAGGAAACCGGGTTATGCTCTCTTACATGGAATCATAATTTAGGAGATGGTTTTGAATATTTTAATGTCTATCGTGATAATGTTCTTATTGATACTACCTCTAATTTATTGTATGAAGATCAGCTTAATGAATACGGATATTACTCTTATAAAGTTACTGCTTTCTATGAGGGTTCTCTGGAGTCGGATCCTGCTGTTAAACAAACACAATGGGGCTCTTCAACAGTTGAAATTTCTCCTGATTCTATCACAGTAATTGTTGTACCAGAAGGAACAACACAACAAACGATGATAATTAAAAATACCGGAGTTCTTGATCTTACTTTTTCGCTTTCTCCATTTTTCCGCGGAGTTACCCTGGTCGATTGGATTACGGTTGACCCTGATAATGGTACAGTTGCTGTTGGTGACTCATTAATAGTTAATTTAACATTTAATGCCGAAGGATATAGTACAGGAGTATATACTGGAACTCTTAATTTTATAACTAATGACCTTAATGCCACAAACTATTTTGTTCAACTTACTATGATTGTAAGCGACTTAGAGATAACAGCAACAGCAAGCCCCTCAAATGTTTGCTTTAATGAATCAACGCAGTTAAACGTTATCACCACCGGCGGAACAGGTACATTTACATATAACTGGACATCAATTCCAGAAGGATTTACATCCACAGAAGCAAGCCCTATCGTTGTCCCAACAGAAAACACACAATATTTCGTTTCAGTTTACGACGGTATTGTAACAATTGATGCATCTGTCTCGGTTACTGTATTTCCGCTGCCAGTTGTTGACATTGGTGATGACCAGGTGTTGTGTGGTGAAACACAGTATGACCTCGATGCCGGCAATACAGGTGATGCATATTTATGGTCAACTGATGAAACCACGCAAACAATCGTAGCAACCGGTTCAGGTGAAACAATGTTCTGGGCAGAAGTTACAAATACTGATGGGTGCTCATCACGCGATACTGTTTATCTAAATTTTGCAGCAATTCCTGAAATTAACCTTGGAGCTGACACGGCTGTTTGTGGCGGAGTTACCATTACACTAGATGCCGGAAATCCCGGCTCAACATTTCTTTGGTCGAATGGTCTTACATCTCAAACCATTGTTGCCGACACACTTGGGCTTGGTTACGGAATACAGGACTTATCAGTTGAGGTTACCAGCGAATTTGGATGTGTAAATAGTGGTGATGTTTCTATTGAGTTTGTTGATTGCACCGGCATTGATGAACTTACTTCGCTTGCTATAAGAATTTATCCTAACCCTGCAAGCGGCGTAATTAATATTGAACTTATCGGTGAAGCGAACAAGGCCGTTGATATTAAAATTATGAATGTTGCAGGAAAAATAGTGCTCAACCATGATAACATTTTTGTTACTGGAACTCATATCCAACAAATTGATATTAGCAACTTTGCAGATGGTATTTATTCAATTGTTGTTATTAATAATGGAGTATCAACAACAAGGAAGGTTGTTTTGAGAAAATAGGTGAATATATAATTTAATATTCATTATAAATCCGCCTCTTCAGATGGCGGATTCTTTAAAAAAAGGCTGTCAGGTTTTTAAACGGGCAGCCTTTTTTCATATAAAGCCCTTTAAAGCTATCTTTGCAAAATTAGATATACCAAAACCATGAAAAAGATTACAACTTTATTTGTACTGCTTATTGTAGTTACAACGCTTAAAAGTCAAACGATATTTCCGGATAACGGGCCACTTTATAATGATGAAATTGTGCCTCGGATCGATATAACTGTTAATCCCGATACCCTGGCATGGCTTTATCAGTATGAAAATCTGCTGAGTAATATTGAATTTACTGCCAGATTTATCTTTAACGATGGTGAAATCATTGATACAATCGAACCTGTTGGATTCAGACTGAGGGGCAACACTTCAAGATATTCGAACAAAAAGTCGTTTAAAGTTTCATTTAATACCTTCACTTCTGGAGGTAAATATTATGGTGTTGAAAAGTTAAACCTGAATGGTGAGCATAATGATCCTTCAGTGATTCGATCGAAAGTTTGCTGGGATATATTGCGGAAGATGGAAATCCCTGCCCCACGCGCAAATCATGTCAGGGTTTATATCAATGGCAATTATTATGGCTTGTACATCAGTGTTGAACACATTGACGAAGAATTTGTTAAAACGCGTTTCACATACAACGATGGAAACCTGTATAAGTGCCTCTATCCTGCCGATTTGAATTATCTGGGCGAAGACCCTGATCTTTATAAATTTGAATCTGGTGACCGACGTGCTTATGAACTGAAAATAAATGAAGAAGCAGATGATTATTCTGGTCTTGCTCATTTTATAGATGTACTAAATAATACTCCTGCAGAAAACCTGAAATGCGACCTGGATGAAGTTTTCAACACATATGATTATTTGAAAGTGATTGCATCAGATGTGCTATTTGGCAACTGGGATGGATATATTTATAACCAAAACAATTATTACGTATATCATAACTCAACAACCAATAAATTTGAATACATACCTTACGACCTCGACAATACCCTTGGAATAGATTGGCTTGATCGTGACTGGGGTACTCGTAACATGTACGACTGGCAGCAACATGGCGATCATTACAGACCTTTGTACGAACGTGTGATGAATAATCAGGAACTACGTGACCAATATACCTACTACATGAACCAACTAATAACTGAAACGCTGGATATTGATTCCTTAATTACAGCCATCGGGCAGCGAAGGGATATGATTGCTCCTTATTTAACAATCGACCCATACTACCCATTGGATTACGGATATGATATGAACGACTTTTACGATTCATACACCATAGCACTCGGAGGGCATGTTGATTACGGATTGTTCCCTTTCCTTCAAACAAGAGTTAACGCAATTATCGACCAGTTAGAAAACACAAATATGTTGCCGGTTATTAAGTATATCAAACATCAACGAAGTTCTGCTTCAGAAGTTTGGGTAAGAGCTTATACCGATGTCGCAAATTTACCAGCTACTGTTAATATAGCATATACAATTGAAGGGCAGGGCAGTTTGGAACAAACAATGTATGATGATGGTTTGCACAATGATGGCGAAGCTGGAGATTATATTTTTGGTGGACTTATAGGTGATATCCCTGAAAATTCATCACTTACATATCAAATTCGGGTAATGGATAATGAGGGAAGGGAAACCACAATGCCTTGTGAACCGGTGTTTGTTCCGCAGTCTGGCGGAAGCGATGTTATGCTATATATTAATGAATTTTTGACTTCAAATGAAGCTTCTATAGCTGACGAACATGGTGATTTTGATGATTGGATTGAAGTATACAATGCTGAGGATATAACTGTTTGGCTTGGAGATAAGTACATGACCGACAATCTTACACAGCCCAACAAATGGCAATTGCCAGATGCATATATAGAGCCGGGAGCTTTTCAGATAATATGGGCTGATGATGAACCGGATCAGGGGCCATTTCATGCAACTTTTAAGTTAAGTAAAGATGGTGAAGATATAGGGCTTTTTGATGCTAACATGTTTGCCATTGATGAGTATATTTTCGGTCCTCAAACAACCGACATCTCGGAAGGCAGATTACCCGATGGTGGACCCGATTGGGTTTTGTTTGAACAACCAACTCCGGGAGCAAGCAACGAATCATCAGATATTAATGGACAAAATGAAAGTTCTTCGTTTGTACTTTATCCAAATCCTGCACACGGTGATGTAGTTCATTTGAGTTCCCCGCTTAACTACGCAGTTTATAATATTTATGGACAAATTGTTGGCAAGGCTCTTAATTATGATAAAATTAACATTTCAGAATATAATAAAGGGGTTTACATTGTAGTTTCAGATAAAGGAGAAAAAGGGAAACTTATTATAAACTAAATTTGAGTTATTGATATGACTAAGATTCTTGTTTTAATTTTTGTATCAATCATAACCATTGTTGCATACGGACAAACTAAGGATAATGTTATGGACAACAAAGTTAATAAAAGTGAACAACAATGGGCTGATGAATTAAGCGTTGAAAAATTCCAGATACTTCGTCAATGTGGTACAGAACCTCCCTTTTCAGGAAAGTATTACAAACATGATAAAGAAGGTGGATATCACTGTGCTGGCTGTGGGAAACTTTTGTTTTCATCCACCACTAAATTCGACTCCGGATCGGGATGGCCCAGTTTTTACGCAGCCATCGACAGTGCAGCGATTAAACAAGTTGTAGACAAAAGTCTTGGCATAGTACGAACAGAGATTAAGTGTAGAAATTGTGATGGACATCTTGGGCATGTATTTAATGATGGTCCTGCACCAACAGGGATGCGATACTGTCTAAACTCAGCTTCTCTGGAATTTGAAGAAAAATAATGAAAACATATTTATATTTCTGGTTTGTAATATTTTTACTTAGTAGCTGTAACATAACCACGAGAACTCCTGCCGATTATGTAAACCCATTCATAGGTACAGGTGGCCACGGTCATACATATCCCGGAGCCACATTACCCTTTGGCATGGTTCAATTAAGCCCTGATACCAGGAAAGACAGTTGGGATGGTTGCTCAGGTTATCATTATTCTGATGATTTTATTCTTGGGTTCAGTCATACTCACTTGAGCGGAACGGGCGTTGGCGATTATGGCGACATACGATTCGTACCTACGGTTGGACCCTTACAATTCACACCAGGTACTCCTGAAAATCCTCACTCAGGTTATGGTTCAAAATTCAGTCATAATAATGAAATAGCTACCGCGGGATATTATAGTGTCGAACTCGATGATGGAATTGATGTTGAACTAACAGCAACACAAAGGGCAGGATTCCATAGCTACACGTTTCCTAAAACAGACAAATCCCATGTGCTGATTGATTTGATTGAAAGTGTTGTAAGTGAAAAAATAATTGAAGCTGAAATAAAATTTATAAGTGATCATGAGGTGCTTGGTTACCGACGAACAAAAGCATGGTCGGCAAATCAGAGAATTTACTTTTATGCAATATTCTCAAAACCATTTTCAACACATGGGATTCTTGTAAATGGAGAATATTGGCAAAACAAAAAAATAGCTTCAAGCGATAGTTTGATCGCTGTACTAAATTTTGATACCGGTAATGGCGAGCCTTTACTAGTAAAAGTTGGCATATCTGCCGTTGACTACAAGGGGGCAATGGAAAATTGCAAAGCTGAAATTCCAGAGTGGGATTTTAACAAAGTAAAAAATGATGCCTTTAACATCTGGAATGATAAGCTCGGCAAAATAAACGTTACAGGTGGTACATATGATGAAAAAGTAATCTTCTACACCGCGCTGTATCACTCCATGCTCGCCCCAAATTTATACTCCGACAGCGATCATCGGTATCGTGCTCATAACGACAACGTGTATAAAGACAACTCCTTTGAAATGCACACTGTATTTTCACTTTGGGATACTTTTAGAACCCTTCATCCATTATTTACCATAATTGAGCAGGAGAAAACAAACCACCTTATCAACTCAATGCTTGACATGTATAAGCACGATAGCCTCCTGCCTGTTTGGGAGTTAGCCGCTAATGAAACAAACTGCATGATTGGTTATCATTCGGCACCGGTAATTGTAGACGCTTGGATAAAAGGAATTAGGGATTTTGATGTTGATCTTGCTTTAAAGGCGATGATACAAACTGCCAATGCTGATCAGTTTGGTCTTAAATATTTAAGGGAAAAGGGATATATTCCTGCTGATAAAGAGGGAGAATCAGTATCAAAAACACTTGAATATGCATATGATGACTGGTGCATCGCCGAATTAGCAATGGGATTAGGTAATGAAAAAGTATACAGGCAATTTATACAAAGAGCACAGTATTATAAAAACATTTTTGATAGAAAAACAGGTTTTTTCAGAGGGAAAAGCAATGGATGTTTTATTACGCCTTTTGATGCCACACAAGTAAATTTTATGCTCACTGAAGCAAACACCTGGCAATATAATTTCTTTGCCCCACAGGATATTAATACTCATATTGAGCTGCTTGGCGGAGATGATAATTACGAAGCTAAGCTTGATACTTTATTTAATACAACAGCAAATGTTTCAGGCCGACATCAATCCGATATTACAGGTTTGATAGGTCAGTATGCCCATGGTAATGAGCCAAGTCATAATATGGTATATCTTTATAATTATGTAGGTAGACCATGGAAAACTCAAAAGCTGGTTCACAAAATTAGCAGCGAGCTTTATTCAAATGCTCCCGATGGGCTAAGTGGCAATGAAGATTGTGGTCAGATGTCGGCATGGTATGTTATGAGTGCCATGGGTTTCTATCCGGTTACACCCGGTAGCGATATCTATGTATTAGGAGCACCACTTTTTGATGAAATGAAAATAAATCTGGAAAACAAAAATATTTTCACTGTTAAAGCTTTACGTGAAAGCAGAAAAGATAACTATGTACAGGCAGTTTGGTATAATGGTGTTGAATATACGCCTTCATATATTACTCACGCAATGGTAATGAATGGAGGTGAGCTCGTATTTGAAATGGGTAACAAACCCAACCCTGGATTTGGTTATAACACTGGCGACAGACCGTTTCAAAAAATTGAAGATCATATAATTACTCCTGTGCCATATTTTGAAGCTGATGCACGCACTTTTTTAAATGAAATGGATGTTTCAATTGCTGACATTCAAAATGATGCAGAGATATTTTTTTCAGAGAATGAAAGTTCTGATGAGAGATACTCAGATACACTTAACATTAGTAACAGCATAACCCTTACTGCTTTCGCAGAAATTAATGGAGTACAAAGTTTTATAGAAAATGCTGAGTTTATAAAAATACCATCAGGACAAAAAATTACACTTAATACATCCTATAGCCCCCAATACACGGCTGGTGGAGATATTGCACTTATAAATACAATCCGTGGAGGTGATGATTTCAAAACCGGAAACTGGCAAGGATATTATGGTGATAACCTTGATATTGTTATTGATTTAGGTGAAACTAAAAAAATATCAAAAGCTGGAATTGGATTTTTGCAAGATGAGAATTCATGGATTTTTATGCCTCAATCAGTTACTTTTGAGGGATCGGTGGATGGAATAAATTACATATTACTTGGAAATATTGTTAATGAAATAAGCCCTAATCAGGCAGGCGGTATTATTAAGGATTTTGTAATTGCAAATATTAACAAACCAGTTAAGTTTCTAAAAGTTAAAGCCATTTCGTTGTCCGTTTGCCCCGATTGGCACAAAGGTGCAGGTAATCCTTGTTGGATTTTTGCCGATGAGATTTGGGTAGAATAGGATAACGGAATAACATTTTTTATTGAGGACATTTACTGATAGTTGATCCAATTGGACATATATCAGTTATGTGTCCATAAAAGTCTAAAAAAATGGACATGATAAGTAAACCTGACCGTTTCAGGCATCCAAATCTGTAACATGTAGAGTGGTCACTTGATCAAAATTATCACAAACAAATCATAATTAACCTTAATTTTGCATAAAATACTAAGAAGTGATAAATCCCAATACCATACAAACAATTTTCGAAACTGCTCATGTTGAAGAGGTTGTTGGAGATTTTGTTTCACTCAAAAAACGCGGAGTTAACTATCTGGGATTGTGCCCGTTTCACAACGAAAAAACACCATCTTTTAGTGTAAGTCCCTCAAAAGGTATTTACAAATGTTTTGGATGTGGTAAAGCAGGAAATGTTGTGGGTTTTGTTATGGAGCACGAACATTATTCATACCCGGAGGCACTCCGTTATCTTGCAAAAAGATATGGTATTGAAATAGAAGAAAAGGAAGTAACACTCGAAATGCAACAGCAACTCGATGAGAAAGAAAGCATGCTTGCATTAAACAACTTTGTTACTAAATATTTTACGAAAAATCTGTTTGAGAAAAATGAGGGCAAGGCTATTGGATTAAGCTATTTGAAGGAAAGAGATTTCCGCGAATCAACAATTGAAAAGTTTGAACTGGGATATGCAATCGATCAATGGGAAGATTATTCAAAACATGCTCTGGCAAATGGGTTTAAAAAAGACATCCTTGTTTTAACAGGACTAGGTATCGATAAAGACGATAAGATTATTGACCGTTTTCGGGGAAGGGTAATTTTTCCAATTCATAATCTTACCGGAAGAGTAATTGGTTTTGGAGGCAGGATACTTTCTTCCGAGAAATCAAAAGCTAAATATCTAAACTCACCCGAATCGGATATTTATAACAAGAGCAAGGTTCTGTACGGCATTTACTTTGCGCGCAATGCCATAGCCAAACAAAACAAATGCTACCTTGTTGAAGGTTATACCGATGTTATATCGCTGCATCAGGCGGGAATTGAAAATGTAGTTGCCTCCTCGGGTACTTCATTAACTGTTGATCAAATTAAGCTTATTAGCAGATATACTAATAATATTACAATTCTTTATGATGGCGACCCTGCCGGTATTAAAGCGTCCTTTCGCGGCATCGATCTGATTTTGGAACAGGGCATGAATGTGAAGATTGTTTTATTCCCTGAAGACGAAGATCCTGATTCATATGCCAGAAATCATAGCACGAAAGAAACCGAAGATTTTATTGTTAATACAGCCCTCGATTTTATAAAATTTAAAACAAGTCTTTTACAGGAAGAAACAGCTGACGACCCTGCCGGAAAGGCATCGCTCATTAAAGATATTGTGCATACTATTTCAATCATTCCGGATGGTATAAGCCGTTCCGTGTATATTAAAGAATGCAGTGTATTGCTTGATGTTCGTGAACAAACGCTCATGAATGAGCTTAATAAACTGCTTAGGCAAAAGTTTAGGAAGCAAAGCAATATACCAGCCGATGTAATACCAATTGACGAAATAAAGGATAACAGGTTTAAGCAAATTGATATTGACCCGCTCGACATAAGTTATCTGGAAAATGATTTAACAAGGCTGTTGTTGCTTTTTGGTGATATGAAAGTAGTGGTGAGCACCGAAGAAAATGAAAAACTTGAAATATCAATTTCTGATTTTATAATTAATGACCTTGAAAATGATAAATTAGCTTTTGAAAACAAGATATATAGCAAAATTATTGATGAGTTTAAAAAAGCAAGAGAAGATGAGGACGTCCATACCACGGCACACTTTACAAATCATCCCGATCCACAGATTTCATCGGTGGCAATTGAGCTCATATCAACGCCCTATGAATTAAGTCGAAACTGGAAAAAAAACAAAATATTTGTTAAAAAGGAAGATGATGACTTGATGAATATGGTGTTATCTACTTTAATGTCATTTAAATCAAGGTTAATCAGTAAAAAACTTCACGACATCTCACAACAAATGAAAGTAGCAACCGACGAAGCCGAAATTTACCTCTTGCAACAGGAATATTTTGAGCTAAAAAAACTTACAAACCTAATCGATGCGGAATTAAATAGACCGTTTAATTATTAGTAAAATATTTTTCTGCTAATTTGTCAAGGATCGAAGCGAAGAATCTTATACCTCTGATTAACAGCAATAAATAGATTCTTCGCTGTTCTCAGAATGACAAAAAAAATACATTTCACAAAACTTTCTTTTTTGATACTATAAAATTCATAACATTATTAAGTAGTTATATCCCTGAATTTTAGTTTTTTTGCAGATTAATAAAAATTACATCAAGTGAGAAGAACTGAAATTAAATCTTTGCTACAATCTAGAGATTATGGCAATGAAGTACTGGTGCAGGGATGGGTACGTACCAAGCGAGGAAGTAAAAATGTATCATTTATTGCTCTTAACGATGGTTCTACGATTAATAATGTACAAATAGTTGTTGATGTTGACGATAATTCAGCCGCTATCCTTGAAAAAGTAAATACAGGCGCTGCTTTGTCGGTAGTAGGAGAATTAGTTGAATCGGCCGGTAGTGGACAAAAGGTAGAAGTTCATGCAAAAAATATTGAGGTACTTGGCATAGCAAATCCCGACGAATATCCTCTTCAGCCGAAAAAGCACTCACTAGAGTTTTTGCGCGAAAAGGCACATTTACGCTATCGTACAAGCACCTTTGGGGCTATTGCTCGTATAAGACATAATATGAATTTTGCAATCCATAAGTTTTTCCACGACAGGGGATTCTTCAACATACACTCACCAATAATTACCGGCTCGGATGCTGAAGGTGCCGGCGAAATGTTTCAGGTAACAACATTAAATTTAAAAGATATTCCGAAAACTTATGATGGGCAGGTTGATTTCAGGCAGGACTTTTTTGGAAAAGCTGCCAACTTAACCGTATCGGGGCAGCTTGAAGCTGAGCTGGCTGCTCTTGCTCTTTCAAAGGTATATACTTTCGGTCCGACTTTCCGTGCCGAAAATTCAAATACTGTAAGACATCTTGCTGAATTCTGGATGATTGAACCCGAATTTGCTTTTGGCGATATAACCGACGATATGAATCTGGCTGAGGACATGCTAAAATATGTTATTGGTTATGCTCTTGAGTATTGTATGGAAGACCTTTCTTTTTTAAGCAATCGCCAGGCTGAGGAGGAAAAAAGCAAAAAAACCGATGAACGTTCTATGGAACTCATCGAAAAACTCAGGTTTGTTTTGGATAAGCCCTTTGAACGATTAACATATACTGAAGCCATCGATATCCTGATGAATTCAAAACCCAACAAAAAGAAAAAATTTCAGTTTGTTATTGAAGGTTGGGGTGCCGACCTGCAATCGGAACATGAGAGGTATCTTGTTGAAAAACATTTCCAAAAACCGGTTATCCTCACCGATTACCCAAGCAATATCAAAGCTTTTTACATGAAGCAAAACGATGATGGAAAAACCGTTAGGGCAATGGACATCCTTTTCCCTCAAATTGGAGAGATCGTGGGCGGATCACAACGTGAGGAAAACTATGAAAAATTATACAACCGCATTAAAGAAATGGGTATCCCCGAAGAATTAATGTGGTGGTACTTAGAAACCAGAAAGTTTGGAACCGTACCTCATGCAGGTTTCGGATTGGGTTTTGAGCGCCTTATGCTTTTTATTACAGGGATGAGCAATATTCGCGATGTTATTCCTTTTCCACGTACACCGATGAATTTGGAGTTTTAGAGACAGGGTTGTTGTGGTTGTCGGGTTGTCGTGGTTGTGGTTGCCGATGTTGATTTTGTTTCTTTCTTGCTTGATTTTTCGGTCATGGCACTTATTAGTTCCAAATAACTTAATCAGACAAGGGTTAAAACAATTTTAAAAAATTGATCAACCAAAACTGTGCCATAATAAAAATGTTGTTACATTTGTGTTGATTGAATTTTAATAAACGCAAATGCTGAACCAACGATTACAGCAAAAACTACTTCAAAAATTATCTCCACAGCAAATACTGCTGATGAAGTTGTTGCAAATACCAACAGTTGGTTTGGAACAGTGTATTAAACAGGAAATTGAAGATAATCCCGCACTCGAAGTTGATGTTAATGAACAACCTGATAATGATAAGGAAATGGCTGAAGATAATCAGGATTTTGAGGATAATGATGATAACATTGACACAGAAATTGATGACTTTAAATCAAAAGACGAAGAGTTCGATTTCAATGATTACATTAATGAAGATGATATACCCTCCTATAAATTAAAAACCAATAATTACGCTTCTGAGGAAGACCGAAGGGAAATCCCATTTGTTTCAGGAACAAGCTTCCACGAGAATCTTCAGGAGCAGTTGAACTTACGTCAACTTGGCGAAAAGGAAACTCAAATAGGATTATATATTATTGGCAATATCGACGACTCAGGATACCTACATCGATCGGTTGATGCAATTGTAGATGATTTAGCTTTTTCACAAAACATTGATATTAGCAAGCGGGAAGTAGAACATGTATTAGAAATAATACAACTTTTTGATCCTTCAGGTGTGGGAGCCAATGACCTAAAGGAATGTTTGTTAATTCAGATTAACCGTAAGATTCAGGAATCCCCGTCTGAAAAGTTTGAACTTGCAAAAAAAATAATTAGTCGATATTTTATCGACTTCACAAAAAAACATTATCAAAAGATAATGAAACGTGCTGAAATTACAGAAGAGCAGCTTAAAGAAGCTATGGATGTAATACTGAAATTAAATCCGAAACCTGGTAATTCATCAAGCGAAACAACAAAAGATAATCATTATATAATTCCCGATTTTACTATAACCACTAATGGCGATATTCTTGAACTCTCGCTTAACTCATGGAATAGTCAGGACCTTAAAGTAAGCGGCTCGTTTTCTAACATGATGGAAACCATTGGTAAGCAAAAGAAAAGCAAAAAGCAACGTGAAGCATTCTCATTCATTAAGCAAAAAGTTGACTCTGCGCGTTGGTTTATAGATGCAATACAGCAACGCCAAAACACCTTATACTCAACTATGAAGGCAATTATGGATTATCAGTACGATTATTTTCTTACAGGCGACGACACGAAATTAAAACCAATGATACTCAAGGATATTGCCGAAAAAGTTAATCTCGACATTTCTACAATATCACGTGTAGCTAACAGCAAGTATGTACAAACACCGTTTGGAACTTTGTTGATAAAGAGTTTTTTCAGCGAGTCGATGCAAAAAGACGACGGAGAAACTGTATCCACCCGTGAAATCAAAACAATACTAAAAGAGATTATTGGATTAGAAACCAAAGAAAAACCTTATACGGATGAATATCTGACAGCCAAATTAAAAGAAAAAGGTTACCCAATTGCAAGGCGTACTGTTGCCAAATACAGGGAACAGCTTAAAATACCTGTTGCACGATTACGTAAGGAGTTGTGAGCGAGAGTATAGAAGGCAGAATACAGAGCCCTGAATGCAGAATGACAACCCGATAACAATGACAACCCGACAACAATAAATCATGACCCATCGTTTGGCAAAAATAATATCAATAATATTTCACCCGTTACTTGTACCAACCTATGCCTTGTTGTTGCTGATAAACCTGCAAACGCACACAATACTTGCCTTGCCAGTAAACTACCGATACATTATTGTTGTGATGGTTTTTCTAGCAACTTTTGTTATACCATCAATAATAATATTCATTCTGCTAAAAGCAGGAAAAATTAAAAGTCTGGAAATGCATTCGCGCCAGGAAAGGATACTCCCGATGATAATAATATCAGTATCTTTTTACGTCACATATTATTTGTTTAAACAAACGGCAGTATCAGGATTAATGTCACTTTTTATGATCGGAGCCACAATACTTGCCTTGCTAAGTTTAATTATTAATTACATAACCAAGATTAGTTTACATATGATGGCATGGGGTGGGTTGTTCGGTACTTTTTTAGGATTTGCCATAAACTTTCATTACAATTTAACATCATTGTTATTTATAATTATTTTAATAACTGGAACGATAGGTGCAGCGCGATTAAGACTTAATGTACATACACCGGCACAGGTTTACAGTGGCTTTTTACTTGGCACTACAGTTATGATATTAATATTTTATATGATTTGAGAAGTTAATCGTAGTATTCATTGCCGGCGTTAATATCCTTCGTAACCATGGATTATTGCAACTTTGATAAGTTATAATTCCTAATTCTGACAATTATGGAAAAGCAGAAAGAACAATTTTATGGCCCATATAAAGCAACCTTACAGAAATATAACCCTGTTTTATTGTCGTTCACGTGGTAAACCATATTTGAACCTATATAACATATTTGAACGAACACAATCATAATAATAGTTGTAGGCCTTGATCATGCTATTTAACCCGTAAGTCGTTTTGGATAGTACCGAGTTGATGGAATTACAACCTTGTAAATATTCTATTAACTGCCCAATATAATTATTGTTAATTGCTATAAATTCCTTACTCCTTTCCTTCACCAGATATTTTTTGTAAACAAGCCATTCATAAATCGAATCCTTCTTAATGTAGTAACTTTCCTTTCCTCTGGAATCTTTCAATTGAAACAATTCTTTTTCACCAAGAATCACTGCACGTAGGAAAACTAAATCCGTTATAAAAATAAAATCACGTGTTAAGGATAATTCATTTTTTTTAATTGAACTTTGCTCTATTTTTACATTTGCACTTCTGTATACCTCTCCATTAGTATGAAAACCCCATATTAATTCTGGCGTAAAGTACGAACCTGCTCCAGCCATTGTTTCCTTAAATAAAATTTTGTTAGGGTTAGTCTCCCATTTTTTATAATCAATATAGCCATGTAAAGTATCATTACATAAAGTGATCACATAGCCTGGTTTAAACTTGTTTTCGCCAAAAGAAAAATTGGTCGATACAAAAAGCAAAATGAAAAATATGGTTAAAAAAAATAATTTCACAAAAGCAGTTTTTATTTCAAATTATCATTAAAAAAAGATGTTATTTTTTTGTAAAGATGAGCCCTGTTTTTACCACGCATATTATGTCCGTGTCCGGGATACACAAAGTAATCAATATCCTTATCGTTATCAATAGCTTGCTTTAAAAACTGAAGACTGTTTTGCCAAACTACAGTGGGGTCGTTAGTTCCATGAATGATTAACAATTTTCCTTCAAGTTTATCAACTTTATTCAGCAAATTTGAATTTTCATAACCATCAGGGTTTTCCTGAGGAGTATCCATATACCTTTCGCCATACATAACTTCGTAGTACTTCCAGTCGGTTACTGGCCCACCCGCAACACCAACTTTAAAAACTCCGGGATTATCAAGTATTAGGCTTATGGTTAAAAAGCCCCCATAACTCCATCCATCAACACCAATTCGGGTTGAGTCGACATATGGGAGCGACTTTAGGAAATTTACTCCAACCAACTGATCTTCCACTTCATGAAGCCCAAGATTTCGATGAATGATCTGTTCAAAATCACGCCCACGGTTTGCCGTTCCTCTATTGTCGAGAGTAAAAACAACATATCCTTGTTGCGCCAGATAGTTTAAAAATAAGCCGGCACCCCCCAACCATGAATCCGTAATAAGTTGAGCATGGGGACCTCCATAAACATAAACAATTACAGGATATTTTTGGGTGCTGTCAAAATCTATAGGTTTGATCAGTCTACAATAAAGGTCATCATTTGCATCTGATTTTAAAGTGAAAATCGACATTGCACCAAGATTATAATCGGCCAACGGTTGCTTATCTTCCTTAATAATTCTTATCTCCTTACCTTTGTTGCTAAGTAAAATATACTCGCGGCTCACTTCGGTGCTACTATAAACATCAAGAATATATTTTCCTGAGTGGTTTATAATAACATTATGAGTTCCATTATCGGGAGAGATACGAACTATTTCATCTGATCCTATACTTACTGAATAAATATTTTTTTCGATCGGGCTTTCCTTTGTGCCGGTAAACCACAACTTGTTATTGCCATATAAACCGTGAAAATCGGTCACAACCCAACTGCCTTTGGTTAACTGGTTAATAAGTTCTCCCTTTGTATTATACAAATACAAGTGATTCCAGCCATCGCGTTCGCTTTGCCAGATAAAATGGTCGCTTTTGTTGGGCAGAAAATATAATGGGTGTTCAGGCTCCACATATTTTGGATGTTGTTCTTCAAAAATAGTAGCCACAAAATCACCATTGCGAGCATTGTACTTATTCATTTTCAGATGATTCTGTTCACGGTTAAGTAAGCCAATGTAAATATTTTCACCTTCCGGATCCCATGTTACAGAAGTTAAATACTGATCAGGAGGTTCGCCTGTTTTCATAAAGTAAGTTTGTCCGGTTTCAAGGTTATAAACGCCAAGTGTAACCTGATGGCTTGTCATGCCAGCCATTGGATATTTTGTGTTTTCTATTTCAGCTATACGTGATGTAATATCGACCAATGGATAATCAGTCACCATTGTTTCATCTTTACGATAGAAAGCCAGGTTTTTTGAGTCGGGCGACCAAAATATTCCTTTATTTATTCCAAATTCAACCCGGTGAACTGTTTGTCCGTAAACAATTCCCTTGTTTTGATCGAAAGTAATTTGCTTAACTTTCCCGTCAATAGCAATAAACAGGTTATTTTCAACAGTATATGCAATAAATCTTGTGTCATCTTCGAAGTTTAAATTCTCAGCTGAATCAGGCACTTTATTTATCCAATGCAATTTGTGATCATTAAAATTGTAATCAAAATAATTATTCTCATATTGAAACCAACATGCATCATTACTAAAAAATTTCATTTGAGGCATTCTTTTTAACGAATCATAATCTTTTTCATGCATGTTTTTGTTTAGCATATCAATGTCAAACAACATTGTTTCGGTACCGCTTTTTGCTCCAACTTTGTAAATAGCATCATCCTTTGCATACGCATAATAGTTAGTTTGGCCTATCCACTGAAGTTGTGATACTGATGCAGGATAAAGGTCACGGTTCATATAAATAGCATCTTCAACAGTAAGCAATTTTTCCTGAGCAATTAATGATAAACTCATTACAATCACTACTAATGTCAGAATTATTCTTGATTTTTTTTTCATTATTAAATATTAGTGTTTTATTATTTAGCAGGTTATTTCAGTTGAAAGCTGCTACTGTTTCGGCAAAACTGCTAATCAATTTAGGGTTTTCCTCAAATCGGTTGCCAACAACAATAATATCGGCACCGGCTTCAATAACACTTTTTACTTTTTCTATTGTTCGGATTCCTCCTCCAATAATCAAGGGAATATCTATTGATCCTTTGACGAAGCTAATCATTTCTTCGGGGACAGATTGTGAAGCACCACTGCCTGCATCCATAAAAATAGTTCGCATACCAAGCATTTCGCCCGCCATTGCAGTACATGCAGCGATATCATTTTTGTCGCTTGGTATGGGAAAAGAATTGCTCATATATGTTACCGAAGTTGGTTTACCGCTATCGATAAGCATATAACCAGTAGGTATGGTTTCAATTCCACTAAGTTTAATGTAGGGTGCTGCCAGTACGTGCATGCCGATAAGCATATCTGGGTTTCTGCCTGATATCAATGATAAAAACAGCATAGCATCAGCATTTCTGGCTAACTGATAGGTATTACCGGGGAACAGTATAACAGGGATGTTACTATTTTCTTTCAGTGTACGAATACAGTGAAACAAACTATCGCTCGTCATAAGGCTGCCCCCGACAAAAAGAAAATCCACACCTGACTTGTCGGCTATTCCAGCTGTTACTTTTAGTTGTTCAGGTGATAATTTATCCGGGTCGATAAGCACAGCCAACTGCTTTTTTTGTTTATTGAATAGGTTAATTGCATTCATGAAATTGCTTTTCAACAAAAATAATAAAATATTAGCGAACGGATATACTTAAATTGTTGCATGGGAGCTGTAACCCTTGGCAGTGAAATGAAATTCAGCGGCTGGAAATTTAATTAAAATAATGAATGGAACTCGGCAATGATACCAGCCAACATTCAAATGCATCATTTTATTTCCTTGTTTTCAAGAAAAATCAACAATTGTTTATTGTCGTTAAACTAAAATGATCGACAACCATATCGCCATACCTATTGATGCAACAATAATCCAAAAGGTTATCATCTTAGGTAGTTTATCTCTTTCAGGGTCGTAATCAAAATCGCTTTTCGGCATAGCTCACGTTTATTATGGAAGTTTGTTTAATCGTTGTCCGTTGCTAAAAGCCACCACAAAAGCATCGCTTACACCATTATAACTTCTCAGCTGGTTTCTTTTTTCGCGCGCTTGCTCGTATGTTGCAAACGAACCAACAGTATATATAAAAAACCCATTATGAGTATTTTCTTTAATTTCCCATGCAGGTATGTTGTAAGTGTTGCTTAGATGCTGAATTGAAATTTCATTTCCGTATTTAGCTCTTATTTGTACTCTGTATTCAAATTCAGGCATTATTGTTTCAATAACTTCATGCTGTTCCTCAACTACTACTATTTCAATGGGCTCTTGTTTAATTGTTTCTTTCTCAACAGGAGGGGACTCCTTTACCGGGACGTCAAATTTTGGTGGTTCAACAGGTTTATCTTTATTGTAATCAAAATCTGTATGTTTTACTGTTTTATCAGTTTCTTTTGGATTAAAAAAGCTGTAATCATCACTTTTTTTACTCTTTTCGCTTCTTCCAAATTTATATGATATTCCAAGTGAAGTATAATTATATGCATCATAATATTTGCCACTGATTCTGCCGTCCATTTCATCAGAATTCATTACCCTGTTCACCGTCTCAAGGTTTAGTGCCCAATTATCAGCCAGTCTGATATTTATGCCTCCCCCTCCGGTTAAAATACTTTGCAATGTTCTTCCGGCAAAACTCTTTCCACTACCATAACCTACTTGTTGAACTACTTGTTTTGTTGTAAGATCCATTACTTCGGTATTGTAGTTTGTAATACCTATTCCAATTATTGCATAAACATCCCATATTTGTTTTGCCCTGTATTTGGTTATAATATTTCTTATACTTACGGATGTGTTTAAGTTAAATTCAAAATAGTTTGATTCGAAATATCTGTTCCATTCTCTTCTTGTTCCTGATAACTGGCCATATATTCCCTGTCCTCTCAAACCGAATACCGGAGATATTTGTCTGCCAAGTTGCACCCCGCCTCCAAAACGCCATTCGTTTTCATTGGTTGATACAGGTATTATTTGATTTTGTTTGATGTCACCAAAAAACACGCTTGTGCCTCCGTTTGCATCAATATGCCAATACGATTTGAATCCACTGGTTTTGTTATATGACTGAGCGAAGATTTGAGATGATATCAGAATAAAGAAAACAAAAAACAATAATATTCGTCTCAAAAGAAGTAGTGGTTGATAAAACATGATATTTAAGTTTTGGGTTCGCATAACACTAAAAGCCTTAAAATAAAGGCAGTTCATTATTTACGCCCCTAAAAATATACAATTTATATGCGTTATAAGACATCGATCTAATTAATTATCGCCAACCAATTGTTAATATCTTCTATTTGAATTGCGGGAATATCGAGATTGTTTTTCTTTCTGTATCCATTAAGTTTTTGCTGTATCGCAGAAGGTTTTGTTTTTTTCAAAATTTCAGCATTTACAAAACCTGAAGGGACTAAATGATGAGCCCATTCGGAAGAAATTCCAAGCTTTACAAAGTCCTCAGTAACAAATGTTTTTTTAATAGCTTCGGGACGCATTTGCGGAAAGAATAATACTTCTTGAATAGATGGTTGATTAGTCATTAACATCACCAACCGGTCAATACCAATACCCATGCCTGATGTGGGGGGCATACCATACTCAATAGCCCGGAGAAAATCAAGATCGATAACCATGGCTTCGTCATCACCCTGTGCGGCGAGTTCCATTTGTTCTTCAAATCTTTTTCGCTGATCTATGGGGTCATTCAGTTCTGTATATGCATTGGCGAGTTCCTTTCCATTCACCATTAGCTCGAAACGCTCGGTAAGCTCGGGGTTGTTTCTGTGCCTTTTACACAGTGGTGACATCGCAACAGGATAATCCGTAATAAATGTAGGTTGTATAAACGAAGCTTCACACTTCTCGCCAAATATCTCGTCAATAAGTTTTCCTTTTCCCATTGATGGGTCAGTTTCGATTCCTAGTTTCTTGCAAGTAATCGCCAATTGTTCGGCATCCATATTACTTACATCATATCCCGTAATTTCTTCAATGGCATCAAGAATACTCAATCTTCTGAATGGAGCTTTAAAATCAATAATATTGTCATCAACCTTTACTTTAGTTGTACCATGCAGATCAATTGTTATTTTTTCAACCATCTGTTGGGTCATTTCCATCATCCAGAAATAATCTTTGTAAGCAACATAAATTTCCATTTGTGTAAACTCCGGATTATGAAAACGACTCATACCTTCATTCCTGAAATCTTTTGCAAATTCAAATACACCATCAAATCCTCCAACAATAAGCCTTTTTAAATAGAGTTCGTTAGCAATTCGTAAATAGAGCGGAATATTAAGGGCATTGTGATGTGTAATAAAGGGTTTAGCCGCCGCTCCACCCGGAATTGCCTGGAGTATGGGCGTTTCCACTTCTAAATAATTTTTTGCATTAAGAAAATCGCGCATAGAGCGTATCACTTGTGCTCTTTTCACAAATGTGTCTCTAACGCCATCATTAACGATCAGGTCAACATAACGCTGACGATATCTCTGATCAGGATCGGTGAATGCATCATAAACCTCACCATCTTTTTCCTTTACGATTGGCAATGGGCGAAGCGATTTTGCAAGAATAGAAAACCCCTTTACATGAATAGTTATTTCTCCCATTTTTGTCACGAACACATACCCTTTAACTCCGATAATATCACCAATATCAAGCAGTCGCTTAACAACAATGTTATACAATGTATTATCCTCACCCGGGCATATATCATCACGTTTAAAGTACAACTGTATTCTTCCGGTTGAGTCCATAAGCTCCAAAAAAGAAGCAGCACCCATAATCCGTCTGCTCATTATCCTTCCGGCTAAACTAACATCCTGAAACAGGGAATTATCAGCAGGGAATTGCCTTTTTATCTCATCAGCGTATGCATTTACTATGTATTCTTCGGGCGGATATGCATTGATTCCAAGTTTATACAACTCCTCAAGCGCATTGCGCCTTATCTGTTCCTGTTCGCTTAATTGCATGGTTAAATTTTTTTGTAAAGATAAAAAAAAGCTGCCTGGTCAAAACAGATGAACAGACAGCTTAAAACATCATTAAATTCAATACTTTATAGCACCAGAATCTTTTTTCGTATCACTTGGTTTGTATTAAGCTGAACCTCTAAAACATAAACGCCACGGCTTAGCTGACTGATATCAAGTGTGCTGCCCGAGAAGTTTTTCTTTTGTAAGACGATACTCCCATGAGTGGAGAATATTGAAATATCACTATTTTTCAATCCGTAAATAAATAATTTATCGTAGGCAGGATTGGGATATACAGAAATCAAGTGTTGAGGACTTTCTTCTATATCAACATAATCATAACTATAATTGATTCTATACTGTGTTTGATCAAATAGGTTTTCAGCATACACATCAATTATTGCCGTTCCCGGAATAGTAAAGGCCATGCTGGTAATAGTAAGGGCTTCCTCATCCATAGGGGTTGCGATTAAAATAGGTTCTTCGATGGTTCCAGGAGGTAATAGTACATTATATTCAAAAATATCAGGGTCGAAACCTTCCAGGGCTACACCGTCAAGAGTAATAGTACTTAGGCGGGCTTCATCGGAGAATACTGTATTCTGCAACCCATATGATGATTGCAAAACTTCTTTTGATGAAAAATCCTGGATAATAACTCCTACTATTAGGTCATCGTATTCTTCAACATTAGTTGTAGATAAATCGTAGTTATATAAAAGCTGAATTGGTTGACCATTAACAAATGATGTGGAAGCCCCATTCGCATCAGGCATCATTTTCATCATCACATGATGGAATTCGGTTTCACCATTTGTTCCAACATTTCCAGTTGTAATCTTTTCCATGACAATGTTATGTACTCTAAGTGATGAGTTAGTGGCAAAAGGTAGAATATTTGTTGTTATTGAAATATTTGTTCCGGAAATTGTGAAAGTAGAGGCAATATCAAATGTTGAAGTTAACTCCAAAGCACTGATTAATGCAGCATTAGCCGCAGAAGTGCTTTCGCTAATGTTACCACCATTGCAATATAAATCAGGAACAAAATTTACTCCATAATAATTTCGGCGGGTACCTCCTTCAGCAGTATAATAAGGGTCTCCCGATCCTGGCCAGTTCATTTGGTATTTTACCAATGTAATCTCATCAGCATGTGTAATACACCATGGTACAAATGTAGAGTTTAAGGTTGCGCAAGGAGGACAAGTGGAACTTGTAAATTCTTCAAAAAGAGGTTTCCTTGGTAATACTATCGATTGATATTCAATAGATTTAACTAATGTATCATTGGTCTGATCATAATCAGATTGTCCGTTTACACTATTAATCCACATTTTAAGGTCATGCTGACCAAACGGGGAGATCCACATGCCATCAAATGTTAATTCTGTTGTTTCTAGAAAAGCCATGTTCAGGTTGGTGAAAGTAGAATCGCGTTCAATACCAGAATAGGAAACCCATGTAAGGTTTGCCTCATTAATTACAGTATTCCCAAGGTTAACAATAGCCCCAACAACAGGAGTCGGCTCAGTAATTACGCCTGGAGTCAGAATACTGGATAGTTGGCAATCGAATGCGCTAGGGGCAAACATTAACACATCATCAATGTACCAGGTGTTAACGGCTGTCATATTTCCTGATAAGTAAAAACAAAACCTGAAATTCGAACCGCCAATTTGAGTTCCGGTTAGCATGATTGTAATAACTTCGGGCCCTATGTTCTGCGTTGGCGTTTCTTCCCATACCGGAATCCAGGAAGTTCCATCTGCGATGGCAACACCTATACTTAAACCTGACCCAGCTCTTGTGTAGTAATGTTTAAACATTAAAACAGCAGTATCAACAGAAGTCATATTCATATAGGGCGATATTAACCGGGCAGTTCCGGAATAAGTGAACCCTTCAAATTTGCATTCAGGAGACGATCCGCCAGCCATGGCTGTTGGGCTGCTATACCATCCAGAATTTAATGGCAGTGCGATCCACCCCGATGGAGGCATCGTACCTGAGCTGAAGTCCTCGCTAAGCAAGGTTTGTGCATTGAGTAAGCTGGCCAGAAATAAGCCTGCTAGCATGAGATACATTTTTTTCATAGTAATGAATTTAATGATTTTTATGTCAATTTAGGCATGAAAATATTCTAACTACTTTATTTTCAATCCTAAATTGATCGTTAATTATATTTCGTTAATAATATTTACTATAATGAAAACCATCATATATATGAATCGCAATATATAATTTTTATTTGAATTGACAATTAATTATAATAAAAAGGTTGCATTTTTAACATAAATATTTTCAAAGTCTTTAAAACAGTAGTGTGAAAAGGTTGCATGATTAACAGTATAATAGTGAGTTAATTTTTTAACACAAATTTTTTGGCGTATTCCTGCCCATTACATACTAATAAAATTGTATAAACACCATCTTTAAGGCTGCCTGCATTAACATATAAACCACCTGTTTCTGATGCTTGAAGATTGTAGTTTTTATAAACAATTACACCAGTAATATCAAAAATCTTCAGCTCATAATTATTGTTATTTGTATTTCCTGTTCTGATATGAAATTCACCATTATTTGGATTCGGATAAACACTAAAATTAAGAATATTATGTTGGTTAATCCCCGAACAATTAACAAACTCGATATTAATTTCATCATAACCTGTACAGCCCAATGTATCCAATACTTCTACTGATATTGATTGAGCCCCGAAACCGGTACCAAAAGTATCAACGGTTATGGTTTGTGTTGTATCGCCGGTTGACCATAAGTACGATGACCCAGAGTGACCTGCATTTAAAATCCATGTAATTGAACTACAAAGACTGGTGTCGGAACCAAGAATTATTTCAGGGGATGTTATTACTTTAACGTACACTGAGTCAGTTGAATTATGTTCGCCATCCAAAATTTCTGCTTTAAACCATGTTGAAACAAATGGCATGGCAAGCGGTCGCGCCATCGTGGAATTAAAACCTTCGGGTTGGGAACTCCACACATATGATAAAGTATCAAATAGTCCTGAAACCTGCGCCATTAACTGCACAATTTGACCGGAGCAAACTTCTGACAGATCAACTAATGCATCAACAATTATATAATCTGCCTGAAGGGATAAGGGCAATTCGATAATGCTGTTAAATGGATCATTTGAAGAAATAACGGCATTGGTAGTATACAACCCTTCAGATAAATTTATAGTATTGAAATTAACAGTTATAAAATTTGTGTCTCCCGGAAGTATTAACCCGTACAATGGGTAAACATTTAACCACCCCTGGACAACTACTGAATAATCTTCAACCTCGCCAAATGTTGTAGTTCCACAGGGCTGAAGTGCTCCGGTATAAGTAATTCGCACCCTCATCTTTGTAGTACCACTAACAGCACCCGGTGGAGGTGATATTGTACCTGTATATTTGCCAGTTGCCTGGATGCTTTTCATTAATGTTTGTTCACCATTATCAAATACTTCATCCCCATTCCAGTCAATCCAAACACCACATTGATCAAGGTCGTGGGGTTCACCATTTGTAACAGTAATATCATAATTTTCTCCAACTACCATCGTGGTAGAAAGATTGTAATAATCAGTATAATTATCGCTTTCTGTATTTATATTGTAGATATCGCCAACATCAACACCACTTATAAATTCGTTACCCTCACCACCACCACCACTTGCTGCACAATATCCGAGTATTGCTTCGGTAGGTTGAAGATTAATACTGTATTCAAGATCAAGCTGGCCTTCATTAATTATTACAATTTGATTATCTGACTGAATTCCTATTGAAAGGTGATTAGATATGCTGTCGGGGTTAACTGAAATAACAACATCTCCCCATTGCAATGGTAGACCCGATGCCCCTGATTCCACATTGCCCGAATAGTATGCTGTTACACGGTAATTATATAATCCATATTGGGGAAGAATTTCCGTAAATATAGTGTCGGTAGTTGAAGATATAGAATCACCATCCCTGTAAATTATAAACTTTAAAAACCCTTCTGTATCTTCATATGTCCATATTAAGTTTACGGTTCCAGAATCAAAATCAACATCACCGCTAAGGTTGGTTGGCCTGTTAAGCGGGTTAGTTTCATAAGGCGAACAAAATGACATTGCATATCCCATGCGGTTATCGGTCCAAACAGGGTAAACCACACCATTTTTTGAATGTATCCCCAGATAATCACCCATATATTTATCAGCCATACCGGGTATTGGTGCGGGAGTAAAGCTCACATCACTCACTTTAAACTCTTCCCATGTTGAACCACCATCAACGGAGTTAGCACAATAAACTTCACATTGGCTTGAATCAACATTACGGTCGTCATAATAAATCATACTCAGAATGCCATTTGTAGGATCGCAGGTTATCCACGGGAAAAAATGTTGTTTACCCCTTCCTCCAACATCACTGTTTACTTTTAATGGGTTACTCCACGTGGTTCCATTGTCGACGGACTTAATTACATATACATCAATATTATTGCCGTAATTGATTCCAGGAGTACCAATGTTGGCCCAGGTAACATAAATAGCCCCCTTATCGGCTCCGTTGCTGTCGTCAACAGTTGCCACTGGAAACGAATTTACTCTCATATTTTTATTGGTCATTGTAGCTCTGATGCCTCTTATGTTAGTAATTATCCTTTTGGCCTGATTCCATGTATTACCGCCATCGAGAGACATGGCCATGCCTATTGCTACTTCGTCACTGCCACCCGATGGCCAGCTATCGTAAATAGCCCAAACGGCATAGAGTTCGCCGTTTGGCCCAGTGCTAAGGTTCACTCCCTGGTTATGACTTCCTGCATTAACATCAGAGCTTATATTGCTGTTAACAGTCCACGTTTCGCCATCATCTGTTGAGTAGCTAAATCCTATTTCCCCCTCATAAGGACCGCCAAAATTTGTCCATACAACATATAAATTTCCTTCGTATGGGCTTATTGAACTATTATCAATCCACATATGATTCTTGTCAGTAATTATACCTGGATTTGGTGCAGCCTGCCTGGTAGTCCATGTTTCACCCTGATCGTCGGAGTATGATACACCCAATCCCCAACTGCTGTTTATGAAATTTACATACCATCTGCCGTTCAATCCTATGGTAGCTGCCGGATCGCCTGCGTTATCGGCACCAGCACCTTCAATATCACCATCCCATGTAGTTCCTGAGTTGAATGAAAAAAGGGCGTTTGCTCCATAGGCAGTATCAACAGAGCTGTTGGTGGAATTATTAGAGTTAAGTAAGTTGGTTTCATCCAACGGATTAACAAATACAGAATTCTCACTTTGCGTGGAATTGATTTCGGTTACAGCAATATCTGGGGAATTAATAGTGAATACAGATTTTGCACTTATACTGCTTCCGGTAAATATAGCAGTGGCGACTTCTATATCAGGATTATAATCTACAAGTCCTTTTTTAGCAGCCTGCCGCCAGTAACCCTGATTATCAATTTTAGTATCTACATTGTCACCCGATTTTATTTTGTTATTAACAGCCCGGTTAGTGCCAAATCCCAAAGTTAGTAATGTAAAAAAAACAATTATTAGTTTAATGGTTTTCATGACAGCTTCAATCTTTTTTCGATTAGCTAATTCCAGTGTGACTAATTAGATCATCACCTAAAAGTAAAATCAAACGCAAGTTAGTAATATATTGATAATAATAGCTAAGGAAAAGTTGCATTTGGATTCAAAAACCTGACCAACTATAAATCTATCAGTTCGAATTCAATTGAAACCATAGCATCATCAATATTAATAGTATTCGGAATATTTTGTTTGTAGCCAGACACATTAATCATGGATTTCATTTGTAGTGGCCAACGTCGCTTTGTTATTTTATTAATATTCCCGTGGGCGTTAAAAAAGTACACATGATTATTTCGTAAAACAATCATCCTGGCATTGTCGTCATCGCTTATCATAATATGTGATTCACTTATTTCAGGCAGGAACAAAAGCAAACCAAAATCTCTTTTCAGCAAATTAATAAGCGGTGTTCGGTTCAATGGTTCCATAATATAATGTACTCTGGTTGTTTTATGTTTGTCCAATAGAAATTCAAAATCAAAGTATTTCATACCCAACTCCGACATTGATACAACTCTATATGAGCTGTCGGTTTTTTTAATTAAAGTAAGGCCCGTTATACTTTTACCGTAAATGTTCATGCAGGTTTTGTAAAGGGCTTTATTAAAATACTCATCAAAAATCCGGGGCGCTGGAATTTTGCTCTTTTCAGAATTTGTTATTGGTTTATACCCTTTTATTGAGCAGGATGATATAATAAACAGGGTTGAAATTATTAATCCAATCGCAGCATTTTGCTTTATTATTACCGAGGAATATTTCACTTAGTATCGATTAAAAATCTGTCATCCGATAACTCGGAATTAAGTTTTTTGTTTTGAAAAGTGATCAGAGTAAAATCATCTCCGGGTTCGCGAAAAACAACTTTAATAACTTGCATATCCTTTTTGTTAAAATAGATTTCAATCTTCTCCAACATTGAACCGACCTGACTATTAGTTGGTGATAATCTGGACAAATACTCACTTTGATTCTCAAAAAACTCTGCATCAAAATCAGTGTTATCAATAAAATCGCCACGAATTGCAGTAACGATCATATTATTTATTTCGCGAAAAAGCGGATTGGAATCTATACTAAACTCATTCACCTTGTTATTGCTTACAATCGTGAATAGGCCATTATGAATAATGATTGTGTATTTAATAGGTGTTGTGTATTGCCATTTTACATTATTCTCCTTTTTAAAAAGAAATTCACCTTCACTAACCAGAACTTCGTTTAACATCCACAAGTGTTTTTCTTGAATAAAGTTGCTTTCGATACTAAAAGTAGAGGATGTATGAGCCGCCAGTTTTGTTTTTAGTGCATCAATATCTTTAACGGTTATGAATTCGTTACCCTGTGAATGAGCAGCTTGAGGCAATATTGCCAAAAATAATATAATGAATATCAAAGCATTAATCTTCATAAGCAGGTATGTTTAACAAACTCGTCAAACTTACAATTTTAAAATCATTTTTTTGAAGCCAAAATAAGTAGTCTTCGATAATTGTAATAACGTTTGGATTTGTATCGTGAAAAAGGACAATATCGCCGGCCTTTGTATCATCTGTCAGTTTCGCCATAACTTTTTTGCTGCTTTTAACAGTGTCGTACGACCTCAGACTCCACCCCACCGATACCATGTTAGTTTTGATTAAAGCTTTGCTAAGCATAGGGTTTGTAACTCCATAAGGTGGCCTAAACAATCGTGGCGTTTTTCCGGTTATTGTTGTTATTACCTCATTTGTATCTAAAATTTCTTTTTGCATGTTTTTTGATGAAAACAAGTCGAAGAATCGCGAATGACCATAACTGTGATTTCCTATTAGATGACCTTTGTTGATTATGGTGGTTACAATTTTAGGATTTGCCACTGCATTTTTACCTGTGCAAAAAAATGTGGCTGGTGTATTGTATGAATCGAGTAATTCAATAAGTTTTGGAGTAATAACAGGATGAGGGCCATCATCAAAAGTTAGGGCAATTTCCTTTTTAGTGGTTGTTGCATTGCAATATGATGGAAAGAAATAATTGAGTTGAATTCTTGATGAGCCGACAGCATTAATAATTACATAAGTTAATACTACCGGAATAAGGTAATATAGTGAAGTAAAATTAAAGTACGATCCCGTAAGGATGAGCATGACAATAATTATTGTTGTAATATTTACTTTATCGTTCATAACAATTATTGTAACCGGTTGTTTGATGTTGCATAGTTACCCAAAACATTATAAAAATTCTAAAATACAAAGGTATTCAATTTACAATCAGCGGTCATTATATTAGCTGATATGCTAAATATTATCTTGGAAATTTTCAATATTATCACATTATTATTGTTTTTGGATTTTTTCTATTTATTTGTGTTTCAGACCACAATACGTTTTTAATCGTTTATTTACGTATAATAACGTAAGTAAATGGTTAATATACGACTTAGGTTGATACACCGCAGTATGTTTGCCTCAGATTTCGTTCATACAATATTGAAACAACATTACCTGCAGGTTATTCTCAGTAGCTAAAAACGAATCATTAACTAATTAAATATATTTTTTAACTAATTAAATTTACTATTATGACAACTTTAAGAAATTCAGTACAACTGATCGGACGTTTAGGAATTGATCCTGAAACAACAACTTTTGGCGAAAACAAAACCAAAGTTAAATTCTCACTTGCAACATCTGACTATTTCAAAGATAAAGAAGGTGAACGCGTAGAAGAAACCCAGTGGCATAACATTGTTGCATGGGGAAATGTAGCTAAAATAGCTGAGAAATATTTGAAAAAAGGTAGCGAAATAGCCGTTGCCGGAAAACTTACTTATCGTTCATGGGACGATAAAGATGGAAATACCAAATATATAACAGAAGTATTAGCCAACGAAATTCAAATGTTGGGTGGAAAGAAGTAAAAACCATCCAAACCATAAAAAAGGGCTGCGGATTATTATCTGCGGCCCTTTTTTATTGTATAGTTTTATAAATTTATTATTTGCAAGCCGCTTTTGCCCTACGCATCTCACCTTCGTTATTGATGGTTTTGACAGTGCCATCTTTCCATTTTGTATCAACCGGATACTGGAGTGCTGGTTTTTCGTCAACGCCAGGATTTAATGAATACCAGTTTCGCATGGCAATTCCAATTTCCTCTTTGTTGTTGCCGGTAATTGTCGACCCGTCGGGCATAATATAAGTTAGTGGGTATACCAAAACAAAGCATCGTATTTTTTCTCCATCGCACGCAGACTTAACCCTACGCATTTCTTCATCATTATTAATATTAAGAATCCTCCCTTTGAAATTAACTTCCACAGGATATTGGATTGTGGGACGTTCATTTGAACCCGGGTTTGCCTCGTACCAGGCTTTAATTGCCGCAGTGACTTCTCTTTCATTATTCCCTGTAACTGTTGTGCCATCAGGCATGGTATAGTTTACAGGATATACAAAGTCAAAACATTCTTTTCTGTCCTTGTCACCTTTTTCAATCCTCAACTCTCTACCTCTCAAATCAAAATATGCTTGCGAACGCTCTCCAATATATGAACCCCTTTCTCTAATCATGTCCACCTCATAACCTAATTCGGGAGCAAGTTTTGCATCATCAACATAACTTTCGGAGTAGTCTTGTTCTAAAATTGATATGGAAGCGGAGGGTAATTCAGCTGCATCAATGTTTTGTTTGTTGCCTGCCTTTTGTATTGCTTCAATCAATTGTGTATCGGTCATTTGTTTATTTTCCTTTTCACAGGATAAAAACACCAGGATGGCAATTGCCATGAATCCTAAAATTGTTAATTTCATGATAATAAATTTAATGTTAATAATTTCTTCTTTACTTTCAGGGTAATTAAACGTTAGTTGATTGGTGAAAATAGTAAATAATCAAACACTACGAATGTGAAAAAAACTAAAATTAACTTTACCATATTTCCGGTGCTCGTAAAAATTCTTGGATGCAGATAAGTCTAAGTCACGTGAATGCTCCAATATTAACCAGCCATCCGGGTTTAGCAAATTATTATCTAATACTAGCTTACTAATGCTTTCAATATTATCAAGCTTGTATGGAGGGTCAGCAAATATTATATCATATTTACGTTTAGAATTACTTAGAAATCGGAATACATCTTGTTTAACAATTTGCAGTTCTTTCATTTCCAGCTTTTGGGCAGTTTTATTAATAAACTTTATGCATCCAAAATCCTCATCAACAGAAGTAACAGAACCACATCCTCTTGATACAAATTCATATGAAATATTTCCTGTTCCTGCAAACAAATCAAGAGCCGTTTTATCACTAAAATCAATATGGTTTCCCAATATGTTGAATAAGCTTTCTTTAGCCATATCCGTTGTAGGGCGTACGGGCAGGTTTTTTGGTGGTGATATAATTCTACGTTTGTATCTGCCGCTAATTATTCGCACTGCAATGCATTAAAAAGGGTATAATAACGATGATATTTTAATTCATCCATTACAAAAGAATAACTATAATTATCATTTCTGGAGATAAAGCTATAATTCTTAATGTATTGTTGTATCATCTTGTAAGTATCATCAGTTTTGTCAATATTTCCTGATATAATTAGCTTAACATCTTCAGGGTTAAGTATTAGCTGGTCGATAGTTATTAGAAGAAAATAGATAAAATCTTCTTTTGTCTGAAACTCAAAAGAATTGAAATAATGAAGTTTATTTTCTTTGAAATGCACTATGTCGAAATGATTTTTGTGAAGGTTCACAAATAAGGTTTTTGCAGTAACCTTGTTTTTGAAATTTATCGACAGGCTTGTAATTAATGCTGTTGAGTAATGCAACAATTTTACATTTGGCCAAAAATCTTTTGCTTTTTCTACCACAAAATTTGACAAGTAATATATATTGACAGCCTGATTAATTCTCAATTTGTCAAATACTATCCTGCTATTTTCCTGAAAAGGTTGATTAAACCCAAGATATAGGTTTTTATGCTCTACGCTAAACAATGGTTGTGGAATTAATGTTGAATACTTATTTTGATAAATCAAGAAAACCGATTTATAAGGAAAAGCAAAAGATGGTTTGTTATTAAGTACTTTCCCTAAAAATGTGGGTAATTGTTCAACAGAGTTAATGTCAGAAAAATTGTATGCCTCAAGACCGATAAACTTATTTTTTTCGGGATTGTAAACCGTAAAAAAAAGACCTTTCAACCAAAGCTGAATTGACAGAGTATAACTTCTGGTTTGTGACTCTCTAAAAGACTTATCAAAATAACTAATATATGGATTTAGCTGTAAAGCCATAAGAGTACGAGTTTACTCCCAGTTACCATCGGTTGAAGGCTCCGTCATTGATCCAACCCTCAAACCAGGATATTTTTCAATATCTTCAAATTTTGCAATAATATTAATTATTGCCTGTTCATTCATGCCTTTTAAGAAAGTAGTAAAAGGTGCTTTGGCTTCAAATACGTGAACCTTAACTCCACCTCTTACTATTGTGTCAGCTTGCATAATAAAAAGTTCGCCTCCTGAAAAAGGAACGGTTTCTAATTGTGTGTAATTAAAATTATCCCGCTTCCCAAATAATGAATCCGCAACTTTAATATAACCAACAGTATCATTAATAGTAATTGTATATGTTGTGTCGTTGGGATCAGGAATAATTTTCACAACAGGAATTTCTGCCACCTTCAGAAAAGAAATCAAAGTGTCAAAATTTGGAGCATATGCTCCTGATAGTTGTTTATAAATAAACTGAGAAGTTCTTATATCCTTAAGTCTTTCAATAACAACCTTTTCTCTCTGTTTTTTTTCCTTGTTAAACCTAACAGGCTCCATGATACTTTCGTACACAAAAAAACCAAGTGCAATAATTACCACAAATAAGCCAAGTTGAATTAAAGTCTTTTTCATCTCTTTAAATCTTTAAAATATTTTCAAGCAAATGTACTATATTTTACTAAAGTCAAAATAAATTATATATGAACTTTTTTTGTACTACAATTTTTTCATAGAGTGAGGGATATTAATGCCTTTATTTGAGGATGAAAATTCAGTTTCAATTCTCACTATTTGCTAAATTTCTTTAGCACCTAAATCGTTGAAATCGGGCACATCATTTAAAAAAGTAATATCTCCGGTCTCTTTATTAATATAACAGCAATAATGTACCAAACCATTACTTACAAGCAGATAGCTTACATTCAAATTTAAATTATATCTTGATATTTGTTCCATTACCTTTTGGGATATTTTAATCCCATGCGATTTAAATTCCAAGAGCATTACCGGCTGCCCATTACGATTGTAAACTACCGCATCAAATCGTTTTTGCATATTATTTACTTTAATGCCTTTTTCAATTGCAATAAGCATGGAAGGATATTTTTTTTCTTCTATTAAAAACTTTATAAAATTTTGCCTTACCCATTCTTCAGGCGTTAATAGTATAAACTTCTTTCGAAATTCATCAAAGATCTCATCTTTCCTCAAAGAGTTTACCCTTGTTTTAAATTGATATTGCGGAAGGTTTAATTTCATTAAGGTAATAATATTAAGAACCTATAAAACTACGCTAAAAATCCGCAAAATTATTAACTTTGCTTAAAATTAAATCATGAAGAATAAACATGAAATAGTTTCCAACTGGCTACCGCGATATACCGGAATGAAACTGGAAAACTTCGGAAAATATATACTACTTACAAATTTTAGCGAATACCTTAATTTGTTTGCCGAATGGAATAATGTAGAAATAGTTGGTAAAGACAGGCCTATGCCATGTGCAACTGCAGAAGATATCACTATAATCAATTTTGGAATTGGTAGTGCAAATGCGGCAACAATTATGGATTTACTTAGCGGCATTGACCCTAAGGCAGTACTTTTTCTAGGGAAATGTGGCGGTCTGAAAAGAAAAAATCAAGTGGGAGATTTAATCTTGCCCATTGCGGCAATAAGGGGCGAAGGTACATCCAACGATTATCTTCCCGAAAGTGTCCCTGCTCTTCCTGCTTTTAGTCTTCAAAAAGCTATATCAACTTCTATTCGCGATTTTAAAAGAGATTACTGGACTGGAACAGTTTTTACGACAAACAGACGTGTTTGGGAACATGATACAAAGTTTAAAAAATACCTACAAAAAACCAGATCGATGGCCATTGATATGGAAACTGCAACAATATTTACAGTCGGTTTCGTTAATGAAATTCCAACTGGCGCACTGCTACTTGTAACGGATCAACCAATGGTTCCCGAGGGGATTAAAACTATTGAAAGTGATAAAAAAGTAAGCGAGGACTTTGTTGAGGAACATTTAAAAATCGGCATCGAATCGCTAAAACAACTTATAAACAATGGCGTTACAGTTAAACACCTGAAATTTTAGTTTTGAAGTACGAAGACATAATCAGAGATATTCAGAATAATATATTTTTACCGGTTTATTTTTTATCAGGTGAGGAACCTTATTTTATCGATAAAATAACCTCCCTATTAGAAAACAGCATACTGGATGAAGACCTTAAAGGATTTAATCAAACAATTGTTTATGGTCGCGATGTGAGTGCAAATGAGGTGATAGATCTCAGCCGGCGATATCCAATGTTGGGAAATTATCAGGTTGTTATTGTTAAAGAAGCACAATACATTAATAACATTGAAGATATTGAAACATATATAAATGCTCCGCTTAACACCACAATTCTTATAATTGCATACAAGCACAAAAAATTTGATAAACGAAAATCATTTTATAAGAAAATGAACTCCTCAAAATCAACTATTGTGTTCGATTCTGAAAGAGTTAAAGATTATTTGATACCAAAATGGATTGAGTCGGAAATAAGCGCAAAGGGATATTCTATTTCTCCCATCGCATTAATGCTTATGGCTGATTATCTTGGCAATGATCTCGGGAAAATTTCAAATGAAATTGAGAAGTTAGTAATTAATCTGAGCGACAAGACACATATAACCGAAAATGAAATAGAACAAAACATTGGTATTAGTAAAGATTATAATTTATTTGAGTTGCAAAACGCGTTATGCGAAAAGGACCAGTTAAAAGCCCACCGTATTATCCAATATTTTGAATCAAATCCTAAAGATCATCCTTTACAGATGATTTCGGTTATGCTTCATAATTATTTCATAAAGGTTTTTCTTTACCACAATATTAAAAATAAACAACCCAATCAAATTGCTTCCGAATTGGGTGTTTCACCTTTTTTTGTTAAGGATTATAATCAAGCATCCAAATCATTTTCTCCGCTAAAACTAAAATCGATAATTTCAAATATACGCACCCTCGATTTAAAGAGCAAGGGTGTAGGTAGCAACAATGCCACCAGTTATGGAGACTTGAAAGAGCTGGTATTTAGAATCATGAATTAAATTGCCCTGAGCTATCAAACAAACAATTCGTCGATTTGGTCTTTGTATTTTTCCTGAATATAACTACGCTTAAGCTTCAGGTTGGCAGTTATTTCACCAGAGTCAATTGTCCATTCA
>JACNJS010000049.1 GCA_014382445.1 Bacteroidota bacterium
ATATCATAAATGCCATTACGGGATCGTTGAAACCTGAAACCCGGGTAGCAAGAACATTTTCCTGATTTAGCCCTGGCGACATGTATTTACGTTCGGTTACAGTTTCCATTAAAAAAATATCCTGTTTTTCTATGTACTTTCTAACCCTAAGTTGGCTGGTATCTAAAAGTACAGGGTCTTTTTTCAAAATTGAGTCAGCGTTAATTGTAAGTATCATTTTATCATACGATGTGTAAGTAAAAGCATCCAGCTTTTCAGGGTTGTTTATATCACGATGTTCAATTACATTGTTAATTATCCGATGTGCTGGATTTTCTCCAGGGAATATCATCACTTCATCAAGGTTGATTATTTTAGGGATTAGGGCTATGTGTTGTTCATTTTCACTTAAGTCTATATTGTAAATTAAAGTTTCATAACCTACGTAAGTTAACTTAAGGCAACAATTGTTAGTTTTTGTTTTTATTACGAACTTCCCGTCAATATCTGTTGTTGCTCCCCTGCCATTATCACTAACAATATTTACAAATGCCAATGGCTGGTTGTTTTTTTTATCAACAACAACACCTTTAACAGAAACATATTGCGCTGCAACAGAGGCAGGCAGTGTAAGTAATAAAATTAACAAGCTGATTGTTTGTTGCATTTGATAAATAATTCTTTGAAGATTAAACAGGATTCAAAAATACTTTATTTGACGTTTTATTATTGATGATCAAATGACTGTTCACCATATTTACGCGAAATAATCCGAGCAACTTCGCCAACTTCTTCTGTAAGTATTGCCATGTTGGTAAGTTCGTTAAAGTATCTTACTCCAGTTTCGTTAATCCACTCATCAATTTTTTGTTGTGCTTCTTTAATGGTCATTTTATTAAATTTTATAATATGCTTCAAGTCAGGCTAAAATAGTTAATTTTGCCAACCATATGGAACAAGTAACAGAATTTATACAGGGCATGGATTTTACTGCTAAAACCTTCGCAGGACTTGAAGAACCATTAGCAGAAGAGCTTAAAAAATTAGGTGCTGATAATGTTAAAATAATAAAACGAGGTGCTACTTTCAAAGGCGATGAAGAGTTGATGTATAAGGTTAATTACTTGTCGCGATTGGCCATAAGGATTCTTAAACCAATTGGTGTTTTTGAGGTTAAAAGCGACGAGCAGCTTTATGAGAAGGTTAGAAAGATTAACTGGATGAATGTATTTAAACTTGATCAAACTTTTTCTGTTGAAGCCAATTTGTTCTATTCCGATTTAAACCATACACATTATGCAGCTCTTAAAACTAAAGATGCAATTGTAGATCAGTTTCGGGAAAGCACTGGTAAGAGGCCGTGGGTAAATGTTGAAAAACCTGATATTTATGTTGATGTACATATCAGCCATAATGTTTGTACTATTTCACTTGATAGCTCCGGTGAGTCGTTGCATAGAAGAGGATATCGTATTGAAGCCGATAAGGCTCCAATTAACGAGGTGCTTGCTGCAGGAATGATAAATTTATCAGGTTGGAAAGGTGATACTGATTTTTATGACCCAATGTGTGGTTCCGGTACCATTCCTATGGAAGCTGCTATGTTAGCCATGAATATTCCTGCCGGTTATTATCGTAAGAATTTTGCCTTAATGAATTGGGAAGGCTACAACGAAAACCTTTGGAAAAAAGTGAAAGAGGAAGCTGATAAGAATATGGGAGAACTTGATTGTAGAATATTTGCTTCCGATCGCTCCGAAAAAGCCGTAGGCATTACAAAACGAAATTTGAAGCATGCAGGTTTACATAAAGATATTGAAATTAGGGTTGCTTACTTCGACAGTATTGTACCCGAAAAAGGAGGAATACTGATTATGAACCCACCGTATGGAATACGTATGGAAGAGCGGGGGGAGTTACGTGATTTGTACAAAGGTATTGGTAATGTTCTTAAACAAAATTTCAAAGGATTTGAAGCCTGGATTATAAGCCCTGATTTTGATACTACAAAGTTCATTGGTTTAAGGCCATCACAAAAAATTACTCTTTATAATGGACCATTAGAGACACGTTTCCTGAAATTTGAGGTTTATGAAGGAACGAGAAGATATGGCAATACTCCTGGTGAAAAAACCATCGGTGAAGAAAAACAAGAATTCCGAAAAAAGGATAATTTCCGAGCTTCAAAAGACCAAAAAGAGGATGGTCGAAAAAGAGATTTTGACAAGGGTAAAAATGATTACCGAAGTTCAAATAATGCAAAAACAGAAGATCGCCAACGAAATTTTAGAGAAGACATAGATAAGCCAGAATCAGAAAATCGGCGAGAAGTAATTGAGAAGAGGAGCAGAGATTTTGACAGACATATGGAATCGTTACGCAGGTTTACGAAATCGGACAGTAAAAAACCTGCCACAAAAAAAACGGGCGGCAGAAAAAGGATCTCAGATAAAGAATCATCAAAGGATGAAGAATGAGTTTTGATGGTAAGGGTGGGAGTCAGGAGTCAGGAGACCAAGTACAATTTTCCGACTCCCGACTCCCGACTCCTGCCTTTTTTACTTTTTCATCTCTTCGGCAAAATATTGGTAAAACCATGTTATCGTTTCTATTCCATTATAGAAATTATTAACAGGATAATTTTCATTTGGAGAATGAATTGCATCCGATTCAAGACCAAATCCCATAAGAACAGATTTTGTACCTAGCTTGTCTTCAAAAGTTGAAATGATGGGAATACTTCCACCACTACGCATTGGCACAGGGGTTTTGTTGTAAATCTTTTCAAATGCTTTTTCAGCTGCCCTGTAAGCCGGAAGATCGATCGGACATACATATGCCTGACCGCCATGTAGCAATTCAACTTTTACTTTTACAGATTTTGGAGCAATACTTGCGAAATACTCTTCAAACATACTGGCAATTTTTTTATTGTTTTGGTTTGGTACCAACCGTGTGGATATTTTTGCATAGGCTACAGAAGGCAGTACTGTTTTTGCACCTTCGCCGGTATAACCACCCCAAATACCACAAACATCAAATGAAGGACGAATACCCGTTCTTTCAATTGTAGTATATCCTTTTTCGCCTGATAGCTCTTTAACATCTATAGCTTTTTTATAGTCATCAACATTAAAAGGAGCCTGGTTAAGCAACTCCCTTTCTTTATCAGATGATTCAAGAACGTCATCGTAAAAACCAGGCATTGTAACCCTGTCATTTTCATCAGTCATAGATGCAATCATTTTTGAAAGTATGTTTATTGGGTTTGCCACTGCACCTCCAAAAAGACCCGAGTGCAAATCCCTGTTTGGCCCGGTAATTTCTACCTGCCAGTAAGCCAGGCCTCTGAGTCCGGTAGTTATTGACGGGACATCTTCAGCAATCATGCCAGTATCAGAAACCAATATTATGTCGGCCTTGAGCATATCTTTGTGCTCATCACAGAAAGTACCAAGGCTTACCGACCCAATCTCTTCTTCACCTTCAATCATGAACTTAACATTGGTTGTAAGCAGGTTGTTTTTAACAAGTGCTTCAAATGCTTTAATGTGCATAAATCCCTGACCCTTGTCATCGTCGGCACCGCGTGCGTAAATTTTCCCATCACGAATTTCAGGTTCAAAAGGTGGTGACTTCCACAAGTCAATTGGGTCAACTGGCATAACATCGTAATGGGCATAAACCAGTACGGTTGGCAACGACTCATCAATTATTTTCTCAGCATATACTA
>JACNJS010000009.1 GCA_014382445.1 Bacteroidota bacterium
TTTTCTTAATATTGCTTGTAACGTTTTGAATATGATGCGTGCCGCATCTTGTTCATTACATTTCTTTGTATCACGTATTTTCAAATTTACAAAATCATTTTCTATGAAAATGAAACTGCGGCATGAATTATATTTTTTGTTACCTGCTGGCATTTATTTCTTTCCGTAAATTATTGTCGTTCCTTATATTTTAGGTAGGTATTAATGGCCTGTCTCTGAATACGTATTTAAAATAAAAGAATCAATAGATTCAATTTCAAATGGAGAGCATATTAAAATTTTACGATTATAGTTGAGAATAATTTCATACATGTAGAAATCAGAACATAAATAAATAAATTCTTTACTTTCAATTTTTAAAGAATTAATAAGTTCTTCAGATTTAACTACAATTGAATCGTCTTTTTTAATTGAAATTGTATCAGAACAAAACAAGCTATCATTCTTAAAAAGGCTTCTGTTAATCGAAACTACTTTTAATTGACCTCTTATTATTCCTGGATGGTCAACATTATAATTTATAGTGGAAAAGCAATTTTTAGTTTGGCTATATGAATAATTTGTAATCATAAACAAGATAATTATAATGAATAAACAAATATTTCTCATCTTTTTTTAATCTTTATATGGTGGTTTCAAGTCTAAATAATCGTTTTTACCCTTAGATAATTTGTCTTTAATAGGGAATTTCATCCTTAATACTGAGTCAATTTTACATCTGGGGCAATTGCTGTCTCTCCTGTTTGTATATTTTCATTTATCCATTCAACGATTTCTGTTGGTATAAAAATCCGTTTCAATTGAAATAACTACAAAGTTAACTCAAAATAATCTCATGTTTATGAGAGGGGAATCCTCTGTGAGCAAGTTCTAAGAATTGCTTATTATTTTTATGTTCTACAGATTTCATTTTTTCTTTGCTTGCAGGTAACGGTTTGAATATGCGTAGTGCGGGATTATGAATAATACATTTTCATGCTAGTACAACATTTTGTATGATACGAATGCTACACTTACTACTAAAACCCGCATTACGTATATTTGTTGTTGGCAGCTGGGCGTTTTTTTTCGGGCCGGGGCTGGCAAGCTTATTGACAAGTTTAGGCTTGTGCGGCAGGCTTTTCGAGCGACTTGGCAATGTGCTTGGCTGCGAAGCGTGGGCTTTTTTCTTGTCCATAATGTCGGCTAATTTTTACAGCTTTATTTTTAACTATTCTCAGTCCGAGATTTAATTATAGTCCGATACAAAACATAATTACCTACCTGACTAACATAACAGACCCCATTTTCAGTTCTGAGGTCATGCTTAATGATGAAGAATTGCTGTATGCAATTTTATATACATATGCTCCCGGCATACAAAACTCCCCTTTATATGTTCCATCCCAACCTTTGGATATGTCATTTGTTTGATAGACTAAAACTCCCCACCGATTATATATTGATAATGAGAAATGCTCAATGTCAATTGAGTTTGTAACAGGTAAAAATTCATCGTTTAATCCATCGCTGTTTGGTGTAAATGCATTTGGGCAATACATTGTTATTAGCTCGGGCGGTGATGGTGATGAAAAAACAACATATGATGAATCTTTTCCAACACATCCCTCAAATGACTCAACTTCTGCCAAATACCAACCTTTGTCTTCAACCCATATAAATTGTGTTGTATCTCCTGTATTCCACCAATAGTGTAAATATCCTGAACCTGCATCAAGGTCGAAAGGATCATCTGTAAAAATGGTGTCGCGCAGTGCAAAATCTGGGAATGGGGTTGGAAAAACTGTAACAATTACCGAATCACTTGAGTTACAATTTGCAGTGTCTGTTATTATTATTTTGTATTCTCCCGAATGGTCAAGTTGGATATTGTCAATTATCAATGTTTCCAGATTGCTTATTTCTCCATCAGGATAAACCCAGTTGTATGTTACCTGACCGTTACTAGACCATAGTGATGGTTTTAATAATACTGTTTCTCCCTGACATACTTCTCTTGGGGTTTCTATATTGAAATATACTTCTTTGAATATTATTACTTCACCTATATGATAATCTACTGGTATTTGAGTGCCGGATGAATTATAAAATACATTTGTGCCTGTCAAGGTATCCCATTCAATAAGACTACCGCCTGTAGTACTTGCTTCAAATACAAGATTCACAAGCTCACTGTTTGCAGGAAGTGTTGCCGAGGCATCATGCCAGGTTAACTCTACCTTTCCCTCAACAGGAAACAACATTGCCTCCAATGAATCTTCCAACATTGCATTTGGGTTAATAAATCCTTGGCAGGTTAGCTTATCCGTATCAAATAAAAGCGTTGCTGTAAAGTTTGCAACATCATTAAAGTTACTTACCATCAATGGAACATAGGCAACGGCTCCCGGACAAACACCATCCCCTCCTGCAACTGCCTCAAGAGTTAGACCAATGTACTCAGTAACTTCCACAACGAATGTTGTGTCACAATCATATTTATCACTAACCACGCATGTGTAATATCCTGCTGTTAGTCCTGTAAACAATCCGTTATTTATTTGAATGGTAATACCGGCATCGTTTGAATAGTATACTGTGTCACTTGCTGATATTGCTGTTATGTTTATTTGCCCGTTATTCATCCCTGTTGATTCAGGTGTTATCTGTACATTAGTTATTACGGGATGCAATAAATTTTCAATTACTATAGGGTTATTTACATAAGCATCTTCGCACATTGTTGAATCATGTACCCTAACAGCGTATGACCCTGATGGTAGATTAGTAAACACTCCCAGATTTTGCACATAGTTTGTCCCGTTGTCAATTGAATAATACAACATGTCGCCCAACCCTGATGTTGCAGTTACTATAACACTACCATCCTGCTGATTGCAATGTTCGTTTGTAAAACTAACACCTGCAACAAGTACATCACCTGCATCAATTATGGAATATGGACCGAGATTGGTGGTGCAGTTATTTCCATCTGTAACATGCAGAGTATAGTTTCCAACAGGTAAATTATACAAATCAAGAGTGTTAGCGATGTGGTTACCCAAATCATCAACCCATTGATATGAGTAAGGAGGAATTCCAATAACTATCAGATTCCGGATTGCACCCGTGCTACCACCACATGTAGTTGGGCTTAGAATAAGATTTGATGTATCTGCTATAGCTGCATCATATTTTGAAATATGTATTGAATCGTAGTCAAAGCATCCTGCATCACTGGTAACTTTAACCCAGAACCATCCTGTATCAGAAACTATTATTTGGCTGACCCCAGACTGACCTGTACTCCATGCATATGAATGAGGACCACATTCGGCATCAAGAATAATATCAGATAAACTGCAAATAGTTGTATCAGAACCAAGATTAGGTTCGGGTGAATATTCAACTTCTACCTCCCTAGAAGTTTCTTCTACTCTTCCATTTGGATATACCACATAAACCGATACTTCATAAGTACCCCCATCAGTAAACATGTGTGTAGGGTGAGAATCAAATGATGTGTTATTGGTTCCTGATGCAGGATCCCCAAAATTCCATTGTATTGAAACAGGCTCTGGGAAAAACCACGGGTCAAAAGAAAAAATATCACTTTCGCATACTCCCTCAAAATCAAACCTAAAAAGAAAATCTGTAGCAAAGTTTACAAATGCTCTTAAAACATCTCCATTATTGATAAATAATATATTCTTTCTGTAATCACACGCCAAACCTAGTTTGCCGGGGTTGTTAATTACACTAACAAAATTATCAACAGGCCCGGGAACATCATTTGAAAAGCAATATATTTTACCATTTGATGCTAGCTGTAGATTATGACCAATTGGTTCACCAATTTTAATTGCAGATTGTTTAAACAAATCTTTATCCTCAATATATTGCATATCGAACTGATATATGTGTGTACTATCAACAACTTTTAAATGACCTGCTAGGTACATATATTTTGAGTCGGGTGAGAATTCACCATTCATTGTTTGGTAAAATGGAGGATTATTATTGAAAAGCTCACGTAGTTGAAAAGAATACAAAAACTCTATTTCACCGGTATTATTATTGAAACTACATATTTCAATATCTTGAAAATATCCAGTATTATAATTGTAAAAGAATACAAGATATTTTTTATTATAAGTAAATTTCATATACCCGTAATTAGCATCAGGTAGATATCTATTTGGTGCATCACTTAATACAGGGTTGGGATCAACTCCCTGTGATGTAACTTCATAAGCAGCATATTTGTGTTCCCTGTATTTTCTCATCACTATCCAGTAACCACTTTTATCCTTAAAATATGAGGCATTCAATTGCTCTGATGCATCCCATGCACCAGGCAATGTATCAGTATCAAGAATACCACCTAAGCCATCGTTGAGCGACATATCAACTGTATGGTAAAAATTTAGTAGTTGATTAGCATTTAATCTAAACCTATTAGTTGTAAAAACATAGAATAAACTGTCTGAGCCCGGTTTAGGCATGCAAAGCGCAGCTTGATTTCCTTTTTCATAATCAGGACCAGCCCAACTGTTTCCCATTTCTTCATGATTTTTATTAAAGACGTATCTACCATCAGAATAGAAAAGCAGGCTCCCATTTGTATCACACATAGTAGAGGTGCCTCCAAATGGAGAAGTAATAGGGCAAGGATAACCTGCAACCGGATTACCTGAATTAAAATCAATCCCAACATTTCTGGCAAAAAACCATTGGTTTGTTCGCTTGTTGGGTTGGGAAGGTGACTTGACAGGAGCTAGGATCAAGCATAATATTATAATCCAGCTCATAAGTAAACCATTTCGTATTACTGATTTATTATCCATCGGCTGATGTATTATGCTTTATAAGCTTTAAACCTACTATAAATTTTTATAAATGGAAAAGTGTGATGGTAAATATTTACCATCACACTAAATTAGTAACTCAATACATTTCTGCAGTCACTGTTTCAGTACCGGCTAACAATAATGCCGTATCTGTATCTTCACATTGTTCACCTTGACAGCATAGTGGATCTATTGATGTGTCATAATAAAATACTTTAATACAAATTTCGTATCGTTCGTCAATTATAGGCGTATCAATTCCACTTATTGTTTGTGTAGAAGTTAATGAAGTTATATCCAGACTACCTGAAGCAAATGTAGAATTATCACTAATCTTTGTAATTTTCCATTGAAGATCTTTACTTACAATAGTTCCACAACTACATTCTTCATCATTCCAACCTGCCTCAAATGCCCATTGAGCTGAGAGCTGAGTTGTACCGGCAAAGAAAAATACTGCCACAAGGCTAATTACTATTAATATTGATTTTTTCATCGTTTCTAAATTTTTAGTTAGAATTATTTTTATCTATACCTAAATATTCAAGTTGGCAAGGCTAAAATAACTTGGTTACTATCATATAAAAAATGTATCTTTGCCAGCAATAATGTGGTTATCGATTTCCTTATCGTTCATTTCTTGGTCAGGCTTGCAGGTAACGGATGGGGCTATGGTGCGTGCTGCATTACTTGCAGTATGTTTATTAATTACAATTACCTTCATTATAGCGTACAAATGTCTTAAATACAACGAATTGCAGCATGCACTATGAGCCCGTGTTATAAGCAGTAAGTTTTCATTCTCGTTATTTTTTTATCCATTTTCCCGTTTCAATGGCTTTGTTTTTTTTGTCAATTAGCCTATAGAAGTAAATCCCTGATTTAAGTGATTCTGTATTTATAACACTCTGATTATCATTAAGCCTGTGTCGAATTACAACCTGTCCATTTAAGTTAATTAATTCAAAATCAGTGCAATTGACTGTGGTCTTGATATTTAGTTGGTTTGTGCCAGGATTAGGATATACTGTTAATTCTGGTTTGTTAAGTGGTATTTCCTGCGTCCATGTAATAAGTCCATTGCTATCAACTTTTACGATGTATATATCCCTTTCCTGATTTTGTGTTTCATAATCATATCGGTTACCGACCATGATACATCCACCATCAGTTGTTGCCAAAATACTGTAGAGAAAGTAATAAGCATCTCCACCGTACCAGTATTCCCAAATTGGTATTATGTCAGGATTAATTTTTACCAAGTGAAACCATGAATCATTAGTGCTCCAATAAGGGTTGTAATAGTCGAGATTTGAAGTTCCGCCAATGTAGATATTGTTATCATTCTTACTTACGCCATTGTAGATTGCCGGATGGTCTCTCATATTTCCTCCTATTTCGAAGTGGTTATAGTCAATCAATTGATTTTGGAGATCAACCGAAATAACATTTAAACTATAAAGTTCTGATTGTCCCGGACTCCCATGACCACACATTATAATTGAAGTATCAGTTAAATAAGTCGGTGAATAATAGTCTGAAATACCTAATGGAACTGGTTCTAAACCTACGCTATCAAGTTCTTTTGTAAGTATTAATTTTTGACCGGCAGAAGAACTTTCAAATCGGCTTACAAAAGTAAAATATTGAGTATTACCAATGTCTTCCAATAAATCATAAGCATAACGCATTTTTAAAGGTTCAGAAAGAAAATATGAAGTCATAGAATCTCCTTCTAAACTAATTTTATAAAATGCAGGGTCGTTATGATAAATTTGAACACTATCCATCCGAGTAGTATAACCTGCCAGTACAAAATTTGAGTCTGAATCAATAATAGAATTAAAATAGGAAAACCATTTACCTATTGGCAACTTTGATTTTTTTTGGCTTATGATTTCCAAATTTTCGCTCAATTTAAGATACCATACATGTCTATACACGTTAGTGTTTTGACTAGCACTTGTTCCAAGCAAGTAGTAATTGCTATCAACACAATGAATGTTAAAAAGAATATAGGAGTTAGTGTCTATTGGTTGGATTACGACCTCACTCAATAAATTTCCCATACTATCAGTTTTAATAATATAGCCTTGAGAAAGATAGTTACTACTATTAATTGTTTGGCCAACCATAACAAAATTCCCATCTAAGTCTTCAATTAATTGGTGTATTTTCTGGTCAGATGTATCTGAAACAATCTTCTCGAATGTGTACTGGGCAAATGAGGAAAATTCTGTAAAAAATAATAACGTGAACAAAATAATTATTCGATTTCTCATTCTCTTAAATATTATACATAGCCTCGATTGTAATAACGAGGCTATGTAAGGTTAATAAATCCTAGAATTCTTCAGGTGGGTCTGAACTAATATGCCAAATTGCATATTTGATATTAGCATGATGCTCCATATACCAGCAGTCATGCGGAGGCCATGGATCTTCGCATAAATCAAATATTGTCATATCAAACAATGAGTATCTGATAAGGCTTTTACCACTTGGTGTTTCCTGTGTGCCAATGTACATCAAGTTACTTTTGTAGCCTGCAATATCTGCTGTTGACAAACACTGATGATTTAGTGTGTATTCCTGAAAATCTGTAAATAACATTGGATCGCCATTGTTGTCTGTATAATCCCATGGGTAAACATAGCGATATTCAACATCAGTATAATATGAGTTACCTGTCGGTACTGGTATTAGCATATTTGCCAGATATGCAATTTTATCAGCAGCATCTGCACCTACGCCAAGCCCAGAGCCATCACATCTGCCGAGTTCCCAACCCCAATACCAAGGATAGTCATTTCCGAAACCAGTTGTACCATCAGTTCCAAAACCTGATGTTACTTCAAATGTTGCAGAATTATTGTCTGATTCTTTTAAAGATATATCAGCAACAATAAGTTGTTTTTCGTTTGCTCCTATATTTGCATTGTGTTCAGCCAGACTGTCAATAACCTGGTCATAAGCTGCCTGAACATCGGCCCAAAGAATTTGACCATTTGTGACGGGAACTTCAATAAATGCAGAGTCCACAATAAATTCTTCCGTTTCAAAACTGGCATCACCATAAGTAAGATTAGATGTTGCCTCAATGTACCAAACGGCACTGTCAACATTCATTGGGTCAGAACCCGATTTTAAGGTAGGGTTTTCACGGATTAGGTCTATTTTGTCTCTAAATGCAATAATCCGTTTTTCTAATTGTGTGTCTTTAAAAGACTGCTCGGTTTGGTTTTCTGTTTTGTCTATGCCTGTTTGTTCTTTTTGACAGGAATAAATAATCATGCTTGTAGCAATTACTATTGCCAAAACGAAATAAGTAAATAAATGTTTACGTTTCATTTTTCTGAAATTTTAGTTAATACTCGGATTATTTGGTTGTAATTGATGCTAAAGGTTTAACAAATTCTCCATCTGTTTTTAAATTGCTGGAGTTTTACAATTTTTCTTTTGTTCATTCTACCTCCTTTCTTTTAATTCTTATTGCTTATAACGGTTGGCGGTATGAAATCGTTGGGGATTGCGGGCTACTTTCCTGTCCAGTTACACCGAACTTGATGCGTGGCTGAATGCCTGCACAACCACTTAAACCCCAATGTTTTATACCGCGTGTTACCAACTGGCCTTTATTCTTTTCATATCATTTTATCTATCAATTTTGCAGTCTGCCGTGCGTTTGGGTAGGCAGCTCTTTGGCTGGTTTTGGTCGTGCGTTGGATTCTTCGAGCGACCAGCCAATGTGCTTGACTACGAAGCGTTGGCTTTTATCTAATCTTTTGGCGGTGTCCGTTTATGTGGCTTCACTGGTACTGTCTTTGGTCCTGGCTTTGGTGCATCAGGATTTTTTCTTGGTGTCGGTGATGGTGTAGACCTCTTGTGAGGTTTTACAGGAACTGTTTTTGTTGCCATAATTTTAATTTTTTTAAGGTTATTATTACTCTTACTCTACTTCAATTTATTAATTTCATCAACTTGTTAAAACCGTTTATAAAACAACAAGTTTTTCAATATTTACGACATTTATTTTAATTGATTTTTCTAAAGTCAAGATTGAACAATTTAAAACAATTTGATTTTTAATTATTTCCCCATTTTTTAAGTATATATCAACTTTGTGATAACCCATACCTGTTTCAGGTGCGTTGACTAATTGTTTTGTTAATTCGTCTGACAATAATATTTTTTGTTTATTGTCCATCAATAAGGTGTTTTTTCCAAAAAAGTATTATTTGATGTTCCTTTTTCAAAATATGCTTCTATACCACCACCATTGTGATTATTAGCAGATTCAACTATTCCTCTTTGAAGCGAATCTGTTTTTAATGGTCGTATATGAAATGCCCAATTAATAGGTTCATCATTTGGTAAAGCATATCTTTCAACAGGGTCTAAGTTGTTCTTTTTACAATATTGATAATCCGAATATGTTGTTGAAAAACTACCTGGCACTAATTTTTTATTAACAGTATCAACCCTAAAATCATCTTCGTAGGCAGATAATCGAGTAAATACTTCTGTTCCATTTGCAAACTCAACAGTTTGATGAATTGCCCCCGTTTGCTTTGAAGCTGCAAATGCTTTTACTCTATAATTTGAAAGATTCTCAACTAATCTAATGTTTTTCAATTCAATTTCTGATGCACTAAAAAGTACAGCTCGAAAGCCAGTTTTAAAAACACTTTTTACTTCATTTAGAATTTGTGGGGTATCATCAATAAGCAATTGAGAATTTAATACAAGATATTTGCTTCGATGACCATAATAGCCTGTTTCAGCTTCAATTAATTGATAACCCATCCCAGACTCAGGAAGTCTCAATAAATCTTGAACTTGTGATATTCTAAGTTTTTTAATCATATCGTTTTAATTAAATGTTAATATTCAATTTTTACTTTTCCCAAACTACACTTAGTACAGTATTATAATCTTTTGTAACAATTGCATATTCAAAATATACATCGTTTGAATCATAAGCACTAGTATCAAACCATGTAGATTTTTCAATTTCTTGTGCAGATTCGTCTTTAATATAAATTGTGCCGTTGTTAAAAAATTCCATAGCTACAGAGTCTTCTGGTGGTTGCAATTTTGTAATATCCCTTACTTTTCGATAATAATTATCTGAATTTTTCCAATAAATAACTTTTTTATCTCGACAATGAAAAAGGAATATAGGATGCTGACCTATTTCTAAATAACGAAAGGTAGCAGAAGTTATACTTGTCTGAAAATGCTCTGAAATATCACGAAGCAATTTTGGAGAAAACAGTTTTCCTTGCGTGTAAGCAATAAAGGAATCACTTGGCATTAACAATTCCGTGGCAAATTGATTTGCTTCATACTCCTGACCACCATTTTTAAAATAATCTAATGTCAATGCGTTATCCTCTAAATGAGTATTCATATTATGGTGCAATTCAAAATGTCCTAATTCATGAGCTAAAGTAAAGCGACGCCTACCTGAATATTTTATCTCGGAATTAATAGAAATTTTGGTTTTTGCTTTTCCGAATACAATACGTCCATCGAAATTTGAAATTTTCTTTTCTTCAAGAATAATATCTCTTGCATGAACTAATTCTTCAATAGAAAAATCATCTGGATTTTCAATTCCAAACTCATTTCGCAGTTTTTGTGCAGCAATAGCTCCTTTATTGATTGGCATTATCTAATTTTTCTAAATCTTCAATTATATCAATTACATCTAAATCACTTAACAATTCTTTTAAATCCTCTGTATCTAATTTTTCAATATTTCTAAATTGGAATTGAGGAGACCGAGTTAGAATTAATTTTTCCAAACCATCTTTTAATGATTCGTTAGTTGATTCTAAAATATTTTGAACTTTTCGTAAAGCAATATTAAGTAGGTTATCGTTTTTAGCTTTATTCACTTTTGCAATAGATTTGACTTTTAGTCTTTTAATCATTTTTAACTTGTCGTTTAAATAATCATCCTTTGAACTCCCTAAATCTGTATAAACTGATTCATTGTCTGATTGAAAAGCTTCATTAGACAATTCAAAGAATTTATCAATATTATTAGCTTTTATATTCATTTTACCAGTGCTTTTTTAGTTTCTAAATGTGTTATTACTCTTCTTGTCATTTTCTTTTGGAGTGCATATAATTTTTTCTTGTCAAAACCAAGTACTACTACCATTTCATCAAAAGAATTACACTCGTCTAAAGCCATAACATATAATTGTAGTTCTTCATCATCTTTTGAACACTCTTCCAATGCTTCCTTAAAAATCTCATAATTTTCATTCGTATTATCATCAGATTCCTTTTCTGCTAATACAATCAGTTTTTCATCTTTCATTAAAGCAATATTGTCCTTTTTTGCTTTAAACTTTTCGACATTAGAGGAAAGCATACTTCCAACAATCCTTTGAAGTTGTTCATGAATTGGATATTTTTCATATTGCCACTTCCATTCTAAGCTAAACAACTTCCCGATAGCTTCACTTACATAATAATCAACAGGATTAACACCCAAGTTTTGTTCGGAATGAGCACCAAATAATGTCCGTCCTTTAAGCTTAAAGTGTACATAAGTTGTTAGTTTATCAACAATCTCATTCCATTCTTTATCAGTAATGGCATTCAGTTTTTTTAATATTTCATTTTCTATATCCATGAATTTTCTTTCATTATGGAATTAACTGGATGTAATTTTTTTTCGTCAATGACGAAAAATTATTTTGCTCAGTTAAATAGTTTGTGATAATCATTTTTAATAACTTAAATATTTCACATTATGAGTAAAACGTCTACCAGAGTAAGAGATGCACGTACAGGACAATTTGTTCCTGCCAAAGAGGCTACAAGAAGACCAGCCACAACTGTTAAGGAAACAATAAAAGTTGGTCCAACAAAAAAACGTTCTAAGTAATGTTTCATTAATTGTTGTAGTTTTTCTTAAGCAATGACAATTAGCGAAACGAGTAATTAATCTTTTAAATTTTATTTTTATGTACACAACAGGTGAAAAACCCGGAAAGGGATTGTACAAATGTACAAAGTGCGGTGAAGTAATAAGATTAGATGACAATTCTGATACACTGCCCCCTTGTCCAAAATGCCACGGAACAAAGTGGACTAAAATTGGATAAAAAAAGGGGCTGTTTCTATTTTGGAGCAGCCTTTTTTTATATTTATTACTTTCTTGCATAAATAATTACTCAATTTCAATTTTATCAATTTCTTTCATTAATCTGTCCGTTTCTGTTAAAGCGACAATTATTTTTTGATAATGCAAAATATCATCAAACTCTAATTTACAGTTTTTGCGGTCTTTGAGCCACTTTTGGGCTGGCTGATAACCACCAATGTAAAAGTTCCAAGCGATTTGAGGCACATTGTCGAAATACTGCGTGTCGTTGATGTAAACTTTTCCGTCTTGATATTTTGGTTTTGTTACAATATTGTCGCCATCTTCGGGATATTGCGTTATGTATTTCACAACGGTCGGGCTTTCCAATAAATGTATTTGACGAATTTCTCCGCCCAGTTTTACCAATTGCCAAAACGTATCTTTATCTTTTGGATAAGGCACTCTCGGAAAATCAATTTTTAAAAATTCTTTGTATTTTTCTCGGTACGTTGGCGTATGTAAAACAGCATAGATGTAATCCAAAATATCAATCGGAGCAAATGTCTTTTCGGTATTTTCTTTCTCGTTGGTAAATGTTAAGCCTAAATTTTCAGCTATTTGGTTTACAATTTCAGCGTTTAGGTTTGGCGTTCTTTCTGTTGTTTGCCCGAATCCTTGTTGTCCATTGGTATTGGGATAGAGATAGAGAGGAAAAACATTTGAATTATCTAACGAGGAAGTCAAACTTTTGTCTGTTATTGAATTAGATATGAAATAGTTGTGAGCAGATTCATCTCTTCCAATTTTAACACAAACAAGTGAGTAATTATTTGCAACTAAATTATTCATAACATCTTCTCTTCCCCAATCCACCATTTTCTTGGTGTAGTAGATAAATCTTTTATCAAATGGTCTGTATGAAATAAATTTAATGTTGTTATCGTGATTTTCTTGACTCAATTCCTTTCTTGCTTTTGACAAAACCCAACCACGCGTATCTCCAGGTAAATATTTCCCCGAAGACTTTGTGCCAAAGTATTTAGTTCTAACACTCAAATCATCAATTGATAAATCAGAAAATTCCTTCATTCTCTTTAATAAATCAACTTTGTACATATCTATTACAAAATGGTCTCTTGCAGTAGTTACGCCCATTGATTGTTTTTTAAAAAGCTCTCCGATTTGAATACCTTTATTAAACTCTGCTATTGCTTTATGGTTTACTGGAATAAAAAACAAATTAGGCTTTTCTGGATTTAGTTCTTTAAAATCTGTTGTAGAGATATTTTTTTCTGAAAGAAAATCATATTTAAATTCCCTTTTTCCATAAAGGTCGTAATGAAATACTTTGCCCAATTGATTGTTTTTTTTCTTACCTGTTTTAATAAAGATGTTTATTGAAACACCTTGCATAATATCGAACACGTTTACATCGGGACTGCCATCAGGAGATATTTCTTTTTTTGTACTATTACCGTGTAAGTCAAGTGTATAAATTTTATCAAATGTTTTTAGCAAGTTCCAACGCATTCCCCGAAATGTTGGATTATCCAAAAATCCGTGTGGATTGATAAAAGCCAAAACACCACTACCGTTTTTCTCAATAAAATGTTGACCGTAACGTAGAAACTTTACATAATCGTCATTGAGCCAATGTTTACGTTCATTAAAGTGAACGCCATCAACATATTTATAATCTTCAATTAGCTTGCTAATCCATTCGCCATTATTTGAAGAAATTCCGCTGTATGGCGGATTTCCAATAACACACATTACAGGAGTATCCCGCTTAATGTGATTCGCTTCGTTTGCTTCGGTGCTTAACCAATTGGCAAATAATGTTCCTGTATCTTGGTGATGCTCTTCTAAACTGTTGGTAAGATAAACTCTGAACCTTTGGTTAGTAGTAGGTTTGTAACCTGTTTCAGTTAAAAGTAAATCTAATTTCAAATGTGCCATTGCATAACTTGCCATTAGCAACTCAAACCCATTAAGACGTGGCAAAAGATGCGTTTCTACATAATTACTCCAAATGCCTTGCTGTCCTTCAAACTTTTTGTGAATGTGTTTAATTACTTCGGCTAAGAATGTGCCTGTTCCAGTGGCTGGGTCGAGTATTTGTACTTTGTGGACTTCCTGTTCAATCTTTTTACCCTGTACATCAACCTTTATTTTGGTTTTGCTTGTGTCGGCAAGACCTTGCGGTAAATCAAATTCTGTTTTTAAAATATCGTCAACGGCACGCACAATAAAGTTAACAACTGGTGCAGGTGTATACCAAACGCCACGGGCTTTACGCAATTTTGGGTCGTATTCGCTCAAGAATGTTTCGTAAAAATGGATTATCGGGTCTTCCATTTTTGTGCTTTTACCGTAGTTTTTCAAAATTTCATCTACGTTGCAAGCAAGGAAAATATTTATCAAATCGTCAACAATCCATTTTATACGGTCGTCAACGTCCAAACCTGCAATATATCCAAATAGTTTTTTAAGAAATGGATTTGATTTTGGAATGAGTTCGTAGGCTTCTTGTCGGCTGAAAGTTGCCAATGATGGGTCGTGCGAACGAGCTGCAAACATACCGTAAGCGATAGTTTGAGCGTACACATCGGCAAATCCTTTGGGTGTAATATCGTGTATCAGAATTTGCTTGAAAGCGTGCATTTGGTCTTTCAGCGTACTGTCTTCGCTATTGTTTTCATCGCTTGTTAATGCTTTCTCAATAACCTCAGAAAGAAGGCGGGCTTTGCCCGCCATCATTTCTGCAAGTTTTTTACTGCTTTTTATTGTTTGCCCAATATGGGTACAAAAATCTTTAATCAGGTTTTCAAATCGCTCGAAATTCTCTTGTATTGGTTTTATCCCTTTTTCAGTTACTTCTCCAATTGCGATTTTGGTTACAAATTGTCCTTCTCGGTATAAATGAAAGTCGAGATAGTCGGTAAATATCAAATTATTCAACGATGCTTTGTAGCGGTCAAATTGCTCTTTATTTCCTGTCTTTTTTGCTCCTTCAAGGTCTTTGTCGCCAATATCTTTTGCTTCAATAAATCCAACTGGAATATCCTTTTTTGTCAAGATGTAGTCAGGTGCTCCACAACTCTGTCTTTTCGGTTCGTTAGTTGCTCTGATTGTCGGTACAATACTCTCAATAAGCTGTTCTAAAATCCCACGAAAAGTATGTTCAGTCGCATTTCCAGCTTTGAACTTTTGGTTTATATTGTCAATATATTGGTCTAAATTCATTTTTTTAATTCGTATCAAATAACTACAAATGTATCAATTTCCTGCGGTGCGTCAGCAAGAAAACAACTCTTTTGCAAGCTGAAGCATCGGCTTTTGTGTCGGGGCTTGCAAATGTGTTGTTTTGTGCGTGGGCTGTTCATTTTATCTTTTTTTTCTTACTGCAAAATTACCGCTGTCGTTTTTTTCTTAGGCTTGTTGGTAACGGTTTGTGTAAGTGGAGTGTGGGACATTGAAAAACTTCATTGTCAAGCTGCCACTGAGCCAATTCGTTTATTCATATTTTCTTTTTTAGCCAAGTCGTCAACGACGAATTGGCGGTGTTGCAACAACGAACTGCGGTTGAATTACCCGCTGAAACCCGCATTACATTTACACTTTGTTACAAACTGGCTTTTTCTTTTCAGTAATTTATTTTTCATATTTCCACGAATTTTGTCTGGTCAAAGCATCGGCAAGACATACTCTTTTGCAATTTTTGGTCAAGTGCTGGATTGTGCGAATTGCAAATGTGTATGGCTTACTGTGTTGGCACTTAATTAATTTTTATAATCGATTTTATTTCATTTATATATCTTTCAAAATCTTTGTCTATTTCAGGTAGAATTTTAGATATTTCATCTATTTGTGAGTTAATCCAGTCTTTATCTTTTATTAGCAATTCCTTAATATTATTAAGTGCTTGCGATAATTCAAATGTATGTATATTATTTGCCTTATAAAGATTATTTGACAGTTTGAGATACTCAATTGAAACTTCAAAATCATCTGTTATTTCAATCTTAGAAAGAAGTTTGTTTGTTCTTTTCAAAGTTAAAATGTGCAGTTGTAAATAAGTCTGCTTAAGTAATTTCAATTCGTTTGATAAATCGGATAATTTTGAATTAATTTTATTTTCAACTTTAATATCAATATCATTTATAATTTTATTAAACACTTCTGCTCTAAATTCTTTTGTGAAATTCTCAAAACGTTTTTTATCCAAACGAACATTTACATATCCATTCCATATTGATAATGCTAATATTAACATTAAACAAAAACCTATTGTAGCATAAGTTACAGTTAGAAATTTAGTGTTTGCATTATCTAATATGGTAACATTATATTTTAAAGATTGATTTTCAATTTTCAATTTATTAATCTGGTCTTGTAAACTATTCAATGATAGAGTATCTTGAGAAAATGTAATATTAAATGATAAGATTAATATTACTGTTATTATAATTCTTTGCATAGACTTTAATTTTTAATAAATATTACGATAGACTTTTTTCAACTATTTTAATTTCATCTTTTGTCAAGCCATATAATTCATAAACCAATTTGTCAATTTCTTTGTCAGTGTTATCTATTTCGTTTTTTAAAGTTTGTACTTTTCCTTTTTGCTCATTGAAATATTGCATCCACTCAGCTTCTTCCGATAAACTGAGTTTTACTTTTGCTTTTTGAAGCTCTTTCAAAAAATCTTTGAATTCCAATTCGTACCAATTTTGAAGATTTCTTGACAATTTTTCAATTCCGAATTTCGAAAATAATAAATCGGAGAATGATAAGATTAAAAGATTTTGATTTGAGGTTAATTCAAATATTTTATCAACGATTGAATAAAAAGCAATTTTCTCATCTTTTTCAATCTGTTTGAGAGGGATTTTTTCTAAGTATTGAACTTTATATTCTTGATAGCCACCTCTTCTTGTAATGGCTGTTTTTCTCATGATGAACTCGCAAACTTTAGAATTTAAAATTGAAAGCAGATATTTATCATTCGATGGAATAATAAAACCTGTCATATCAATTACATTGCCCTTTGAAAGAGTGAAATTTGTACCAAGTGAAACATTTGGGTAAACTATATATTCTTTATCGAAATCAAGTTTCCGATTTATTTGCTGATATTCATACCAAGTTTTTGAACCATTTTTTAAGCCATCAATTATTATTGCTCTTTTTTCGAGTTTCTCTCTATTATTTACTAAAAAACTTAATGAGCCACCCAGCTCATTTTCGTTCAATAAATTATATTCATTATTTTCCTTTTTATATGGGAATATTATTTTGGTATCACTTTTTGGGAAAGAATATTTTTTAAGATTTTTACCAAAAACATAAGGTTTGTTCAATGAAATATTTAATTCATCATTCGTAAAGCCATCATTAAACCCAGTTTTAATACCAACTAATGGTAAACAATTTAAGTCCTTTAAATAGATACTATTTGTATTCAACTTTTTAAATAGACTTGCAATTTCTCTTTGATAAAATTTGTAATCATTTTGAACAAAATCTTTTATAAAAATATGTGAGAAAGGTAAGTTTACAACTATTTCGTTTAAAGAAGAAAATTCGTGTTCGGGAACAAAACAATAATTAAATATATAGTCAGAATTATTATTTGTTTTTCTTCCAGTAAAAATTAATGGGTACGCAGAGATTCCTGAAAATACCTCCAAATCATCAAAGTTGATTACTTCTATAAACTTTAACTTATTTACAAGAAAATTAGTAAGGTTTTGTCCGTAACTGGCTTCAAAAAATTTGCCTGAAGAAATAAACGATAAATACCCATCCACTTTTAAGATATTATATCCCTTTTCGTAAAAATAGGTATACAAATCAGCTTTACCAGCAAAGACTTCATAAGATTGTAAAACTTCGGAATATTCTTTTAATAATTCTTGTCTTACATACGGTGGATTTCCAATTACAACATCAAAACCACCGTTTGCAAATATTTTTGGAAATTCATTTCGCCAATTAAATGCTTTATCTCCGGCAAAATTTGGGTCATCGATTAAAGAGTTTCCACACTTGATATTATTATTTAAAGTGGTTAGTTTTCTCCCTTTTTGTGCCGTCCTTAACCAAAGCGAAAGTTTTGCAATTTCAACACTTTCTTCATTAATATCAACGCCGTATAAATTATTCTCTAAAATTGAGTTTTCAACTTCGCTTAAAATCAATGAAGCACCAAATAATTTCGCTTGCAATTCATCAATATATCTATGTTCTGTAATTAGAAATTCTAAAGCTTGATTTAAAAATGCGCCGCTTCCACAAGCGGGGTCACAAATTGTAATTTGTAGCAACCATTTTCTATAATCGTCTATTTTTTGAGTTAATTTTTTTAGCGTAGCTTTTTGTCTTCCTTTTCTCTCTTTTTCATATTCCGCTTCTTGAATATCAAGCTCAATTTTCTTTTCCTGACAGAGTTTACCAATCGTATTTTCAACAATATATTTTGTAATGTATTTTGGCGTGTAAAAAACTCCGTCTTTTTTTCGTTTGCTTTTACTTTGGTCTGTTTTAATTCCTTCTATTTCCGATTGAATGGTTTCAATGTCGTTTAGTGAATGTTCGAAAATATGACCCAAAATATTTACGCTTACCTCACTTTCAAAATCGTAGTTACTCAAATTTACTGAGTGCTTTGAAAGAATTTCATCGTTTATTTTGATGTTGTCGAGTATTTCGTCGGGCGCAAATAATCCGCCATTGTAAGCAAAAATATCATGTTGTTGTCCTTTGTGTCCGGTATTCATATAACCGAAATATTTTTTAAAACGGTCATAAAGTGGAAAGTACTCATCATATTTATCTCGCAATTCTGTCCATTGATTAACAATTGCACGGATTGAATTTGGCGGAAGTAATAATCTGTCCTCGGCAAAAAATATGAATAAAAAACGGTCAAGTAATTTTTGGGTTTTCTTAAATAAAGTCAGTTTATCGTATTCCGGATTTTCTTTTTGAATACTATCAAAAATTTCATTCCTGAAATTTGAATAATCATTGTAAAGTTTTTTGGTTATATTTTCTTCTTGTGTTAAGGATTCATCTTTTATTTTTTTCGGTGTATTTTTTAATAGATAATCCGCCGATAAACAAAGCCAAAGAATATCAAATCTTTCTTTTGTAAGTTGGAACAAGTTAAACTCTTCGAAGTCAACTGCATTATCAATGTAAAATCTCAACTTTTCAAAGTTGGAAGTAATTACATAATTACAACCAGGTTGGTTGTTTTTATATCCAAATGC
>JACNJS010000023.1 GCA_014382445.1 Bacteroidota bacterium
ATCTTCTGATTTATTCCCGTAAATTGGGGATGCAAAAGTAATACTCTTTTTTAATTTAACATACTATTTGTAGAGTTATTTTTGAATATTTTTAATGGGGTAATATACTGATGTTTACAAAATAAAAACCCAGCAAAAGCACCGGTTTTACATCTTTTTTAATAAATATCTCTATAAAAATCTGAAATTTTTTCCTAAATAAGTTGCTGCATCACCAAGAGTTTCTTCAATTCGTAACAATTGATTGTATTTAGCAATCCTGTCGGTTCGGCTAGCAGACCCGGTTTTTATTAATCCGGTATTTAAAGCGACTGCCAAATCTGCAATGGTTACGTCTTCAGTTTCACCTGATCGATGACTAATTATCGAAGTATAACTATTACGAGTAGCCATTGAAACAGCATCAATGGTTTCGGTTAATGTTCCAATTTGGTTAACTTTAATAAGGATTGAATTAGCAATTCCTTTTTTAATACCCTCGAATAGTCTGTTTGTATTTGTAACAAATAAGTCATCTCCTACTATTTGCACTCTGCCACCCATTTTTTTTGTCATAAGCTTCCACCCATCCCAATCATCCTCTGCCATACCATCTTCGATTGAAATTATTGGATACTTCTTTGTCCAGCTATTCCAATAATCAACCATTTCGGCAGGGGTTAGCTTTTCACCTGTTGACCATTTTAAGTGATATACGTTTTCTTCATGTATATAATACTCTGATGAAGCAGGGTCGAGTGCAATAAATATATCATCACCAGGTTTGTACCCAGCTTTTTCAATTGCTTCTATAATAACCTTAACAGCCTCTTCATTAGATTTTAAATTCGGCGCAAAGCCACCTTCATCACCAACATTTGTTGAATAACCTGCTTTTTTTAATACAGACTTCAAATTATGAAAAACTTCAGCACCCATCCGCAAAGCATCACTGAAATTAGTAGCTCCAACGGGCATAATCATAAATTCCTGAAAATCGATGCTATTATCGGCATGTGAACCTCCATTAATTATATTCATCATCGGAATTGGGAGCATTTTTGCATTTACACCTCCAATATACCTAAATAGATGTTGGTTAGTTTCCTGTGCTGCAGCATGCGCCACTGCCATAGAAACTCCTAATATAGCATTTGCACCAAGGTTTGCTTTGTTTGGAGTTCCGTCTAAATCGATCATTCGGTGATCTATTTCAACCTGATCGGTTACATAATATCCTGATAGCTCTTCCGAAAGTATATTATTAACATTTTGCAATGCTTTGAGAACTCCTTTTCCAAGAAAAATATCTGCATCCTGATCCCTAAGCTCAACTGCTTCGTGCACCCCCGTTGAGGCTCCTGAAGGGACTGATGCCCTACCAACTACTCCGTTGGTGGTATAAACATCAACTTCAATTGTTGGATTCCCGCGTGAATCCAAAATTTGTCTTCCATGAATACTTGTTATTTGACTCATATTTCAAAGTTTTAAAAATTGTATGCGAAATTAGTGTTTTTTTTATTATCAGGAATTATGTTGAATCTTCAGCACACAAAAAAAGGATAAGAGAAAATCCCCCATCCTTTTTGTATTTTAAAATATTTTTTAAAATCTATTTATCTTCTTTCTTATCTTCCGTTTCCGGTTTAGATTTAGTTTCTATGTCGGCTTCCTTAACATCTTCAACTGCTTCTTCAACGCCCTCCTCCACTTCTTCAACTACAGCCTCTTCAATAAATGCATCTTCTATTACGGCGTCTTCTACTTTTGTATCTTCAATAACTTTGCCAGTGTTTTTTTCTGCGACTGGAGCATCTGTTTTAGTATCTTTACCTTTGGCTCCACCACGACGTCGTCTTGTTACTTTTTCCTTTTTAGTTTGATCGCTCATCAAAAGTTCGTTAAAATCAACCAACTCGATCATAGCCATTTCAGCACTATCACCAAGGCGTTTACCAAGTTTAATAATTCTGGTATAACCACCTGGTCGTTCGGCAACTTTTCCTGAAATGTTCCTGAATAATTCAGTTACAGCAAATTTATCCTTCAAATAACTAAAAACAACCCTGCGTGAGTGAGTTGTGTCATCTTTTGATTTAGTAATCAAAGGTTCCACATAACCTCTAAGGGCTTTTGCTTTAGCAACAGTAGTAGTAATTCTTTTATGTAATATTAGTGAAGTTGCCATATTCGAAAGCATTGCTTTCCTGTGTGAAGATGTTCTTCCTAAATGATTAAAACTCTTTCTGTGTCTCATCTCGCTTAATCCTTATCTAATTTATATTTTGATGTATTCATCCCAAACTCAAGACCTTTTTGCTCAAATAACAGATCAAGTTCGGTAAGAGATTTTTTACCAAAGTTTCTAAACTTAAGTAAATCGTTTCTATTGTAAGCTACTAGTTCTCCTAATGTTTCAACATCAGCTGCTTTCAAACAATTGAGTGCCCTAACCGATAAATCAAGGTCAACAAGTTTTGATTTTAGCAATTGGCGAACATGTAAGGTATTCTCGTCAAACTCTTCATTTACAGATTTTTCTTCTGTTTCGAGTGTAATTCTCTCATCAGAAAAGAGCATAAAATGGTGAATAAGTATTTTTGCAGCCTCTTTCAGTGCATCTTTCGGGTGAATTGATCCGTCGGTTATAACATCCATAACAAGCTTTTCGTAGTCGGTTTTTTGCTCAACCCTGAAATTATCAACATGATATTTAACATTCTTAATAGGAGTGTGAATAGAATCGATAGCAATAGTACCTACTAATGCATCTTCGTCAATATTTTCCTCGGCAGGAACATATCCTCTACCCTTACTTATGGTTAATTCCATACTTAATTTTACGGAAGGATCTAAGTGACAGATCACTTCCTCAGGATTAAGTACTTGAAAAACTGATAAAAACTTATTAATATCACCAGCAGTAAACAGTTCCTGATCACCAATAATAATATTTACTTTTTCACTGAATTCGCTTTGAATCTGTTGTTTGAAGCGTATCTTTTTAAGATTCAGAACTAATTCTGTTACATCTTCAACAACACCTTTAACAGTAGAAAACTCATGTACAATGCCATCAATTTTTACTGATGTAATGGCAAATCCTTCGAGCGATGATAATAAAATTCGCCTGAGGGCATTGCCAATTGTAATGCCAAAACCTGGTTCCAGAGGACGGAATTCAAAAATCCCATGGAATTCATTGGCTTCGTTCATTATAACTTTATCGGGCTTCTGAAATGCTAAAATTGCCATAATATATCTTTAACTTTAAAATGTTCAATTAGATAATTTATTATTATTTTACTATTTAGAGTATAACTCAACGATAAGTTGTTCCTTAATATTCTCAGGAATTTCTTCGCGAGAAGGATAATTAAGAAATTTACCCTGTAGTTTTTCAGAATCCCACTCAAGCCATGAAAAGCTTTTATGTGGGTTTGCAAGAGATTCGGTAATAACAATCATGCTTTTTGATTTCTCTCTAACACCAACAATATCACCTTCTTTTATTGAATATGATGGTATATTCACAACGTCACCATTAACAGTTATATGTCGATGCGAAACTAGTTGGCGAGCCCCTGATCTGGTAGGTGCAATACCTAAACGGTAAACTGTATTATCGAGGCGAGCTTCAATTAATTTAAGAAGATTTTCACCAGTAATACCTTTTTTACGAGAAGCCAGCTTGAAAATATTACGAAACTGTCGTTCAAGAATTCCGTAAGTGTATTTAGCTTTTTGCTTTTCCTGGAGCTGTATCCCATATTCTGATTGTTTTTTTCTTCTTTTATTGGCACCATGTTGTCCCGGAGGAAATGCCTTTTTGTCAAGAAACTTATCAGGTCCGTAAATGGGATCGTTAAATTTTCGTGCTATTTTGGATTTTGGTCCTATATATCTTGCCATTGCTTAGATTTTTTGTCAGTTATTATTAGTTATACCCTTCTTCTTTTGGGAGGACGACAGCCATTATGCGGCATTGGAGTTACATCAACAATTTCTGTAACTTCAATTCCAGATGAATGAATTGTCCTAATCGCTGACTCTCTTCCTGAACCAGGCCCTTTAACATAAACCTTAACTTTACGCAAGCCAAGGTCGTATGCAACTTTTGAACATTCGGTAGCTGCCATTTGTGCAGCATAGGGAGTATTCTTTTTAGAACCTCTAAATCCCATTTTACCGGCTGATGCCCATGAAATCACCTGTCCTGCATCATTAGTTAACGAAATAATGATATTATTGAACGAAGCTTTAATATAGGCTCTTCCTATTGGCTCTATTTTAACAACTCTTTTTTTTGTACTTCTAGTCCTTTTCGCCATGCTTATTTTTGTTACTAGCTATGAATTTATTTTTTACCTATTTAGTAGCCATTTTTTTATTGGCAACTGTTTTCTTACGTCCTTTACGTGTTCGGGCATTATTTTTAGTATTTTGACCTCTAAGTGGTAAACCAATACGATGCCTGATACCTCGGTAAGTTCCTATATCCATTAATCGTTTTATGTTCATCTGTGTTTCCGACCGCAATTCACCTTCAACTTTAAAACTATCAGTAATCACATTACGGATATTGTTTTGTTGATCATCCGTCCAGTCTTCTGCTTTAATGTTCCAGTCAACACCGGCTTGAGTTAAAATGTTTTGAGCGTTGCTTCTGCCAATACCATAAATATAGGTTAAAGCAATTTCACCTCTCTTTTTGTTTGGAATATCTACTCCAGCAATTCTAGCCATAATAATTATTTTTATTCAGTAAAACCAATTACAATTTAACCTTGTCTTTGTTTATACTTCGGATTCTTTTTATTAATAATATATAGTTTTCCATTACGGCGAACAAGTTTGTCCTCCTGTGTTCTTTTTTTTATTGATGCTCTTATTTTCATCTTAATATCTATTTGTATCTGAATGTTATTCTACCTTTTGATAAATCATATGGCGACATTTCCAATTTAACCCGATCGCCCGGTAATATTTTAATGTAATGCATTCTCATTTTACCAGAAATATGGGCTGTTATCCGATGCCCGTTTTCAAGTTCAACACGAAACATTGCATTTCCGAGAGATTCAATTACTGTTCCATCTAATTCTATCGACTTCTGTTTTGCCATAAATATTGACTATTTCTTATTTAAAACCTGTTCAATATATTCGAATGTTGACAATATATCAGCTTTACCGTTTCTAACAACAACATCATGCTCAAAATGTGCAGATGGTTGCGCATCCTTTGTTCGTATAGTCCAGCCATCTTCATCCTGAGCCACCTCTTTAACACCAAGGTTAATCATTGGTTCGATTGCCAAACACATACCTGATTTTAACTTTATCCCCGACCCTCTTCGTCCAAAGTTAGGAACTTCAGGGTTTTCATGCAGGTTTCTTCCAACACCGTGTCCAACTAAATCTCTCACAACCGAGTAACCAAATCCTTCAACATATTTTTGAATAGCATGTCCAATATCCCCAACTCTTTTTCCTACAACTGCCTGTTCAATTCCTAAATAAAGCGACTGTTTTGTTCTTTCCAGAAGCAAAAGTATTTCTTTATCAACCTCTCCAACAGCAAATGTATATGCAGAATCGCCATAAAATCCGTTCATTAATGTTCCGCAATCAATCGATGCTATATCTCCATCTTTCAACTCACGATTCCCCGGAATCCCGTGAACTACTTCGTCGTTTACCGATATACATAGTGTGGCAGGAAATCCTCCATATCCTTTAAACCCGGGTTCAGCACCATTATCGCGGATAAAAGTTTCGGCAACTCTATCCAATTCAATGGTAGCAATGCCAGGCCTAATGATTTTGGCTACTTCGGCTAAAGTTTTTCCAACAAGTAAAGAACTCTTTCTCTGTATTTCAACTTCCTCATCTGTTTTAATGTAAATCATAAAACGGAAGCTAAAACTACATACTAAATGATGATCTGCCTTTTATCCGACCTGATTTAGTCAGTCCGTCATAATGACGCATCAATAAATAACTTTCAATTTGTTGCAAAGTATCCAGAACAACACCCACAAGAATTAACAACGACGTACCGCCATAAAATTGCGCAAATCCGCTATTTACACCTGCAATCATAGCAAATGCGGGCATGATTGCAATAACACCAAGAAATATTGATCCTGGCAAAGTGATGCGTGAAAGGATGTTATCTAAATATTCTGCTGTTTTTTTACCTGGTTTAATACCTGGTATAAATCCACCGTTCTTTTTCAAGTCTTCGGCCATTTGTTTTGGATTTATAGTGATTGCAGTATAAAAGTAGGTAAACAAAATTATCATTATAAAGAAGGTAAAGTTATACCAAAATCCTGTATAATCAGCAAAAGCTGCTGCAAACCCAGTCATTGCCTCCGATTCGGCAAAACCCACTAAAGTAATAGGGAGGAACATAATTGCCTGGGCAAAAATGATAGGCATAACACCTGCTGAATTAACTTTTAGCGGAAGATACTGACGAACTCCGCCATATTGTTTATTACCAACTATTCTTTTTGCATACTGAACCGGTACTCTTCGAGTACCCTGAACAAGTAATATTGTAAATAATATAACAAATATTAAAATCACAAGTTCCATCAGGAAGTAAACTAAACCACCTCCCAGAGAGCCCATTTTTGATACAAACTCTTGTACCAGTGAGCTGGGGAGTTGGGCAATGATGCCGATCATAATAATGAGTGATATTCCATTACCAATACCTTTGTCAGTAATTTTTTCACCGAGCCACATAACAAACAAGGTTCCGGCTATTAGTATTACTGTTGAGGATATCCAAAAGAAAATAGAAGGGGTTGTAACCGCTGCACTAAAAGGTGTGATTGCCTCGGCAGGTAACTGGGATACAAGATTTGCTATATATCCCGGTGCTTGTAGTCCTACAATTATAACTGTTAAATATCGTGTTATTTGATTTATTTTACGCCTTCCACTTTCGCCTTCTCGTTGCAATCGTTGAAAATAAGGTATTGCCATACCAAGAAGCTGAATAACAATTGATGCACTTATATATGGCATAATACCAAGCGCAAAAATTGATGCATTGGAAAACGCACCTCCTGAGAACATGTTTAATAAGCCCATCAAACCTCCAGAACCCTGCTGTTTAAGGTTGGCCAACATATTGGGATCAACTCCTGGTAATACTATAAATGATCCTAAACGATAGATCAAAATAATACCAAGGGTATAAAGAATTCTGTTCCTTAATTCCTCGATCTTATTTATATTTCTAATGGTTTCGATTAACTTTTTCATTCAATTTAGATTTTAGTAACAGTGCCGCCTTGTTCTTCAATGGCTGCCTGTGCTGTTTTTGTAAATCCATTTGCTGTAACTTCCAGTTTGGCTTTAAGCTCACCCATACCTAATATTTTAATTAGGTCATTCTTTGAGGCTAATCCATTGTCAATAAGAACATCTTTGTTAATTACAGTGATGTTTTTCTTTTCGGCTAACTCTTGGAGAACATGGAGGTTAATACCTCTGAATTCTTTACGGTTAATATTTTTAAAACCAAATTTAGGAACACGACGATATAATGGCATCTGTCCACCTTCAAAACCAATCTTACGTTTGTAACCTGATCTAGACTGTGCGCCTTTATGGCCTTTTGTGGCAGTACCTCCGCGTCCTGAACCTTGTCCGCGTCCAAGTCGTTTATTGTTCTTTACAGAACCCTCTGCAGGTTTAAGATTACTTAAATCCATTATCTATATCTTTTAAATTTCTTCTACCTTCAATAAATGTTTTACTTTTTCAATCATGCCTGCAACCTGAGGTGTTAGAACATGTTCCTTAGGTTTATTCAATTTCTTGATGCCTAAAGCCTCGAGTGTCAACTTCTGCCTTTGCGGCCTGTTTATTGCACTTCTTATTTGTGTGATTTTTACTTTCTTCATCCTGCTAATTTTTTAACTTCTATCCGTTAAAAACTGTGTCTAATTCAACACCTCTAACCTGTGCAATTGTATATGGATCTCTCATTTTCGTTAGCGCATCAATAGTTGCCTTTACCACAGAGTGAGGGTTTGACGAACCTTTTGATTTTGCCAGAACGTCTTTTACTCCAACGCTTTCAAGCACAGCGCGCATGGCTCCGCCTGCGATGATTCCAGTACCTGGTGAAGCTGGCTGAACGTAAACTCTGGCTCCGCTATATTTGCCTATTTGCTGATGTGGTAATGTACCTTTCAAAACCGGAACTTGAACAAGATGCTTTTTAGCATCATCAATACCTTTTGCAATTGCTGATGTAACCTCCTTAGCCTTACCAAGTCCATAACCAACTACTCCATTTTCATTTCCCACAACAACAATTGCAGAAAAGCTAAATGTCCGACCACCTTTAGTAACTTTTGTTACCCTTTGAATACTTACCAGCCTGTCTTTAAATTCGATTTCGCTGGATTTAACACGTTTTATATTTGCGTTTGTCATGATCAATTAAAATTTAAGTCCACCTTTTCTTGCAGCCTCAGCAAGAGATTTTATTCTACCGTGATATAAATATCCATTTCTATCGAAAACAACATTCTCAATTCCTGCTGCTTTTGCCTTTTCTGCTATAAGTGTTCCAACTAAACTAGCTTGTTCAATCTTATGAACTTTACTGTCTGCTGAATCTTTTTCACATGAAGATGCCGCAATAAGTACTGATCCAACACTGTCATCAATAAGCTGAACATAAATTTGTTTGTTACTTCTAAACACTGACATCCTTGGACGCTCAGGTGTACCGACTATGGTTTTCCTTATTCTCCTTTTTATTCTAAGTCGGCTGTATGCTTTTTTATTCTTTATTCCCATTACTATTAGGTTTTACCTGTTAACAGTTTCAATAGTTTATTATTTTTCAGCGGCAGCTTTACCAGCTTTCTTCCTAAGAACTTCACCCTGAAACTTAATACCTTTACCTTTATAAGGTTCGGGTTTACGTAGTGAACGGATTTTAGCGGCAACCTGACCGATGAGTTGTTTATCGTTAGAAAAAAGCTTAATCATAGGATTTTTCCCTCTTTCCGTTATAGTTTCAACTTTTACTTCAGGAGGAAGTTCAAAAACAATATGGTGTGAATATCCTAATGAAAAGTCGATCAATTGTCCTTTCGCCTCGGCTTTATAACCAACGCCAACCAATTCCTGAACAATTGTATAACCTTCAGTAACTCCCTTAATCATATTTGATATCAAAGATCTGTAAAGTCCGTGCTTTGATTTATGATCTTTACTTTCCGTGGCTCTTCCAACATTTATTTCACCATCCTTAACTATAACAGTTATTGCCGGATCAACAAGTTGTTCGAGCTCGCCCAATTTTCCTTTTACCTTAACAAGGTTCGTCTTGGTTATTGTAACCTCAACTCCTTCGGGTAAATTTATTGGCATTGTTCCTATTCTTGACATTCTCTTACTCCTTCTAAATTAACTTACAAAACAAATTACTTCGCCACCTACTCCAAGTTTTCTTGCTTCTTTATCGGTAATTACACCTTTTGAAGTTGAAAGTATTGCAACACCCAGTCCGTTTAGTACTCTTGGTAATTCATTTGAATTAACATATTGACGTAAACCGGGTCTTGATATTCTTTCAAGATCATTAATAGCCGGCAATTTTGTAACCGGATGATATTTTAAAGCAATCTTTATTTTTCCCTGAACTACATCATCTTCAAACTTATAGTTTAAGATATATCCTTTTTCAAAAAGGATTTTGGTAATATTCTTTCTAAGGTTAGAAGCCGGTACTTCTACCATTCTATGTTTTGCAGCAACGGCGTTTCTAATTCTTGTTAAATAGTCTGCAATTGGATCGGTTATCATCTGACTATGCTTTTTATATTATTATTACCAACTTGTTTTCTTAATACCTGGAATCAATCCCTTTAATGCCATTTCGCGGAAGTTAATACGAGAAACACCAAATTGTCTCATATAACCCCTAGGTCTTCCGGTTATCTGGCAGCGATTGTGCAAACGCACGGGTGAAGCATTACGAGGTAACTTTTGTAATCTTTCATAATCCCCGGCAGCTTTTAATGCAGCACGTTTTTCTGCATATTTTTCCACCATCTTTTTTCTTTTGCGCTCACGCGCTTTCATTGATTCTTTTGCCATGAGCTATGCTTTTTTTTGATTTTTAAATGGTAGACCAAATGCTTTTAACAACCCAAATGCTTCATGATCATTATTCGCTGTTGTAACAATTGTTATATCCATACCATTAATATTACTCACTTTATCTATATCTATTTCAGGAAAGATTAATTGTTCAGTTACTCCGAAAGAATAGTTACCCCTTCCATCAAAACCTTTGTCATTTATTCCCCTAAAATCTCTTACGCGCGGAAGTGCAACCGAAATAAGTCTGTCTAAAAACTCATACATTTTTACTCCCCTGAGTGTTACACGAACACCTATAGCGTTTCCTTTTCTAAGTTTAAAGTTAGATACGTCGCGTTTTGAAATTGTAGGAACTGCTTTCTGACCTGTTATTGAAGTCATTTCGGCAATACCTACATCAATTAACTTTTTATCGGCAAGTGCAGCGCTTATGCCTTGGTTAATTGCAATTTTTGCTATTTTTGGCACCTGCATAACGGAGCTGTAATTAAACTCTTTCATGAGTACCGGAATAATTTCCTCTGTGTACTGCTTTCTTAATCTTGGTGTTGCTTCCATTACTTAATAGCCTCCCTTGATTTTTTTAAAACACGTATGTTTTTTCCTAAATTCTCATCCATTTTTATCCTTGTACGCGATGGTTGACCTGCTTTATCAATAAGCATAAGGTTAGAAATATGCACAGCAGATTCCTGTTTAACAATTCCACCTTTTGGGTTTTTAGCATTGGGTTTAGTGTTTTTTGATATTAGATTAACACCTTCCACAATGGCTCTTTTTTTATCAACATTAACAACCAAAACTCTTCCTGATTGTCCTTTGTTGTTACCGGAAATTACCATCACGTTATCCCCTTTTTTTATATGTAACTTAGCCATAACTAAATTTCTTTTTTTTAAAGCACTTCGGGTGCTAGTGATACTATTTTCATAAATTGCTTTTCGCGCAGCTCGCGGGCAACAGGTCCGAAAATACGAGTACCCATCATTTCACCTGCTTGGTTTAGCATTACCACAGCGTTATCATCAAAACGAATATAGGAACCATCATTACGACGAATTTCTTTTCTTGTTCTAACAACAACTGCTCTTGCAACTGCACCTTTTTTAATATTTCCTGAAGGCATCGCATTTTTCACAGTAACTATTATCTGATCACCAATTGATGCATATCTGCGTCCTGTTCCGCCAAGTACCCTGATGCAAAGTACTTCTTTAGCTCCGCTGTTATCAGCAACAGCAAGTCTCGATTCTTGTTGTATCATGGTTATTTAGCTCTTTCTATGATTTCTAATAATCTCCAATTCTTATTCTTACTCAGTGGTCTTGTTTCCATAATACGTACCGTATCGCCAATTCCGCAATCATTTTTCTCGTCGTGAGCTATGAATTTGGTAGACTTCTTGATGAATTTACCGTAAACAGGATGCTTAACACGGCGTTCAACCTGAACTACAATGGATTTATCCATTTTGTTGCTTACAACAAGACCGGTTCTTTCTTTCCTTAAGTTTCTCTTTTCCATCATTTGATTACTTATTATTATTTTCTGCAATAATTCTACTCCTCAATTCTGTTTCCAACCTTGCAATTGTCTTCTTGTCGGCACTAATATTGTGAGGATTTTCTAACGGAGACACCGTATGATTTAACTTCAAACGAATTAAATGCTTACGCTCTTCTTCAAGGCGTTCAATGATATCCGCTTTACTTAGCTCTTTAATAACTTCTTGCTTCATTTCTAATTATTTTACTCAGAGTAATCTCTTCTAACAATAAACTTGGTAATTACAGGCAGTTTTTGAGCGGCAAGTCTCATTGCTTCTTTTGCTACAGCAACTGGAACTCCCTCTGCTTCAAACAAAATCCTTCCCGGAGTAACACGTGCAACGAATAATTCAGGTGCACCTTTACCTTTGCCCATCCTTACTTCCGCCGGTTTTTTTGTAACCGGTTTATCAGGAAAAATCTTTATCCAGATTTGACCTTCACGCTTCATAAAACGTGTAACAGCCTGGCGAGCAGCCTCAATCTGACGTGATGTAAGCCATCCCTCTTCAAGAGTTTTAATACCAAAAGATCCGAATGCCAATTGATTACCTCTTTGGGCATTGCCTTTCATGCGACCTTTTTGCTGTTTTCTATATTTTGTTTTCTTAGGTTGTAACATCCTATTTAACTTTTATAATTTTCGATAACTTATCTGCTACCTTCTCTTTCTTTGTCTTCCTCCCTTTGGAGCAGTTGTTTGTGGTTTTGAACCTCCAACCGATGGGGATACTAATTCAGGTTTACCATAAATCTCACCTTTAAATATCCAAACTTTAATGCCAATACGACCATAAGTTGTGTGTGCTTCAACTAAAGCATAGTCAATATCGGCACGCAGGGTTTGAAGGGGGATACGTCCTTCTTTGTACATTTCACTACGAGCCATTTCAGCACCGCCAACTCTGCCCGAAATAAGAACTTTAATACCTTCAGCGCCAATACGCATTGTTGATGCAATTGATGTTTTTATAGCCCTGCGAAATGAAACCCTACCTTCAATCTGACGGGCAATACTCGTAGCTACTATATGAGCATCTAACTCAGGTCGTTTAATTTCTGAAATATTGATCTGAACTTCTTTATCAGTAAGTTTTTTTAACTCTTCCTTTAGTTTATCAACTTCCGAACCACCTTTTCCTATAATAATACCCGGACGTGCAGTAAAAATTGTAATGGTTATCAACTTAAGTGTGCGCTCTATCATAATACGGGATACACCTGCTTTAACAAGACGTGCATTAAGATATTCTCTTATCTTACCATCTTCAACAAGCTTATCGGAAAAGTTTTTTCCGCCATACCAGTATGAATCCCAACCTTTGATGATTCCTAACCTGAGCCCTATTGGATTAGTTTTTTGTCCCATTATTTATCTGTGTTATCGGTAATAACTTCTTCAACTTCCTCTTTCATTTGCATCTTATTGCCTAATATAAGTGTAACATGATTAGATCTTTTACGAATACGGTGTGCCCTGCCTTGGGGTGCTGGTTGAATTCTTTTCAGCATTCTTCCACCATCAACGCTTATTTCTTTTACATATAACTGGTTATCCTCTACTCTTTTTCCTTCATTCTTAACTTCCCAGTTAGCAATTGCGGAGCGTAATAATTTGTACAACCTTCCGGCAGCTTCTTTTGAAGTATGTTGTAGCACACTCATTGCATTTTCAACGTTCATACCGCGAATAAGGTCGGCGACAATACGCATTTTACGCGGAGAAGTGGGAACATTACGAAGGCGTGCAACGTAAAGTGTTTTACGCGCCTCTTTTCTTTGTTCTGCACTTATCTGTTTTCTTGATCCCATTATTAAGTACTTTATTTATTACCTTTATTCTTTTTCCCAGCATGACCTCTAAACAATCGTGTTGGTGCAAATTCTCCAAGTTTATGCCCTACCATATTTTCAGTTACATAAACAGGAATAAATTTATTTCCATTATGAACTGCTATGGTTTGGCCAACAAAATCAGGAGAGATCATTGATGCCCTCGACCAGGTTTTTACTACGGTTTTTTTACCGGACTCCACAGTGACCAATACTTTTTTCTCGAGTTTGATATCGATGTAAGGTCCTTTTTTTAATGATCGGCTCATATTAAATTCAATTAACGCTCCTTAATTATTTCTTTCTTTTCTCAACAATATATTTATTAGATGCCTTCTTTTTGGCACGGGTACGGAATCCCTTTGCAGGCAATCCTTTGCGTGAGCGGGGATGTCCACCTGAAGCTTTTCCTTCTCCACCACCCATAGGGTGATCTACAGGGTTCATGGCTACACCACGCACTCTTGGGCGGCGACCCAGCCAGCGTTTACGACCAGCTTTACCTGATTTCTCAAGGTTATGATCAACATTTGAAACCATGCCAATAGTAGCTTTACAAGTTTGTAAGATCATCCTTGTTTCGCCGGATGGCAGTTTAATAATCGCAAATTTTCCCTCGCGTGTCATTAATTGGGCATGTGACCCGGCACTACGCGACATTTTTGCACCCTGACCAGGACGAAGCTCAATATTGTGAATTACTGTACCAAAAGGAATTTCACTTAAATACATTGTATTTCCCACATCCGGAGTAACACCTTTACCAGAATTAATTTCCTGTCCAACTACAAGTCCCTGAGGGGCTACTATGTACCTCTTCTCGCCATCTACATAATTAATCAAAGCAATACGAGCAGTACGATTTGGATCATATTCGATTGTTTTAACAATTCCAGGAATATTTTCCTTATCCCTCTTGAAATCTATGATTCTGTATTTTTGTTTATGACCACCGCCTACATTGCGAATAGTCATCCTGCCTTGATTATTTCTACCACCTGTACTTTTCTTACTAGCGATAAGACTTTTTTCAGGCTTATCGGTAGTAATTTCGTCAAATGCGCTTATAATTTTAAAACGCTGACCCGGTGTTGTCGGTTTATATTTTTTAAGAGCCATTTCTAAATATTGCTAAAGAAATCAATTGATTCACCTTCTCCTATAGTAATAATAGCTTTTTTGAAGGCATTTGTCTTACCAGAAATTACGCCTGATTTTGTATTACGTGATTTCCTTTTCCCTGAGTAATTCATAGTGTTTACAGAAAGTACTTCAACTCCGTAAAGCTCTTCAACTTCTCCTTTTATCTGGATTTTATTTGCCCTACTATCGACAATAAAACCATATTGGTTAAGTTTTTCACCTTTGGCAGTCATCTTTTCTGTAATAACCGGTTTAAATATTACACCCATCTCTTTTCAGTTTTATTTATTCGCGAATACTTCAATGATGGTTTTTAACGAGCTTTCAACAAAAACAATCTTGTTGGCTTTAAGAACTTCATAAGTGTTAATTCCTTCTGCCCTTAATACCTTAACTTTTTGTAGGTTTCTGGCTGATAAATAGATATTTTCATCAGACTGATCCAAAACAAATAAAGTTTTTTTATTGTCAATATTTAAGCTTTTTAAAATTTCATTAAAATCTCTTGTTTTTGGATTTTCAAGATTAAAGTCTTCTACAATTAAAATGCTATTTTCTTTCGCTTTGTATGATAAGGCCGACTTACGTGCAAGGCGTTTCACCTTTTTATTCAACTTAAAAGAATAATTACGTGGATGTGGACCAAAAACTCTGCCACCCCCTCGAAAAATAGGATTCTTTATGCTTCCGGCTCGTGCAGTACCTGTACCTTTTTGACGCTTAATTTTGCGCGTACTTCCAATTATATCACTTCTTTCCTTAGAATCGTGTGTGCCCTGACGCTGGCTTGCCATATAATGTTTTGCATCAAGATAAATGGCATGGTTGTTTGGCTCAATCCCAAAGATGGAATCATCCAGCATCACCTTTCTATCGGTGGCTTCTCCGCTAACCTTATGAACTACTAACTCCATCTTTCTAATATTACTAATGAATTATTAGGACCTGGAACGGCTCCTTTTACAACTACTATATTTTTCTCAGGAATTAATTTAATTACCTGAAGGTTAATTATTTTAACCCTATCTCCTCCCATTCGGCCTGCCATACGAATTCCTTTAAATACACGTGAAGGATATGAAGAGGCACCTACTGAACCTGGTGCTCTTAATCTATTATGTTGACCATGAGTAGCATCTCCTACACCTTTGAAATTATACCTTTTTACCACTCCTTGAAATCCCTTTCCTTTTGATGTTCCTACAACATCAATATATTCACCCTCAATAAAAACGTTAACTGTTAGTACGTCTCCAAATTTTTTCTTTTCTTCAAAACGACTAAATTCTGCTACAAATCTTTTTGGTGTTGTTTGAGCCTTTGCAAAATGACCTTTCATCGCTTTGGTGGTGTGCTTTTCCTTTTTCTCTTCAAAAGCGAGCTGAATAGCTTCATAACCATCAACTTCCTTTGTGCGAACCTGGCTTACAACACACGGACCAGCTTCAATGACGGTACATGGGATATTTTTCCCGTTCTCATCAAATATGGAGGTCATGCCTATTTTCTTACCTAATAATCCTGACATTGTTAAAAATCTTTAACTCGTTTATAGTTATACTTTTATCTCAACTTCAACCCCGCTTGGAAGCTCAAGCTTCATCAATGAGTCAATGGTTTTTGAAGATGAGTTAAAAACATCCATTAATCTTTTATAAGTGCTTAACTCAAACTGTTCGCGTGACTTTTTATTTACAAAAGTCGATCGGTTAACAGTAAATACTTTTTTATGAGTTGGTAAGGGTATTGGACCACTAATTACAGCACCCGTAGATTTTACCGCCTTTGCAATCTTTTCTGCTGATTTATCAACCAGATTATGATCGTACGATTTAAGTTTAATTCTAATTCTTTGACTCACGTTAGTATAATTTATCTAAAAATTTCCTTTTATTTTCTTTATTACTCCTTCTGATATAAATTCAGGTGCACGTTTAAAAGTGTTGAACTCCATACTTGATGTTGCTCTACCCGAACTTAGTGAACGCAACGAAGTTACATACCCAAACATTTCGGATAAAGGCACTTTTGCTTTGATAACTTTGTATCCAACCTTTGCTACAACATCCTCTACAATCGCTCTTCTTTTATTAAGATCACCGGTTACATCCCCAAGGTATTCTTCAGGAGTAACAATTTCAATTTTCATTATTGGTTCGAGTAATACTGATTTTGCCATTTTGGCGGCAACTTTAAAACCAATTTTAGCAGCCATTTCAAACGAAAGTTGATCAGAATCAACCGGATGGTATGTGCCATCAAGAAGTCTTACTTTCATACTTTCAATAGAAAACCCAGCTAAAACTCCATTTTGCATCGCTGTTTCAAATCCTTTTTTGATAGAAGGAATAAATTCCCGCGGAATATTTCCTCCTTTAACTTCATCAATAAATTGTAAGCCTTCTTCACCTACATCAATAGGACCGAGTTCAAATTCGATATTAGCAAATTTTCCTCTACCTCCAGTTTGCTTTTTGTAAACTTCTTTATGATGAACAGTATGCGTAATGGCTTCTTTATAGTTTACCTGTGGTTGCCCAATATTACATTCAACACCGAATTCCCTTTTTAATCTATCAACCAGAATGTCAAGATGAAGCTCGCCCATCCCTGATATTATTGTTTGACCAGAATCAGGATCGATCGAAACTTTAAAAGTTGGATCTTCTTCAGCAAGTTTGGCTAATGCCGACGACATTTTGTCGATATCTTTTTGAGTTTTAGGTTCAATGGCAATGCTAATAACCGGAATAGGGAACGTCATCGGTTCAAGGATGATAGGATGTTTTTCATCCGTTAATGTATCCCCGGTGTGTATTGTCTTGAAGCCTACAGCTGCTCCAATATCACCGGCTTCAATAAAATCTAATGGCTCCTGTTTATTGGCATGCATTTGCATGATGCGGCTTATTCTTTCTTTCTTGCCAGTGGATACGTTATACACATATGAACCAGAGTTTAACCTTCCAGAATAAACTCTGAAGAAACATATCCTGCCCACAAATGGGTCGGTAGCAATTTTAAAAGCAAGTGCGCTAAAATTATCATTCGGGTCAGCACGACGAATTTCCTCTTTGTCAGTTTTCGGATTAACACCAACTACTGATTCAACATCAAGTGGGCTTGGAAGGAATTCAATAATGGCATTTAATAGCATCTGAACACCTTTATTTTTAAAAGCGGCGCCACACATCACAGGTGTAATTTCCATATTAAGAGTTGAAGTGCGGATTACGTTTATCATTTCCTCCTCAGTAATAGAGTTTTGGTCATTCATAAACTTTTCAAGTAGTTCATCGCTTTCTTCAGCAACTCCCTCGATTATTTTCATACGATAATCCTGGGTGATTTGCTTAAGATCCTCCGGAATTGGTATTTCAACAATCTTAGTCCCGTCAGAACCCTCTTCCCAAACAAAGGCTTTATTTTTTACAAGATCAACAACACCTATGAAACTATCCTCCGACCCAATTGGTATTTGAATCGGCACAGGGTTAGCACCTAATCTGTCTTTTATTTGCTCAACAACACCAAAAAAATCTGCACCTGATCTGTCCATTTTATTAACGAAACTAATTCGAGGCACTTTATATTTATCAGCTTGTCTCCACACAGTTTCCGACTGAGGCTCTACTCCACCTACTGCACAAAATAGCGCAACAGCACCATCTAATACGCGAAGTGATCGTTCTACCTCAACTGTAAAGTCAACATGTCCTGGTGTGTCGATTATATTTATTTTATATTTATTATTAAACAACTCCCAATAAACTGTAGTAGCAGCAGATGTAATAGTAATACCACGTTCCTGCTCCTGAACCATCCAATCCATAGTGGCACCTCCTTCGTGAACTTCACCCATTTTGTAGTTACGTCCTGTGTAATACAAAATACGTTCGGTAGTAGTGGTTTTACCGGCATCAATATGCGCCATAATACCAATATTACGGTTAAGTTGAAGTTTACTTATATTTTTTTCCAGGGTTGCCATTAGTTTATCAAGCGATCGTAATTTTTAGAATCTGAAATGTGAAAATGCTTTATTAGCTTCTGCCATTCTATGAGTATCCTCTTTTCTTTTAAATGCAGCACCTTCATCTTTATAAGCAGCCAAAATTTCACCAGCAAGCTTCTTTCCCATACTCTTTTCATGACGTTTACGAGAGAAACTGATAAGGTTTTTCATCCCGATTGACATTTTTCTGCTGGGACGAATCTCGGCAGGAATTTGAAAAGTAGCACCGCCTATACGCCTGCTTCTTACCTCAACAGCAGGAGTAACATTAGCAAGGGCCTTTTTCCATACTTCGACAGGATCTTCACTAGTTTTCTCAGCTACAATATCCATAGCTTCGTAAAAGAGTTTGTATGCTGTACTTTTTTTTCCTCCCATCATAATATTGTTTACAAATTGTGTAACCAACACATCATTGTATTTAGGATCGGGAAGGATAATACGTATTTTTGGTTTCGCTTTTCTCATGATATAAAGCTTATGCTATTAACTTTTATTTTTTAGGACGTTTTGTACCATACTTTGAACGACGTTGTGTACGCCCAGCAACACCAGAAGTATCGAGGGCTCCACGAATGATGTGATATCTCACGCCAGGAAGATCCTTAACCCGGCCACCTCTAATCATAACAATTGAGTGTTCCTGAAGGTTATGACCTTCACCAGGAATGTAAGCATTCACCTCTTTTCCGTTGGTAAGCCGAACCCTGGCAACTTTTCGCATTGCCGAATTTGGTTTCTTTGGTGTAGTAGTGTAAACCCTTACACAAACTCCGCGACGTTGCGGACAAGCGTCAAGAGCGGGAGCTTTACTCTTATCAATGAGTTTCTTCCGTCCTTTCCTTACTAACTGCTGTATTGTAGGCATATATTATTTTAATTTATTAACCTAAATTTTTGGAGGTGCAAAAGTATAAAATCATTTTATACAAACCTCATTTTATTTTTAATAATTTCAGAAAGTTTTCAAGGTATTTTACCGGAGGGGGTTTAAAACCACACAACAAACATCATACTAATTTTGTTGCGCCGGAAACCTATATCGTTTTACCTTGTCAGGTCCCTTTAACTATTACTGTTTCAGCAAGTTTCGCAATATTATGCTTAAAACGGCTGCAAAGGTAAAAATTTATTTCTTATTAACAACATGTGGGAGATACTTTTTTTGAGATAATTTAATTTTTCGCCTGGAAAATACTTGGTGCTGAAAAATTACTCCTTTATATAGTAGCCGTTAGTTCTTAATAAAATTAGCTCGGCTCTTAACATCTAACTTGCCAACTGCTGATACAAACCATACCTGTACGGATTGCCAGTCCTGCGATATATGTTAATATAATTAATAAGGAGTTTGTTATGTACTGGATTCCAAATGTAAATTTTGAGCGTCAGGCCTTCCATATCTGTTCTGCTTTTTAATGCATCCTGTATATCAATACTCAAAAAAACCTTTTTCCATTTTCCTTTTTCGGGATTATAATCTTCAATATTAATTGCTTTCCAGTACATGGTTTCATCTCCGTCTGATACACTTGCCACAATTAACGCTTTTGTTATTGTATCGGGCATCATTATTTCAAGTTCTACGTCAAATATACCCCTTCCACATTCTGCAATATCAGGTAAGGAAAAAGTTATAGCCGGCCCCCATTCATCAGAAGAAGTTAAACAATAATATTGAAAACCGGATAAAGTATCTTGAACAACCGGATTGCTCACGTGCCTCCATTTTCCTAATTCATTTTCAAAATCAGTAAGAGCGATAATTTTCCTTTTTATTTCATTTCCAGTAAGTGGTTTGTTCTTTGAGAATGTATAAATTTCATAAGTAAACCCATACTCATATCCAATTTGATATGGAAAATATAACTGTACGACCTGGAGTTCTTCTCCTGTAACTGCTTCTGCTACAACTATATTTTCTTTAATGCCGGCTACAATTTTTTCAAATCCGGCCAAATCAATATCAGCATTTCTCTTTGTGAAATAAGGAACCTTTTTTCCATATTTATTAAAATAATATTCGTGATAATATGGGATACAATCGTCAATTAAAAAAATATCATTAGCGTTGTTTTCAACAAGAGCCGTTTTAAACATTTCCTGATATGGCTGCTTATAAAAAATCTCGTAATGGTCTCTTCCATAAATTAGTGTTGAAATATTTACAATCAATAAAACAGTAACAATTATTGCATTATGATTATCTGATAATTTCTTATGATAAGAAAACAACAAAACAAACAAGTAAGGAGTTGAAAAGATCAGCATTGAATACTGTATTATAGGATTTCTCAATACTGAATATCCATATCCAATTATAATTGGTAATGCAACCCAAACAATTAGCAGCCATCTTTTTTGTTTTGCTTTTTCATTGCATATTATATCACCTTTCTTAAGTATGATATAAAACAATACAGCAATAATTGCCAACCAAGTCCACCACGAAAAATGAAAAATATAATTAAGAAACTGAAAGAAGAAATCAGGTTCGGGTTTGGAAAGCCACCCTCCTATACCACCCTTCGCCAACTGAGTTAAGAATATATGAAGGTGTGGGATATATAATATAAAAATAGCAACTCCTGAAAGACCATAGGTAATTAAATCCTTTTTCCTGACAAGAAACAAACCACTAACTCCAACTATTGCGGCAAACAACAAACTAAAATGATGGTTATACGAAGCCAGCGCTCCAAATAACACATATAATATTAGGTATATAGTTTTTTTGTTTTTGAAGAAATACAAACTCCAGAAGTAAACCATTAGCAAGGTTAGCATTAAACCACTTACATAAGGTCGGGCAATTTGACTATACATTACAAAAAACTGAAGTGATGAAATATAAACCGCCGTTAAGAGACCGGTGGTTCCGCCAAACCACAATTTCCCAATTAAATAACCTAACCAAATTGAAATAATTCCGGAAAATATAGTTGGTAGTTTTACCATTGTTTCATTTGTACCCACAAAGCTTGTCCAGTAGTAAAGAAACACCTGAACCCCGGCAGGATGAGTATCACCAAGCATCACACCATTGCGAATAAGGTCGGTAAAATTATCGAACTGAAGCCGGCTTAATGCACTCAGTTCATCGTGCATAAATGGTATATGCAAGAGGTTCCAAAATCTCAATACTGAACCCACAAAAATTATAAATATTACAAGCGAATATTCATATAATTGTGACTTATCGGTAACTATTTTGTGAGGCTTCATAAATATATGCCAAAAATAACCATTTGTTTAAAACACATTTCACAACCACTGTGATACTTTCCTTAAAAATGTAATTTTGCGCGTATAATGAAGAATAACGTGAATGACTTTTTAAAACAATTGAATAAAGAGCAGCATGATGCTGTTGTACATAACGATGGCCCTGTTATGGTAATAGCCGGAGCAGGTTCCGGAAAAACCAGAGTACTTACTTACCGTATTGCGTATCTTCTTTCAAAAGGGGTTGATCCGTTTAATATCCTGGCACTTACTTTTACTAATAAGGCTGCCCGTGAAATGAAAGACAGAGTAATTAATTTAATCGGTGACGGAGAGGCAAGAAATGTATGGATGGGTACGTTTCACTCAGTATTTGCTAAAATTCTTCGCATCGAAGGTCACCTGTTGGGCTATCCTTCAAATTACACGATTTACGATAGTACCGACAGCAAACGGTTAATAAGAAACATAATCAGCGATATGAATTTAGACAATAAGTTGTATTCGCGGTCATTTGTTGCAAATCGCATTTCGATGGCTAAATCATCACTTATTTCTACAACCGATTATGCTAACGATCCTGATATTCAATCAGCTGACGAAAGTTCACAAAAACCTCTTATAAAAGATATTTACACAAGCTATCAAGCCCGACTCAGACGTGCTGATGCAATGGATTTTGATGACCTTCTGTTTAACACCTACATGCTTTTTTCGGGCTTTCCAAAAGCACTGTATAGTTACCAGCAGAAATTTAAATATATTCTTGTTGACGAATATCAGGATACGAATCACGCACAATATCTCATAATAAAAAAACTGGCAGCTAACAATGAATTTATATGTGTTGTTGGCGATGATGCCCAAAGTATTTATGGTTTCAGGGGAGCAAACATCAGCAATATTCTGAACTTTAAAAGTGATTATCCCGACTTCAGCCTTTTTAAGCTTGAGCAAAATTATCGATCAACAAAAACCATAGTAAATGCTGCCAATAAAGTAATTACCTATAATAAGGATCAGATTAAAAAAACGGTATGGACCGACAATCACTCCGGCGATTTGATAGGTACTATAAAAGCCAAAAGTGATAATGAAGAAGGCAGGCTGGTTGCAGAATCTATTTTCGAAAAGAAAATGAATAAGCAGCTTACCAACAATATGTTCACAGTTTTGTATCGTACAAATGCTCAGTCAAGATCAATTGAAGAGGCACTTCGCCAAAAAAACATACCTTACAGAATTTATGGTGGTCTTTCCTTTTACAGCAGGAAAGAAATAAAAGATCTTTTGTCCTATTTCCGGCTTGTAATTAATCAAAATGATGAAGATGCCCTGCTGCGAATTATTAATGTACCGCCCAAAGGTATTGGAAAAACAACAATAGAAAAAGTAGTTGTTGCAGCCGACCTGCACGGTGTTAATATGTGGGAAATAATAAGTAATCCGCTTAACTTCGGTGTTGATATTAATTCAGGAACCCAGGCAAAGCTGCGAAATTTTTGCATAATGATCCGTAGTTTTATTGTCGAGAATAAAACAAAAGACGCATTCGAAATTGCAGTTCATATTGCTAACTCATCAGGGTTGCTAAAATCGTTAAGAGATGAAGACACTCCTGAAGGAGTTAGCCGCGTTGAAAATATTGAAGAACTTCTTAATGGTATGAAAGAGTTTACCGAAAAAGCCATTGAAAAAAGCGATGGTGATTTGTCGATAAAGAAAACGCTTAATGAATTTATGGAAGATGTGGCACTACTTACTGATGCGGATAACGATGATGATGATAAAGATAAAGTAAGCCTGATGACTATTCATGCTTCAAAAGGTCTTGAGTTTCCTCATGTTTTTATAGTTGGCCTTGAGGAGAACTTATTTCCTTCCATTCAATCTATTAGCACGCGCAGTGAGCTGGAAGAAGAACGCCGACTTTTTTATGTTGCTTTAACACGAGCCATGGAAACCGTAACGCTTTCGCATGCCGAAACAAGATATAGATGGGGAAATTTTACTTTTACCGAACCAAGCAGGTTTTTAGATGAAATTGACGACAGCTTAATCGACAGGCCAAAGCCCGTTATGTTCAATACAAGCCAGAAATCATCCCCTTCAATATCAAACTTGAGTAATCATGGTAATTTCAAAAAAAGAAATCTGAAACCGCTTACCATTAGTGGTGTTAATTCGTCCGCTGATTCTTCTAATACAAATAATCTTCAGGAAGGTATGAGTGTAGAACACGCTAACTTTGGTAGGGGTAAAGTTGTTGCCGTTGAAGGTAATGGGCCAAATAAAAAAGCAACCGTTTTTTTCGACAGTGTGGGAAACAAAAATCTATTACTTCGCTTTGCAAAGCTTAAAATTATTTCATAGTACTTTTGCATAAAATTATATCCGATAACAATTATGTTTACTGTAAAAATTGAAGAAGTCACAAAATATTACGGACAGCAAAAAGCTTTGGATAATATAAATTTATCTATAAATAAAGGTGAAGTTGTGGGATTGCTAGGACCTAATGGTGCAGGTAAATCTACTCTTTTGAAAATAATTACGTCATTTTTACCCCCGTCGGAAGGAACTGTTAAAATTAACGGATTGGATGTTCGGGATAATTCGCTTGAGATTAGAAAACTGATTGGGTATCTGCCCGAGCATAACCCTCTTTATCATGACATGTATGTAAAAGAATATCTTGAATTTGTACTTAGGACATATCCGGGACATAAAAATATTAAAATCAAAATAGATAATATTATCCAACTAACAGGATTGGAAATTGAAAAAAAGAAAAAAATAGGGGCATTGTCAAAAGGATATAAACAACGTGTGGGACTTGCTCAGGCACTAATTCATAATCCTGAAATATTAATTCTGGATGAGCCAACATCGGGGCTCGACCCAAACCAATTGGTAGAGATCCGAAAAATAATTACTGAACTTGGAAAAGAAAAAACTATCATACTAAGTACTCACATAATGCAGGAGGTTGAAGCTATTTGTAATAGGGTTGTTATTATAGATCACGGTAGTATTGTTGCAGATGACAGTCCCAAAAATCTTTCGAAAAAAGCTGATAAAAGCACATCGTACAAAGTGGAGTTCAAAGAGGAAGTGAACCATAAGTTAATTGAAAAAATTGTTGGAGTTAGCAAAGCTGTTCACTTAGGTAATAATGAGTGGATTATAACATCTACTGGAAATAAAGATATTCGTGAAAACATTTTTAAGTTTGCCGTAACCAACAATTTCAATGTACTTTCTCTTGCTGTCGAAAAGCAGAAAATGGAAGACATCTTCCACAGGTTAACTAAATAAAAATAATTGTCCTGTAGGGATCTAATATTAATTGTTTCAAAAAAAAATCCAAAATCACCATCTTACAACAATAAATTTTTTACATTTGCTCATTCGTTAAAAAACGAATTGTGGACAGATTTGATTGATTGCAACCACGGTAAAAAATGCTAAAGCAATTTCGCCCAAACTGCAATCATAATCCTTTCACACAAATTGTTAAACTTTAAATTTAAGATATGTCATATTATTTTACGTCAGAATCTGTATCGGAAGGACATCCTGATAAAGTATCTGATCAAATTTCAGATGGTGTTCTTGATGAAATGTTGCGTCAGGATCCCAATTCAAAAGTAGCGTGTGAAACGCTTGTTACAACAGGACTTGTTATGATTGCAGGAGAAGTAAAAACTACTGCTTATGTTGATCTACAAAAAGTAGCCCGTGATGTAGTCAGGCGAATTGGGTACACTAAAGCAGAGTATCGTTTCGATGCTGATTCATGTTCGGTAATTTCTGCACTTCACGAACAATCATCAGACATTAACCAGGGAGTTGTTAGAAGTACCGAAGAAGAGCAAGGCGCTGGCGACCAGGGAATGATGTTTGGTTTTGCCAACAAAGAAATGGAAAACTACATGCCAATCACTACGGAGTTATCCCACGATTTACTTTTTGAACTTGCTAAAATAAGGCGTGAAGGTAAAGAGATGTTATACTTGCGTCCCGATTCAAAATCTCAGGTTACATTAGAGTATAGCGATGATGGTGAACCAATTAGATTAGACACAATTGTAATTTCAACACAACATGATGACTTTGCTTCTGAAACTGATATGCAAAACAAAATCAAAGAAGATGTTGAAAACATTCTCATTCCAAGAGTTAAAAAGCAATATCCCGACAGTATACAAAAATTGTTTAGCAAAAGTTTAAACCTACTGGTTAACCCAACAGGAAAATTTGTAATTGGTGGACCTCATGGAGATACCGGACTAACAGGAAGAAAGATAATTGTTGACACATACGGTGGTCATGGTGCTCACGGTGGCGGAGCGTTCTCAGGAAAAGATTCATCAAAGGTTGACCGGTCGGCGGCATATGCTGCACGTCACATTGCTAAAAATCTAGTAGCTGCAGGTGTTGCAGATGAGATTCTTGTACAGGTAGCATATGCAATTGGAGTGAGCAAACCTGTTGGGTTTTTCATCAATACTTATGGTACTGCTCATGTTACAGATGAAAATGGCAAAATATTAAAAGATAGCGAAATTTCAAGAATAGTAACCGACTTATTTGACATGAGACCATATGCTATAGTTTCACGTTTTGGGCTTAACAATCCCATTTTTGAAAAAACAGCTTCATACGGCCACTTTGGCAGAGAGCCATTTACAAAAGAAATAGAAGTTTATTATGAAGATAGTACCACAACTTTTAAAGAAAACCGTAATGGCACAAAAGTATTTACAAAAAATGTAGATTTCTTTAAATGGGAAGAACTTGATTATGTTGATAAAGTGAAGATGACTTTTAACCTTTAGAAAGCGATCAATTGCTCATTCGCCTGCCCGACGAAATGTAATGAATGTAGATCAGATTGATCCATCGACTTTAATATTACTCGGATAAAAATAAAAAACCCCGACTGCATATTGCAATTCGGGGTTTTTTATTTGATCAGATAAGAATTACAATTTTAACTTGTACCTCTTAATTTATCTAACTATAAGTTTCTTAGTGCTGTAAATTTCGCCATTAATAAATAGTGAGTAAAAATAAATGCCTCCGTTTAAATCCGAGACATCCATTCTCATTTTGCTGTTTCTTGTGTCAACTTCTTGTTCTTTCACAACTGAGCCCAGTAAATTAATAATTTTTACACTTGCTTTTTCTACTTCACGAGGTAAGTCATAGTCTATATTTACAGTATTTATTGCAGGGTTAGGATATATTTCTGATACATATGTATTGTTCAGAATTGTTTCTTCAATACCGTCAGGTGAAGTATCGAACTTCGCAACAATTGTTACATACTCATCAGGATTATCCATATTATAAAACTTGTATTCAACCAGGGAAATACCAACTGCATCATGAATTTCATAATGTGCAGAAAACCATTCTACCTCACTGGAACCACCGGCTGGAACAAACTTATACATGCCTGATGAATCAATATGACTAGGATAACAAACCCCCCAGCAATAATAATTAATAGTGCTATCCAGCAACGATATCTGATTTCTTACAACTTTAATATTTACACCATTAGTTGTATTATTATTTAGTACAACTCCAAATTCAAGTATTGAAACAGAAGATGAATCGGGAGAAATAGTAATTGTATCACCAAGTAACTCACCATCCCACGAAAGTGTAAATGATTGTGCATTTGCATAAAAAACGGTTAAGATAATTACTGCAATTGAAAGTAATATTTTTTTCATAATAATATTTTTATAAGACCTAATTTAAAATCAAAAACTATACCAAATTTTTGGCAAAAATAATGATTATAATTTACCGTATACGAAATAAATTTTCTTTAACGATTATTATGACAAGATATGAATAAGTTTGGTTGCCTGATGAAAATCAATAATTATTTAGTTTTTGTTGTTTCATTTATTTTTGCTACAGACATTCAATCGTCCGCAGGTCATGGATGCGCCTTGAAATTTCTAACTCTTCCATTTCCTCCAAAAGGGGAATTTCTAAGGTCCGAACTCTGGAAGGTCTTTTTTCGCAACTAATCCGTGTTACGACCGAAAAATCAAGAAATAAATAGATATGTTTATAAACCTACCCCTGCACCCCTTCAAGAATGGGATTATAGGTATTTATTTCTTAATTTTTCCTTAATAAGACTACATTTATTGATAACATTGATTAGTTACCTTTTTTCAAATTATTGTTAAAGTATTGTTAAAAAACAACCTATTTACTACTATTTCGTGTCTATAATTTATTCAAACTATAACACAAAAGCTTTTGGTTTAAAATAATAGTATTTTTGTGAATCTAAATATGTTGATATGTTAAATTAAACTTTGATAATCATGAAGAACGTCTTTACTTTTTTATTAATAATAACTTTGTCAACATCATCATTGTTTGCACAGGTTATAGTAGGTACTGATCCGGAAAACAAGAATGTGGTGCTTGAAGAATTCACAGGTATTCACTGTGTTTATTGTCCTCAGGGGCATGTAATTGCTCAGTCTATTCAAAATTCACATCCTGATGATGTAGTGCTAATAAATATTCATCAGGGCAGCTACGCCAATCCTTACGCCGGAGAACCTGATTTCAGAACTCAATGGGGAGATGCAATAGCCGGACAATCCGGTTTAGTTGGTTACCCTGCAGGTACGGTTAACAGGCATTTATTTCCGGGTATGTCGCAGGGAAGCGGAACAGCAATGAGCAGAGGTAGCTGGACAAGTGCCTCCAATCAAACACTTGCTTTACCCAGCTATTTTAATGTGGGATTAATTGCTACAGTTGTTACGTCAACGCGTCAACTTGTTGTTGAAGTAGAGGTTTATTATACTGACGACAGTCCTTATTCCGAAAATTACTTGAATGTGGCTATATTGCAAAATAATATATTAGGCCCTCAAACAGGTGGAAATATGGGAAATAATTATAATCACATGCACATGTTACGACATCTGTTAACAGGTCAGTGGGGTGTTGAGATTACAGAAACAACCGAAGGATCACTTTATAGTGAAACATTTCTTTATGAAATACCTGAAGATTACACCGGGGTTGATGTAATATTAGCAAACCTTGATATAGTAGCATTTGTAAGTGAAACCCACCAGGAGATAATTAGCGGAAACAGCGCAGGCGACATAACATATGTTGAATCAAACGATTATGATGCGGCATTAGCTTCTGTAACTATACCTCAAACAGCTTGTACGGGTGAATTAATTCCTTTGGTAACTTTAAAAAACTATGGCGCTATTAATCTTACCAGTCTTGAGTTTGTATATTCAGTAAATGGTGGCGACGACATGACTTATTCATGGACAGGAAATCTTGCTCAAAATGAAACAGAAATGGTAATGCTTCCGGTATTAGAATATGTACCAACCGACAATAACACTGTTAATTTAAGAAGCGAATTACCAAACGGTTTCCCTGACCAACTTCCTCAAAATGATTCATTTAATCAAGATGTTCAAGGTTCGATCGACTTTCCTGAAAATTGTACATTTATGATACTTGTTTCAAGTAACCCAGAAGACGTAACATGGAGCATAGTTGGCGAAAATGGAGAAACAATTGCAGAAGGTGGTCCATACAGCGATCCCGGATTTTTTATTAACCCATTTTCTTTTCCTGAAACCGGTTGTTATGAATTAACTGTTAATGATGCATCGGGCGAAGGTTTATCAGGTGGTTTGTATACAATAGCTGATGAAAATGGCGACCGGATATGGACAGGAACAAGTTTCACATATATGGCAAAAGCTGAACTTGCCCATGGTATTATAGTCGACATTGATAAAATTATAACTACTAATGATTTTACTATTAATCCAAATCCTATTACTAATACGGCTAATATTGAATTTAACTTATCCGAAAACGCTGATGTAAATATTGCAGTTTTTAATATTCTCGGAAAAAATGTTGTTAACCTTTACAAAGGAGAAATGAGAAGTGGCTCGCATAGTATCCAGCTAAATGCCAGCGATTTGAACAGCGGCGTGTATTTTGTTAAGATTCAGATGAATAATGATGTTGTTGTTAAGAAAATAATGATTACAAAATAAATTACACATAAACAATACTTTGGGCCGTTATTGCAATTTAATTGTTGTGATAGCGGCTTTTTTTGGAGCCAATATGAAGAGTAAAGTGTAATGATGGCACAATAGTCCTGGTTCCTGGTTCTTCATTCCCGGATCTACAATCATTGCGGATCTACATCAAATTGAACAATAATCGATTTAAACTTAGTGTTTGTTTTTGTTGTGATGAGTGATTTGTAAATTTCGCTTTTTACTTCACTTAGGTTTACATTTCGCGGTATTTTTATTAGCGTTTGTTTAATATAAAAATTTCTCACTCTGCCAACTAAAGGATATTCCGGTCCATAAATAAGCTTTCCAAATTTTTCTCTTAAATCTCTGGTTAAAACAGCAGCTCCTTCGTTAAGGATTTCCGCTTTTTTGTGTTTCATCCTTATAATAATCAGCCTGTAAAATGGAGGATAATTAAACTTCTTCCTCTCTGCTAACTGACGTACATACATGGAATCATAATCGTGATTAATAACATCTTTTAGAATAGGATGGTCGGGTTTCCATGCCTGAATTATTACCATGCCCTGTTTGTCCTTTCTGCCTGATCGCCCGCTAACCTGTAACATAAGCTGGAAGCTCCTTTCGTGTGCTCTAAAATCAGGGAAGCTTAGCATATTATCTGCACTAAGCACTCCCACAACCTGAACATTATCAAAGTCAAGGCCTTTGGTAACCATCTGGGTACCTATTAATATGTTGGTGCGTTTGTTTTCAAAGTCGGAAATAATTCTGCTGAAAGCATTCTTGGTACGAGTTGTATCAAGATCCATTCTATCAATCTTAACATCAGGCAACAACAAACTCAATTCTTCTGCTACTTTCTCAGTTCCAAAACCCTGCATTTTCAATCCTGTATTTCCACAATCTTCGCATTTAGGAGGAACAGTTGTTGAGTATCCGCAGTAATGACATTTAATTAATTCGCTGTATTTGTGATAAGTAAGAGTAACATCGCAATTTTTACATTGAGGAATCCAATGGCAAACGTCGCATTCAATGCGAAGTGAAAAGCCTCTGCGATTTTGAAATAGTATAATCTGATGTTCCTTTTCGATGGCATCATTCATATTTTCTAACAAAACTGATGAAAAATGGGATTTCATCATACGCCTTCGTTGCTCCTCTCTTAAATTAACAACAACAATTTTTGGTAGTTTCACACCACCATACCTGTTGGTGATTTCGGCAAAACCATACTTACCTGATTTTGCATTGTAATAACTTTCTATTGCAGGAGTTGCCGATCCCAAAAGTACTTTTGTATTATGTAAGGTAGCCAGATAAATTGCTGCGTCACGCGCATTATAACGCGGGGCAGGTTCGTATTGTTTATATGAGCCATCGTGTTCTTCATCAACAATTATCAAACCCAGATTATCATAGGGAAGAAAAAGTGATGATCGCGGACCAAGTATTATGCTATATTTCTTATGAATTTTATCATCATCAAGTCCGGCAATATTATTCCAAACCTCAACCCTTTCATTTTGGCTATATCGTGAATGATAAACCCCAACTTCATCTCCAAAGTATTTGCGGAGCCTGTTTATAATTTGTGTAGTTAGAGCAATTTCAGGTAACATGTATAATACCTGCTTTCCGGATTTAATTGTGTCGGCAATCAACTTTATATACACCTCGGTTTTGCCACCCGAAGTTACACCGTGAAGCAGAACAACATTATGTTTGTTAAATGATTGCAGAATATTATTATATGTGTCGAATTGATGGGGGCTGAGCTTCAGTTCTTCAGCACTTTCACTTCCCGTTTCTTCTTCAAATCGGCTTACAACTTTATTTACAGAAACCATAATGTTCTTGTCGAAGAGTGATTTGAGGGCTGATTGGCTACCACCGGCTTTTTTTAATAAATCCGATTGCTTTATGGTTTTTTCTTCAGTGAGAGGTAAACCAACAAGAGAGATAAATGTAATTAGTAACTCAAGCTGCTTATGGGCACGTTTCCCTAGGTCATCCATTACCTCCTGCAGCTTTATCTCATTTATAAATTCCTCATTGATACAAACAAATCGTTCGGTTTTAGGTTTATAAATATCACTTAGCTCTTCTGCCATAACAATAATACGTTGCTCAATCATAGTTTTTAGCAAAGGGAGAACTTTTTGATATCCTACAAGTTTTGAAATCTCATCAACCGAGAGTTTCTTATTCTCTAGTAAAGCTTCTGTAACCTGGTATTCAAAAGGGTTTAGTATATTGAAATCGGGAATGAAATTTGGTGACAGGACTACTTTTGATTCACTTGCAAGCTTAAAAGCGGTTGGCATTGCAGCACTCATAACTTCACCTTCAGTGCTCATATAATATCCTGACATCCACTCCCAAAACCGAAGTTGAATATTATTAACAATCGGAAGTTCATCAAGTAATGTAATTATGTATTTGTGGACATAATTTTGTGGCACATCGGTATGGATTTTTTTTACAAGTCCTGCATATATTTTTTTTCGGCCAAATTGTACGCTAACCCGCTGCCCTACTTTTATAAATTCATTCAAATCAAATGGCACTCTGTAAGTAAACGTTCCTTCTACAGGTAATGGAAGTAGCACATTTGCAAATAAAGTAAGGCGATCCATATTAGTTATTTAGGGATTGGTTATTGGTTACTTGTTTGAATTTTAATTCCATTTTTACCAACTTTATAACCCTTTGAATTAATACCGGTTACTATAATATTTTTACCTTCACAAGCCGAAAGACCCTGCCATGCACATGATATTGCGTTGCAATGTTCTAGTCCATTAATCTGTATTCCCCAGCATTCGTCATTAGAAAATAAGGATGTATCTACTGTTTTCATTATAGATTTATTTGAATAGCAAATATACACATACAACCCGAAAACTTCAGGTTTAATTTAATGATAGCTTGTGGCAATATTATTTTTAGATTTCCTCTGACAAAAAAGATATACATCGTTCGGAGGGAACCTCAGCATAAATTTTTTCATCCTGTTTGTGTATGTTTGGATGAAATAATTTATGTCAGTTTGCTCTTGTGATTAAAACATGAACCCACTAAGTCTTCTTTTATAGCACCAAGCACCATACAAACCCATGTGGTTCAAATATCATATTGCCCTCATGGTCATTCATTGAAAAGCCATTGGCATACATTACGGCGAGGTCATGGTCATCTAACGGATGATTGATTTCCTGTTTGTTAGATGATAAATTATTTATTATTAATATCTTCTCATTGTTATATTCTCTCAAATAAGCCAAAAACCTTGACGTAACCTCGCTATTTTTATCCATGATATTAACAAAATTCAGCGATCCTCTGCCAAACGTAAGATAATCTTTTCTTGTATTTAGCATATTGCTTATCATGCCATAAACTTGCGCATGAAAGTTATCGGGTTGCCGAAGATCATTGTCAAGTTTATCCCAGTCAATCCTGCCCCTAACCAAAAACCTTGTATCATCCTTACCGGTTAATTTGATTTGTTCGTTATAATATTCTTCGTCATTTAACTTACCAAATTCATCTCCATAATAAACAACAGGTGTTCCAAGCAATGTTAGCATAAGTGAATATGACAGAGCTATTTTGTTTACATCTTTTTCAAACAATTCCGATAATCTTGCACTTATACCCTCCCCCACTCTAAAGTTCCATTCAGGTTTATGACAATAATTACTATGAATATAACTTCTGTCCTCTTCCGACACATATACAAGTTCAAGACTCAGCTCATCGTGTACTCTCAAAAAAGTAAACCATTGATTATCCGGGCTTATATCAGGCGTAACATCACAGCTCAAAGTATGCTTAATAGGGTTGCCGCTTTCCAATGCTATTGCCTTGAACATCATTGGCATGAGAGGAAAATGGTATGCAGCATGACACTCGTCGTTTTGTCCAAGATATTTCACAACTTCTTTTGGTGGTTGACAAGCCTCTGCAAGCAACAAAGTACCGGGTACTACATAATCCAGTACAGCCCTGAAAAATTTTACAACAATATGAGTAATATCAAGATTTTCACAATCAGTTCCATCAACTTTCCATAAATATGGAATTGCATCGGCTCTAAAACCGTCAACACCCATCGACTGCCAATAAAGCATATTGCGCGACATGGCAAGCAGCACATTGTGATTACAGTAATTCAAATCAGGTTGGAAACTAAAGAATCGATGAAAATAATACCGGTCGCCAAGCTTTTCCCAATTGGATTCTTCAATCCCCTTAAACAACAACCTGGCATCAAGATATTTATCAGGTTCATCGCTCCAAATATAATAGTCGCTGAAATCATTCTTTTCGATTTTCATTGAGTCCAAAAACCATGGATGCTGATCGGATGTGTGATTTATAGCAACATCAAAAATTACTCTTATGCCTCTTCGATGAGCTTCACTTAGGAAAGTTCCAAATACTATTTCCTGCTCGTCAACCGTACAATCATCGGGTAGTCCTAATAATTGTGGACGAATTCGATCATATTTACTAATATCGAATCCGGCGTCGCGCATTGGTGATTCAAGTATTGGCAGCAACCATAAACAGTTAACACCAAGCTCACGAATATAATCAAGCTTTTGGGTTAGCCCGTTAAAATCAGTATTATACAAATCAACATAAAGTGAATAAACTATCGCATCTTTATACCAATCGTTAGGCTGCCCATGGTTTTCAACTATCTGTAAAGAATTTATAAAATCATCAAGTTTTGTAGTTGGCAAACCAGGGTAGATCAGGTTCCAATATTTGTACAACAATATGCTATTATTCATGACATTATGCAGTTTAAGTTCCACAAATGTACTATAAAAAAAGCCTCTTTACTATATAAACTAATCAATCAAAGATCTATTATTCACTTTAAAAAAAGGGGTTATTGCAGAAGCTATATATCAATCGTTTGCATAAGAATGTTTAGTGACACGATAGAATTCCACAATAATAAAAAAAATAAATCCAACGTTTCAGTTGGTAAAAATTTAAACAAGCCCTTAAAATATTGTATTTTTGAAGAAATAATATTGAAACAAGGTTTGGAGTTAATATTTAGATGTTAGAACCGGAATACAAGAATCAAGAAAAAATTTACATCCTAAGCCCCTTAACCTTTGGAATGCCGGCCACGAAATTTTTCAGATAGAACGGTTCAAAATATGCTGTATTTTCATATTCCTTTTTGTGGAATTTTTGTTCTGCAATCTCACACAAATAGGTTGCAGACGGATGGAAATCATCAATAAAAACCGCATTTGGGTGATGGCTCAGAGTTTCTTTACATTTAAGAGCACCATCGCCTGCAAAAATCAATTTATTCGCTGATAAATAATCGCCAAACGAATCGCTATCAATAATTTTGGCTGATGTTATTTCAACTTCATCGAGTGTACTAGAAAACAGTGCTGTATAAACCTCCATTCGCCTGGCATCTATCATCGGGCAAAACAAAGTATTAATCAAGTCATTATTATATTGAAAATTGTTTTTCATCCCAATGGCCATAGCCTTTAAGGTGCCTATTGAGATTAGAGGTATTTCGAGCCCGTAGCAAAATCCTTTAGCGGTTGATACTCCAATACGGAGACCTGTGTACGACCCGGGTCCTTTGCTTACCGACACTGCGTCGAGGTCAGTAAATTTTAGTCCTGCAGCGGTAACAACTTTGTTAGAAAATAATGTAATAAGCTCAGCGTGAGAATTTTTAGTGTGTGATTCCTGAACCGACACAACCTTGCCATCAATGGAGAGCGCTACCGAACACACACGCGTGGATGTTTCAATATTTAAAATCTTTGCCAACTCCGGAACTCAATTAAATGTTAGTTCTCTTACTTTTCGTCTTCAACAAAGAGATCCTTTTTTTCTACTTTTTCAACCTTATCTTTATTTTTTAGCGTTTTCGAAACAGCTCTATAAGGTGCAACAATCACTTCATCACCGTTGTTTAATCCTTCAGTAACCTGAATAAAAGTATTATCCTGAATCCCGGTACTAACCTTTGTTAGTATTGCTTCTTCGTTTTGATATAAGAATACGTATTCAATAACTTCTTTGTCTTCCGAAACTCCTTTATCCTCTTTCACCCTCTCTTCTTCACGTTTTTCCCTTGCCGACATTATTCTTCCCGAAGTATCTGCACGAGTTGTAACAGCCTGGATTGCAACCGTAAGAATATTTATAGCAGTTTCGGTTTCAATTTCAACTGTTGCCGACATGCCTGGCCTGAAAGGTGACGATATTGCAGCATCGGTTTTTATTAAATCATCATACGAATCTTTTAACATCATTATCTTAACATCGAAATTTGTAACCTGATCGGCACTAACACCCAAGGTATTTGCTGATGTTGCAATTTCAGTAACCATTCCTTTAAACTCCCGGTTAAGATAAGCATCAACTTCAATTATTGCTGTATCAAACAAGCTTACCCTTACAATATCATTTTCATTAACTTCAACTATAACTTCTAGTACATCCAAATTTGCAATACGCATAATCTCAGTACCTGCCGAAAATTGTGATGCTCCTGTAACTCTTTCGCCAACATCAATAATCAACTTAGCAACAGTACCATCGTTTGGTGCATAAATGGTGGTGCGATTTAGGTTTTCTTTAGCTTCTTTTAACGATGCCTGTGCACTACTAACCTGAAATTGACTTGATTTAAAACTTTCCTCTGCAGCTTCAACTTCAGCACTGGCAACTTTATATGATGATTGTGCTGATTCAAAATCTGCATCTGAAATAACTTTTTTATCCCAGAGCGTTTTGCTTCTTTTATAATCAAGTTCTGATTTTGAAAACTGTGCTTTACTTTGTGCCAGTCTTGCTTTTGAACTGGCTTCATTAGCCTGTGATGTTTTTAACGAGGCATCAGTTTTTTCATAAGCACGGATATAAATCTCAGGATCAATTTTTGCAAGTTTATCGCCTTTCATAACAAAATCACCCTCTTTAACGAACAGCTCAACAACCTCTCCCGAAATGTAGGGACTTATCTTAATATCTTTCGCTGGTTGTATTTTGCCATTTGCTGAAACTGTTTCAACAATCTTTCTTAGTTCAACCATTTCGGTGGCTACTTTAATGCTACCCGAATTTTTGCTTTTATTAATAGCTAGTACTACAATAATAGCAAGCACTACGATAACTGCAATCGCAATCCATATCTGTTTTTTGTGAATTTTTGTTGCCATCAAAATTTTGTTTTATGATGAGTAAGAAAATCAGGCTTTTAATTTGCCGATTAGGGCGCAAAATTAGTTTTTATTCTTTTAAACTTACAAACTATTTATCTTTAATGCTTGCAATATCACTTAACGATAAACTCCTTCCAAGGTAAAAGTCGAGTATTTTGGTTTTAAAAATGTAATCGAATTTTGAAGAAGCCAAATCTGATTCAGCATTGGCCAGTTGAATTTTAACTACATTATAATCGGTTGAGTTAACCATTCCTACATTAAATTTCTCCTGAGTATATTTAAACGATTCAGTAAATGCCTCAACACTTTTTTGGCGTGAAATATATGTTTGAAATGCAGCAATGGCATCAGCATAAGCTGCTTCTATGTTTTTTCTTAATCGCAATTTCTCAGATGCAAGAGTAAGGTTAACTGATTCAAAATATATTTGAGACTTTTTTATATTAGTTGATACCTGGTACCCGTTAAAGATTGGTATCTGCAAACCCAAACTCAAAGTTCCATTACGGTTTTCCTTAAATTGATCTCCAAAGCTTATCATCTCATCATATCCCGGTTGGTTCGGAACATAACTTTGCATGAGCTGGTCAGAAAAATTTGTACCATACGAACCTGTTGCATATAACCTTGGGCTACGTTGCCCTTTCACAATTGACAAACTGCGTTGCGCGCTTTCAACTTTATATTCCGCACTTTTTATTTCTGGCATTAAAGTCACCGATTTGTTATAAATCATTTCTGCAGGTAGTAATGTGGGAGTACCTTCGATATCCAATATAGGTTTTTCAATATCAAACTCAGCATTCGATTCCAGATCCAATAATTGCATCAAGTCAAGATAAGCTAGCATAACATTATTCTTAGCACTTACAAGATTTGCTTCCTCTCCTGCGTTTTGTGCTACAATATCATATAAACTACCTCGTGCAACAGCACCAGCCTCGACCTGTTTAGTTGTTCGATCAATTTGTTCTTTCGAAATATCTACCTGACGCTGAGCATTTTTAACAAGCTCGATGTTGAAAAGGATTTGAAGATAGGATGCTGCAACATTTAACGACATATCGTTACGAATCTTGTCAGAAGCATACTTTTCTGAAAGATGATCAAACTGCATTTGCCGTACATTATTTATTAACTGCAGCCCATTAAACAAAGTTACCTGAGAAACTATCGAAAAATAACTCTGTTGTGTATTCTTATTTGCATAAAGGTTTGCCGACTCATCAAAGGAACGGCCCCATCCAAATGAATGAGAGGTTGTTGCGTTAAGCGATGGTGCAAGGTCATACTTGCTTTGCAATAAATCTTTATTGGCAGCATTAACTGATAATACACTTTGCTTAATTTCAATGTTATTCTCAAATGCATAATCAATGCATTCTTCCAGTGTCCATAGTTTTTGAGCAGTTACATTAATTCCAAATGCAACCAATCCAAAAATCACAATAAGTAGTGCAGATCTTATATTCATAATGTTGGTTTTATATATTTTCTTTATTACATCATCTAAAAATGTGCCACAAATATAATCAATTGAAGTACAATTATATGATTAAAAAATGTTAAATAAATAATACTGATGTGTCCGATTATTAACGCTCGTTTGTTCGAATTCGTACATTAAAAAGCATTAATTTTACCACAGACAAAAAAGCGGGTTATGAAGAAGCTAATTATATTAACAATAATATTACTGATCTACCGGTTTGGCATTTCACAATTACCCAATCAGGGAATTGGCGATACGATCCATGCTATACATTATGTTATTAACCTTGAGGAAATTAACACCTCTGACCAAACTATAACAGGCTATACAGAAATTGAAATTGTATCTTTGGTTTCAAATCTTGATCATATTCCGCTGGAGCTACTCAATTTGACTACTGATTCAGTATTTGTCAATCAAAATACAGCTACGTTCAGTCATGATGGAAACAGGCTTACAATAAACCTAAATGTATCGATTAATGTTAACGATACAGTTTTAGTAAAAATTTATTACCACGGGCAACCGTTTCATGAGGACTGGGGAGGTTTTCATTTTGCAGGTAATTATGCTTTCAACCTTGGAGTTGGGTTTGAGTCCATTCCACATAATCTGGGCAAAACATGGTTTCCTTGTATTGATAATTTTACCGACCGTGCTATATATGATCTGGTTGTTACGGCTACCACCGGACTTACAGTTACCGGAGGAGGAATGCTAATAGACACTATTAATAACGGTAACAACACAACCACATGGCATTGGCAAATACTATACCCTATTCCTACTTATCTTGCTTCCATAGCACTTGGTAATTATATTGAGTACAAGGATGAGTATTTTGGTTTGGAAGACACAATTCCAATTAGCATATTTACCGGGCCTTCCGACACAGGAAATGTTGCAGGATCATTTGTTAATTTGCATGAAATAATGGATTTTTTTGAATCCCGTTTCGGACCATATCCATTTGAAAAGATTGGTTATACAGGAACTGCAATTGGTGCTATGGAGCATGCTTCAAATATTGCCTATCCTCATTTTGCAATCAACGGAGGCACTTCATACGAATCTCTTCTCACCCATGAACTTTCGCATATGTGGTTTGGAAATAAAGTTACCTGCTCAACTGCCGAAGATATGTGGCTTAACGAAGGGTGGGCAACATTTTGTGATGTATATTATCTTGACGAATTATATAGCCATGCCGAATTTATCACCGAAATGCGAAACATGCATAAAGATGTATTGCAAAATACGCATGTAGTAGATGGGGGATATTGGGCTTTAAATAATATTCCACAGGTAGTTACTTATGGCAAAACTGCTTACGATAAAGGCGGTACCGTTGTTAATACCCTCCGAAATTACCTGGGTGATTCGATTTTCTTTGATGCAGTTACAGCATACCTGAACACTGATACTATTGCATATCACTCAGTGTCGTCGTATATATTGCGCGACTTTTTAACCAATTATACCGGTGTTAACATGACACCTTTTTTTGATGCCTGGGTTATGACTCCGGGTACACCTCAGTTTTCAATCGATTCGATGAGGGTTACAGAAGGTGGTGCGAGTTTTATGATCGATATCTGGCTTAGGCAAAAATATAAAGGCTATGATTTTCTTGCAGATGATAATATTGCTGAAGTAACGTTGGTTGACCAAAGTTTTAATTTATATACTGATACAGTACATTTCTCAGGCAAAACCGGTCATTCGGTAAAATATTTTGATATGGAAACAATGCCGTCAGAACCGGTGGCTGTATTTATCGACCTTTTTGAAAAAGTAAATGATGCAACCACAGATAATTACAGGTATTTCACTCAAACTGTCGAATATACTTTTCCAACTACATATTTTAAACTCTTCATTGATGAACTTTCAGATTCAACAATGATAAGAGTTACTCATAACTGGGTTGCTCCCGATAGTTTAAAAGTGCCGGTTGATGGATTACGTTTATCTCCATATCGTTATTGGAAAGTTGAAGGCGTTTTCCATGATAGTTATCAGGCTCGTGGCAATTTCTTTTACTGCAGTACAAGTAATCTGGACGACAGTTTAATATTATCAGACAATGACTCAATTGTGATATTATATCGTGAAAACACATTTGGAGATTGGCACGAAGTATCGCAAACACGTCTTGGACCATGGTCGATTGGAAATATTATGGTTGATAACCTGCAATCTGGAGAGTACACTCTTGCAGTTTGGGATAAACAAATTGTAGGAACACGTGAAAATAAATACGAATCGGATAATATTAAAATTTATCCAAATCCATCCAAAGGAGAAATAAATTTTGAGTTTCCCCGAAGAGGAAATTATTCAATATTGTTGTATGATGAGAGCGGAAAACAAATTGACAAATTCCAGATAAATGCAAAAAAATGTACATGGAACTGGAAAAAGAATAACCTGACAACGCGAACAGTGATAGCCTACATTAGCGAAAAAGGAATTAAGCTCGTAACCAGAAAAATAGTTTTAATTCAATAACATAAAACTATTATATCTTCAGGCTAAGTTTAACTTACTATCAACGTGATACGACAATTCCAGTACATCACCGCATTTAGGACAAACTTTTTCGTTTTCAAACCCAACGCTATCACATGATTCGCATGTTCGAGTCATATAATAATGACGCTTAAGAATATTGCTTTTCGTTTTCAGCACTGCAATAATGCCCACTATTGGTGTTAAAAACATGCTAATGAAGAATACTTCTACAAAGCTTATTCGTTTGCCTAACGACATAATTGAAATTGCCAACGACAATAATAGATATGAAATAATGTAAATCATAATGCTTATTTTGTATTTACGCATCTGCAAATTGTGTGCCGTAGTGATTATATGTCAGGAAATGTGTTGGGTAGAAAGTTTTCGTCATGTCAGTAATTATCGATTCATCCGATAACGGACATGAAAATAAAATTTTAAGATTGTAATCTAATAAAGTCTGTTGCTAATTCTCATTTAGTATTTTTGCCAGCCTATGAAATTAAATCTGTTTATACATAACTACATCCTCATAATTGTATTATTTATCATAATTAGCTGCGATAATAATTCTGACAAGGTTTCAGAAAATTTCGAATCTCCAATTCCGGAGATAAATATGGAAATATTTAACAACCCTGATTGTATTATTATATCCCAAAAAGCCCAGGAACTTGACAACAGATTTAAGAGGTTAATTAAACTTACAGGTTTCAATGGTACGGTGTTATATGCTGAAAAAGGGAGGATAATATTAAAAGAAGCATACGGATATAGAAATGTCAGGATTAAAGATGAGGAGCTCGAAACATCGGATGCATTTCAGCTGGCATCCATCTCAAAAATGTTCAGTGCTATGGCCATCATGATTCTTAAAAATGATGGAAAAGTTGATTATGATGAAGATATTATTACATATTTGCCGCATTTTCCATACGAAGATGTTACATTGCGCCTGCTTATGACACAACGTTCAGGGCTTCCAAGATATATGAGCCTTGCCCATGAAAAATGGGAGAATAAAAAAATCCCTATGGATAATGATGATATGCTGCAACTTTTTGTTGAGCATAAACCTGACAAATATTTTGCACCCAATACCGGGTTTCATTATTGTAATTCAAATTATGCGCTACTAGCAAATATTGTTGAATCGGTGTCGGGTATGTATTTTGAAGATTTTATTGAAGAACGTATTTTTCAGCCATTGGGAATGAATAATTCGTTTGTTTACAATATGCGAAACGAGGATGTTGTTTCACTTTATGTTGAAAAAGGTATTCGGGGTTATTATCATCGGCGATGGCGCTGGCGTGAAATGACGAACGAATATCTAAACGGTGTTATGGGAGATAAAAATATTTTTACATCAGTTGAAGACTTATACAAGTTCGACCGTGCTCTTGATAACTTTACTTTAGTACCTGAATCAATAATAAGTGAATCATTTGAACGTGGTAGTCCGAAGTACTGGAAAAGGAAAGACAATTATGGATTTGGATGGCGTATTAAAGAAGATATGGATAGCACCGTATTTCATTTTGGCTGGTGGAAAGGATTTAGAACATTCTATATACGCGACATGAAACACCAGAAAACCTTAATCGTACTTTCAAACAAAGATAATGGCCCGGGCTCTTCTCACTTATGGAATATTATAAAAGCCGATACCCTACCTCTTGGCAGAACAAGTGATGTTAACTAGTTTTTGCGCTAACTAACCACAAGTTTAAACCCAACACCATGAACATTAATCAATTCAACGGTTGGATCTTCTTTAAGATACTTTCGTATTTTGGTAATATAAACATCCATTGAACGTGCATTGAAGTAGCTGTCGTCAAACCAAATTTTATTAAGTGCAACAGTGCGGTCGAGGACATTATTCATATTTTCACAAAGTAACTTTAATAACTCAGCTTCCTTAGAGGTAAGTTTCAGTTCTTTTTTATCAAAAATTAACAGTTGACGGTTGTACTCGAAAGTATATTCCCCAAATTTAAAAACTGACTTGCTTTTCTCGTCGATTAATGAGCCGCTTCTGCGTATGATGGCTTTTATCCGTAACACAAGCTCTTCCATGCTAAATGGTTTCGTCAGGTAGTCATCTGCCCCAACTTCAAAACCATGTATTCTGTCTTCCTGCATTGCTTTCGCAGTTAAGAAAAGAATAGGGATGTCTTTATCAATTTTCCTTATTTTTTTTGCAAGTGTAAACCCGTCCATTTCGGGCATCATGATATCAAATACACAAAAATCAAAATTATCCCTTTTAAAAGTTTCATAAGCTATTTTTCCATCGGCGCACAATACAGTTGGGTAACCTTTGGCTTCCAAATAGGTTTTAAGTATGTTTCCAAGATTTTTATCATCTTCTGCCAGCAATACACGGGTTTCTTTTTTCATGTTGCATGTTAATTAATTGGTAATTGAATTGTAAATGTAGAACCTTTTCCAGGTTCGGAATCTACTGAAACTTTGCCTTCGTGCTGTTCAACAATGGCTTTAACATAACTAAGTCCCAAACCAAAGCCCTTAAAATTATGAATATTTCCGGTAGGAACTCTATAAAGTTTTTCAAATATCTTTTTTCTGTTCGATTTGCTGATCCCAATACCGTTATCCTTAATCCTTATCAGTATTAGGTTTCCGCTATTTATAGTATTAACAACAATATCCGGAGCTTCAATACAGTACTTAATAGCGTTATCCAATAAATTAATAATTACATTAGTAAGATGAATATTATCGCCAATTACTTCGGTATGCCTTGCCCTGAGCTGTATTTCAATGTTTCCTCCTTTATTTTCCAGTGCCATTTTTTTACTGATAACAGCAACATTAATAATGTCGTGCATGTTATTGTCAGTTTTTTTCAGCTTTAACTGACCTTTATCGATGATAGCAGTTTGAAGTATTTGCTCGGCCATCAAACCAAGTCGTACATTTTCTTCATTAATAACTCCAACATAATTGTCGTATAGAGATTCGGTTTTTTGGATATCTGTATCCTTTAGCGCTTCACAAGCAAGTGCTATTGTTGATATTGGTGTTTTAAACTCATGAGTCATGTTATTAATGAAGTCATTCTTCATTTCCGAAAGTCTTTTTTGCCGATAGATTGTATAAATACTGAAGGAGAATGAAATTATGATCACAATAAAAAGAATGACCGAAACAAACAACAGTTTCCATAACTGACTAATGATAAAAGTTTTTTCGTAGGGGAAATGAATTAGTAATTTATTGGGATATGAGAAAAGGGATCCCAAAGGAGTGAGATCGAAAACAAAACTTTCGTTTAGAAGTTCTTCGGGATACTTACCGGTTTTTTGCAAAATCATGGAATTTGTTGCCGGGCTATAAATTCCGAATTCAAATTTTGTGCTTATTTCTTTCTTTTTTAATGCCCTTGCTATCAATGAATCGATAAGAGCCTTTTTTGTATAATAAAAATTACCAGGCTCTTGTTGATTATAATTAAAAGTTAGATCACTTAATAGTTTGCCTGCCATGTTTGAGCTTTGCATAAACCTATCAATGTCATTTTGATTAGTAATGTTATTGAAATTATAATACATCACCTGATTCAGAGAGTCGTAAACCTTGAAAAAGCTTTGATTATCTTCATAAAACTTTCGTTGCTTTTTTACTCTCTCTTCAAGCCTTGTTTTATCTATCTCAAAAATAACCTGGCTTATGGCTTGTTTTACATCTTTCGCAAATATTGACTGCTTAAGTTGTACCGCATCACGTATCCAATAAACCTGAATCATCATCAACCCTATGGTTGCCAATGTAACAAGTATAATAAATATTATGGTAGCCCATTTGTTCATGCAACAAAAGTACTTTATCAAATAATTGATTTACAGCTTTTAACATTTATTAACAGTTATTATATTAGCTTAACATTTGCCAGAGGTTATCCGATGTATTTTTGTATTTGAATTAGTAAATGTTTAAAACTTACACGTGGGCATAGTTGGCACACAAAAATTTTGCTTTATTTCATAATTGTTGGTTTTTGACCCTCTCGGTGATTCGAGGGGGTTTTTTAGGTGTGATTGACTATGATCATCAAAACTGAATTTTATAGCTTATGTAAGGAAATATTAGCGTAAGTCCATATGGCTCAACTGTGTTGGTTTTATAATTGTATGCATGTCCCAGTGGTTCTTCCTGCATGAGGAGATTTTTTACCTGCAGTATAATTGACTGGGAAAATTTTGTTCTGTTGATTGTGTAATTCAATGATATATCAACATAGTAGCTCGTTGGTAACTGATTTTCATAAATTCTCGAATCATCATAAACAACATATTCATACTGATCTGATAGTTCATAGATTACAGGAGATTGTCTCTTTCCTCCAATTACCGTAAATTTACCGTTAACGCTAAAGGTATTGTTTCTTCTTGTTTGCCACTCTTTTCCTGCCAGTATATTAAAAACAAAGTTTTGATTGTATTTTGTATCTCTAACAACACCATCACCTCCCTTGTATTTTGAATCATACAATGAGGCAGTTATCATATAATAGAATCCCTTATTAATAAATTGTTCCAGAGTCAGGTCGATTCCAATATTTGTTCCTGTCCCTGTATTGAACAATTGCTCAGTAAAAAATGTTTCATTTGTATAATTAATCATTGAAATGCAACTATCGGCGATAACTGGAACATCGTAGAGGGTCTGATAATATGGTTCAATTCTAAAATGTGTTTTTTTGTTAATTTTTAAGTCATATCCCAAAACAAAATGATGTGCCTTTGTTATCTTTAGTGTTTCGTTTAGTCTATCATAAGTATCTCCAACGGGAACGTCGGTTAAATATATTCTAAGGGGCTCAATTTTACTGTGTTTTCCATATGCAAAACTTAAAGTATGTATTGGGTTTATGCTCCAGTGAAAAAATCAGAGTTATCTAACATATTACTGCTAAACATAGTATTTACACCACCACCTGAAAACATTCCGGCAAGATGATTCGGAGCTGGTATTTCCATGCCCTCAAGCTTCCATAGTATTCCCTTTGCTGCATTTCCTCTGATTACAATTTCGTTATTATCAACAGGAATATCTTCTAACCTGAAATATCCATCAATATCTGAAGTTGTCCCAATAATTGGATCGGTGTTTTCAATAATAATTGAAGCTCCCAGCAAACCTATCTGACTTTCAGTATCAATAATTCTTCCCTTAACTGTTTGTGATGGACCTTGTGAATAGGCTTTACTATTAAAAGTTATTATTGTAAGCAATGCAATAATTAAAACTTCTTTTCTCATATAGCTTAATTTACGACTAATGAAACACAAAAAACTCAAGAAGAATATTTCAAAACAAATAGCCCACATTAATTTATTCGTTCTCTGTGTCTCTACAGCTTTGCGATAGATTTAATAAGTAGTTTATTCGCAGCACTCCAAACTTCAGCCACTAAATTCACCCTCTTCACCTTCCATAAACGGATACTTGTAACTTTCAGGAGGTAAAAAGCATTCCTTAATTGTTCGCGGGCTAATCCACCTTAACAGATTCAGTTTTGAGCCGGCCTTGTCGTTTGTGCCTGATCCTCGTGCACCACCAAAAGGTTGTTGATTTACAACTGCACCAGTAGGTTTGTCGTTAATGTAAAAGTTACCGGCAGCATGCTCCAATTCTTTCATCACATACTCAATTATGTATCTGTCTTTTGAGAAAATTGATCCAGTTAAGGCGTAAATTGAGGTACTATCAACAAGTTTAACAGTTTCTTCAAACTTAGTGTGATCGTAAATGTAAATAGTTAATATGGGGCCAAACAATTCTTCTTCCATACTTAGATAATGTGGATCTTTAGTAAGGATTATTGTTGGCTCGATGAAATAACCAACTGAACTATCATAATTTCCTCCATAGATGATTTCTACATCTTTATCCTTTTTTGCACGATCAATAAAACTTGAGAGTTTATCAAATGATGCTTCATCGATAACAGCATTAATGAAATTGGACATGTCCTCAACGGAACCCATTTTCATTGTATCCATATCACATTTAATTTCGGAGAGTACTTTATCCCACATATTATCAGGGATATAAGCACGCGATGCTGCCGAACATTTTTGTCCTTGATATTCGAATGCACCACGCGTTAGAGCCGTCGCTACTTGCTTGGCATTGGATGATTCATGAGCCAGCACAAAGTTTTTGCCTCCGGTTTCACCTACAATTCGTGGGTATGATCTGTATTTTGAAATATTATTTCCTATTTCTTTCCATATACTCTGGAAAACGACAGTTGATCCTGTAAAATGGATGCCCGCAAAATCACGATGTGAGAAAATTACTTTCCCCGCTACAGGACCTGAAACGAAGACCAGGTTAATAACTCCATCGGGTAAACCGGCTTCCATAAATATTTCCATAATAATTGTAGCCGAGTAAATTTGTGTATTCGATGGTTTCCAAACTACAGTATTACCCATTAAAGCCGGTGCCGAGGGCAAGTTTCCTGCAATCGCTGTAAAGTTAAAAGGAGTGAGGGCAAATACAAATCCCTCAAGAGCACGTTGTTCAATTCGGTTCCATATTAACTCATCAGAATCCGGTTGCTCGTTGTAAATTTCGGCCATGTATTGAACATTAAAACGTAAAAAATCAGCCAATTCACAAGCAGCATCAATCTCTGCTTGGTGAACTGATTTCGACTGCCCCAACATAGTTGCAGCATTTATTCTTGCACGATATGGACCGGAAATCATGCCGGCAGCTTTTAAAAATATTGACGCACGCTGTTTCCATGACAAGGAAGCCCAATTTTCACGAGCTGCTAATGCCGCATCAATTGCCTCACTTACATTGCTTTCATCGCCGCGATTGTAGAAACCTAATAAATGTTGGTGATCGTGTGGTGGATGTATTTCTATTTTCTTTTCTGACCAAACTTCTTTCCCGTCAATAATCATTGGGATATCAACAACTTTCGATTTGGCATGTTCAATGGCTAGTATCAAATGTTTTCTCTCTGGAGATCCAATTTTGTATGAAAGTACCTGCTCGTTTTTTGCTGGTGGAGCAAAGTATAAATTGTTTTGCATTTTAATATGTTTATAAATTTAACATCTTTTAAATGATATGTATAAATATGCATATCGAATGCAAAAGTATAATTATTATTTAGAATGATTATAAAAAAGAACAAATATTTGCTTGTGTTTATCAAAGAAATTTTTCAGTAAACTGAATTAATGTGCTAATTCTTAAATGAACTACCTCGCAGCAGAGCTGACGAGGTATCAATAGAAAAAGTTTTCAATACGAAGCAGAGCTTCGGTGAACTAACCCCATAGAGATTAGATAAAAGCACCAAAGCCCCGTATTAAACCAGACGCTGTGTTTTTTAAAAGATGTAACTCGATATGAGATCTTTCCTACAAAAACTAATTCATAAAAACCAAGTATCCCCAGGGTTGTAAATCAACAGTAATATCTTCAACAATATTTACTTTTTCATCAGAAAAAGCATTTATAAACTCACCTGAAACATCATTGCTTTCGATATTAAATGATTGTGGCTCATTACTCATATTGATGATTGTCATAATTTTATCACCATCTTTTTCGCGATAAAAAGCAAAAATATTTTCATTTGACTCATCACTAAGTCGAATCATACTACCTCCATTTTCTCCGTTCCAAAGTGCTTTATTTTCTTTCTTCATTTTATTAAGTGTAGTGTACAAGTCAACATAAACATCATTATCCCAGTTTATTGTATCTTTCTCAAAAAAGCGTAGTCGTTTATCAAGCCCTGCTTCCTGACCACTATAAATTAATCCCATTCCGGGAATGGTATATGATAAAACTGCCAGAGCTTCAGCAGCATCGCCCATTCGCTCCTTAATAGTTCCGTTCCATGAATTTTCGTCGTGGTTTGATGTGAAATACATTCGGTATGACCCCTGAGGATAAACAGAATCATTCCATAGAAAATAATCCCAGATATCGTTTGCATTTTTCTTGCCTTTGGCAATATCGTTCATTATATGATGTAGTTTCCAGCCATAGTTCATATCGAAAGCTTTTCTGAGTAGGTCAGGGTTATCTTCATCTTCGGCAAGCATAAATACAGGTTTTATTGAATCCAGTGCTACTCGGGCATGTTCCCAAAAATCTGTCGGCACCATTCCGGCAACATCACAACGATAGCCATCAACATCAGCCTCTGCTACCCAAAATTTGAGTGCGTTTAACATTGAATCGCGCATCACCGGATTATCATAGTCAAAAGCAATAACATCGGTCCAATCGTATGGCGATACAAAATTTCCGACTTCATCATGCTTATACCACTCAGGGTTACTATATGCCCAAGGGTTATCCCAGGCGGAGTGGTTTGCAACCCAGTCGAGTATAACAAACATTCCAAGGTTGTGAGCTTCCTTAACCATATCTTTGAAATCATTAATATCTCCAAATTCAGGGTTAATATCAGTATAACCTTTTACGGCATAGTAACTACCTAATGAACCTTTTCTATTTAGTTCACCAACAGGGAAAACAGGCATGAGCCAAAGGATGTCCACACCCATTTCTTTCAATCTGGGTAAATGTTGTTGAAACGCTTTAATCGTTCCCTCATCGCTAAATTGCCTAATATTAACTTCATAAATATTTGCGTTTTTACTCCAATCTACATTCATTACTTCCTTCTTTATGTTTTTGTTATTTGTTTGATTTGAATTACACGATACAATAAGTGCAATGGCCATAAATATGATGGCTGGCGAAAATAAGTGATTTTTAAATTTTTTCATGATTTTATTGTTTTTGTTTTTAGAAGTCGGAAGTTAGAAGTCGGAAGTCAGAAGTTAGAAGTTGGAAGTGGAGTCCGAAGTTTACTTATGTCTTGAGTCTTCTAACTTCCGTCTTCAACTTTCTGCTTAATTACAATTTCGTCTCCTTCAAATGTAAAATTAATAATCCATATTTTTTGTTTACTATCATAATAATATCCCTTTGCTGATTGATCATGTTGTTTCAGGTTTTTGAGCTTTTTATCATTGATTACGAAATCAAGCTTCTCTTGGTTTAATCCAATTAACTCTAATTGAATATGGCGACTCAAAGGCTGACCATCATAACCACCACCTGAACTTTGAAAGCGATATTCAGAAATAGTACTATCGATATATTTTCTTTCAATTGTTATCATTTCAATTTCCCCATTTTCAATTGTGCCAAAAGTACTGCCATCATCATCAAACATTGAATAATTGCTGGTTGAACAGATGGTATCGTTATAATATTTAAAAGTAAGCACATCTGTTGAATAATCATCAGTAGAGTTAACCGGTTCTGCCATTGGGATAAACGAACCTGCTTTAATAAATATTGGGATGGTTTCCAAATTAACATCTACACTAATCCATTCGCCTCCATCGTATGGGCCATTATTCCAGAAATCATACCAATAAGTTCCAGAAGGCAGATAAATCTGCATAGTTTTTTGTTGATTTTCGATAACCGGAGCAACTAAAATTTCGCCCCCGAACATATATTCATTTTCAATATTATAGCATGTAGTATCTGATGGAAATTCGTAGAACAAAGGCCTTACAATCGGATATCCAAATTGATTTGCTTCAAATGCCAGCGTATAAATATAAGGTAGGAGTTTGTAACGAAGTTTCATGAAGTCCCGAACTATTTTGCGGGTGGTATCGTTAAAATATACAGGTTCGGATGGTATACCCGATCCATGTGGGCGCAGTATTGGTGAGAAGCATGCCAACTGCAACCACCGCGTGTATAGTTCATCATCTTTTGCCCCCTGTGCAAAACCACCAGCGTCGGAGTGTATGAATGGAAGACCGCTTAAACTCATATGCAGTAAAAGTGGCAACTGAGCCTGTAATCCTCCCCAGCTTCGTGAAACATCGCCAGTCCATGGATAAATTGAATACCGTTGTGATCCCGCAAAACCTGCCCTGTTAAGGTTAAATAATCGCATGTTTGGATATTCTTTTCTGAAGTTTTCAAAAAGCATACTATGCCAGTAATGTGCATATATATTATGAACTTCATCAGCCATTCCGTTAACATGAATTTGGTCGGAAGGGTGATTTTCGGGTTCACCCAAATCGCCCCACCAGCCTGCTACACCAATATCCATCTGCTTTTTGTATTGTTCCCAAAACCATTGACCGGCTTCAGGTTTAAAAATGTCAATCAGCCCGCCATGTCCAAAATAAAATTCTTTATTAACATATGAATTTCCTGTACTGTCTAAAGCAAGTATACCGAGTCTGTCGGCAATCCTGAAATTCTCCAACGAGTCTAATATATAAGGTTCCGTAATTAAAACTGTTTTAACTCCTTTATCTTTAAATTCTGAGATCATCTTTTCCGGATCGGGCCAGTTAGGTTTATACCAACTTAGCCTGCCTAATGTGCCTAGTATGCTATCTCCAAACCAGTAGAAATCAAGGATTATAGCATCTAACGGAAAGTCATATTCCTGCATTAAACGAACAATGGAATCCGTTTCAAACTGTGTGCGGTAAGCCATCCTGGATTGTAAATTACCCAGAGCCCAACGAGGAGGCATAGGCTGAGTGCCGGTTAACCTGGCGTAATTATGTGATATGGATTTGTAATTGCTCCCTGCCACCACAAAATATTTCATCAATCCTCCGATGGCAGCCCATTCAAATACTCCGGGCTCGGTTTCACCTACATCGGCGTACCCCTTTTGCGGATTGTCGAATAACAACAAATATTTGTTCGATGATACAATGAGAGGAACAGAGTAATTTAGGTTTTTAGCACCTATTTCATATCCATATTTAGGGCGATTGTAGAGATTATATTTGCTCCCAGCAAGGTTTAAACTATTGGCTCGTTCGCCAAGTCCGTAAATCTTTTCGTTATCTTGTATTTTAAATCTTAATCCGTCGGTATCCGATCGCCTGAACATACCTTTTTCTTCCTCTAAGATAGTATCCCCATTATAGATAAATGCAATATAAAATGGATTTTTTTGAATGGCTACTGACAAACTATCAGTAACAACTTTTAACCAGTTATCTGTATTAACTATATTAAAATAAGGGTGTTGCGATTTAAGAATGGCTGCATCTGATGAATCAGGAGTAACAATACTTTTTGAAAAGTGTTTAACTTCGATAATGTTTGCCGAGAATGGAATTATTCGAGTTATTCCGTGTGTAGTAAGTACATCGAGCATACTGTCTCTAAACAAGTGAGAAAGATACTCCCTATTTTCGAAACGATATACTTTTTCACCTTCAGGAGGTGGCTTGAAACTGTTTACCGGAAGAAAAATATCCTCATTATTCTTGGTCTTCCCTACTTTATCTCCAAGCTCACTTCTGAAGACAAATGCAAGTTGTTGAACATTTTCTTCGGGTTGGAGATTGTAGAATGACTTAATCACAAATTTAAACTGATGCAGTCCGTTTCCAATTGCGGTCATTTTAACACGCTCGTCAGCTTCGCCCCAGTTACCAATTACGTATTTCCAGTCGCCACCATCCAGGCTTCGGTCGGTAATGGCACCTGTATGTAAATAAATTGTCCCCGGATAATTTGCCAATGTTTTATTTCCTGTGTTAATATTGTAAGTTAGTATAACTGTATCGGTTACAGTTGGGTTAGGAGGATACAACCATGCAACCTGCGCAGTTGTTGAAACAGAAATTAGTAATGATACTAAAAGAATTAGAGCAGTAGTAGTTGTTCTTGTCATTTGTGGAAGTTAATTATTTCGACAATTCTATTATCATTGGCGATTTAGCGGGAACCTCAATTATGTCAAGATTATCCCAGCCCTGACGTGTTAGAACGCTTCTGCCTTTAGTATTATCGCCTATACTTTCCGAAAATCTTTTCGTATCAACTTTCCTGATTTCCGAAGTATTGTTAAGCAAAACCATAACAGTGCTGTTATTATAATTTTTAAAATAAACATAAACTCCATTTTCGGGAATGTAGTGAGTTAGTTTTCCAAACTGAATTGCAGGATTTGATTTTCGCCAGTTAAGTAATCTTCGTAAAAAATTAAATGCTTCATTTTGCTCATCCGATCTGCCGGCACTTGTAAAGGCATTATTTTCATCATCAGCCCATCCCCCGGGAAAGTCCTTGCGAATATCACCATGACCTTTATGTTCTTCGCCGGTCATTAAAATTTCGGTGCCGTAATATATTTGTGGTATTCCACGAGTGGTCATCATAAATGCCATAGCAAGTTTAAACTTGTTAATATCTTCATCAATTTTTGTGTAAAATCTGTCGCCATCATGGTTGTCGGCAAATGTTACTATGTTGTCAGGCATTGAATATACATAGTCCTGAGAAAGAACTTCATAAAGTTGGGCTGTTCCGGTCGACCAATCCTCATCTTCATTAAATGCTTTACTAATCGCATACATTAACGGGAAATCAAAAACGTTGGTAAGATGTGATTTATAACCATCTTTATTTGTGTTGTTATTTAGCCAATAGGCTACGGCAGGCGATTGCGAGAGCCATGCCTCGCCAACAACGTTAAAATCGGGATATTCTTCCAGCACCCGCTGCATCCACTTTGCCATAAAATCTTTGTACGGATAAGGATAGGTGTCTTGACGAATACCGTCTAATCCTGAATATTCAATCCACCAAATGCTGTTTTGAATCAGGAAGTTAGCCATAAATTCAATATCCTGATTAAGATCGGCCATTGTAACATCAAACCATCCTTTAACCATTTTGTTATAATCATATTCTGAAGCATACGGATCACTAACTGTTCCTCCGCGGTAATTCGATCTTGTAAACTCGGGCCATTGGTTATACCAATCTTGCATCGGTAAGTCATCTTTCCAATAATAACCTGTGCCCAGATGGTTGAAGATCATGTCCATAATAACTTTCAGGCCTTTTGAATGTGCATTTTCAACAAATTTCACAAAGTCATCGTTGGTGCCATAACGTGAATCGATTTTATATAAATCGGTAACAGCGTAGCCATGGTAAGAGTAAGCAGGCATATTGTTTTCAAGTAATGGATTAAGCCAGATTGCTGTAACACCAAGGTCATTAAGATAGTCGAGCTTGCTATTAATTCCTGCAATGTCGCCTCCATGCCTGCCATTTGGATTCGACCTGTTGGCTTTTTCAAGCATCCTCGGCATATCATCATTATCAGGGGTGCCATTACTAAATCGGTCGGGCATAAGCAAATATATAACATCCGAGTTATCGAATCCCTTATGAAGATTAGGGTTTTGATTGCGTTCCTTTAATTCATATTGATAAGTGGCTGCGACTTTGTTACATTTTTTAAAATCAATATCAAATGTACCTGGTATTGCATCTTCAGAAATAACGATGTTGAGAAATAGATAGTTATGACTTTCAACATGTATTACCTCCTTAAGGTGGATGCCTTTAAAATCTATTGTGGGCTTTGAATCTGAAATATTGCTTCCATAAACCATTAACTGGAGATTATTATTTTTCATTCCTGCCCACCAAAATGGAGGATCAATACGCTCGACGCTAATCTTTGCAGCAAATAAATGTGCTACTGTAAGCATTAAGAAAAGTATGATAATTGATTTAGATAAGATTTTCATATTTGATGCATTTATGATAATTTGTTGTTACGCATATGGCTGTAAATAGTTGCCGGTTCGTGATTTTTATTAATCAAGTTTTCCAAAGGTTTCCATGTAAGGAGTATTAGGGTCAAAAAACTGAAATTTTAGAGTAGTTAAGATTGAACGAACTATTTGTAAATTCTTAAAGGTAATTCGTGAAGATCACCACCAACACACTATTCACCAACACTGATAGTGGAAATAATAATAATAATTTCTTCTTGCAGAAAGTAGCGAAAGTCTGTCAGCATTCTTAAATAATGAATCATTATCGTTGAGAAAACGAATGAAACCAATTTTATCCACTTTGCAAAGGTAATATTATTTTATTCTTTTTTCCCCAATAGTATAACCTGACGAATGTTCTTGTGTTTGCATGACTGACCGGTAATCGGTTAGTTTAAGAATAGAAGCTATTGCTGTTTACAACCTTTGTATTTACAACTGAACGGGATATTATTTTTAATCATTTTAGTCGTTAGCAATAATTCTTTGTAATTGTCTCTTTTTTTACACTTTAGTAAGGGAGCAATATGAACTGTTGGGCATTTTGAAACTCCAATCTTCAATTTACTAAATCGTTCATTTTTTGTTATTTAGTTCATGTTTACCACTTTATGCCCATTTTATTATTGTGGGTTGTGTGCCGAATTTTTTTCAATCAAGGTTTAATTTCATTAATTCTATATCCCTCAACAACTTTATCTGACGTGTTAAATAAGCTATCGTTAAGTTCAGGATTGAATTTTATATTGTAAAAAGAATTGTCAGTAAAATAAACATTGTCAGGATTGTCCATAAAATAAACTTCCATTCTAATTCTTTGCGGATAATTATTCAATTTGTCAATGAACAAAATCATAGTTTCTACTCTATTAGTATCAATTGTAAATTCGTAAAATCCTGGCATTAAAGCTTTTTTCTCCAATATAGTTTTTAAACAGTAGCAGTCTTTCCCGTTTATCATTGTGTCTGTTCCTAACTCAAATGAGTAATATTCTTTATTTTCTATTGAATAATTAAGCATATATTGAATTACATAAGGTGTTGTTTTTCCCCAAAAAGGCTTCTTTTTTAAATCAGGATATTTTAACAAATCATAAACCCTCGCTGAACTATCTCTATTAAGTTTTCTAATTAGCTTATTTCCATCGTAAATATCTTCAAGAAAGATGCATGAACTGTCATAGAAATAAATATGAGCTTTCGCTCCAATTATTGAGTCAGATTTAAGTTTTTCATAATAGAAAGTTCTTTCTTTTTGTTTTACGTTTTCAATATTCACATTATTTCCACTAAATTGTGTTTGCTCGTAATAAATTGTATTTATGGTATCAATTGAACTAATCGTATTTTGAATAGCTCTAATCGGATCTCTATTATTATTACAGGATACGAACAATATAATGAGTAAATAAAGGCAAATAAATCTATACTTCATATCTGGTCTGTTTTCTTATTTGACACATAATACGCTAAATACGTACACCAAAAAGGCCTTACATTATCTCCGCCAATTCCATTTCCAATTTTTGATACAGCTCATCAACTTCTCCATTATTTTGAAGAACAATATCGGCGAGCTGAATACATTGGCTTAGGTTTTGTTTATTGCGGTCGTTGGTAGTAAATTCTCTTTTTTCATTAGATAAAAAAGTATTATAACTGATATGATCCGTTTCGGTTGCTCGTAATATAATCCGTTGGTACCTTATTTGAGGGTCGGCATCAATGGCAATCAGATAAAATTCACCTTGATTTTTTAGAAAGGCTACTTCACTGGGGGTTCTTATACTCTCAATTATAGCATTCTTCCCAACTTTTTTAGCTTCTTTGTGCAGCTGCTCAATAATATAAGAAGGTGAATGATTGGCCCTTAGGTTATTTGCCACCTTAGTCATAGTGTCGCGATTTACCGGAAGACCTCTTTTCTCAATTTCCTCAACAAGAAACTTCCTGGCAGAATAATGCTTAAAACCTTTGCTGTTTACAAGATAATTGACAATGGTGCCCTTACCAGCTCCCAGTGTGCCTGTGATTCCTAATATCATCATTTTTGTAGTTTGTTACTTGTGAATAGTGAGTTGATGTGCCTGTTTCAATAGTTGGCAGTCTTCCGGCTTCCAACTTCCGGCTTCTGACTTCTAGCTCCGGCTACCACCTTCCAACTCAACCCCCATTACTTTCAACCTTAATATCTTCAATCCATTTCCCCATAACAATTGGTTTAAATTCATTCATTTTCTTCATTAAACCGTTAATGTTAGATGATACAATTAGGTTGTTTCGATGTTCCTTTCTTACAAATCCTGCATTAACTGCATGATCAAAAAACTCCAGCAGCTTATCAAAATATCCTTCAATGTTGAGAATGCCAACTGGTTTGTCGGAAATCACTAACTGGTTGTACGTTAATACTTCGAGGAGTTCGTCAAATGTGCCAAATCCTCCTGGCAAGGCAATAAAGGCATCTGATATTTCAACCATCTTTTCCTTGCGTTCAGCCATAGTTTCTACTCTTATCAGCTGATTAATTTTTTGGTGCTCCACTTCTTTTGCAATAAGCATGTGAGGCATAACTCCAATTACTTCAATGCCACCATCAAGAACTACATTTGCAATAATTTTCATTAAACCAACATTGGCCCCGCCATAAACAAGTCCGATATTATTGGCAACAAAATACTCTCCAACATGCTTTGCAGCCTTTCTATAATCTTCTTTGTTACCCATACTCGAGCCGCAAAAAACACAAATTCTTGTCATAGTTATATGAATTTATTGGAAGGCAAAATTAGGTTAATTTTGCCACATGAAGTTGATAGATACCCACACACATTTATATCTTGATAATTTTGATGCTGACCGCAACCAAATAATTAAAAACGCTATTTCTCATGGTGTTGAAACAATGTTATTGCCTGCCATTGACAGCACATCGTTTGATGCAATGATGGAACTGTCGAATTTACATCCTCAAAATTGTTTTCCTATGATTGGTTTACACCCAACTTCTGTTAAAGACAATTACGAAAATGAAATGGAGCTGGTTGAGAAAGAGTTATCCAAAGGTAGCTATATTGCTGTTGGTGAGATAGGCATTGACCTTTACTGGGACAAGTCGCACTTTGACCAACAAAAAGATGCGTTTAAAAGACAGCTCAGGTTGGCACTTAAGTACAAATTACCGGTTGCTATTCATACCCGTGATTCGTTTGATGAAATTTATCCCATTGTAAAAGAGGAATCAACAGATGAATTAACGGGGGTTTTTCACTGCTTCGGAGGTACTGAGAGTGAAGCTCAAAAAATTATCGATTTGGGATTTATGATGGGCATAGGTGGAATAATTACATTTAAAAATTCGGGGTTGGCTGAAGTGGTTCAAAAAATACCAAATATACATCTGATATTAGAAACCGATGCGCCGTTTTTAACTCCAGCACCATATCGCGGAAAGCGAAACCAAAGTGCATACTTAACTTATATTGCGAGTAAATTAGCAGAAGTAAAAAAAATTGATGTTGAAGAAATAGCAGAAATTACCACGAAAAATGCAATAGTACTTTTTAAGTTAGTATGATTTTAAGAAGGTAAAGAAAATTAACTGCACTTATAAACAGATTTAATTATGCACATGATTGAAGAAACTTCTATTCTTATTATTTATACCGGTGGAACAATTGGTATGATTGCCGACAACAAGACTGGTGCTCTAGTTCCTTTTAATTTTGAAAACATCGACAATCATATACCTGAACTTGGCATGTTTCATTACAATCTCGGGTTCCATTGTTTTGAGCCAATACTTGATTCTTCCAATATGAATCCTGCAGTTTGGGTTGAGTTAGCTCAAATTATTGAAAAAAACTATGAAATCTATGATGGATTTGTTGTGTTACACGGCTCGGATACAATGGCATATACTGCATCTGCGGTTAGCTTTCTTTTAGAGAATCTTAACAAACCCGTAATTTTTACTGGTTCACAACTACCGTTGGGAGTACTGCGCACTGATGGACGTGAAAATCTTATAACTGCAATTGAAATTGCTGCCGATAAAGAAGATGACACACCCATTGTGCCGGAAGTGTGTATTTACTTTGAAAACCGCCTCATGCGTGCCAACAGAACCACAAAATATAACGCAGAGAATTTTAACGCATTTGTATCCGGTAACTTGCCCTTGATTGCTGACGTTGGTATTTATATTAAGTACAACAAAAATATTATTCTTAAACCAAATTTTAAGAAGTTGAAAGTCCATAAAAAGATGGATACAAGTGTAGCTGTACTAAAATTATTTCCTGGAATAAGTGAAAATTTTGTTCAATCGTTTTTAAGTATTTCAGGGCTTAAAGCTGTAATTCTCGAAAGTTTCGGAACCGGTAATGCACCATCTGAATCATGGTTTTTAAATTCGCTAAAAAATGCCATTAACAATGGAGTAATAGTATTAAATGTAACCCAATGCATGACCGGTTCAGTTGAACATGGCAAATATGAAACCAGTATTAAACTTGATGAAATCGGTGTAATAAGTGGCAGAGATATTACCACCGAAGCAGCACTAACAAAGCTAATGTACTTAATGGGAGAAGGTTATGACAACCATAATATTATACAACTGCTCAACCAATCGTTGCGTGGTGAAGTAACATTAAGCTAAAAATATTAACTAACTTTAACGAAACAGTGATTTTCAATTTTCGTTCTAATATAAATTTTAATTACTTTGCAGCAAATTTCACTTTTAAACAAGTATTATTAAAATGAAACATCAGGTTACAATTAAGGATATAGCAGAAAAACTTGGTGTTTCGACTTCTACAGTATCCCGCTCATTAAAGGATCATCCCGACATCAGTGTTAAAACAAGAAATGCGGTAAAAGAGCTTGCAAAATTGCTGGGCTACAAGCCTAACCTTATTGCCTTAAACCTTAAAAATAGTAGTACAAATACAATAGGATTATTAGTTCCTGAGATTGATCATCATTTCTTTTCAACCATAATTAATGGAATTGAAGAAGTAGCCTACCAAAACAACTTCAATGTACTAATTGTTCAATCTAATGAATCATATTTACGTGAAGTGCTTAATACCCAAGCTTTATTGGGAAACAGAGTTGATGGCATGCTTGCTTCCTTTTCAAAGGAAACCAAAGATTTTTCTCATTTCCAACAACTGATTGACAATGAAATACCGCTTGTGTTTTACGATCGGGCAATTGATAAATTTCATGCTGATATTGTAGTAGTTGATGATTATTCAGGAGCTTATGATGCCGTAAATCATTTACTAAACAGAGGTTGCAGAAGGATTGCGTTTTACTCTGCACCTCAGCACTTGTTGCTTGGCAAAGACAGGTTGCAAGGTTATATCAATGCACTTGAACATCATAACATTGTGTATGATAAAAACCTTGTTTATTCATGCGATACTTTCGAATCGGCAGTTAAAATATCAACCAGTATTTTAAAAAAAGTTGACAGACCCGATGGTGTTTTTGCAGTAAACGACCTTACTGCAATTGGAGTGATGAAAACAGCTAAACTTTTGGGAATAAAAATTCCTGAAGAATTAAAAGTTGTAGGATTTGAAAATAGTAAAAGTGCTGGAATTTGCGAACCGGAACTTACATCTGTTGATCAGTTTGGATATAACCTCGGTAAAAAGGCTATGTCGATTCTTCTTAGCAGGATAAAAAACGAAAGTATTAATTATGTACCTATTAAACATGTTATTAAAACAAAGTTGATGGTAAGGGCGTCGAGTTAAATTGCTCATACTTTATTGCAAACGTTTGTTATGATAATTAATTATGTATGCTCAAAATAAAAAAACTCTTAAAAATAAAAATATTTTAACTAATACTGGACATTTACAAACTTTAAACTTACTTTTGTAAGTTGAAACAATTTTGAATTTTGAAAATTTAAATTTTTATTAACTAAAACAATAAGTATTATGAAAAAATCTACACTTAAATTTCTTGCTATTGCGATGTTCGTTTTGATGGGAACTTTTGTTATGGCGCAAACCCAGTACACCATAAACTTTACAGTTGACATGACTCTGGCTGATCCATTTGATCCGGCCACCGACGAAGTTTATATGTCAGGCAACTTTGCCGGCTGGGCTCAACCAGGCAGCGATGTAACCTATAAAATGGCTCCTTTGGATGTAGGCTCAATGTTCTATACACTAACAGTTACTATAGATTCAGGTGAAGTTCAATACAAATACTTCAGGGTTATTGATGGTGCTGCTAGCTGGGATAATGGTGAATGGACTGGTGATCCAAACCGTAAAGTTTACTTAACCGGTGATTTTACTTTTGAAAACGTTTGGGCTAACAAACCTCACGACATTACTTTTAATGTTGATATGACTGATGCTGATCCTTTTGATCCTGCTACTGATGCCATTTATATTGCAGGCAGTCTTGCAAATGGTTGGGCACAACCAGGCACAATGACGTCATATATGATGACAACAACTGATGATATTAATTATACTATAACTCTATTACTTTACCCAGGAGACTATATGTATAAATATTTCAGGGTTATTGATGGCGTTGCAAGCTGGGATAATGGTGAGTGGAATGGTGATCCAAATCGTGAAGTAACTGTTGACACCATGGCAGCTGTTATTAATAATGTTTGGGGAGATATTAATCCTCCCGTAATGATTGCTGACTTTGAAGATGACACCTGGGGTATTCTTACACCTCATGTGATGGGTTGTGGTGATTATGATAATGACGCACTACACGCGGTTGATGAAACTTTTATGGTAGTTGACAACCCCGATCCTTCAGGAATCAACACAAGTTCTAAAGTGCTTAAATTCATCCGTCGTGGAACAGATAACGGAGGATTACCCTGGGGTGGATTTTGGGCAACATGCGACCCCAATATTGATGCTACTGTCAACAAATATGTACACTTTATGGTATGGAAAACCATGATTAGTCCATTAAAATTCAAAATGGAAGGGGATCCTACACTTGAAACAGAAAGCATGTATCCTCAAACTGAAACTGGTATGTGGCAGGATATTGTATTTGATTTCACTACTCTAACTGGCAATTATGGGGTTGTAGCTTTGATGCCTGATTTTACAGATCCTTTTGAAACAGCAGAAGACATTGATATGTACATCGATAATATACAAATTAACAGTGACCCTAACCCAATATCAGGAATCTGGAATAATAAAGTTGAAAATATTATATCAATGTACCCTAATCCGTTCACTACATCTGTGAATATTGATCTTACAAAAGACATGAGCAGCGTGGTTATCAGCAATTTGATGGGACAAAGAATACTAATCATAGAAAATGTTAGCAAAGGAATTGTTAACATTGATGCTTCTTTCCTCAATAAGGGCTTATATATCATTACCCTCACTGATTCTAACAACAATTCAACTTCTGCAAAACTGCTGAAGAACTAATAACTTATTTTAAAAAAAAAGCCTGTCGGAAAACATTCCTGCAGGCTTTTTTTTTATTTATTAATGAGTTAATTTAATAAGAATCGAATTGAATTTTTCGCATCCGAATTCCCGCCTATATAAATATCATATTCTCCGGGCTCAGTTCCGAAACTCATGTCTTTCCTGTAAAATGCAAGATCATCTACTCCAATTGTAAAATTAACTGTTACCGATTCGCCTTTTTTTAAGAATATTTTCTCAAAACCTGCTAATTCCTTAACCGGGCGTGTTACACTTCCAACAAGATCATGAATATAAAGCTGCACGACTTCCCCGCCATCATAATTGCCGGTATTAGTAACAATAACCGAAACATTAAGCGTTTGATTTTCTGTAATTTCTTTTTTGTCAAGTTTTAATTCTGAATATACAAAATCAGTATACGACAATCCATATCCAAAAGGATATAATGGAGAATTGTCAACATCAATGTAATGAGATGTCCAGGAATCATCTGGATTATATGGCCGGCCTGTATTCTTATGATTGTAATAAATCGGAATCTGACCTACATTACGAGGAAAACTCATTGTGAGTTTCCCTGCCGGGTTATAATCACCAAAAACCACATCAGCAATAGCGTTCCCTGCCTCAGTACCGGCAAACCAGGTTTCAAGAATGGCAGGGGCAACATCGTCCAGATGCTGGATTGTTAGCGGACGACCATTCATTAGAATAACGGCTGTATTTTTGTTAGCTTTAATGATTTCATCTGCAAGCAGGTTTTGATTACCCGGAAGATCAATCACCGATCGTGACTTGGCTTCTGCACTCATATCATTGCTTTCGCCGAGAGCCAACAGAACCACGTCAGCTTGCTCAGCAACACGAATGGCTTCTGAGAATCCCGCTGTTGATGTTGTATTAAATTTAGTTCCTAAAGCATAAAGCACTGTTGCATGATCACCAAGCTTATTTTTTACACCTTCAAGTAAAGTCACTGGCTTTGTATTCCGATCACCGGCAGCTGACCATCCGCCTATCATATCAAATTTATTGTCGGCAAGCGGACCAATTACAGCGATGCTTTTTATTTCTTTAGAAAAGGGCAATAATTGATTTTTGTTTTTTAACAGTACCATAGATTTCCTGGCAACTTCTCTGCTAAAGAGAATATGTTCAGGTGTCATTATCTCTGATTTTTCCCTTTCTTTATCGCAATACTTGTAAGAATCATCAAATAATCCGAGTTCATATTTTGCTTTTAATATCCTATAAACTGCCTTATCGACCTGATTTTCTGACACATCACCATTTTCAACCGCCCGGTTAAGATGCTTTAAAAATCCTTGCCCAACCATATCCATATCCACACCTGCAACTACAGCCAAAACAGAAGCCTGATATAAATTTGCTGCAACACCATGTTTGATCATTTCATTAGTTGCAGTATAATCGGTAAGAACAAAACCATTAAAACCCCATTGCTTTCTGAAAAGATCTTCCCAAAGCCACTTGTTTGCAGTACAGGGAATTCCGTTAATTTCATTAAAAGCAGTCATGGCTGAACCAACTCCCGCTTCAACCGCGGCGTGATAAGGAGGCAGGTAAGTTTCATAAAGGCTTCTTAATGAAAGATTAACAGTATTATAATCCCTGCCGGCCTCCGCAGCTCCATAAGCTGCAACATGTTTCACGCAGGCAAGTATGGTGTTATCATCTGACAGATCATTACCCTGAAAACCTTTAACTTTCGCCTTTGCAATAAGAGAACCATACCATGGGTCTTCCCCGGCTCCTTCCATTACCCTTCCCCAACGAGGATCACGACATATATCAACCATGGGTGCAAATGTCCAATGTAGTCCTTCTGCTGATGCTTCGATGGCGGCTATTCGTGCCGATTTTTCCATCAGATCAAGATCCCATGTGCATGCCTCGGCAAGTGGAATAGGAAAAATAGTCCGGTGACCGTGAATTACATCATAACCCAAAAGTAGAGGAATTCCAAGTCGGCTACTGTCAACAGACAAATTGATCAATTCAGTAGTGTAATCAACAGTATAACAATTCAACATCGCGCCAATTTTTCCGGCTTTAATATCATCTTTGAAGTCGGCTCTGATGTATGGTCCTGTAACGTCCCAATCGCCTCCAACCATATTCAATTGTCCGATTTTTTCTTCAATGGTCATTTTTGACATCAGTTCCCGGATTTGCTTATCATATTTTGATACAGTATAGTTGTTGCTTGTGGAATCATTTCCATTGTTGGGCATACAACCACACAAGACAATAGACATAATTGTTGAAAGAAAAAGAAAACGAAAGATATTTTTCATCTTTTATTATTTAATGTGCAGTTTTATAAGTAAATCCAAGTTTTGTTAATCCATTTTGTACATCCTGATTTTTCATAAAATTATTCCATAACAAACCTGTGCGGTAGTTTTCAATCATAATAATGATAGGCCCCTGATCAATGGCAAGAAAAGAGTTGGCATACCAATTTTTCTGCTTATTAAAAGCATCAATAAATCCATATTCTCCCCAAACCAAACCACCAATCTGGCCATAAAAATAATGCATTGCTTCAAGTGACTGAAACGGACTGTAAACTATTGAAGAAATTGCAGCTGTTGGGGATATTGTTCCATTGTCATTTGTGGGTGAATGAGCTGAATAGCCATCGGGATCATCGGAAGCAGTCAGACCCCAACAACTATCTGAATATCCTGCATAATTACCGGGGTTTCTTTCGCAATATTTAAAATTAATGAGGCTATGATTTTTATTCTGGAGCATATAATCAGCATATTGATCAGTTAACCCATTGGGATTAAGCCCTAAAAAAGAATAATGGGCGAAAAACAATGGACCTCCCAGTGGAGGCCCTAAAGGCAATTCGAAGCCTTCGTAAATATTTCCGTTCTTTATCGATCCGTTACGTGCCCATCCCTGGTGATAAACTTCAGCAGGTATTGAATGTGTTGGCGATGAGGCAGCTAGTATATAGATTATCAAACATTCATTCCATCCTCTGATCTGCATATTCATTTGCCACCCATAATTTGGCGACCAATGCCAATACAACACATTCTGGTTATCGCGCCTGTACCAATCCCATTCCACCTCTTCCCACAAAACCTGGATGCGGTTTCTTAGTTCTTCTTCATTACTATCTATACCATCAAAATAAGATTGCGCAGTGAGCAATCCTTCAATGAGAAAAGCAGTTTCAACAAGGTCGCCTCCATTATCATACTGACTGAAAGGAATCGTTTTTCCGGTTGAGCCATTTAGCCAATGAGGCCACACCCCATGGAATCTGTCGGCCGTTTCGAGAAATCCTACAATTTTAATGATACGATCTAATCCTTCATCGCGGGTAATAAAATTTCTTTCAATTCCAACTAAAATAGCCATCACACCCATGCCACTCCCGCCAGTTGTTACTAATGAAACGCCATTTCTGTCCCTTGCCATTCCAGAACTCGGATCGGCATTATCCCAGAAAAATTTAAAAGTTTGCTGCTGAACAACGTCCATCAGCTCATCATCCGGATTAATTGGAGATGGCGGGGGTGGATTGTCATTATTACAACTAAACAACATTAATGACAAAAAAACTAAGTAAAAACTGATTAATTGTTTCATTTTATACATTTCTCTTAAGAAATTTAAATTGATAGTATATTATAAAAGAGCAAGAAAAATATGTTAACCAATCATTCCTGGCATAAACAATCAACCTGGAATGATTGGTGTGAATAATTAGTAATTGGGGTTCTGTAACAGAAGACCCCCACTGATATCAATCTGTGACTGTGGAACAGGAAATACTTCATTCTTGCCGGCAATAAATCCTAGCGGGCCTAATACTTCAGCGGCTCTTCCCTGGCGAACAAGATCAAAGAACCTGTCATGTTCCATGCCCAGCTCAACCCTTCTTTCGTGCCAGATAATCTGTCGAAGCTGCGATTGATCAGTAACAGTAATGTCGGACAAACCAACTCTTTGACGAACCTGATTCAACGATTGAAGCGCGCCTGCAACATTTCCTAGTTCATTGGCAGCTTCCGCATCAATTAACAATATTTCTGCATACCTAAGCACTCTAAGATCCTTATTGGTTTGTTCATCATTACCATTAAATGTTTCCTGGGTGCGGCTAACGTAAGCTTTCTGGTTATACCTTGGGTTGGGCGTGTTGGTGATGATAATTTCGTCATCCCACATGACCTCACCGGGATAAATCATAGTTGCCTCTCTGCGTGGGTCGCCTTCTTCGTATGCATTGTTGAGTGAATCGGATGGAGAATTAAATCCCCAGCCAAATTGTCCCCTAACACCCTGCACGACAGTATATTGTTGAACACCCAAAGCAATGGGGCCGCCAACAGCCTGCACTTCAAACAAAGATTCGCTGCTGTTTTCTCCAATCTCTCTCCAGATAGTAGAATAATCACTAACAAGCGCATACTGACCAGAGTTAATAACATTTTCAGCCATATCAAAAGAAGCCTGCCAGTTTTTTTGATACAAATAAACTTTAGCAAGTAATCCCGTTGCAGCACCTGTAGTAGCTCTGCCCATATCGGAGGTTTCATATTGACTTTTGCTATACAAACTGTCTTTTGCATACATCAAGTCGCTTATTATCAGCTCGTAAATCTGTTCTACTGACGCGCGAATCATTGCCTGGTTTACTTGTTCGGTATTTGTTGGGTCAATCACCTTGTCGATTAAGGGTACGCCACCATAACATCTAACCAGGTTCCAATAGAAATATGCACGCAGGAATCTGGCTTCACCCATCAGCCTGTTTTTTAACGATTGTTCAATTACAATACCTGGCAAAACATCTAAAGCCAGGTTGGCACGTGTAATTCCGCGGAAGTTGGCTACCCATATTTCCCCAATTGAAATATCTGTGGGAACATATGTGAAATTTTCCATTTTGTCTTTATCGGCCCCGGTGTCTCCGGGTGTGCTGCCTTTATCAGCATCGTCAGAAGTAATACTGGTCATACCAATCCATGAAAAAGAATGCTCATCCCATTGTAACATATTGTTATAAATGGAATTTACAAGTTCCTTTGCCCGTTCTGGTGTTGAGTAGTATCCTTCTGGTGTTATTTGTCCTTCTGGTTTTACATCAAGGAAATCTTTGGTACATGCTGCCAATATAAAAAAGCTGACAACTGTAATGAGTAATTTAATTGTATATCTTTTCATAACTATCATTTTAAAAATCCAAATTAACGCCGAATAAATATTTACCTGTGGTAGGAATAGGATTCATTTCTATTCCCGAATTCATTACGCCACCGGGTAGTTCCGGATTATATCCGCTAAAAGCCTGAAATGTGTACGGATTTTGAGTGCTGAGATATATCCTGAGTTTAGTAATTACACTCGAATTGAGTGGTATGGTATAACCAACAGTAATGTTGTTGAACCTGAAGAAATCTCCTGATTCCACATAATAATCTGAGGCAACCGGTACATTATTAAATGCCCTTGGTGTAGTAGTATTGGTATTTTCTTCTGTCCACCTGTCAACTAGCGAAGCTTCAATATTTTCACCTCCCCATCTTTGGGCTTTTTTTCCGTTGTAAACTTTGTTTCCAACATTTCCAAAAGCACTCACTTGCATATCAAAACGCTTGATGTTCACCATGAGATTAATTCCGAAATAAAATACAGGCTGGTATGAACCAACGAAAATCCTGTCTTCATTATCAAGCACTCCGTCATCGTTGTTGTCTTTATACTTGAAATCTCCGATTTTAGTCCCTGGAAAATGTGGTGTGTCATTGATTTCTTCCACCGTTTGATACAGCCCGTCTGTTTCATATACCCAGAAACTACCAACAGGTTGCCCTACTGATGTACGAGTAACAGTTTGTCCATTCCCCAACGAGCCTCCATCAATTGGAAGTCCGTTTGCCAGGTCAACGATCTCATTTTTGTTGTAAGTTACATTACCTCCAATTGAATAGCTGATATCTTTACGAATCTCATCTCTCCAGTTAATAGATAATTCAACACCTTCGTTAACCAGTTCAGCAATATTGGTTACATAGCTTGAAGAACCTAGAATAGCTGGAAGCGGAGCCGGGTATAACAAGTTTTTGGTGTTTTTTTTGTAATAATCAATTTCTCCGTAAAGCCTGTCATTCAGGAATCCGAAATCGAGTCCAATATCAAGACCGGTTGAAGATTCCCACGTTAAATTCGGATCCTTTACATCGGTGATGGTTGAACCATTCTGGATTTCTTCATCAAATGGGTAGGAAATACCGGTTGCTATGGTATATAGGAACAAATTTGTGCTGATGTTGTCATTACCTACCTGTCCCCAACTTCCTCTTAATTTCAGGTTGCTGACGAATTTTATGTCCTTCATGAAATTTTCAGCTGAGATTCGCCATCCTAGCCCAACTGAAGGGAAAAAGCCCCACCGGTTAGCTTCAGAAAATCGTGATGACCCTTCATATCTTACAGTTCCGGTAACGAAATATTTTCCGCTGTAATTATAGGCCGTGCGTGCAACATAGGAAAATCTTCTCCATTTATCCCCTCCATTTCCATTGGTAGCTGTTGCTGCATCGCCCAAATTCAGGTACCAGTAATTTTCTTGTGGAGGCACGTCCTGACGATATCCTGACAGGTAAGTTGAATTCATCTCTTCCATAGTAAAACCGGCTGTAGCATCGAGGTTGTGTTTACCCATGAAACTCTTGGCATAATTAAACATATTATCAAAAGTATAATGATAACGTTCATTTGTGTTAACACTTAGGTTACTAATCAGGTTTTGTTGCGAAGAGGAAGCCACGTAGTACGGGTTGTAATATTTTGACTCATCGTTTCCAACATCCAATCCGAAGCTGGATCTAAATGTTAGTTCGTGATAAATATCAGCATCACCCCAAAAACTAGCCTGAATTTGATATCCTTTACCAAAGTTGTTGTAATAAGCCAGTGTTGCTACCGGATTACCAACATTATTAACATTGTTTGAATTACCCCAATTACCGGCGGAATCATAAACCGGAACATTAGGAGCCTGCCTGTAAGCTGAATTGTAAACCCCCGTATTTGGAAAGTCTGCTTTATAAGTTGACATACTGAGAATGTTTCCCATTGTCAACCAACTGGCAATTTTGTATTCATTATTTAACCTCAGAGTGTACCTGTCAAAGTTATTTTTTTGCAAGACACCTTTTTCACCGTTATAACTAAAACTAACCAGATATGTTATTTCATCAGTCCCACCCGACATTGAAACTGATTGTTGAATCATCTGACCCATTCGGGTTACTTCATCAAGCCAAAGAGTATTAACAGGATAAGTTTCTCCGGTAAAAATTGGGGGTTTGTTTGTGCGTTCAAGCGCTTCATTGGTGTATTCTTCATAAAATTTTGAAGTAGCCATTTTTACACGATTAGCTATAACATTTAACCCGTAATATCCATGGTAACTCAATTTCATTTTACTCTTGGTGCCTTTTTTAGTAGTAATTATTACTACCCCATTGGAAGCTCTTGCACCATAAATAGCTTGCGAGGAAGCGTCTTTCAAAACATCAATGGATTGTATGTCATTGTTATTCAAATTTCTGATGTCACTGGTGATAATACCATCTACAACATACAATGGACTAGTGCCGGCTTGAATAGACCCAATACCCCTGATTAGGATTTCAGGACTACTCCCGGGTAAGCCGTTGCTAATTACCTGCACACCTGCCGCTTGTCCCTGTAATGCCAAAGCCGGCGAAACTGATGCAATGCCGGCAATTTCACTGGCTTTGACCTGGGATACTGATCCGGTTAGGTCTTTCTTTTTAACAGTACCGTATCCTATTACTACAACATCTTGCAATTGGGCAATATCCCACTGAAGTGAAACATTGATTGCTGTTTGGTTTCCAACAGTTATTTCAATCGTTTGCATGCCAATGTAAGAGAATTGTAAGATATTATCGCTGCTGGCTTTAATTGCATAAGTACCATCTTGATCTGTGATAGTACCAAGGGAGGTTCCTTTAATTACAACATTAACACCCGGTAAAGTATAACCTTCGGCGGCCGTAACGACCCCCGAGATTGTTTTTTCCTGTGCTGTCAAATTCATCCCGTAAAGCAGGATTGAAAAGAGTAGTAGTTTTTTCATAGAATCAGTTTAAGGTGGACTCTTAAAATATAGTTTTGGTTTTTGTAAAAACAGCAAGAACCCCACAACTGTTTTTCAAAAAGTTAGGTGTAAAGATACAACTTAATTTTCTCTTTTATGAGCCATTTGTAAGTGAATTTGTAAGAGATGACCCCCTGGAAAGTATGTTTTAATTGTTATACTTTTATTTTAAATTCACTATGCTAACGCCCAATAAGATAGTATCTATTACCAACCTCCATCACGGGCAAAAAGTCAGATATGGTACTAAATATTTGTTGAACGATTTAATAACGGCGATGCTACCAACGATCCAAAACCAGAAAATATTATCGCTGCTGGCAACTTCCTGCCGGTTCCTGAAAATTGGGAAATACCATCCCGGATAAAGAACAAGTATCGTATATCGTTAATCGGAGGAGAAAGTAACCAGAAATTCTAACATTAAGATAAAGATGGCGGCGGCGGCTGTTTGGGTTGGGATAATTCAAAAATAGTTCTGTGCATGTTCTTCAATCATTAATATGCAATCTTATGCTTGCATAAGCTGATTCAAGCCTTTCCTGTTCAACACTTTAACTTCCTTTCGTTCGACTCTGATAAGCTTATCCCTCACCATCTCCCCCATTGCACGGGCAAGTGACGGCCTTGCAACTCCAAACAAATCCGCTAAAGATTGCTGAGAACGATTTAATATAATGGTATCACCACCAGAGCCCAGACTATCAAGCAAGAGCTGAGCAATTTTGCCTTTTATAGTTTTAAAAGAAAGGAACTTGATCTTCATAGAAAGGAATTGAGCACGACTTGAAATCATATTTAAATAGTTCTCAAGGAAGTAGGAATTCATCTGGAACATCTTTATCACTGAATCCCGTGGTATCCTCATCATCCTAACTTTGGTATTGGCAACAATATTCACAGGAAGCTTACGTCGTTGTCCGAAGAGAAAGGCAGTAGCCACAGGATTAGGTGCAGGAATATCTTCTATCTTAATGGTCTTTCCTGAAAAGTCTATCATCTCTCCTCTTACTATACCTTCCATCACAATCAGTAGGTTTTCACAATCATCATCACTGTGCGCAATAATCTCTTCAATCTCATAAACTTTTTCCTGATAAAAAACTTTAGAAAAAATTTCCTCAATTTTCTTAGGATGTATACCCTTGAACAAAGGATTTCCAACTAATTCCTCCATATCTCTTTTATTTAGTGAATAAATGAAAACTCTGCACTTTGAGAATGGCATTAAAGAAGACGTTTTCTCAAAACCAATAATTATGTACAAAATTATCAAAATATTATGCATATTGTAACATATGTTACATTTTATCTTATAGAAAGAGAATACTTTTGTTTTTTACTTAAAATTCATAACTATGAAAAGAGATATCATACATATTGACGAGAACCTCTGCGACGGATGTGGAGACTGCGTTCCTAATTGTCATGAGGGAGCATTACAAATTATCGATGGAAAAGCGAGGTTGGTTAGTGATTTGATGTGCGACGGACTAGGTGCTTGCGTGGGTCATTGTCCACAGGGTGCCATTACCATGGAAAACCGCGAAGCAGAACCTTATGACGAGATTGCAGTTATCAAGGAGATGATCCCAAAAGGCAGAAACCTTATTGTTGCTCACCTTTCACATCTCAAAGAGCATGGAGAAACCGACTTCCTGCAACAAGGAGTTGGATATCTTGAATCTGTGAGATCAGAACTTCCATTCGATCTTGATGACGCAAAAAGGGAAGTACATCATAGCCAGCAAGCAGAAGTTGCAGGATGCGGCGGAGGTTGTCCAAGTTCTATTCCTGTTGATTTAGCTGATAGGATAAATCCTGCCAAAACAGCCAGTGAGGTTAATGGCAAAGTGGGTTCTGCACTAACACAATGGCCTGTACAGATGCATCTTATCAATCCAGAAGCAGGATATTTTCAAGGAGCCGACCTACTATTTGCTGCCGACTGTGTTGCATTCTCTAAAGGGGATTTCCACCAGAATGACCTTCCCGGAAAAAAATTGGTAATTGCCTGTCCTAAATTGGATTCAGGACTTGAATCTTATGTAGAAAAAGTAAAAGTCCTTATTGAAAATGCAAAGATTAACACCATTACGGTAATGGTAATGGAAGTTCCATGCTGTTCAGGATTATTAAAAATAGTGAAAACAGCAGCTGATAGTGCAAGCAGGAAAGTACCTGTTAAAGCACAGCTTATAAGCATTAAAGGAGAAGTTTTGAATGAAGAATGGATTTAATTGTAATCTATAATTGTCAGCTTTTCAAAAAACTGACAGCTTTAAAAAATATCAAACTACACTAAATAATAATAGACATGGACGCACACAAAATAATTCTAAAAAACGAAATAGAGTATCAAGCCGATACCGTAGTCAGCAAGCAATTAATAAAAGCAAAGGCTGGAAATATCACACTTTTTGCTTTTAGTGAAGGAGAAGGCCTTAGTGAGCATACCGCTCCTTTTGATGCTTTTATATCCATCCTGGACGGAACAGCAAAAGTCTTTATTGATAAAAATGAACATGTTCTTGAAGCTGGAGAATCTATCATTATGCCTAAAAATATTCCTCATTCACTTCAGGCAGAGAAGAAGTTCAAGATGATGCTCGTGATGATTAGAGGGTAATAATTAGTAGGATATAAATCTGAAAGGTTAGGTTTTGGCAACCTATGTCCTTTCAGGTTGCCTTGCTCCTGAAAGGTATAATAATTATACCGTTACACGAACTTCATTCATTATATGAAATCAAACAAAAATATGTGTTTGAGCTTTACCCAAGGTTTTCAACGTTCAAGTATAAAAACCTGAAACGTTTTGAACACTTGACAGGTTTACGTAGCAGTAAAAGACAAAATAATGAAAAAGCGGTTTTGGAAAACATTCCGGTGGCTACATAGGTGGCCATCAATTGTATTAAGTATATTCTTTATTTTATGGCCTTTGTCGGGAATCATCCTGAACCATAGAGAGACTGTTTCATCTTTTGAAGTGGACCGTGATAATCTCCCTTCTGAATACCAGTATACAAATTGGAACAATGCCTCTGTTAAAGGTACCTTACAATATTCTCCTGATTCTCTTTTCATTTTTGGAGATGTTGGAATATGGCTTTATACAGAATCCAAGAATTCATTTTCCTCATTTAATAACGGGTTTTTAGATGGGGTTGATAATAGGAAAATTAGTGCTCTTCTGTTAAATACTAAAGGGGATTTATACGCAGGTAGTAGAACCGGATTCTACTTATGGGATAAAAAATCACATCAGTGGAATGCTATTGAACTTTCTGGCAATAATGAAAAGGTAGTTGATATTGCAGAGAAAGACGGACTATTATATTGTATGACCCGTTCTCATATTTATAAAGTTAATCCTGAAGATTTATCCCTAATTGAAGAATTAAAGATTCTTTCACCTGCTAACGAAGAAGTTGGAAATACTCTTTTTATGACACTATGGGTTATCCACAGCGGAAAAATTTACGGACTTCCCGGTAAACTCATTGTTGATTTTGTAGGCTTAATATTTATATTCCTGACAATTACAGGATGGATATATTTTCTCTTTCCCCGGATTATCAAGAGAAGGAAAAAACATGAAAAAAAATCATTCAAACTAATAAAGATCAGCCGCTTTTCTGTTAGTTGGCACAATAGGATCGGTATCTGGGTGGTGGCATTGATGATGATCACAACCATTACCGGAATGTTCCTTCGACCTCCATTGCTCATATTAATTGCAAATTCAAGTGTAGGAAAAATTCCTTATACAATGCTCGATAGAGTCAACCCATGGTACGATAGGTTCAGGGCACTTGAATGGGATGATGAAAAACAGTATTTCCTAATTGGTACAGTTGATGGGATATATGTAGTGGATAAGGATTTTAAAACCAATCCGGTAGCACCTCATGTTCAACCTCCAATTTCTGTGATGGGAATAAATGTATTTGATAAAATTGGTAATGGTTACTATCGCATTGGCTCTTTTTCAGGACTTTTTGCCTGGTCGCCAGAAAAAAATATAGTACGTGATTACTTTACCGGAAAACCGATTATGAGGCAATCAGATTCTGGAATGCCCATTTCCAGCACAATGGTTACAGGATTCCACACTAACAAAGAAGGCCATGAATACTATTTTGATTATAATCTGGGAGTAGTTCCATTTGGACTCGGTAATAAGTTTGTTCCTATGCCGCAAGAAATAAGAGATACACCGATATCCCTATGGAATCTTGCACTGGAAATGCATACAGCCAGATTACTAAAAGTAATTATGGGATTATTTTATCTACTATTCATTCCGTTGTTCGGATTGTTCACATTTTTTATACTTGTTTCAGGACTGCTTCTTTGGTTGAAAAAGTATAGTTGGAATAAATGATAGCAGATTTTCTACAAAGATTAGGAGTTCAAACAGTTAATTTTTTTAAGAACTAAAAGTAAATTAACTGTTTGGAAATTCGACGGAACTCTCTACCGACTTTTTTTTGTTAAATTTGTAGGGTAACAAAACCGTCAATCATGATAAAAATCAAACTCAGTATCATTATTCTCGTACTACTTGTTTCATGTGTTAAAACTCAAAAAGAATCCCTCATCAACCAACCTCCAACTTGGGCAAAAAGTCAGATATGGTACCAAATATTTGTTGAACGTTTTAATAACGGAGATGCTACTAATGATCCTACTTCGAAAAACATTTATGCAGCAAGTAATTTCAGACCCGTGCCTGATGATTGGACGATTACACCATGGACTAACAATTGGTATCAAACCGAAGACTGGGCTGAAAATATGGATGGTGATTTTTATGGGAAACTGCAATACAGAAGATACGGAGGTGATTTACAAGGTGTGATTGATAAGCTTGATTATCTGGAAGATCTCGGAATTACAGCTATATATTTTAATCCCGTTAACGATGCCCCATCTTTACACAAATTCGATGCACGCAACTGGCGACATATTGATGTAAATTTCGGACCTAATCCAGAAGGCGATAACTTAATTATTGCTTCTGAAGACCCGGGTGATCCAACTACATGGAAATGGACATCAGCTGACAAACTTTTTCTGAAACTTGTGGATGAATTACATAAAAGAGGAGTAAAAGTAATTGTTGATTATTCATGGAATCATACAGGTGTTGAATTCTTCGCTTTTAAAGATATTGTTAAGAATCAGCAAAAATCATCATACCTTGATTGGTATGATATAAAGGAATTTGATAACCCTGCAACTGATGATAATGAATTTAAGTATCACGGATGGTTTAATTTACACAGCCTTCCCGAAATTAAAAAAGTAAATATCACAACAGAGAGAAACCCCGGACATCCTTACGAAGGTGATATAAACGAAAGTGCTAAAAATCATATTTTTGAGGTTTCACGAAGATGGTTAGCTCCAGATGGTGATACAAATAAGGGAATTGATGGTTATCGTTTGGATGTTGCTGATCATATTGGTTTAGGATTTTGGCGAGATTACAGAACTTTTATTAAATCGGTTAACCCGGATGCATATTTAATTGGCGAAATTTGGTGGGAATCATGGCCCGACAGGTTAATGGATCCAACTCCTTACATGCAGGGCGATATTTTTGATGCTGTTATGTACTATCACATCTACAAACCAGCTAGGTACTTTTTTGCAAACACAGATCTCAAACTTGATGCAGCACAATTAGTAGATAGTTTACAATTTTTATGGAGGAAATTGGATAAACCAATGCAATATTCGATGATGAACACTGCAGCCACTCACGACTCCCCTCGCCTATTATCATCATTTGAAAATAAGGGTTTGTATAAAGTTTGGGCAAAACCTAATGATGATTCTACTTATATAACAGGAAAACCGTCTGAGGAAACATACAACAGAGTGAAGCTTTACTTAATGCACCAATTCACTATCCCTGGATCACCTCAAATATGGAATGGTGATGAAATGGGAATGTGGGGAGCCGATGATCCTGATTGCCGGAAACCACTATGGTGGCCCGAATATGAATTTGATGATGAGTACAGAAATAATTTCCAGTCAGGAGAAAAAACTTATGATGAAGTTGGCTTCAATACGAACCTTTTTGATTTCTATAAAAAGATAATTAGCATTAGAAAAGAGAATCCTGTTTTAGCGACTGGTGATATTGAGTTTTTGGTTGCTGAGGGGAATAAGCTTATGTACCGGAGATATGATGATAAAGATGAAATACTGGTTCTTTTTAATCTTGAAGAAAAAACTGAGTCGTTTGAATTACGCGCAGGATTTAATTATATTGATTTAATTAATAACACAACTTCCAATTACTCAATTACACTTGAGCCAACTACTGGTGCGATTTTTAAGCTTGTTGAGTAACAGGATTACAGTTCCTTATCCCTTTAGTTTGGGATTCGGAAATCCCGAACAGCAGTATCAGCTCAAACCTTTTTGTCATTTCGAGACCCAACACCCCCGTAAAAAGGGGCGCACATAGTGTGATGACAAAAATTCCAAAGCTCAAAAATCATGCATTTTGTTTTATCATCGGATTAAACAATATTCATGATCTATGAGAAACGTATTTCATTGTTTTAGAAGAGAAAATCACACTAAAACAAAAACCTCCCTGCTTAATAGCAGAGAGGTTTTTTTCAGTAAGTTAATTACTAGTTTTTAATAAACTCATATGTTGGAATAGGATTACTCATATCAAGTATAAAAGTATAGTTTCCTGGACCTTCCGGCATTGGAATATCCGGTCCACCAGGAGCAAGCTCATTTGTACCTGCAGCACCCTGACCAAGATTGATATCCCATGTATCGTTGGCACGGAACTTAAAGCGAAGTTCACTGGCATCAGGTGGCTCAATAACATCAATTGTGATAGTAAGCACATGGTTATCCATATCATAATCTAAGTCAACATCCTCTGTCCAATCACCATTAAGAATACCTGAACCAATCACACCCCAATTTTGAACAACATACGACCATGTTAAAGCAATAGTATCGCAAGTAAGTATGTAACCACCAAAATCAGGAACTGAAAGGTTGCTGGCGCCATTATCGGTATTCAATAAACCTTCACCACCAAACCCAAAATTAGTATGATTCCAGTCGGGAGCTGAAGTAAACTTAAACTGATAAGTACCACCCTCTGGATAATACACATAACCTGTATATTTACCATCGTTTAATGGTGACCAAACATTTGGAGCGGCAGCAGGATTCCATCCCTGGTAGTCGCCGGGTACCCATAAACGTGGAGTTTCAACAGGAGGAGGTTCGGCTGATTTAAAAGTTGTTACAGTTGCTCTTATAACAGCAGAAGTATCGTTTGTATATGAAGCATTGCTAATACCACTAATTACTCTAAACTCAATATTTGCAGTTGAGTCACCTGGTACGCCGAACTGTAATAATATAGTGTTAAGTTTATAAACATTAGTTTCATAAACCAATTCCTGAGTATTATATAGCTCCTTATAAGTATCAAAGTTACTGTCAGCATATGCCATTTGCAATGAATATGTTGGCAATGGAAGAGTTGCTCCTCCGGAAACTGAATAAGTTGCAGCAGTCCAGTTTACCAACAATGGATATGCTGAATCAGCCAATGTAAGCACTGTAACAGAACCAGTTTCAGGGTTTGTGATGGCAGCAGCAACAGAGAGATCGATGTTCATTATCGGTTCCGTTTCCTCTTTCTGGCAGGAGCCCAGAAAAATAACAAGACCGATTATTAGTGTAGTTATTAAATTTATCTTTTTCATAAGTATATAATTTACAACTGTTAGTAATTAGGGTTTTGTGTAAGATTAGGGTTGCCATTTACATCAGCATCCGGCAGTGGGAATAGATCATATTTAGCATCAGTTGCCCTGCCGTCCTTGGTATTACCTTTCCACGACCAAATGTATTCTCCTCCGGTAAATTTGCCATGCCTTATAAGGTCGGTACGGCGGTGGCCTTCCCAGCAAAGTTCACGAGCACGTTCATCAAGAATAAAGGGTAGCGTAATTTCTAAAATTTCCAACGCACCAGCTCTTTTTCTAAGTTTGTTAACATATATAATTGCATTATTCATATCACCACCGCCTCCTCTTTTAACAGCTTCGGCATACATTAAATAAATATCACCAAGCCTGAACATGGGGAAATCAGTATCAGGAAATTCAAGGCTAAAACCTGGAGTTCCTACTCCTGATGTGTCGTATGACATGTTTCTGAATTTTGTAATAGCATAGCCATTCTGGAAATCGCTTATGTTATCAATATCTAATGTTTGCCCATCTGTAAAAAACATGGAACGGTTATCATCATCAGAGAATTTTTCAACCAATTGTTTTGTAGTGCGGGTTCCTCCCCATCCACCATTAATACCATAGTCGCCAGGTACCATATCGCCACCTACACCTGCATGAATAATAAAAGTAGTTCCACCCCAGGTTTGAGTGTGCTCGCCACTATAACGAATAGGGAAAATAATTTCCTGCATGGTTTCAGCAACCTGATCGTTATTGGCCCAAAATAGTTGTTGAAATTTAGGGGCTAATTCATAACCGCTATTTATTACTTTATCACAATATGTAATGCACTCATGATACTTTGGAGTACCAATATAAACTTCAGCATTCATGTAAAGTTTTGCTAACAACGTCCATGCTGCTGCCTGATCGGCACGACCATATTCATTTGTGCGTGGAGGCATCATAATATCTTCAATTGCTTTTAGTTCAGCTTCAATGTATACAAACAAATCAGCCTTAGATATTTGTGGAGGGAAAAAGTCACCAATCGGGTCATCTTCAGTTGCAAAGGGTACACTTCCAAACAGGTCGAGTGCGTGCCAATAACTAAGTGCTCGTAACCAACGGGCTTCTGCTCTGTAATAAACTATTTTATCTCTCCATTCCTGGCTTACACCACGTTCATCAAGTCGGTCATTACTTGTTTGGCGCAGAAATTCGTTTGCAAGCGAAATCTGATAAAAAATACGATAGTACATTGCGGCAATAAATGTATCGTCGGTTCCCCATTCCTGGTAGTGAAAGTCTTTAATTGTTGCATCATCCCAGCCAATAACTGCTTCATCAGTAGTAAGTTCCTGATGGTACCAATACTGGCGTAAATACTGACTAAACCCTCCATCGATACCGCTTATATCGGCCTGGCCATCGCCACCCTGGTTGCCGCCAACTGCAAGTCCTGCATAACACTTAGCCATAAATTGTGTGTACGATTCAGGGTTGTCAAAAACTGTTCCCGATGTTATTTCATCAGGATCGATTGGTGTAGTGTCCAATATTTTGGAGCAGGAATTAAATACAAATGTTAATCCCGTAACCAACACCATTATGTATATTAATCGTTTCATGATATTTTGTTTTTATTTTAGAATAAAAGATTAACGCCAAACATCCATGCCCTTGTTCTGGGATAAACGTTATTGTCAATACCGTTGTTAACTTCAGGATCAATTCCATCGTAGTTAGTAATTACAAAGGCGTTGTTTACCGTAGCTGAAAGCTGAAGGTTTAAACGATTTTGTAACAATTTTTTAAAGGTGTAGCTAAGCGTAATATTGTCCATTCTGAAAAATGAAGCATCCTGAATGTAATAATCTGAAAAATATTGAGCAGATTCAAAGTTAGTACTAGAAATGCTTGCTACAATATTACTTATATAAGGGCCTTCAGGGCGATACATTCGGTTGTACCATCCATTTTCCGACTGCACATTGTTATACATATAGTTTCCGAAATTAGCGCGGCCGGCAAACGAGAACGACCATTCTTTATAGCTGAAATTTGAAGAAATTCCAAAATAAAAATCTGCATTCGGATCATGATAATAGTATTTATCAGAAGTAGTAATTACGCCATCTCCATTACGGTCAACATATAAACCTTCGATTGGCATGCCATTCTTATCATAAACCTGCTCATATACATAAAATGAATTACGGGGCTGGCCTACAGCCTGTTCCTGTATCAAATTACCAACACCACCTGCTATGCCACCTGTTGGAATGCTTGCTCCGTCATATAATTCAGTAATCTCGTTTTTATTATATGTAGCATTAAATCCCAGTTCCCAGAACATTTTTTCGTTCGAGATAATTTTACCGTTTATCATGAATTCAATACCTTTATTTTCGAGTTCACCAACATTACGGTTAATGTAGTTGCTCAGGTTAGATCCTGCAACGGCAGGCACCCAGCTTAGCAAATCTTTGGTTTTACGCTCATAAACATCTATAGAACCATAAATACGATCGCTTGAGAATGCATAATCAATACCAAAGTTCCATGTAGTTGTTTCTTCCCATTTCAGGTTTTCGTTATAACCTTCAGGGCGCAGTGTGATATTGTACGTATTACCAAAAGGATACATTGCAAATTGGTTGCCATATGTATATCGGCCCATATAATCGTAATAACCACCAATATCCTGCTGGCCTGTAATACCCCAGCCCACACGAAGTTTCAACAATGAAACAACTTTTGAATCACGCAGGAAGGCCTCTTCATTAATTTTCCAGCCAACAGCAACTGCAGGGAAAATCCCCCAACGGTTATCAGGGCCAAAGCGTGAGGTTCCGTCAGCACGCACAGTGGCGGTGAATAAGAACCTATCATTAAAAGTATAATTCAAACGTCCGAAATATGACATCAAATAATATTCACCTTTATTAATAACGGTATCTCTTATGTATTCCTGTGTGGATGAATCGTTAATAACCGGAACATTACTGTTATAATCTGTTGAACTATTATAAAAATGTTGTAGTGAATATCCTCCCATTACATTGAATGTACTTTTAATAGATGGCACCTCTTTGATATAATTGAGATAGAAATCAACAAGTTCATTTTTGGTTTCATTGCTATATTCATTATCACGGCCGCCGCCCTGAGCGGAATTAAATGCCCATGATGCGTATGGAGGAACTTTATTGGTGCCACTACCATTATTTTGATCATAACTCAGGTTAAGATTGGCATGCAGATCGGGAAGGAAATGAAGTTTATAATCCAGTTGGAGGTTACCATATACCCTGTTAACATTTGATACATCATCGGTAAGATTAATAAAGGACATTGGATTGGTAGTACCCTGGGTTACAGGATCTCCGTTATTTTGCAGCCATGCCCAATAACCGCCGGCTGAACCATCGGAACTTTTAACAGGTTTGGTGGGGTCCATCTGAATTGATGATCCAATAGCACCACGATTGGCGAAAGTATTATTGATAAACGAACCATTGATGTTGAAATTAACTTTCAAATGATCATCTAATAAAGTTGGTGTTAATGCTGCCGAAACGCTTGTACGTTGAAACTGCGAAGTTTTTAGTATGCCATTTTGATCGGTATAACCAAGCGAAAAGCGATAGGGAAGTTTTTTCCATGCACCAGTAGCACTCAATGCATGATCCATTCCGGTAGTGTTACTGTAAATTTCATCCTGCCAATTTGTGTTGTGAATGGTTTGGGTATATCCTGTATGGTCAGCAGGAAGTGCTGTATAAGGAATTGATTTTCCATCAGGGTCAGTCCATGTACCTAACATATCAACCCGATTAGGGAATCGAGAAGTTATAGTTTGTTGAAATTCAGCAGGCGACAGCAAATCAATTGTTTTTGGTATTTCATAATATGATAATTTACCGGTGTAATTAATTTGTAAAGGTCTGTTGATTTCACCCTTTTTTGTAGTAATAATGATAACACCATTCGAAGCACGTGATCCATAAATAGCAGTTGCCGAAGCATCCTTTAGAACCGTAAATGTTTCGATGTCGTTAGGATTAATGCTATTTAGAGGGCTACGAGAACCTCCTGTACCTTCATTACTTAACGGAATACCATCAATAACAATAAGAGGACTATTACTTGCATTAAGCGATGACCCTCCCCTGATCATAATATTTGACGATGTACCGGGTGCTCCCCCATCGGAGCTGATTTGTACACCGGCAACTTTACCTGCAATAAGGCTGGCAGGCGATACAATTACTCCTTTGTTAAAACTACCTTCACTGATAGCTGTAACAGAGCCTGTAGCATCTTTCTTTTTAGTTACACCATACCCGATTACAACTACGCCTTCGAGCGAAATTGCTGAGGATTGAAGAGCAACATTTACAACGGTATTAGGCTGGACAAATGCTTCTTGTGACGCAAAGCCAACATATGAGAATACTAATACCTGATTTGGCTCAACATTAATGGTATATTTACCATCGATGTCTGTAACAGTCCCCTGAATAGTGCCTTTAACAACAATTGTTGCTCCCGGGAGAAGTGTTCCATCACCGGCATCGGAAACCGTACCAGTAACAGCTCCGCCCTGAGCAAATACAGTTAAAGAACTACTTAGTAAAACTACTGCAAACACCAGTAATTTAGTAGTTAATTGTTTTACCATGATATTTAATTTAATGATTTTTGAATTTACGAAAATAGAAATTATACACTTAATTGAAAACCATGTCAAAAGTAATTATTATTTGTAAAAAAATTATTTTAATTATAACAAAGATAATATATGAGTGAAAAAATTCCAAATTCATTTTTAGAGTTACATTAATAAATTGAAGTTTTTTATTAGATAAAAACTTAAAAATAAAATCAAATAATTAAACAAGAAATCTTATCAGCCTGTTTTTATGTAATTTACAAATTTATCTGCTTTTCATGGATAACAATTTTTTGATAAAATAAAGTAAATTCAAGTTACAAGTGCAATCGATTGCACTACACATACGGCATTCAGTTAATTAAAAATGTTTGTTGCAACTTTCAGGTTTTTTTCAACATTAAAAGAAAATATGTCGACTTACATTATTGGTTTTAAGCTATTTTAACTTTTCTAAAGTAATTACTGCAACTATTTCAAGTACATTTGTATCCTATAATCAAACAATAAAAAATGAAAAAAACCTTTATCAGTTTATTGCTTTCAATATTTATCACATCGGTCTCGATAGCACAATTAATAACCGCTGATCCTGCTTTTCCTACCGAGAATGATCAGGTAGTAATAACATTCAACTCATCACTAGGCAGTGGTGGTTTGGCCGGCTTTACAGGCGACATGTATGCACATACCGGTGTAATTACAAGTAATAGTTCGTCTGGTTCTGATTGGAAATACGTTAAAGCCGGATGGACTGAAAATATACCCGAATGCAAACTAACAATGGTTGGTGATGACCTATGGGAACTAACGATCGGACCTTCTGTTAGAGATTATTACGGTGTTCCGACTAACGAAACAATTCTTCAAATGGCGTTTGTTTTCCGTAGTGCCGATGGATCACTTGTGGGTAAAACAGAAACCGGAGGTGATATTTTTTACGATGTTTATGCTTCGGGGTTAAATATTCTGATCACAATTCCTGAGCAACGCCCCTATATTGTTGAGCTAAACGATAACATATTAGTTGAAGGAAACAGTATCGGTGCTGATTCAACATTTATTTTTCTTGATGGAGATATGATTTATGCTGATACGGGCAGCACTTTCTCAACAAATATTACAGCAACTGATTATGGAAAGCATTGGGTTGTTGCAACTGCAACAGATGAAAATGACACTGTTATCGATTCGATTTATTACTATGTTCGACAGGAGCCCGTGGTGGAAGAGCTTCCTCCGGGAATAGCTGAAGGGATTAACTACACAGGTGCGGAATCAGCTACACTTTGTTTAGTTGCTCCCGAGAAAGAATTTATTTTCGTAATAGGTGATTTTAACGATTGGGAGATCGATGATGAATACGAAATGAAGATAACGCCTGATGGACAAAGGTTCTGGCTTGAGTTATCAAATTTGGAACAAGTTAAAGAATATGTTTTCCAATACTTTATTGATGGTTCTGTAAAAGTTGGCGATCCTTACTCTGAAAAAGTAAGTGATCCGTGGAACGATAAATGGATAAGTAATACAACCTACCCTGACCTAATTGAATATCCCACGGGAAAAACAAACGGCATAGCTACAGTAATACAAACAAGCCAGGTACCTTATCAATGGCAAATTAATGATTTTCAAAATCCTGATGTTACCGATATGGTAATTTACGAGCTACTTGTGAGAGATTTTATTGCTACACATGATTTTGCAACTCTTATCGACACACTTGATTATTTGGAAAGGCTTGGTATAAATGTAATTGAACTTATGCCAAATAGTGAGTTTGAAGGTAATTCGAGCTGGGGATACAATCCAAATTATTATTTTGCTCCTGATAAATACTATGGACCAAAAAACACTCTGAAAGCTTTTGTTGATGAATGCCATGAAAGAGGTATAGCTGTTTTTATGGATTTGGTACTTAATCATGCATACGGCACTAATGCTTTGGCTATGATGTACTGGAATGGTGAGCTCAACCGACCTGCTGCCAACAACCCATGGTTTAATGAGCAATCAAATTTTTTAAATCCTGATGCTCAATGGGGTAACGATTTCAACCACGAAAGTTTGTACACTCAGCAATTTGTTGACAGCATAAACAGCTACTGGATAAACGAATACAATATTGATGGTTTCAGATTTGATTTCACTAAGGGGATTGGGAATAATATTAAAGGAAATGGTGACCCATGGGGGAGTAAATATGATGCTGACCGTATTGCTCTTTTAAAACGAATGGCCGATAAAATCTGGGAACAAAAATCAGATGCAACCATAATATTTGAACATTTGGCCGAAAATAGTGAAGAAAAAGAGCTGGCAAATTACGGAATACTTATGTGGGGAAATTTAAACCATAATTACAATGAAGCAACTATGGGATATAATAGTGGTGGCCAATCGGACTTTTCATGGATTTCGTACAAAAAACGAGGATGGAATAACCCACATGTTGTTGGTTACATGGAAAGCCATGATGAGGAGCGACTTATGTTTAAGAACTTAGAATACGGGGCTTCGAGTGGTGATTATAGTGTTAAAGATCTGGCAACAGCACTTAAACGTCAGGAGTTGGCTGCTAATTTCTTTTTTACGATTCCAGGACCCAAAATGATTTGGCAGTTTGGTGAAAGAGGTTATGATGTATCAATTGAATATAACGGACGGCTGGGCGAGAAACCTCCCAGATGGGACTATCTTGAAGATTGGAGGCGCAGAAATCTTATGTACATATATTCGGCACTCATCGATCTTAAAAAGAATGAAGATGCATTCAGTACTACTGATTTTTCACTTGACTTATATTACGCTTTAAAAAAGATTAAACTTAACTCAACCGATATGTCAGTTGTTGTTCTTGGAAACTTTGGCATCGAAGAAGGCGATATAAATCCCGATTTCCATTTTACAGGTACCTGGTATAATTACTGGACAGGTGATTCGATTGAAGTAGCAAATGTTAGTGAAACGATTCCTCTTCAGGCCGGTGAGTATAAACTCTTTACAAGTAAAAAGCTTTCAAAACCTGAGCTGGTTGGCATAAGTGATATCGGGTCAACTCAAAATATAAATATTTTGTATCCAAACCCCGTTTTCAATGCACTTACAATTACTAATACGGAGGACGTTGAGCAAATTAATATTTATAATTTGTTGGGGGTGGTTGTATATTCCGAATTGGGCAATCGCAGCATTCATACTAATATTAATACTCAAGATTTCAAACCTGGATACTACTTTGTACAGTTAATTTCCAACTCCGGTAAATCAGTTACAAAAAAGTTCATAAAAAAATAAGCCTGATTTTCATTTTTCATGAGTAGTATTAAAATAACAAAAAAGTCGGGAGAAATAGTTGATTTCGACATAAATAAATTAAGGGAGTCACTCATCAAATCCGGTGCAAGCCAAAATGATACTGATTATGTAACAAAAATAATTAGCAATAAGATCGATAATGGTATATCGACTCACAAATTATATCAGCTTGCATATGGCCTACTCAAGAAACGATCAAATAAGGTTGCCGGAAGATATAGGCTCAAAAAAGCGATTTTCGAAATGGGGCCAACCGGTTATCCGTTTGAGAGCCTGGTTAGCGAATTATTAAGATTAAAGGGTTATGTAACTAAAAAAGGGCAGATTATGGATGGAATTTGCGTTAAGCACGAAGTTGATGTTTACGCAAAGAAACAGGGCAACACGATTTTTGTTGAATGTAAATTCCATAATGATCAACGAAGAAAAAGTGATGTTAAAGTATCGCTTTATGTAAATTCACGTTTCAATGATTTAAAAAGTAAATGGAAGCAAAATACTGAAGGCCAGCACAATTTTGAAGGATGGATTGTAACAAATACAAGATTTACCGAAGATGCTATTGAATACGGCTCCTGCGCCGGATTAAAAATGATATCATGGGACTATCCTTCACGTGGTAATCTGAGGCAATTGGTTGATTCTCTAGGTATTCATCCGATAACCAGTATGCAGTCGTTAACAAAAAATGAGAAGACGTTTTTGATGGAGAAAGAAATAATTCTTTGCAGACAACTGGTAAATCAAAAAAACCTGTTACTGGAAATGGGAATAAATGAAAATCAAATTTCAAAGATCATTAGTGAGGCCTATCAAATATCAGAAGAGGTACAATGAAATTAAATATGTTTTTGCAGCGTGCTTAAAAGATAATCTAACATTACTGGTTTCGTGATGAAAGCATCGGTACCCAACTCATAACAAGCAGCCTCTTCACCCGAAAGAACAAAAGCTGTTTGAACAATAATTGCAATTTTTTTATTGGTTTTTCTGATTTTTTTTAGCACTTCAAAACCGCTAATACCTGGAAGGTTGAGGTCGAGCAATACTACATCAATATCTGAGTTTTCTTGTACTAATACTAATGCTTCTTCGCCATTAAGAGCCCACAAAAGCTTCGCCTTTGTACGACTTAATGCAGCATTATAAAATCGATTACTAGTTTCCGTATCCTCTACGATGAGAATAACTTTACCTGAAAAATCAAAATCACTTAAATTACTCATCATAGTACAATTTTATAACGATTAAAAATATTGAACCAAAATACAAAAAGTTTTTGATAATCCAATCCGCACCATTATTTTTTTTCGCCTAAATAGTTTTTAATAATTTCTTTTCGTTTTATTTTCCCAGTGTCAGTTCGAAAAAACTTTGGTAAATAAATTATTTCTTTAGGTATTTCAAATTTTGATAAGTCGTTTTTTAAGTTCTCTTTCAAAACATCAATATTATAACTATCAACCGAATCACTTTCGACAAATAAAGTAAGTTTTTCACCCAGTTTGTCATCAGGCACACCTCCTACAAAAAAGTTGTTGGAAATGTAATTAACTATTTTTCTCTCAATAATTTCAGGAAACAGCTTAACGCCACCGCTAACAACAACATTATCTGACCTTCCAACAATTAAAAACGACCCATCATTATATAAATTAATGATATCATTCGTTACTAAACCTTTAACTCCAATATCAGGTGCATCAATAATAAGTTGATTATCACAATTTTTACGAGCATTAATTCCTGGCAGAGGGTAGTACCTGGTATTCTTGTTATCAGCAGTAAGCTTCCGAAGTGCAATGTGTGTAATGGTTTCGGTCATTCCGTAAGTATGCCATGCATTTATATAAGGAATATTGAGCAACCTCTTTTCCAATTCAATTGAAATATCTGATCCACCAATTAACAGTTTGTCTATTTTTAATAATTGCTGTATTCCTTTGGTTGTAGATAATAACTCATAAACCTGATTTGGCACCATTGCAGCATAGGTTATCTTTTCATTGATAGTTGGTAACGATGCAGGCTCTGAATAAAGTAAATTAAGGCCTCCAACTATCGATCGTACGATCATCATTTTTCCGGCAATATAATTAACTGGCAGGCAAAGCCATGCATTGTCATCTTCTTTCAAATCAAAAAATGCCAAAGTAGCTACTGCACTTGCGATCATATGTTCTTTTCGAAGACTTATTTTTTTTGGAGAGCCGGTAGATCCTGATGTTTTGGCAGTAATACAGTCAGATGATGAAAACCAATCCTGAAGAAAAAAATAAATCTCTCTTTCCCAAGTTTGCGTCTGAGAATTGCTGATTTTTTCTTTACATAATATTCTTAAATCATCAACAGTATAATATTTACCAAGTATTTGAATATATTGGGGATTACCTATCATTTTTCTAACCCTGTTAAATCCCAATCTGACAATGGGTTATAGTACAACCCAGCCTTTTTAATAGTTAAAGGTGAAGGAATGTTATTATTGAAAAGCTGACCGGTTCCTAATCCTTGTGGTATACTATTATTTAAAGTATAAGTCCATTGAACAATAGCATTAAGTCCTATGTTTGATTCAAGAGCAGATGTAACCCACCAGCCTACATTTTGGTTCTCTGCTTCTTCAATAAACATATTACTCTGGCTCCAACCACCCAACAAGCCCGGTTTAATAATTATGTATTGAGGATTAATTACTTCTAACATTTGTTTGATTTCCTCTCTTTGGCAGATACCAATCAATTCTTCATCAAGGGCAATTGGAATTGGAGAGTTCCTGCAAATCTCAGTCATATTTTCCCATTGATGCTGCTTAATTGGTTGCTCAATTGAATGTATGGAAAACTCAGATAACTTTTTTATTTTTTCGGGTGCCTCTTCCGGTGAAAATGCTCCATTGGCATCTAAACGCAGCTCAATCTCTTTATCAGAAAAATCACTCCTTATCAATCTTAACAATTTCAATTCATCATCAAAATTAATTGCTCCAACTTTTAGCTTTACACATCTATATCCTGACTCAATCTTTTCGACAATACTGGTTTTCATGGTCTTATAATCTCCCATCCAAACTAAACCATTAATGGGTATCATGTCTTTACCTTCTGTAAATGAAGATGGAAATAATAGCCTTGTGCCACCTACGGATAAATCTTTAATGGCCATTTCAACTCCGAATCTGATGGAAGGAAACTCAAAAAGGCATTCTTCTAACCAATATTGCCAGTTATTGATATCCTTACAAACCTGTATCAGTTTTTGCTCAAAATCAGGACGGTCGTCAATGCTTAACCCTTTAATTATACTACATTCACCAATCCCCTTAACTTGTGCCTCATCCTTATGATAAACAATAATAAACCATGAATCCTTTGAAGTAAGTACTCCTCTGGATGTGCCTCCGGGTTGTATAAATTTAAGTGTATGTTTCTTAAAAAATGCTTCCAGCATTGTAACTTTTTTGTAAAGATACTAAGAGACAGGTTATAATCAATTCGTTCTGGCATAATAACTAAGGGGATAAAGCACCTTGTCGAAAGTATAGTATTGCATTAAAACAAAATCCTCTCCATAATTAATTAACGCATAAAAGCGGTCGCGGTCATCGGGGATAAGTTTAAAATAAGCCTCATCCTTTATTTTTTTTGACAGTGCCTTTTTGTTAAACGCCGTAACACAGGTAGTGTTATTTTTATTGTCGATAAGGGTGATTTCGAACATAGCCGGTGAGTTTACTATTGAGTCGATTATTATGGGAGACATGATGTTATTTAACCTAGATTCATAACGAAGGTCGCTGAAAGAGGTGAGAAAATTCAATAACCTGAGAGTATCAAACCTGCTAACATTATTACTATCCTGAAGTTTACGAAGATTGTAGCCCCCATCCGAACTTGTAATATCCACCATAAAGCTTTCTTCCGGAAACTCAATAAATTCGACAGATACGTTTTTTATGTCGGACAAAGTATGTTTAAAAACCTGGTGACTTTTCCAGTCGTCGGGTATGGGCGAATATCGGGGTGTAAGAAATCCTCTAAATCCGGGAATATGTGTTACATACGGATGTTCGGCATCTTCTATCAACATGTAAGTTCCCAGATTGTTTGGAGTAACATCACCAACATAATATACTTTGGCCAGCATCTCATACGGAAACAACTTTATCTTATCGAATAAATTAATTCTGTAGGCATCCTGATATATTTCTACTTTAATACCAATACTTGCCATTCGTTTAATAATATTATCGCGTGCAGCAATGGGAACCGGCGACTTAACTCTAATCCGGTGCATTGTTTCAAGAAGAAAGTCAACCACCTTTGTGTTAGTTTTATATTTACTATCCAGGAGCCAACCATCGGAAGTCCTTTCCAACAAAACTGAATTCGTTTGCTTATCAGCCATAAATATTTTTGTAACAGATGCAGTGTCATTAATGGCAAATTCCGATTCACTTTCTTGTAAAGTGCTACTATCGTTTTTCATTACAAACCATATGGCAACCGGAGCAAATAGTACGATAATTAGTATTAATTTCTTGTTCTTTTTCATCATTTAAATATATCTGTAAATCAGTGACGCTTTTTTTCTAATTAACTCGAAGCCAATTTTTTCTTATCTCGAATACTTTCTTTTTCTCAGCCAAACTATAAGTAATCCTGTTAGAACTACAATAATAACCGGTACTAACAAATTAACTAATTGCCAAAAAGTACGGTTTGAACTTATTTTTGTTTTATCAAGCAATCGCAACTTCAATTCTCTCGACCGCAATGAGATTAAGCCAGGTCCATCTGTAAGATAATTCATGGCATTCAGAATAAATTCCTTGTTGCCAAAAGTTTCCCTGGTAAACTGATCGAAACCAAGTGGTAATGGATATCCCTGTGGTATATGGAACTGATTTTTTATAATATCGCCATCACTTACTACTATCATGCTTGTTGGAACACTTTTTTCCTTAAAACCAATTTCCTTATCGGTAATAATTGCTTGTGGCAGCCTGTTTCTAAAATCCGACTGAAATTCACCTTCAAGCAATACAGCAATATCCAGCGGCGGGCCCGAATATTGCATAACATCGGGTTCTTCAGTTAGCATCCTAAGGCTTATCATTACAGGAACCGCTTCTGTTTTTGAATATTGAGAAGTACTAAGTAATATTGTTTTTTTTACATTCTTTACAGAAGTGGTGTCGATACTACTCACAAAATGCGTTTTTATCGCATTTAAGTTCTTTACAATCGGATGCTTTGATGTTGGAATAATAACAGGAAAATAATACCAGGGAAAGAAATCAATTTGTGCCTGACCGCCAATTTGGCCTGTACGGATAGGAATTGGAAGAGCATTGAGGTCTAGCACGAGATTCTTATTTATTCGAGCACCATAATTGAAAAGCTGGTTTTGAAGATCAAGGGTTTTTTCCACAGAAACAGTATTTTCCTGGCTCTGAATACTATCCATGCTTGCAATAACGGGGTCTATTAACCAAAGTACCTTACCTCCATACATAATATATTGATCGATAATAAATTTGTCCTTTTGTGAAAATGCCGAATCGGGATTTGCAATAATAATTGCAGCATAAGCAGGGCGAATTATATATTCCTGAGTTGCAGAATCAATTAGTGATCTGTTTACCAAAGAGTTTATTTGACCATCAATTGTTATCCTGTCAACAATATAGCTATCTCTTAAAGCAATAGTGATATCATAAGTTTCCTGATCATCGAGTTCTCCATGTCCTTCAATAAATGCAATACGGGGTACAACGCTTTTTATCAACTGGCTTATTAAACTAGTAAATTTAAATTCGAGATTTTGAATTGAGTTGTTCAAGGCTGCCTCGGGAGGCACATTAAGTTGTGCATCGAGTAACTCAACAGGCATTTCATTGTTTTTATAACTGACTAAAGCCCCAGGAAAAATAACCTGCTGGTCTAATCCTCCTTTAGTTTTTACCTGAAGATTTGTAGGATTAAGCCCCTGCTCCATAAGCAGTTGATATGTATCATTACGCTCCTGAGCATTCTCACTCGATGAAGGATTAATAAACTCGTATTCGATATTTCTATTATAGGCTCTGAACTCGTCAAGCAATTCCTTGGTTTCACGTTTTAATCTTTTAAAACCGGCAGGAAATTCGCCATCAAGAAACACCCTGAAATAAACAATATCGTCAACATTTTTTAGCAGTTCCTGAGTGGATTCAGAAAGAGTATATCTTTTTTCGCTGGTTAGATCGATGCGGATAAAAACATTCGAACTGATGATACTAACAATAATTAATATCGAAATAACAATCAGTAATTGTACTAAATAGTGATTAAACATTTTATTTTTAGCGACTTGCATACTCATTAATATTATTACCACTTACGTTTAGATAACGAAAAGTTTGTTAGATACAAAAACAAAGCTATAACGCTTAAAAAGTAAATAACATCGCGGGTATCAACTACTCCCCTGCTTATTGAACTGTAATGAGAACTAATTCCAAGCGATCTGATAAATATATCAATATTTCCAAACAAATCCAATGAATATATAAATTCAAACCCCAGATATAAAAAAGCACTTATTATTATTGCGATAATGAATGATATTACCTGGTTATCAGAAATTGATGATGCAAAAACGCCAACTGCTGCGAACACTGCGCCCAAAAAAAATAAACCGATGTACGACCCACAAATGCTACCAACATCAAGGTTACCCGGCGGTAAACCAAGTTGATAGATTGTAAAAAAATAAACCAACGTTGGTAATAATGAAAATACAATTAAAGTAACTGCGGCAAGAAATTTAGCCATAATTATCTTCATATCCGATAATGGTCTTGTGAAAAGCAGTTCGATGGTTCCACTTTTTTTCTCCTCAGAAAATGAACGCATTGTAACTGCAGGTACAAGAAACAAAAAAACAAGAGGAGCAACAATGAAAAGGCCATCAAGATTTGCATATCCATAATCCAGAATATTAAAATCGGTTGGGAAAAACCATAAAAACAGACCAGTCGTAATTAAAAATACAAGTATTACCACATATCCTATTACGGAACTCAAAAAAGCCCTGATTTCCTTTAAATATAATGCAAACATATTTTTCTGCTAATGTAAAGTGAGTGCAAAAATAGCACTTTATAACTTTATATATAGGAATCAATTTTGACAAATTCAACAACCGGAGCTAATATGGTTTGTAGCCATTCCTACCATGAATCATTAGAGCTTAATAAGTCTTATAAAGTTTACCCGGCAAACACATCACAAGTCCTTCAAACTCGAGAGTGAGCAAGGCAGCCGCAACCTTAGAAACCGGAAGTGCCGACCTAACAACAATCTTATCAACGCTTATTTCTTTAGCCTCATTAATTAAGTCAAATAGTAATTTTTGTTCTTCAGTAAGCTGCAGAAAAAGGTCTCTTTGCTTTTTAACATCTACTTTTAAATTATCCCAACCCATAATGTAGGCAATATCTGCAGCAGATTCGGCTAATGCAGCGCGATTTGATTTTATCAGCATATTACACCCCTGAGAGTATTCATCATTTAACCGGCCGGGAACTGCAAAAACATCACGATTATATGAATTTGCCAGTCCGGCAGTAATTAAAGCCCCGCCTTTTTTAGCCGATTCAACAATCACAATGGCATCGCACATTCCTGCAACTATTCTGTTACGCTTAGGAAAATTTTCGCGATCGGGCATTGTTTTCGACATAAATTCTGTCACCAATCCACCATTATCTAGCATGGTTGTAGCCAGCTTTTTGTTTTGCGTAGGATAAATCCTGTCTAATCCATGTCCAAGAACTCCTACCGTTTGTAAACCGGCATCAAGTGCTGCTTTGTGAGCACAACTATCAATACCATAAGCTAATCCGCTTACTACCAGTATATCTTTGGTTTTAAGGCCGTCAATAAAACGCTCACATATTAATCTGCCCTCATTTGTAGCTTTTCGTGTTCCAACAAAGCCAATTACACGGGGTTGGTTCAAATCGGCAGTCCCTTTATAATAAAGTAACAACGGTCCATCCTCGCAATTCAGGAGTCGTGCGGGGTAATCATTATCAGTATAAAAAAGTGGTTGGATGTTTTTCTTCTTAATAAAACTAATTTCTGTTTCTGCTTTAAGCAAAACTTTTTGACTGAGTATGTTGTTTACCGTTTTGTTACCGATTCCCGGAATCTTCAATAAAGCATTTCTATTTTCTTTAAACACAGCCTCTACGCCACCGCAATAGGCAATCAGTTTTTTCCCTACTACATCACCAATTCCTGGGATTAAGGTTAATGCAATTTGATATTTTAGAAGTTCATCGGCCACAGGTCAAAAATAGAAAAAATACAGTTGGTTTGGTCTGAAAAAAACAAATTTTGAGAGCTATTGTGTTTTGATGCGAATTACCAAAATACATAAGTAAAATTGGTATATTCGCTAATAAATGTTGTCGGATAAAAAGAACATACTCGTGTGCCCTTTAGATTGGGGACTTGGTCATGCAACGCGCATGGTACCTATTATTGAAATGCTTGGCAGGAAAGGCGCCAATGCTATAATTGCCGCCGACAACAGGCCATTGGAATTTTTAAAACAACGCTTCCCACAAAATACTTTTATCAAGTTTGGAGGTTTTAGCCCTATATATCCTTCCAATAAGTGGATGGCTTTGTATATGCTACGATCAATCCCTGAAATGATGATTAAAGCTAGGCTGGCAAATAAGATCCTTCAAAAAATAATTACCAACCACAAAATTGATGCAGTAATATCTGATAACCGCTATGAATTATCTACACCAAGAGTCCCTGCCATTTTCATTACTCACCAACTTAACATCCAAACCATAGGTTGCCAGAAAATCGGTAAACCCATAATTGATAAAACTATTAACTATTTCATAAACAAATTTGATGAGCTTTGGGTACCAGATATTCCCAGTAATTTTCAGTTATCAGGTAATCTTTCTAAAACAAATAAATTTGCCCCTAAACGTTTCAATATTGGTTTGCTGAGTAGGTTTTCAAAACCCCACTCTGGCAATAATATCAAAAGTATTGACATATTAATTATACTATCAGGACCCGAACCACAGCGAACAATTTTAGAAGAGCTGCTTTTAGAACAAGCCTTAAAAAGCAAATTAAAAATAGTTATGCTTCTTGGGAAACCAGAGGAGAATACAGATAAAGAAATTAAAAATGTGAAATTAATCTCACACCTAAGTGATGCTGAATTTTCCAAACTTATTCAATCGGCTGACTTTGTAATTAGCCGGCCCGGTTATTCAACTTTGATGGATTTAGCTGTTTTTGGCAAAAAAGCAGTTTTTATTCCCACTCCCGGGCAAACTGAGCAGGAGTACCTTGCTCACAGGTTACTCAATGAAGGAATGGCATTTTCACAGGATCAAAACAATTTTAAACTAACCGAGGCAATTAATAATCAGCCCAAGTATAAAGGTTTATTTATTGAAAATATGCCGGAGTTGCTTGATGCAAGAATTGATAACTTGCTAAAAAACTGCTAACAAAATCACTAATTAAGGTTTACATTATCATTTAATCTATTTTTGCGGCCACTTTAAGAACTCGCAAATTGAAATCTGATAATAAAAATAGCAGCTTGTCTTACATCAGCAAACCCGTTTGGAATATTCTTGGAAGAATTTTTGCTGGCATAGGGATTACAGGTATTTTTATTCCACTATTACCAACAACACCTTTTCTACTGCTTGCAGCTTATTGTTTTAATCGGGGATCGGAAAGTATGCCTGACTGGTTTGTAAAAAACAAGTTAATTGGACAATACTTAAATAATTATCGCGAAAAGAAAGGAATATCTTTAAGATCAAAGATGAATTCAATCTTTTTACTTTGGTTTGCTGTTGGTGCTTCTATTTATCTTTCTAACAATTTGTATATCCGCATAATCCTTGTTATCGTTATTGTGGGAGTAACTACACATATATTATTGATGCCGACTTTAAAAAAGTAAATAACTATTCTAATTATTTGGCATGAATTGAGCCCTTCGGCAGGAAATGTATTAGGTTCAAATTCTCACTTTTACTTACTTTTGCATTAAATTTTTCGGAAAATGTTACTTGAAAAAGAAATGAAACTTGCTGATGTAATCCATCACGATTACAACCTTGTACCCATTATAAATCGTTTCGGTATTATGCTTGGGTTTGGCGACGACAGCATTGAAGCTATTTGCAAAAAAGAACAAATAAATATTGATTTTTTTCTAACAATACTTAATGCATTTCATGATCCTCAGTATTTGGATAATGATTATTTACAAAGTTTTTCTGCTTCATTATTAATCGATTATCTCCAAAAAACACATAGATATTATTTGCAGAATAAGATTCCTGAGATCGAAGGATTGATTAAGGAAATGAAATCGGAGTTTGAACTTGACAATGTATCGTATAACCTACTTCAGAAGTTTTTTATTGAATATAAAAATGAGCTCATCAATCATATTGAAAATGAAGAAAATCGAGTTTATCCTTATGTGATTGATCTTGAAAATGCTGGTCATGGTCATCCTATTTCAGCTACGTTAATTTCACGCATAAAAAAGTATCCAATTCATTCATACGAAGCAGAACATGAGGATGTTGAAGAAAAACTTACTGATTTGAAAAATATTATCATTAAATATTTACCTCCTTCAAAAAGCCAACGAATCCGTTTTAGGTTACTCAAAGAGTTAACTGTGCTTGAAAAAGATTTAAACGATCATGCCCGTATTGAAGATTTAATTTTAGTGCCCAAAGTAGAAATACTTGAAAATCTGGTTATAAGCAAGCAGCACTTGTGATGAGCAGTACAAAAAAAGTAATAGTAGTCTCAAATGCATTCCTGCTCACCTCAGGAATTGAAAAGCTTGTACTTGAATTAAGTGGAATGTTGGTGGATCAGGTTTTTTATGGTTCTGAAAAAAAGCTTAGTGACAAAATAATAAGTAAAAAACCTGAGTTTGTAATAATCGACCCCGATGCTGTTTCTGACATACTAATTCCACTTTTGCGAGAGCTAAATGAAGAAAAGGATATTAAAATAATAGGGCTTGTTTCATCAACATCGAGCCGTAAAATAATAAGCCGGTTTTCATTTACGCTAAACGTTGAAAAAAGCAAATACCAGTTAGTTGAAGCTTTTCAAAAAATTGTGGGCAAAGAAGAAAAGAAAAAATCCAACAACGATCAATTACTAAGCAAACGCGAAAAAGAAATTTTACAGCATTTAGCTATGGGTTTAACAAACCAGGAAATCGCCAACAAGTTTTTTTTAAGTGTTCATACAATTATGACTCATCGTAAAAAAATCACACGTAAACTGGGAATTAAAACCCTTTCCGGGTTAACTGTGTATGCTTTGATTAATAATTTAGTCGATATGCGTGAGGTGGAAAGAAGAGTGTAGGGTTATCAGATTGTCGGGTTATCGGGTTGTCAACAATTTTTCTACTTTTGCACCTCAAATTTTTTCACCCGAATGAGTAGTAACATTAAAGAAATAAAAAGACGTAGAACGTTTGCCATTATCAGTCATCCCGATGCCGGGAAAACCACATTAACAGAAAAACTTCTTCTTTTTGGTGGTGCCATTCAGGTAGCTGGGGCAGTAAAATCTAATAAGATAAAAAAAACTGCCACTTCCGACTGGATGGAAATCGAGCGGCAAAGGGGTATTTCGGTTGCAACTTCAGTAATGGGTTTTGAATATAAAGACATCAAAATTAATATACTTGATACTCCTGGGCATCAGGATTTTCAGGAAGATACTTTTCGAACACTTACGGCTGCCGACAGCGTTGTAGTTGTAATAGATGTTGCTAAAGGTGTGGAACCTCAAACTGAAAAACTTGTTAAAGTTTGCCTGATGCGTAAAATACCGATAATTGTATTCATCAATAAAATGGACCGTCCTGGTAAAGATGCTTTTGAATTGCTTGATGAAATTGAACAAAAACTTCTGCTTAAAGTTACACCTCTAAGCTGGCCGGTAAATATGGGGCCCGGCTTCAAAGGTGTTTATAATATTTTTTCCAATTCATTAACTTTATTTACTCCCGGCAAACAGGTTATTGAAGATGGGTTGCGAATTAACAACTTATCGGATACTTACGTTGATGATTATCTTGATGAAGATGCCGATAAGCTAAGAGAAGACATTGAACTTATTGATGGCGTGTACCCTGAGTTTAATATTGACGATTATCTTGACGGAAAAATATCGCCGGTATTTTTTGGTAGTGCCCTAAACAATTTTGGCGTTAAAGAGTTGCTTGATAATTTTATCGAGATTGCTCCATCCCCTATTGGCAGAGAAAGCGAATTAAGGTTTGTACAACCTGAGGAGGCACAATTTAGCGGTTTTGTTTTTAAGATTCATGCCAATATGGATCCAAACCACCGCGATCGTATAGCATTTGTTAGGGTTGTTTCGGGGACCTTTAAACGAAACACTTACTATCAACATGTTCGATTGGATCGAAAATTGAAATTCTCAAGTCCTACTGCCTTTATGGCTCAAAAAAAATCAATTGTTGATGAGATGTACCCGGGAGATATTGTAGGCCTGCACGATACTGGAAATTTTAAAATAGGTGATACAATAACTGAAGGTGAAATATTGAACTTTAAAGGTATACCCAGCTTCTCGCCGGAGCTTTTCAAATATATTGAAAATGCCAACCCTATGAAGTCAAAGCAATTGGCCAAAGGTATCGACCAACTTATGGATGAGGGTGTTGCACAGCTGTTTACCGGAAAACATACTGGACGGAAAATTATCGGAACTGTAGGAGCTTTACAGTTTGAAGTAATTCAATATAGGTTGGAACATGAATATGGTGCTACTTGCAGATATGAACATATTACTTTGTATAAAACCGCTTGGTTTAGTAGCAGTAACAAACCACAACTTGACGATTTCAGAGCTCGAAAAGCCAATCAAATTGCCCTCGACAAAGAAGGACGTGAAGTATTTTTAGCCGACTCGCAATTCTCCCTCCAGATGGCTCAGGATAAATATTCAGATATTGAATTTTATTTTACTTCGGAGTTTTAGAAGTAATTCTTTACACCATCATTGTTTGTAATACTATAATGCAACCCACCCTGCTACAAGTGTCCAAGCTTTTAGGTTTACAACACAATTTTGAAGCATGGACACTTGTAAAAGAGGAAGAGTCATTTCAAAAGCAGAAATGACAAATATATGTATTCCTTAAATGCTTATTTTACAAGCATCTTCTTAGTTACTGAACTATTTCCAATTTCAACTGTGTAGAAATAAATTCCGGAATCAAGGTTGCTAACATTTACATTAAATGTGTGTGCTGGTGCGCTGTTATTTACACTTTCTTTATGCACTACCTGACCTAATATATTGCTAACTGTTAGTTTAATAACTCCGGCAGTTTCTGAAAACACCATAATGCTGGTATTGCTAACGGCTGGGTTAGGCATGTTTTGAAAAACCTCGAAAGTTGATACTGCAGTTTCTTCAATATCAACAGATAGTGGTGAAACCGCCAGATAAACCATGTTATTTTTAACCGGATCATGGGAAGGTGCACGCACGTTTATCCCCGGAATCAAATCGGTTTGATAAAGTATATTATATTTATCATTGGGCATTGTTTGTGCTACACTTGGGTACACACATTCACTAAACAGATGATATACATCACCGGTGTAGTCAACAAATTCACTGAACATACCATCACTTTCGGTAAAGCGGCCCCAGATATGGCGATAATTTGTCAGGTTCCCCGCATGAAAGTAACCAACGCTTAAAGCACTATAGAATACCTGAATTATTTTTTGTCCGAACTCATCGCGGTGAGCAACAAGTTGTGGCATACTTGTAAGTGACGCTTGATAAGTTGCAACACCAACAATTGTATCATTACCATTTGGTTGTGTCCAGGCGGCAAGGTTTCCGTTTTGATAAAGGTTTGTGGTTGTCCAGTCTTCTGCAATAATTACAGACTGTATCATTGCTGTATCAAGTGGATCCATAGTTTCATTCCAGTAAACCAGTCCATCGGTATATGGAAAATAATACGAACCCGCTTCGTCGGCATTGTGAATCTGCCTTCCGAAAGCAATATGAACAATTCCTTCATCATCAATTACAGCAGCGTTATAACCATCACCACCGCCATAATTAGGAAGAACATCACCCAATGTATAAAAAGGTGCAATACTTTCGTAAAAAAGAATACGTTCCCAGTTATTGCCACCGTCAGTGGATTTCATCACTACACCATCTCTTGTTCCGCCAAATGCGATAAATGCCAGGTTATCACCCACTGGTTGAGCCCATGCGTAATTATCGGCATTCCATGCATTAGTATGATCGCTACTAACACCGTCAAGAATCTCATTTTCAGGATCCCACGTTACTCCTCCATCGGAAGACCGTGAGTAAAGGAGCGCACCATTCAAGTCCTCATAAATGCTTCCACCATTAGCTTCAGGCGGTGTAATACAGATTACATGAATAATTTCGTTATTTTCACCTGAAGTAATCATTCGAGGCCATAAGATATCTTCGTTAGGAGGCGGTCCGACAAGGTTAAAATAATTCCAGGCACCCACACCTTTATTTTCGCGCCAGCTAAAAATCAGGCCATCATCTACGCCTGAATGTGAACAATTTATTTCACCGTTAACACCATAAGGTGCAATATTGGGCCAGCCTGTTCTTTGTTCCTCAATACGTGCTGTTGGATAATCGCCCCAACTTGTACCATCAAAGTAATTATACCCTGTCCCACGATCCGGGCAAGTTGGAGGTGATTCCATTCCCCGTGTCCAGGTAGTGGCAATGGTTCCATCATCAAAAGCGTAAATTCGGTTAGGCATTGAAGAGTTTGATTGTAAATCGTACCATGTTTCACCAACAACTACATCCATTGCCCTGTCACTGGCAACAGTATGGTTAGGTTCAGTTTGATATGTTGTTTCCTGCTCAGCAATATCCACCAGCTTGACATCTTTTACCGTACTGTACCAGGCTTTTGGGCTAATCTGTCTAACCTGGGCAATTCCAACACTTACAAATCCCAATGCGAGTGCAAATAGTAATAATTTTTTCATGATTTTTATTTTAATTTAACAAATGATTAATTACTTTTCTTTTTAAGTCAACAAATATAATAAATAAATCTTCAAAAGGCTTAAGAGGTTATATATTCTGTTATTGAGTTATATTTTACTTTGGAGTTTTAGCAATAAAAAAGGGCTGTTCGAATAAACAGCCCTTTTTAATGAAGTATTTTTTCAAATGCTTAATTTACAAGCATTTTCTTTGTTACCGAACTATTTCCAATTTCAACTGTATAGAAATAAATTCCGGAATCTAAGTTGCTAACATTTACATTAAATGTGTGTACAGGCGAGCTGTTGTCAACACTTTGTTGATGCACAACCTGACCTAATATATTGCTAACTGTTAGTTTAATAACTCCCGCAGTTTTTGAAGATACCATTATTCTTGTATTGTTAACGGCAGGGTTAGGAATGTTTTGTGAAATCTCGAACGATGATACTGAAGTTTCGTCAATATCTACTGCCAGAGGAGAAACCTTTAGATAAACCATGTTATTTTTAACCGGATCATGGGATGGTCCAGTGGAAGGTTGCAGACTATTCCCCGGAATCAAATCGGTTTGATATAGTATATGATATTTATCATCAGGCATGACTTGTGCTACACTTGGGAAAACACATTCACTAAACAGATGGAAAACATCACCGGTATAGTCAACAAAATCACTATAACTTCCATCAACTTCGGTAAATCGACCCCAAACATGGCGATAGTTTGTTTGGTTACCATCATGAACGAAACCAAGGCTTAAAGCACTATAGAATATCTGAATTATTTTTTGTCCGAACTCATCACGATGAAAAACAAGTTGCGGCATACTTGAGAGTGAAGCATAATATGGTGCAACACCAACAATGGTATCATTGCCATTTGGCTGTACCCAGGCGGCAAGGTTTCCGCTTTGATAAAGGTTGGTAGTTGTCCAGTCGTCAGGAAGAATATATGACTGTATCATAGCTGTATCAAGTGGAGCCATAGTTTCATTCCAGTAAATCAGTCCATCGGAATATGGATAATAATACGAACCCGCTTCGTCAGCCATGTGAATCTGCCTTCCGAAAGCAATGTGAACAATGCCTTCATCATCAATTACAGCAGCGTTATAAGAATCACCACCACCATAATTAGGAAGAACATCCCCCATTGTATAAAAAGGCGCAACACTTTCGTAAAAAAGAATACGTTCCCAGTTGTCGCCTCCATCAGTGGATTTCATCACAATACCATCTTTAACTCCACCAAATGCGATAAAAGCGAGAGTATCACCAAGTGGTTGAGCCCAGGCGTAATCATCGCCTCCCCAGCCATTTGTGTGATCAGTACCCATACCGTCAAGAATGGCATTTTCAGGATCCCATGTCTGACCACCATCAGAGGAACGCGAATAAAGAAGGGCCATAGTAAGATCTTCATATGTAGCGGCATTGCCAGCGCAGGCAAATACATGAATCACCTCATTATTTTCTCCTGATGTAATCATTCTGGGCCATAATAATTCGGGAAGAGCTGCAGGTCCTGGCAGGTTAAAATAATTCCAGTCGCCCGTACCCTTGTTTTCGCGCCAGCTAAAGATTAATCCATCAGCCCCGCCTGAATGCGCACAAGTTATTTCTCCGTTAACGCCATATGGGGAAATATTAGGCCAGCCGGTTCTTGTTGCTTCAATTCGTGCTGTTGGATAAGCGCCCCAACTTGTTCCATTAAAGTAGTTATACCCGGTCCCACGATCAGGGCAACTTGGAGGTGATTCCATTCCACGTGTCCACGTAGTGGCAATCGTTCCATCATCAAAAGCATAAATCCTGTTGGCCATTGTTGAGTTTGACTGTAAATCGTACCATGTTTCACCAACAACTACATCCATTGCCCTGTCACTGGCAACCGTAGGGTTAATTTCAACTTGAAAGGTTATTTCCTGTTCAGCAATCTTCATCGGCTTAACATCTTTTACCGTACTGTACCAGGCTTTTGGGCTAATCTGCCTAACCTGAGCAATTCCAACACTTACAAAACTCAAAGCAAGTGCAAATAGTAATAATTTTTTCATGATTTTTAATTTAATTTAACATATTATTAATTATCTCTCCTTTTTAAGGCACCAAATATAATGAATAAATTTTATTCTATTATCATTTTTTTTGTGATGGTTTTTTCGCCAGCAACTACAGTGTAAAAATATATCCCTGCACGTAAATTAACTGCATCAATTACAATATTTTGAGTTCCTGCAGAATATCCACGGTTTATACTGTGAACCTTCTGTCCGGTTAAATTATATACTTCCAAACTTAAATCAGCAGGTTTATTTAGAGTAATTTCGATATTGGCACTACCCGTGAACGGGTTAGGATAATTTTGCGAAACTGTGAAAAAATTCTCTGTCGCTTCATTAATATTCACCGATGTAGGGCTAATAGGTAAATAAACCATATTATTAATAACCGGGTCATGGGATGGTGCACCGGTAGGCTGCAGACTATTCCCCGGGATCAAATCGGTTTGATATAGAATATGATATGTATCATCAGGCATTGTCTGTGCTACACTTGGGTAAACACACTCACTAAACAAATGGTATACATCACCTGTATAGTCAACAAATTCACTGAACATTCCATCACCTTCGGTAAAGCGACCCCAGATATGGCGATAATTTGTTTGGTTACCCGCATGAAAGTAACCAACGCTTAAAGCACTATAGAATACCTGAATTATTTTTTGTCCGAACGCATCGCGGTGAGCAACAAGTTGGGGCATACTTGTGAGTGAAGCGTAATAAGCTGCCACACCAACAATAGTGTCATTACCATTTGGTTGTGTCCAGGCAGCAAGGTTTCCGTTTTGGTAAAGGTTTGTGGTTGTCCAGTCTTCTGGAATAATAAATGACTGTATCATGGTTGTATCAAGAGCAGCCATATATTCATTCCAATAAACCAGTCCATCGGAATATGGATAATAATACGAACCTGCTTCATCGGCATTACGAATCTGTCTTCCAAAAGCAACATGAACAATTCCTTCATCATCAATTACAGCAGCGTTATAACCATCACCACCGCCAAAATTAGGAATAACATCTCCCATTGTATAAAAAGGGGCAATGCTCTCGTAAAAAGGAATACGTTCCCAGTTGTCGCCATTGTCGGTAGATTTCATCACAATACCATCTCTCATTCCGCCAAATGCGATGAAAGCAATAGTTTCACCAGCTGGTTGAGCCCAGGCGTAATCATCACCTCCCCATGCATTTGTAAAATCGCTACTAACACCGTCAAGAATCTCATTTTCAGGATCCCACGTTACTCCTCCATCATTAGACCGTGAGTAAAGAAGAGCACCATCTAAACCTTCGTATATGGTTCCTCCATTACCTGTACCTAAAGTAACACATATTACATGAATGATCTCGTTGTTTTCACCTGAAGTAATCATTCTTGGCCATGACATATCCTGATGGCCAGCTGGACCCAAAAGAGAGAAGTAATTCCAATCGCCTTCACCCTTATTTTCACGCCAGCTAAAAATCAGACCATCAACACCAAACGTATGTGAACAAACAATCTCACCGTTAGCACCGTAAGCCGCAATATTAGGCCATCCCGTTCTTTGTGCTTCTATCCGTTCAGTAGGTGGGTCACCCCAACTTGTGCCATCAAAGTAATTATATCCGGTTCCACGATCCGGGCAAGCTGGAGGTGATTCCATTCCTCGGGTCCAGGTAGCTGCAATAGTGCCATCATCAAATGTGTAAATCCTGTTGGCCATTGTAGAGTTTGACTGCAAATCGTACTTTGTGTCGCCAATAACTATATCTTGTGATCTTGAATTTGAAACAACAGGGTTGATTTCACTCATGTAGGTTGTTTCAACGTCAGAAATCTTTGCCATTTTAGTTTCTTTAACTGTATTGTACCAAGCTTTTGGGCTATACTGCTTAACTTGGGCGACCCCAATACTCACAAAACCCAAAACAATTGCAAATAGTAATAATTTTTTCATAGTATTTAATTTAACAAATGTTTAGTTATCTTTTCTTTAATCAACAAATATAATATTTTGTTAGCATTCAAAACATGATAAATAAAAACTTGATTTAAGTTATCAACTATAAGATGCTTTCATTAGGTAGTATGGTTGCACGATGTATTATAAAATTCCTATGTCGATAAAAGTGTGAAATACTTATTGGTTTATAATAAATAATAAAAATAGCTAATCCGAGTTTAGTTAAAGAACTTCTGCCATCGGCTCCATACTTTCAACTCAATAAATTTGTAACTATCTTTGCGTTCACTTTCATTGACGAACAATACATGAAGACAATAAACATTTATATGTTAAAATCCTATCTGGGACCATTTGTGTTCACTTTTTTCATTTCGCTATTCATACTGTTATTACAATTTTTGTGGAAATATATCGACGACCTTGTTGGGAAAGGATTGGAATGGTACATCATAGCTGAATTAATGTTTTATGCGTCGTCAACTTTTGTTCCGTTGGCACTACCCCTTGCAATACTTCTTTCATCACTAATGACTTTTGGTAACATGGGTGAGCATTACGAGCTGGTAGCAATGAAGTCAGCCGGTATTTCTCTGCGGAAAGCCATGAAACCTTTGATAATACTATCAGCGATAATAAGTATTGCTGCTTTTCTTTTTTCAAATTATGTATTACCTGTTGCGAACCTTAAATTTGGATCATTACTTTACGATGTACGACAGCAAAAGTTAGCATTTAATATTAGCGAAGGAATTTATTATCATGGCCTGGAAGGTTTTGTAATTAGAGTTGGCAAAAAGGCGAAAGACAATAAGACTATATACGATGTTAAGATATATAATCATTCTCAAAACCAGGGAAATGTTATGGTTACAACCGCCGAAAGCGGAACTATGCAACTGTCGCCTAACCAAAAAAATTTAGTTTTCACTCTTTACAATGGTTACCGCTACACCGAAATTACCAATATAGCACAATACAGACTAAGCAGGCCCTTTGAAGCCACAAAGTTTAAGAAACAAGTTCTTAATTTCGATCTTTCTCAATTTCAGCTAAACCGCACTAATGAGGTGTTATTTAAATCGCATTATTCAATGCTCAATATTCAACAGCTCAATCAATCAATCGATTCATTAAGCACCAAGCATTTGGTAGCAAAAAATCGGTTCTTGAAAAGTTTTATTAGAAAATACCCATACATGGCTGTAGACGACTCATTAATCACTAACAATATTGACTCAATTACCAAACGGCTTGACAGCGCAATTATGCTACCTATTATTAATAACTTCGAAATTGATGACAAGGTTGATATAATTGAGATTGCCCTACGTGGCGCACGTACTGCCAAAGAAAATGTAATCTCATTTAACCACGAGCTCGAAATCCGCCAGCAAATCATTACTAAACATGAGGTTGTGTGGCATCAGAAGTTTAAACTTTCTATTGCTTGTTTTATCTTCTTTTTTATTGGTGCTCCTCTTGGTGCAATTATCCGAAAAGGCGGATTAGGACTTCCTGTTGTTGTTTCTGTGATTTTTTTCGTTCTTTATCACGTTATTTCGATGACAGCTGAAAAAGCTGTTAAAACAGGCGAATGGAATGTTGAATTTGGATTATGGCTTTCAACATTAGTTGTTTTGCCATTGGGTTTATTCTTAACATATAAAGCTACTACCGATGCGCAGTTAATGGATACCGAGAGCTGGAACAAGTTTTTTAAAAAATTTCAATTTAAAAAACCGAAAATATCCTAATGGGAAACACGTTAAACATTTTGTTTATCTGTAATAAATCTCCGTGGCCACCTCATGAAGGGGGTCCTATTGCAATGAACAACCTTATTGAAGGCGTACTTGGAGCAGGCCACAACGTTAAGGTTCTGGCAATTAATACAAGCAAATACAATGTCGACCCTAAGGATATTCCTGATTATTATAAAAAACAAACTGATATTGAGCTAATTGATATAGATTTAAGTATAAAGACATTTCCTGCATTTTTAAATTTATTCACCGGAAAATCATATCATGTTGAAAGATTTATTTCTGATAATTTTAGAAATAAATTAAGGAAGGTATTGTCAAAACAAAATTTTGACATTGTTCAGATAGAAACCCTGTTTATGTCACCTTATATTAATACGATACGAGAATATTCTTCGGCATCAATAGTACTCAGGGCGCATAATATTGAGCATTTGATTTGGAAACGAGTTGCTTCAATTACAAGAAACCCAATCAAAAAAGCTTATCTTAAGCATCTTGCCACAACTCTCGAAAATTATGAAATGGGAGTTTTAAACAAATATGACGGCATTATCCCAATTTCAGAAAAAGACGCTGATTTTTTTATCAGCAAATCAAACAAGCCTGTGCAAACAATTTCTTTTGGCATAGTACCTGATAAATTGACCGACTCAATCGCTGTCAAAACTGAACATGCCTTGTTTCATATCGGGTCGATGAACTGGATTCCAAACCAGGAGGGAATTAGTTGGTTTCTGGAATATGTTTGGCCTTATATTAATAAGGAATTCCCCGACCTGAAACTATATTTGGCAGGAAGAGAAATGCCTGATAAGCTCAAAAAGTTAAATCAGGATAACGTAGAGGTAGTTGGAGAAGTATCCAATGCATATGAATTTATCAAATCTAAAGCCATTTTAATTGCACCCCTATTTTCGGGAAGCGGTATTCGCATAAAGATAATAGAGAGCATGGCGCTTAGTAAAGCAGTTATTTCAACAACAATAGGCGCCGAAGGAATTAGCTATACCAATGGTAAAAACATAATGATTGCTGATGATGCTGAATCGTTTATTAAAGCAATTAAAGAATTAGTTAACGACAAAAATAAATGCAATATGATTGGGAATAACGCACGTGCTTTAATACTACAGGAACACGATAATGCAAAGTTGGTTGAGTGGTTAATAGGGTTTTATTGCAAAATAATAGATGACAAATTATGAAGTTAACTTTTAGGTATTATTCGTAATATGATTAGTGTTACGATTCTTAGCAATTGAACAATCGAGCAATAGAACAATTGAACAAACTCTATTATCTTTGCACAATCATCAGGCGTAACGAATTAAATTATGAGAATTTTAGTGCTACTTTCCAGAGTTCCATATCCTTTGGAAAAAGGTGACAAATTGCGTGCATTTAATCAAATCAGGGAGCTCTCAAAAAAAAATGAACTAATACTTTGCGCTTTAAACCCAAGCTCAAATCTCGATAAGCAAAAAGCATTTAGCGAACTACAACCATACTGTCATTCCATTAATTTTTTAGACCTTCCTGTTTACAGCCGATTATGGAATATGGCCATGGCTTTCTTTGGAAATATTCCTATACAAGCCGGATATTTTTATAACCGGAATGCCGTAAAGGAGATTAATAGATTGATTGAATCTTATAAACCCGATCACATTTATTGCCAGTTTATACGAACTACAGAATATGTAAAAAATATTAGCATAAAGAAAACTCTTGATTATCAGGATGTACTATCGCATGGTATAAAACGCAGGTTAAAAAAAGTCTCAATTATTGCTTACCCTTTTTTAAAAATGGAATACAAGAGGCTTATTAGATATGAGGGGCACATATTTGATTATTTCGATAATAAAACCATAATTTCTATCCCCGATAAAAATCTTATTCATCACGATCGAAAAGAAGAAATACATGTAATTCCAAATGGGGTTGATCATTCATACTTTTCTCCAATAAATAAAGAAAAAACTTTTGATGTTGTATTTACCGGAAATATGGCATATCCTCCTAACGTTGATGCATCTGTATATTTAATAAAGGAGATAATGCCATTAGTTTGGAAAAAAATACCAATAGCAAAAGTGCTGCTTGCCGGTGCCAGTCCTGTAAAAAAGGTGCTGTCCCTTAAATCAAAAAATGTAAAAGTAAGCGGATGGATGGATGACATAAGAGATTCGTACTCAGCGGCTAAAGTATTTATTGCTCCAATGCGTATTGGTACCGGACTACAAAATAAACTTCTTGAGGCAATGTCGATGAAAATACCTTCCGTTACAACGCCCATGGCAAATGATGCACTTCAGGCAAAAGAAGGATCGGAAATATTAATTGGAGGCAATGCCCAGGAACTTGCTAACAGTATTACCGAACTTTTGAGCGATGAAAATCTATACCATTTAATTGCACAAAACGGTTATAACTTCGTGCATAATAACTACAGTTGGGAGAGTGCTACCGAAAAACTAAACGAAATAATTAACAACACCTAGGTATATGATTAAAGAACTTGTAGTACTCAATAGAAGCTATCGCAAATTTCACAACCACAAAAAAGTGTTGGTTGAACAATTGACCCAACTTGTTGATCTGGCCAGAAACACACCTTCTGCAAAAAACCAACAACCTCTTAAATACATACTTGTTACAAACGAAAATGATGTTAGCCTGATAGAAAGCCACCTGAAATGGGCAGCATTTTTAAAAGATTGGAACGGGCCGGATAAAAGTGAACAGCCTCCTGCATATATTATTATGTTGATAGATAAAAACCTTAACGAAAATGCATATATTGATGCAGGAATAGCCGCCCAAACAATACTACTTGGAGCAGTTGAAAAACAAATGGGCGGATGTATTATCAGATCCGTAAACCGAAATGAAGTATTAAAACACTTTAATCTACCTTCAAATTTAGAAATAGTTCAGGTTATCGCAATTGGTTATCCAAATCAAAAGATTGAATTAATAACTCCTGACGAATCAGGTTCTGTTCAATACTATCAGGATAATTCAGGGGTACATTATGTTCCAAAACGCAAACTTGAAGATGTAATTATTATTCCTGACACAACATCCGAACATAGTGGCTAAATATTATTTTTGGTAAATGACAAATATTAAGAAACCATGATACAAAAACCATCAATACCAAAAGGAACAAGAGACTTCTCCCCAAAGCAAATGATAAGGAGAAACTATATTTTTGATTCTATTAGAGCAGTATTTCAAAAATACGGCTATCTTCCTATCGATACACCTGCAATGGAGAACTTAACAACTCTTATGGGTAAATATGGTGAAGAAGGCGACAGGTTAATATTTAAAATTCTTAATTCCGGCGATTTTCTAAAGAAAACAGAAACTGCTGATCTGCAATCATCTGATTTGAATAAATTAACTACTATGATTTGCGAAAAAGGTTTGCGCTATGACCTTACTGTTCCTTTTGCCCGCTACGTTGTGCAAAACAAAAACGACATTACATTTCCGTTTAAACGATACCAGATACAACCAGTGTGGCGCGCCGACAAACCCCAGAAAGGAAGATATCGTGAATTTTATCAGTGCGATGTGGATGTTATCGGAAGTAATTCATTAATAAATGAGGTAGAACTTGTGTTGATAATTGATGAAGTTTTTGAAAAACTCGGAATTGAAACAATTATTAAAATAAGTAACAGGAAAATTCTTACTGGAATAGCAGAAATTATTGGCGAACCTGGTAAAATAATTGATATTACAGTTGCTATAGATAAACTTGAAAAGATCGGGCTTGAAAAAGTAAACGAGGAACTTGCACAGAAAGGATTATCCGAACAAGCTATTGAAAAATTACAACCCATCCTAAATCTTAAAGGAATATTAAGGGTTAAATTCCCAAAACTGCAAGAAATTTTAGCAGATTCAAAAATTGGGATGCAAGGAATTGAAGAATTGATGTCGGTGTTGATTCATCTGAAAGAACTAAACCTGAAAAACAAATGGTCTTTTGATCTTACCCTTGCACGTGGATTGGATTATTACACCGGAGCAATTATTGAAGTCGTAGCAAAAGACATGGTGATGGGAAGCCTCTGTGGTGGCGGAAGGTATGATGACCTGACAGGTATTTTTGGTTTACCGGATATTTCTGGCGTAGGGATTTCATTTGGAGCCGATCGTATTTATGATGTGCTGAACGAATTAAACCTATTCCCTGAAGATAGTTCACTTACATCGAAAGTGATGTTTGTGAATTTTGGCAAGGAAGAAGAAAAACTTTGTTTAAAACTAATCAAAGAAATTCGAAAAGCAGGAATTAGTACCGAGCTTTACCCCGATCATGCGAAGATGAAAAAGCAAATGAAATATGCCGATCAAAAATCAATACCCAACGTAGTGTTAATTGGTGAGGAGGAAATGAAATCGGAAATGTACACACTTAAGAATATGATTACCGGAGAACAACAAAAAGTTAATCTGGAAGAACTTATCTCCATATTATCCAAACATAATTAATTTACTTCTCAAATATCATATTATAAGGTCGTTCAATAGCTTCACTAAGTTGTGGTATCGAAATATATTTGCTTTCGCGACGATATTCACGACCTTCGAAAAATAAAATAATAGTAGGATTAGCAAAAACGCCATATGTTGCCGGCAATGCAGGATATTTTTCAGAATTTACTAGTGCAAATTTAATTTCGGGATATTCCTCATCAATCAGTTGCTTCACCTTTGGTCGCAAACTGAGGCAAGGACTACAGTTATCACTATAAAAATAAATTATCACAGCTGCTTCATGTGCAATAAGTTCGCTGATTTCCTCCTGGGTAGTAAATTCGTTAGCCATAGTTTTTAGAATATGGTTGATAACTCAAATTTATAAAAATCAACCAAAAGTAACAAATTCACTAATTTCGCGCTATTAAAATTTTAATCATGGCGAAGATCAGGATTGCTATAAATGGATTTGGCCGAATTGGCAGAGTAACTTTCAGAAAAATTCTGGAAAGAAACAATATGGAGGTTGTAGCTATAAATGACATAACTGACTCGGCCAATCTGGCGCATTTATTGAAATATGATTCTGTGCAAGGATCATTTAACGGCAAAGTTGAACACAACGGAAACCACATTATTGTAAACAGCAAAAAAGTAATTGTATTAAACGAAACCGACCCTGCAAAACTTCCATGGAAAAAACTTAATATTGACGTAGTTATAGAGGCAACCGGAGAGTTTACTGATCGCGAAAGTGCAATTAAGCATGTTGAACAATCAGGTGCGAAAAAGGTAATAATATCGGCTCCTTCCAAAGACGAACATAATAGTGTAAACTATGTAGTATTAGGTGTTAACGATGAAATAATAAACCGTAGGGATGTAATTATTTCGAATGCATCGTGTACAACAAACAATGTAGCACCGTTAATAAAAATACTCGACGATAACTGGGGTATAGAAAAAGGGTTTATTACTACTATTCATTCATACACCAAAGATCAAAATCTGGTTGATGGCCCTCACACCGACTGGCGGCGAGGTCGTGCAGCCGCATACTCTATTGTTCCAACCACAACAGGTGCGGCCAAGGCAGCTACAAAAATTTTTCCGCACCTGAAAAACAACCTCGGTGGGGCAGGTTTCAGAGTCCCGGTGCCCGATGGTTCTCTTACCGATCTCACCTGTACATTAAAAAACTCAACGTCAGTAAACGAAATAAACAGAGTATTTAAAGAAGCTGCACAAACATATATGAAAGGGATACTTGAATACACTAACGACCTTATTGTTTCGGTTGATGTAATCGGGAACACACATTCAGCTGTTTTTGATTCAAATTTAACTGCTGTTCTTGGAGATAAAAATAAGCTGGTAAAAGTTGTAGCATGGTACGATAACGAGATGGGATACTCAAGTAGATTGGTAGAACTTATCGAGAAATTTGTTTAGTGGGAAAAGCTTATGTATTGGATGTTAATAGTTAATTTTAATAAGTTATGTGGTGTGAGTTAGGTGTTTGTAAATAAAACTTTTCCTAACTTTAAGTCGATCATTTTATAATTATTATGAAAAATAAAATAGCAGATTGAAAAAAGATATGATATAAAAAATATAAATTCCAACTCATTAAACTCAAATTCTTTTAATTAATATTGACTAGTGAACTACCCTAATCCAAAACTCATTTTTAAAGATATCCCATCGGGAAAAGTTGGATGGCGAAGTCCGTCAAATATTGCTCTTGTAAAATACTGGGGGAAAAAAGGGACACAAATTCCTGCTAACGCATCCATAAGTTTTACACTTAGTGAGTCACTTACGGAAACAACAGTTGAGTTTTCGCCAGCGTTCGAAAATAACTTTAACCTCGAGTTTTTATTTGAAGGAAAATCAAATGAAATTTTTGCCGCCAAGACTTCCGGGTTTTTTTATAGAATAATGGATATTTTTCCTTTTATAAACCAGTTGGATTTCAAAATCTCTTCAAAAAATACTTTTCCCCATTCAGCAGGAATTGCATCATCGGCATCAGGCATGAGTGCTATTGCTCTTGCACTTTGTGAAATTGCAAAAAGATATTTCAATGCGTTTTCTTCTGAAGATGAGTTTTTTAAAAATGCATCCTTTGTTGCAAGACTTGGTTCAGGCAGTGCCTGCCGTTCTATTTACGGAGGATTAGTAAGTTGGGGTGAGATAACGGGATATAAGAATACTTCAAATCTTTTTGCCAATAGTTTATCTGATAATGTTGATCCTGTTTTTGAAACCTTCCATGATTCAATCCTGATTGTTGATTCAGAACAAAAGAAAGTTTCAAGTAGTATCGGACATGGATTGATGAACTCAAACCCTTTTTCGAAAGGGCGCTTTGAACAAGCAGGGGCTAACATTTTGAGGCTACTTGATGTGCTGAAATCGGGTGAATTAATCGATTTTGTTGACATAGTAGAGTCAGAAGCACTCTCTCTACACGCAATGATGATGACATCAACGCCCTATTTTTTTCTAATAAAGACAAACACAATTTCAATAATTGAAAAAATTTGGGACTTCAGAAAAGAAACGGGCGTTCCTGTTTGTTTTACTCTGGATGCCGGACCAAATGTTCACATCCTATATCCACATGAAAATAAAGATGAAATTGTGGAATTTATTAATTCCGAACTTCTGAAATATACAAATAACAATACTGTTATTCATGATAAGGTTGGAAATGGGCCAGTAAAAATTTAAATTATTATTCTAAAAAATGTCTTTATTATCTTTGAGCAACTCCGTGCTTCCTCTGTATAACTCGGTGACACAGTTTTGTTTACCTGTAGCAACTATTGCAAGAAACATCAAAGAAAAAGCATTATGATATCAGAAAAAGGACCCGCATTTAATTCCAAAATTCTGCTGTTTGGAGAATACAGTCTTATGAAAGGTTCGATGGCACTTTGCATTCCGTATGAAAAATTTAGTGGCCAGCTGTTGTTTGATAAACTATCCGCAAACAAAATAAGTAATCACGCATCCTTGATATACTTAATTGAATATTTGGATTTTCTAAAAACCAACGACTTAAGCCGTGCAATTAACATAGAGGAATTCGAATCAGATATTGAAAGTGGGTTATATTTCGAATGTAATATTCCAATAAGCTACGGACTTGGAAGCTCGGGGGCAATTGTTGCTGCAATTTTTGACGCTTACTCCGTTGTTGGAAATATTAATGACTTGTTGGAATTGAAAATACTATTTGCTAAAATGGAGTCCTATTATCATGGTGAGAGTTCAGGATTAGATCCTTTAGTATCCTATCTCAACAAAGCTGTGTTAATTAGTGAAGATAACAAAGTAAAAACCGTTGAACTACCTAAAGAAATCAAAAAAGATTTAGGTGGTATTTTTCTTTTAGATACAAAAACCACTGGTGAAACACAGCCTCTTGTAAGCTGGTTTTTGACGGAATATGAAAATGCTGATTTTAAAAATAAAATCCAAAATAAGCTTGTACCGTTGAACAACAAATGTATAAGCAATTATTTATCTGGCGATTACGATTCATTACTTGCCGAAATAAAATCGCTTTCTAAATTTACCATAGAAAATTTTAAACCTATGATTCCATCATATATTAAAGAAATATGGGAGAAGGGTATTGAAACAAATAGTTACTATCTGAAACTTTGTGGTTCTGGTGGCGGCGGGATGATGCTTGGGTTTGCATATGATTTAACCAAGGCTCTAAATGAATTAAGTAATTTTGAAACTCACAGATTAATGAGTTTTAAGGGTTAACGGTTGAATGTTAATTTTATTACTAACAACTCCAAACTCGCTAATGATGACAGCACAACAACAATTCACTTAGGTTACCATCAGCACTTCTCCTTTTTTCATATTTTCGCTTTATAATTAATTTACCAGTCATGAGCAAAAGAGAATGGGAATCCATACATGAATTTGAAGAAATCAAACTTGAGAAATGGAACCATATAGCAAAGTTAACCATTAACAGACCAAGATATTATAATGCTTTTACTCCCACTACTACCACCGAGATGGCTGTTGCAATGGAGATGCTGAGGGAAGATCAGGATATTTACTCAATTGTTTTAACCGGTGAAGGTGATAAGGCTTTTTGTAGTGGTGGCGATCAAAATGTTAAGGGAAAAGGCGGGTACATAGGGAAGGATGGAGTACCACGGTTGAATGTGCTTGATGTACAAAGAAAAATCCGCTCGATGCCAAAGCCGGTAATTGCCATGGTGAATGGTTTTGCAATTGGTGGAGGACATGTATTACATGTAGTTTGCGATTTGACAATTGCAAGTGAAAATGCAGTGTTTGGGCAAACTGGGCCAAAAGTTGGCAGCTTTGATGCAGGACTCGGCTCATCTTATCTGGCATCAATCGTAGGACAAAAGAAAGCAAGGGAAATTTGGTTTTTAAACAAGCAATATTCTGCGCAAGAAGCCATGGAAATGGGAATGGTTAACAAGGTTGTCCCATTTGGCAAGCTGGAAGATGAAACTGTAGATTGGTGTCTCACAATGCACCAGCGCAGCCCTTTGGCTCTCAGGATGATCAAACTCGGGATGAACGCCGAACTAGACGGACAAATTGGATTGCAGGAATTTGCAGGAAATGCTACACTACTTTACTATCTAACTGATGAAGCACAGGAAGGAAAACATGCTTTTCTGGAAAAACGTGATCCTGATTTTCATAAGTACCCTAAGTTTCCGTAATTAATGACTGCAAAAATTCTAAACAAAAGAAATCTAAATAATGAAAACTGTAGATAGGGAAAATAAAATATCTAAGAATGAATTGAGAATCATGTCAGCAAATATGTTCGGTGATCTGGTGAAGGCAGTAGTTGATATTGAAAGAGAAATTATGGTAGTGGATGCAGAACTGCATTCCGATCAAGAAAAATTCCTTTTGGAAAATGATTCAAAGCAAGAAAACCTCTGGGGAATAAATCTCTACCCGGATGACGATAATGACTTCATTGAATTTGACTCCATGATTAATCTGCGTCCTTCTTGGGGAAACAGAAGTAGGGGTGTTGAAGATGAGGACATTCAAAATGAAATTATTAAAATTGTGAATATTTTAGTGGATTGATAATTATGGAGCCCAATTTTTTTCATAAAAATTTATCAGTCGGCAAATGGCAAAACTTAAGTTTTGCCGAACAGATGGCAAATGTTGGTAGTGAAGTAGAACGAAGCATTAAGTGGAAAAACAAAAATAAGCCGGAGCGTAGCCAATTAGCATTCTTTCGTGCACTGGAGCTCATGGATTTTACTATTGCAGATAAAAATAACATCAATCGGCTTGGCGAACTGTGCAGGACAAGGGAAGTACTTGTTGATTACTTTTTTGCCGACAATCAATATAAATCAACTGACATATTGTGGCAAAAATATTTCAGGGCATTTACCTGGATGGCAAGTCTTTCTGCCGGAAAATAAAAATATCTAAAATTGCCAATGACTAAAATAATATCTTGGATAGTAGCCTTTAGGCTTAGGACATTACCGCTTGCCATTTCAAGCATACTAATGGGTAGCTTTCTGGCTATTGCATCAGGAAATTACAATTGGGCTATAATCTGGCTGTCAATAGTTACAACTTTATTTTTACAAATACTTTCCAATTTGGCAAACGATTATGGTGACGGCATAAAGGGTACTGATAATGAAGAGCGTCTTGGTCCAAAACGAACAATACAAAGCGGTGAAATAAGTCCAAAGGAAATGAAAGCTGGGATAATAGTTTTTGTGTTACTTTCATTGATCAGCGGTATTTGGTTGATCTTTGAATCATTAGGATCAAACTGGCCCTTGGGTTTATTATTTTTTACTCTGGGTATTGCAGCTATCGCAGCCGCGATAGTATATACTGTTGGTACAAAGGCATACGGTTATTCAGGGTTTGGCGATCTTTTTGTCTTTTTGTTTTTCGGTTTGTTGGCAGTTATGGGGACTTATTTTTTAAATACGTATGACATAAATTGGGAAATATTGCTTCCGGCCTCTTCAATGGGTTTATTAAGTACCGGTGTACTAAATTTAAACAACATGCGGGATATGGAAAACGATGCAAAATCCGGAAAAAAAACAATGGCACTAATTCTTGGATATAAATTTGCAAAAATCTATCATACTATTTTGATTACAATGGCTATGATTTTTGTTGTAGTTTTTGTAGCCCTTCAATATCACTGTCCATGGCAATTTATTTTTATTATTTGTTTTCCATTTTTGATTAACGATTTAATCAAAATCAATAAAATTACCGATAAGTCTCTCCTTGACCCCTATCTAAAAAAATTAGCACTCGCAACTCTTCTTTTTACATTTTTGTTTGGCATAGGGATTATATTTGGATAGTGAATTTGTGTGTTTCTTTATGACGATTATTAATTGTCCATTTAACATTATAAATATAAATAACAAATTACTATGGTATTTGCTATTTTTGCACACCTTTATGAAACGTAAAAGACTAATACAAAAAGCTATTATAAATTTACATAAGCTGCCTAAAAACCGGTTGATGATAGTACTAAGTATTGTAATAGGTTTTGTAGGAGGGTTAATTGCGGTTATTATGAAGAATATTGTATTCTATATCCGCGAATTACTTACCAGTGATTTTTCCGTTTCATATTCAAATTATCTTTATGTAATATATCCCGCTATTGGTATTCTTTCTACAGTTATTATTGTAAAGTTTTTACTTCGAAAGCCTGTAAGAGATGGTATACCAAATGTTCTTTATGCAATATCAAAAGAGCACGGTATAATAAAAAAGCATAATACATTTTCATCAATTATTACAAGTGCGCTTACAGTTGGATTTGGAGGTTCTGTAGGACTTGAAGGACCTACAGTTGTGACTGGTGCTGCATGGGGCTCAATGATCGGGAAAGCTCTCCGATTGAATTACAAACAAATGGTAACTATATTAGGCTTTGCTACTGCTGCTTGTATGTCAGCAATATTTAAAGCACCAATTGCAGCTATAGTTTTTGCTCTTGAGGTTATACTTTTCGACATGACAATGACTGCACTTGTCCCATTGTTGATTGCATCAATAACAGCAGCACTAACTTCATACATGTTTCTTGGTCAGGATATTCTCTACCCATTTGTAATAGACCACAAATTTGAGTTGAGCCAAACACCATATTATATCGGACTTGGCATTTTTACATCACTCATATCTGTATATTTTATTAAGATGTATGTTGCTTCTGGGAAAGTATTTGATTATTTCAAAAACTGGTTTCTAAAGTTTGTAATTGGAGCTGGTACGCTTGGCGGTTTGATATTTTTACTTCCTTCACTTTACGGTGAAGGCTTCGAAGCAATTAACGAAGGTTTATCAGGTAAACTAGAATTTATTTTTGACGAAAGCATATTTTATCGCTACAGTGAGAGTGTCCCAATTGCCCTACTTCTTTTATTTGCAATAATTTTATTTAAAGTAATTGCCACATCGTTAACTTTCAGGGCGGGAGGTATTGGAGGTATTTTTGCTCCGACACTGTTTATCGGCACTATGACTGGGTTATTTTTTGCAAGCCTTTTAAATTATTTTGGTTTTGTGCAGCTACCTGTCGCCAATTTTGCCCTTGTTGGGATGGCGGGGCTATTAGCCGGCGTAGTGCATGCTCCGCTAACTGCAATTTTTCTTATCGCTGAAATCACAGGAGGTTATGATATGCTTCTTCCAATTATGCTTGTTGCAACCATATCGTATTCTATATCGCGTCTGATTATACCGAGGTCAATTTATACAATACAACTCAAAAAACGTGGTGAGGTAATTACTCATCATAAAGACAGGGCCTTGTTATCAATGATGAATATTAGCAGTTTAATAGAAAGAGACTTTAAAACAATTGACCATGAAGCAACATTAGGCGAGCTTGTTAAAGTAATAGCAAACTCAACGCGCAATGTTTATCCAGTTATTGATGATGAAAATAATTTTTACGGTATTATCTTTCTCGACCAAATTCGCAATTTAATGTTCAAGCCCGAGATATATGTTACAACATCCGTCCACAGTTTAATGTTTATGCCTTCGAATATTATTCACCATGATGATGATATGGAAACCGTTGCCGGGAAATTTCAGCATTCAGGGAAATACAACCTGGTAGTACTTAAAGATGGTAAATACGAAGGCTTTGTTTCAAGGGCAAATGTATTTTCACACTACAGAGAAATTCTGAAGGATATGTCGGAGGATTAGATGGGGTTGTACTACTTACAATTAAGTCTTGGTGGATATAACGAATTATCAGTTTGTTATAGATTTTCCTAAAAATCATAACTTTGCAATTTAACAATGATAAAAAAAACAAGTTGAAGAATTTTTTCAATAACCTATATTTCAAAAATCATAATCTTAACCCGATAAAGGTAAAACGACTTGTTGTGGTTCTGAGCATTGTTATCGGACTATTTAGTGGGTTAGCAGCTGTATTACTAAAAAACACAGTTTTTTTTACGCACGACTTAATAACCAACGGTTTTGTATTTGATAATTCTAACTACCTCTACCTTGCATTTCCTTTCATAGGAATATCGCTTACAGTAATTTTTGGCACTTACATACTGCGAGATAATATCGGTCATGGCGTAAGTCGGATACTTTATGCAATATCGCGCAAACACGGTAGAATAGAACCACACAACACCTATTCTTCTATGATAGGTAGTACGCTAACCGTTGCATTTGGTGGCTCGGTTGGGCTTGAGGCTCCTATTGTGTTAACCGGAAGTTCATTTGGCTCTTACCTTGGCCGATTGTTTAAGCTCGACCATAAAACAGTTATGATATTAATAGGTGCAGGAGCAACGGGTGCAATTGCAGGTATATTTAAGGCTCCGGTAGCAGCCGTAATTTTTTCTCTTGAAGTATTAATGATTGGACTGACCATGGGGTCATTAATTCCATTGTTGATTGCCGCAGCCACTGGTGCATCAGTTGCATATTTTTTAATGGGTAGCGAAGTTTTGTTTTCTTTCGATCTCACCGAGGGTTTCTATATAAAACATATACCTTATTATATTGGGCTTGGCCTCCTAACAGGTTTTGTATCACTATACTTTACAAGCATAACGCTGTTTATTGAAGGTAAACTAAAGAAAATAAAATTAAAATCTGTTAAAGTAATTATCGGAGGTGTATCGCTCGGTGTTTTAATCTTTATTCTTCCCTCGCTTTATGGCGAAGGTTATGAATTTTTGGAGCTTCTTATTAACAATAAAGTTGATGGTCTTGTAAACGAAGATTTATTTAGCTTGTCATCGAGCACATTACATTTATTGATTTTCTTAGGGTTAATTTTAATTTTTAAAGTTGTTGCGATGGCAATAACGATGGGTAGCGGTGGCGTTGGAGGTATTTTTGCACCATCTCTCTTCATGGGTGGAGTATTTGGGTTTTTTTATGCCAGGTTAATTAATCTGCTGCCTATTGATAGCGTACCTGAAAAAAATATGGCCTTAGTTGGAATGGCAGGGGTTATGGCAGGAGTTATGCATGCACCTTTAACAGGTATTTTCCTTATAGCTGAGATAACCGGAGGTTATGAATTATTTACACCATTAATAATAACAGCTACTATATCCTACCTAACAATAATGTATTTTGAACCTTACTCAATTTATACAAAAAATCTTGCTGCCAGAGGTGAGCTTTTTACCCACCACAAGGATAAATCAGTCCTTCAAATGATGACCGTTGAAAGTCATTTGGAAACCAATTTCAAAACTATTGACAAAGAAAGCACATTAGGTGAGTTAGTAAAAGTTATCGCTACATCAGAACGAAACATAATCCCTGTAATTGATGATGATAATAACTTTTACGGATTAGTTTTTGTAAACGATATTAGAAATATTATTTTTAATCAGGATCTATATGACAAAACAATTGTTTCAAACCTGATGTATATGCCCGACCCGGTAGTTAGTCCTAATGAATCAATGGAAGAAGTTGCCCAAAAATTCCAGGAAACAGGGCATTATAACTTACCCGTTATTAAAGATGGCAAATATCTGGGATTTGTATCCCGAGCCAGCATTTTTTCAACCTACCGTAAATTGCTAAAAGAGTTTTCACAAGAATAATTATTTCATTGTCACTGGTGTTTTACGTGTGAGGCTTACTACTAATCTATAAACAAAAAACCACCCCTATTTCTAAGGATGGTTCTATATTTTAGGATTAAGAATTAACCTACATCATACCCTGCATTCCGCCTCCCATTGGTGGCATTTGGGGCATGCCAGCTTTTTCATCTTTATGCTCCGAAAGAACACATTCGGTGGTTAGCAACATACCGGAAATAGAAGCTGCATTTTCGAGGGCAACGCGTGTTACCTTGGTTGGGTCAACAATACCTACTTTAATAAGGTTTTCATATACCTCTGTTCTGGCGTTAAAACCAAAGTCACCCTTACCTTCTTTTACTTTGTTTGCAACAACCGAACCTTCCAGCCCTGCGTTTTCAACAATTTGACGAAGTGGTTCTTCAATAGCTCTTTTAACTATGGCGATACCTGTATTTTCGTCTTCATTATCACCTTTAAGTTTATCAAGAGCAGGAATTGCACGAATAAAAGCAACACCACCGCCAGGGACAATACCTTCTTCAATTGCAGCACGTGTTGCATTTAAAGCATCGTCGCAACGGTCTTTCTTTTCTTTCATTTCAACTTCGCTGGCAGCACCTACATAAATAACGGCAACACCGCCGGCTAATTTTGCAAGTCGTTCCTGTAGTTTTTCTTTGTCGTAATCAGAAGTTGTGGTTTCAATTTGTGATCTTATCTGTTTAACACGGGCATCGATATTTGCTTTATCTCCTTTACCGCTAACGATAGTTGTATTTTCTTTATTGATAGTAATTTTTTCAGCTTCACCAAGCATTTCGAGTGTAGCATCTTCAAGCTTATACCCTTTTTCTTCTGAGATTACTGTACCGCCTGTAAGTATTGCAATATCTTCCAACATTTCTTTTCTTCTGTCGCCAAAGCCGGGAGACTTAACGGCAACAACTTTTAATGAACCACGTAACCTGTTAACAACCAGAGTTGCTAATGCTTCGCTTTCAACATCTTCAGCAATAATTACCAGTGCTCTACCAGTTTGAGCTGCTTTTTCAAGAATAGGAAGCATGTCTTTCATTACCGATACCTTCTTATCATAAATAAGGATATAGGGACTTTCGTAAACGGTTTCCATTTTTTCGGTGTCGGTTACAAAGTAAGGTGAGATATAACCGCGGTCGAACTGCATTCCTTCAACAACATCAACGTAAGTATCAATACCTTTTGCTTCTTCGATAGTAATAACGCCTTCTTTTTTTACCTTGCTCATTGCTTCAGCAATAAGTTTACCGATAAGTTGATCATTATTTGCTGAAATAGAAGCAATCTGTTCGATTTTTTCATTGCTGTCGCCAACCTCCTCAGATTGAGCTTTTAACGACTCAACAACTGCTTTTACAGCTTTATCAATACCTCTTTTCAGGTCCATTGGGTTTGCACCTGCGGTTACATTTTTCAAACCGGTTGCATATATGCTTTGAGCAAGAATGGTAGCAGTTGTTGTACCATCACCCGCGATATCATTTGTTTTTGATGCCACTTCTTTAACCATCTGGGCACCCATATTTTCAACTGGATCAGCTAATTCAATTTCCTTGGCTACAGTAACTCCGTCTTTTGTTACCAGAGGAGCGCCGTAAGATTTTTCGATAAGTACGTTTCGTCCTTTTGGGCCTAAAGTTATTTTAACAGCATTAGTTAATGCATCAACTCCTCTTTTAATACCATCTCTGGCTTCATTACTAAATAATATGTCTTTTGCCATTGTCTTAAATTTTACTTATTAATTTATTTATTTGCTTCTTAATTAAATTACAGCTAGTATATCTTCCACTTTCATGATTAGATAATCCTTGCCATCAATCTCAATTTCGGTTCCGGCATATTTACCGTATAAGATTTTGTCACCAACTTTAAGGGTAACAGGATTTTCTTTATCAGCTTTGGGTACTGCCACAACTGTTCCCTGATTTGGTTTTTCCTTTGCCGTGTCAGGTATAATTATTCCTGAAGCGGTTTTCTCTTCTGCCTTTGCAGGCTCTACCACTACTCTTTCGCCAAGTGGTCTGATGTTTAATTTTCCCATGTGTATTTCTATTTTAATTAACTTAGATTATCTCATGTCATAATCTGTGCCAAACTAAATGGCAAAAAAAAATGTCAGAATGTAACATCCCTCCGGCTGGTGGGTATGACATTCTGACATTTTTTAATTTTTTTAAACCTAAAGTCTATTCTTCCTGAACTTCCTCTTGAGGTGGTGGAGCCTGAAAATCGATAGGTGCAGTGTTATTCATTCCATCTACCTTATCCATAATCTCTGATTGCTGAGCACCAACTACAACGTAATCTCTTGGTATAACCATTGTTACAGTAAGACTGAGTATCAATAAAACTATTGCCAAACTCCATGATGCTTTTTCAAGAAAGTCAGCAGTTTGTCTTACGCCCATAAATTGCGACCCGGCTCCGGTTAAGTTTGCGGCAAGACCACCGCCTTTTGGATTTTGTACCAACACAATCAATCCCAACAGTACGCTTACTGCTAATATAAGTACAGAAATAAAAATATACATTGTTCTATTATTTATGATTCAAGTTCTTTTTCAGCCTTTTTAATAAGGGCTGCAAAGTAAATACTTTTTTCTGGAAATTTCAAACTTAATTTCTGATAAATTTTAATGGCTTTTTGAAGGTGTCCCTGATCATATAATATGTTAGCAAGTGTCTCGCTTACAATATTTTCATTGTCAACCACACTTTCCTTGGCCTTGTTAACAGGGTCGAAGAATTGTGTTTTGGGGCGGCTTATGGAGGGTTCTTTTTGAATAAATTCATCTATTAATTCATTTTTTGCTTTAACAGATTTAGATGCTTTTTTGGTTCCTGATTTATTTTTCAGTTTGAGCTCATTTTCAACCTCAAGTTCATGTATATGACGATTGATAATATTTTTCACTTCGGCAAAAGATGTGGCTTCATTCTCAACTTTAATTTTAGGTTCTTCAGTTTTTGGCTTAATCTCAGAATCGGTTTTCGTTTTTTCTTCTGTTTTTTGTTTTGATTCATTTTGTTTGTCAACATCATCATCTGGTAAAAACACTTTAATATTTTCAGTATTTTGCCTTTCGATATGTTTTCTCAGTAAACCTCTGTTACTTACATACACAGCTGTGGTTTTAAGTTCAGAATCATATCTTACATTCTTTTCTTTGAAAAGATTTACTGTAAGCAAAATACGCGCCGATTGGCAATATGGGAACTCGCCTATCAAGCCGTTTAGGTCTGTCACCGATTCAGCATTTAGCTTCTCCGGATGCTGCAAATATTCAATAAACTCATCCTTATTCATATGCGTTTTACCAATTTATTACTGCTTTATCGAAAATATCCTGTGCCAGGTTTGTACTTAACTCATCAATTAACTGCCCAATTATAGTGTTTAGGTTTAATGTGGATTCGTAATCGTAAAACTGAGTAAATTTTTTTTCAAAATCTTTATCAGGTTCAAATTTGTTAGTAAACCTCGCATTAATTACAATTGTAAGTCGGTTTTGTGCAGCTGTTTGGTCGGCCTGGATAGCTACCGGTGTAATTTTATATTCTACTATTTCGCCTTCGATTGCAAGGTCGCCATTACGTTCAACCATCTCGAGATTTGTTTGGCCGGTAAACTGATCTCTAAGAATATTAGTAAAAATAGGACTCAAAGTAGGCTCGATGAGTAATGCTCGATTGGGGAAAAATTGAACTGAAACCGTATGAGCCTCGGGTGGAATTGAAGCCCCTGTAAAAGAATAAATACCACATGACGACAACACTACGCTAACAATTGCCATAAGTAAAAATTGTTTGGAAATAATATGCCACCGTAATTTATTCATTTATTTAATTTTATATTCTTTGATCTTCCTGTATAAAGTACGTTCGGATATCCCAAGTTCATTAGCTGCATTTTTGCGTTTACCGCGATGCTTTTGTAATGCCATTTGAATCATTTCCCTTTCCTTATCCTGTAAAGATAAAGATTCTTCAATCACTTCCGACTGATCAAAATCTTCTTCTTCCTGCCCTTCCGATAAGCGAGTATCATCTTCACGAGTAGTAATTTTAACAGTATGGTCAGTCTTGGGGTCAGGAACCAACAAATCACTACCAAAATCATTCACCAATAACGCTTTTGTTTGCTCAATATTTGCATGGTAATCACTTTTTTCTATAATATCAAGAACGATCTTTTTAAGCTCGGTCATATCCTTCTTCATATCAAAAAGTACTTTATAAAGCAACTCCCTCTCCGAAATTTTGTCTTCTTCTTTTTTATACAATACCGGCAAATCCGAAGTTATCCCGATTGGAATATATTTCCTTAAAGTAACCGAATCAATATCTTTTTCCGTTTCAATTATTGATATTTGCTCTGTTATATTCTTTAGCTGACGAATATTTCCCGGCCAGTAAAAGTTTTTTAATACCTGTACAGCAGCATCTGTTAGCCCCAAAGGAGGCATCCTGTATTTTTCAGCAAAATCCGTTGCAAATTTTCGAAATATCAGATAAATATCATCCTTGCGGTCGCGTAAAGGGGGAATTAAAACAGGGATCGTGTTTAACCTGTAATATAAGTCCTGCCTAAATTTACCTTTTTCAATTGCAATTGGAAGATTTACATTGCTTGCAGCGACAACACGAACATTAGTCTTAATAACTTTGGAAGAGCCTACTTTAAAAAATTCGCCTGTTTCGAGGACCCTAAGTAACCTAACCTGGGTTGAAAGTGGCAATTCGGCTACTTCATCTAAAAATATTGTTCCGCCATCAGCTACTTCAAAATAACCCTTCCTGGCTTCATGTGCACCCGTAAATGAACCCTTTTCGTGGCCAAAAAGCTCTGAATCGATCGTCCCCTCTGGAATCGCTCCACAGTTAACAGCAATATAGTGGCCGTGTTTTCTTGAACTCGACTGATGGATAATCTTAGGAAACACCTCCTTACCAGTTCCACTTTCGCCGGTTATAAGCACAGTAAGATCAGTTGGTGCTACCTGAATAGCAACATCAATAGCACGATTGAGTAACGGTGAGTTACCGATTATTCCAAATCTTTGTTTAATTGATTGTAAATCCATCAGTTGATCTGAAAATATTTGGTATAAAATTAATCAAATTCTCTGTATAAATTCAAATTACCTCAATTGGGCGTTAAACTGCTGCTCATACGCCCTGAGAATTTTATTCATGGTACTATCTATTACTTTGTCAGTTAAGGTTTTGCTCTCATCCTGAAGTATAAACGACAGGGCATATGATTTCTTACCCTCTTTGATATTTGAACCTTTATAGATATCAAAAATGTCAACATTCTTCAATAATTTACGCTCAGTTTTCAGTGCAACATCTTTCAAGTCACTAAATCTGGTAATATTATCAAGCACCAATGATAAGTCGCGTTTAACAGCCGGGAACTTTGGAACCTGCCTAAACATAATATCTTTAGATGTTGAATATTTAATAAGCTTCGTCCAGTTAATATCAGCATAAAAAACATCCTGACCTATATCAAACTTTTTCAGCAAGTTTGTACTTATTAAACCAATTTCTGCCAATAATTCATCATTAATCATATATTGTAAAGAGTATGCATATGAATCTGATTCTGATTCTTTTAGGGAAAGCTTGCTTTTTTCAATCCCCAGTTTTGTGAAAACACTATTAACTAAACCTGAAACAAAGTAAAAGTTCACATTTTCATCGGGTGAATTCCACTGCTTTACTGAGGCTTTTCCAGTGGCCAAAATCATAAGATGATCCTCCTCTAAATAATTCTTAATTCCATCAGCTTTTTCAAACTTATCATTCCTACTATATACACTGCCAAACTCAAACAACTTTAAGTTAGGTGATTTTCTGTTTAAATTATAGGAAACAGTTTCCAGCCCTCCATATAACAATGTAGGACGAAGAATATTTAAATCTTTACTTAGAGGATTTAATAAGTTTACAATTTCATCAGATCTAATGTCATTGTTTATTTCAGTGTGGTCAGCTTTAGTTAAGGAGTTATTCATTATTTCCAACATTCCCTGTCCGGCAAGATAATCAGCTATTGTATTTTGTATCTTCTCCAAATCAGGTACAGGTCGGGCACTAATTGACGAGTTGAGTTTTCCTGAAATCTCAATATTGTTATACCCGTAAATACGAAGAATTTCTTCAACTATATCCACTTCGCGTGTTACATCAACTTTGTAAGTAGGAATTGATAGTTTTAACGTTTCGTCGTTTTCTTCTGTAACTATAATTTCCAAATCCGCAAGAATCTTCTTGATTACATCTCTGCTAATCGCTTTTCCTATTAATCTGTCAACACGTTTTAAATCAACATCAACAAACAAGGAGTTAACAGGCTTAGAATACACATCCTTTATTTCGGATGAAATGCTGCCGCCAGCTATTTCCTTTATCAGGATTGCTGCACGTTTTAAAGCATATATAGTTATATTCGGGTCGGCACCTCTTTCAAACCTAAAAGAAGCATCGGATTGAAGACCATGGCGCTTAGCAGTTTTTCTAATGTGTTTGGGGTCGAAATAAGCACTTTCAAGAAAAATGTTGACAGTTTCACTAGTAACACCTGACTCTGTACCACCAAAAACACCAGCGATACACATTCCATTTTCATTGTGGCAAATCATTAGGTCGTTAGCATCAAGCTTCCTTTCAATACTATCAAGAGTAGTAAAAGGAGTATTATGTTCAGTTTTTCTTATAACTACCTTACTACCCTTTATCATGTCAGCATCAAATGCATGTAAAGGTTGCCCTGTTTCATGTAATACATAGTTTGTAATATCAACAATATTGTTAATGGGCCTTACACCTATGGAGTTTAGTTTAATTTTCAACCAATCAGGTGACTCAGCTACTTTTATTCCTGAAATACTAATACCTGAATATCTGGGACAAGCTTCAATATCTTCAACAATAACATCAATATCCAGATTAGTATTATCTATTGTAAAATCATCAACCGCAGGTAAACTTAGTGAATACTTTCGGGTATTAAAAAGTTGATTAAGACCAGCAACTAAATCGCGGGCTGTTCCGATATGAGAAGTTGCATCGCTACGATTGGGGGTTAATCCTATTTCAAAAATATAATCATCTTCAACATCGAAATAATCAGCCGCTTTAAGGCCAACCTCAGCGTTATTGGCCAACACCATAATGCCTTCGTGAGAAATTCCGAGTCCAAGTTCATCTTCTGCGCATATCATTCCTTCACTTACTTCGCCTCTAATATTTGCTTTCTTAATTTTGAAAGACTCATCACCATAATACAATGCTGTTCCAACGGTAGCCACAACTACTTTTTGTCCTGCAGTTACATTAGGAGCGCCGCAAACAATAGGGAGTAACCTATCCCCCCCAACATTAACCGTTGTCAGGCTTAGCTTGTCGGCATTTGGATGAGGGATACAAGTGATAACTTCGCCTATAACAATTCCTTCTAACCCCCCCTTAACCGACTGGAACTTTTCCAATCCTTCAACTTCAAGGCCAATATCGGTAAGTATTGTAGAAATCCTTTCGGGTTCAATATCAATGTTAGCATATTGCTTAAGCCAGTTATATGAAATCTTCATTGTAAAAGCAGTTTTTCCAGTAATTTGCAAAAGTAAGGATATTTGCGGAAGACGGGAAAGGTATTGGTAATGAAAATTTGATTGGTAAAGTTTATGATGATCAAAGTCACTCCTCAGTTATGTCATATGCATGACGCATAAAGCCAGTTGTGTTTTAAGCACACGGAATAGAAGTGACCCTAAGAAATCCTTCCCCAGTTTTGTTTTCCTTTTTTAATTTGTTCTATCTGTCTGTTCAGCAGTATGTTTTCCGAAGATACAAGTTTTGGGTCATGCGACAAGATTTTGTCGGCAAGATTTCTTGTTTGAGATATAAGTTCAGTATCATGAACCAGATTGGCGATTTTGAAGTTGAGAACACCTGATTGCTGAGTGCCCTGCAAATCACCCGGGCCTCTTAAGTTAAGGTCTGCTTCAGCAATTTTAAAGCCATCAGTGGTTTCAACCATTATTTCAAGTCGTTTACGACCTTCGTTGGACACTTTATTTCCCGACATTAAAATACAATATGACTGATCAGCTCCACGGCCAACCCTTCCTCTTAACTGATGCAACTGCGATAATCCGAAACGCTCGGCATTTTCAATGATCATTACTGATGCATTTGAAACATCAACACCCACCTCTATAACTGTTGTAGAAACCATAATATCTGTCTTTCCTTCCACAAACCTCTGCATCTCAAATTCCTTATCTTCGGTTTTCATGCGACCATGAAGCACACTTACCTGATACTCTGGCATAGGAAAATCATGCAGCATGTTTTCATAGCCGTCCATCAGGTTTTTAAGGTCCATTTTTTCCGACTCACTTATCAAAGGATAAACTATATAGATTTGCCTTCCTTGTTTAATCTGTTCACGCATAAAGCCCAGAACACGTAATCGGCTCTTTTCAAAAAAATGTATTGTTTTTACGGGTTTTCTTCCCGGGGGTAACTCATCAATAATTGATATATCGAGATTACCATAAACAGTCATTGCAAGGGTACGCGGAATAGGAGTAGCAGTCATAACAAGCACATGAGGGAGTAACTTGTTTTTGCTCCACAACTTTGCGCGCTGCGCCACACCAAAACGATGCTGCTCATCAATTACTACAAAACCCAGGTTATTAAACTTCACTGTGTCTTCAATAACTGCATGAGTTCCTATCAACAAGTGTAAAGTACCATCTGATAAACTTTGATGTATACTGGTTCGTTTTTTCTTTTTTGTTGAACCTGTTAATAGCTCAACCTGAATATTCATGTTACGCAACATGTTTTTAATACTATTGTAATGCTGGTTGGCCAATATTTCAGTAGGGGCCATAATACACGACTGACAATCGTTATCCATGGACAGTAGCATGCACATCAAGGCAACAAGAGTTTTGCCACTCCCAACATCACCCTGAAGGAGGCGGTTCATCTGATAACCATTTCGCATATCCGCCCTTATTTCCTTAATTACTCGTTTTTGGGCTCCTGTTAAATCAAATGGTAGTTTATTGTTATAGAAATCATTAAAAGTAGTGCCCACAGTCTCAAACACGTGTCCTTTAATTTTTCTGCTTAACGAGTTTTTTTGCTGTAGTAACTGTAATTGCACTAACAACAGCTCTTCGAATTTCAAACGCTCTCTGGCTCTGGAAATAATTTCAGAGTTAACAGGAAAATGAATATTAATTAATGCTTTTTCTCTGGCAAGGAGGTTAAATTTTGAAATTAAATATTCAGGCAATGTTTCATCAATCCTGTTTAATCCCTGGTTCAGTAATTCTTTTATGAGTTTACTTATTCCCCGTGTTCCAAAGCCAGTATTTTTTAATTTTTCTGTGGAACTATATATGCCTTCTAATCGCTGGCCACTCACACGAAAGGATTCATCATTATAATCTTCAATCTCGGGATGAACAAAATTAAAGCGATTTTTAAATACTGATGGTTTGCCAAAGATGATATACTTTTGTGATGTGTTAAATCGATTTGCTACCCATTGAAGCCCTCGAAACCAGACTAAACCAATGCTTCCGGAATCGTCAGTAAATGTTGCTGTTATATATCGGGTACGTTTATCCCCAACTTTTACAAGGTTTGATACATGGCCCACTAATTGAAAATACGTAGTGTCGGAAACAACATCAGATACTTTATAAATTTTACTCTTGTCAACGTAACGAAACGGGAAATAATTTAGCAGGTCATCAAAAACGACTATGCCTAATTCCTTTTTCAGAATTTCGGCTTTTTTTGGACCTACGCCTTTAAGATAATTAATGTTGCTTTCGAAAAAACTATTCATAAGTTATAAATCACTTCACAAAATTAACCTGATTTATATAAATAAAAAAACCTCCCATTTCTGAGAGGTTTACTACCTTGAAGGAACGATTAATATTGCCAAAGGTCTTCTTCAAACCTGAACATTTCATTTTTAACCCTTTCCGATTCTAACAAAGCATCAACACCTGTGGCGTATGCACTAATCCGTCGGTCGTAAACATTTTGTTCTTTATAAATATAACTATCGAATAAACGTTTCCAAAATAACTCATCGTAAGTGAGTCGCATGGCAGAGTTGAACTCGTTAAATACAAGTGCCTGGGCAAATACATCACGGGCTTCGGTATACGAAATCCAGAACAAGGGTGAAGTTTGCTCCTGCCCATCGCGTTCAATCATAAGTACGGGGCACAATGCTATAATGCGCACCATCATCTGAGAACGTTGTTTATCAAAATACCAATCCTCTTTTATTCGTAATCGCATAACTTTGGTAGGATCAAACTCTGTATAAATTGCCGTATCATATTCCTCATAAGGAGGATAGGGACGACGTCCTACTGTGTGTATTGTATCAGTTTGTCTGCCAATAATTTCGTTAAATGTTATTGGAACGAGAAGCTCATCGGTATTCGATATGTCATAGGCAGTCATTTGGCCACCTTCTTTTAAAGCATCAAGCACAACCATGATAAACGATTTCCAGCTAACCTGTGAATCAATCGGGTAATAAAATTTTTGGTTAACCTTTTGCCGGAAGTCTATCTCGCGCCAAATTCTTTTCGACCACATCACATCGGCTTTACGTATTGCCGGGTATGGAATAGGCTTTTTATTAATCGTCCAGCTTTCCTCAGGAAATAAACCATCAACGGGTGCCTCATTAATTATTTGCGATACCGCGCTTAATGACAGCAGCATGGAAAATGTAATAAAAGCAACAAATAATTTTTTCATCCTTCAATATTTTTAATGTTACTTAAGCTCTAGGTTTATAGGGTTAAGGCTCCTGAGTGTTCCATCGGGACCTTTAGCCTGAATTTTTTCAAAGAAAAATTTCTGTTTTCTTTTACCATTACGTATAATATCATTCACCTCTTCGGTAAACATATTCCCTTTAACATTTTTTTGAACCCAATCGCCATTCAGTATTGTGGCAAACGTATAAGAAGTAACCACAAAATAAAGATCAAACTCAAAGTCGCGCATATTAGGGATTATAGCACTTGATGCCAAAAAAACATTTTTATCAATCAAACCGTCGGTCATGCCTGATATCTCAGCACTTGGATCAGGTACACGTTTAACCCTGAATTCAGCTGTTCCGAGAGATAATCGCTCACCATCAATCTCAGCTGTGGCACTTATTGTTGCGAGGTTTACATTTTTAGGCTTAGTATCAATTCTTACTATCCAGTCATTTCCGTCTTGCTTAAGTACACCCATATCAATTACAGGTTTAATCTGTTCTTTCGACAAACCGGCTGCTGAAATGGAAACTGGGTTATTAACACCTAAGTAAAAAACATTCATCTTCAGAGGTGCAACAGTTAATGAAGGAGGTGCAACATAATACGAGCTATAATACTCATGTTGAACCATCATATCTGTTTTAGGATCTATCATTTCAATAACGCCGGCATATTTCTGCAACCCTTCTACGTTGGTAGGAAATTCAAGAATAATTTTTCCTTCTTCTCCATCTACAGTTGTTGCTCTACCAGTATTAGCTTCATTCCACACAGTTGCGCCCCGAATATATTTACTACTAATATGCGTTTTAGAATCATATGCTGCTACCAGAACTTCAGCTTCATATTTCTGGCCTTTAAACACATAAGTACTTTTTGGGATTACTTTTGCAGCCACTTTGTCAAATTTAAAGTCCGTTTCGCTAACTGAAGCATAGAGATAATTAAGAGCGTTAAACTCAGCAGATCGCACTTCGGCAATAATTTTATTTATTATAGTAATATCAGCAGCAAGAATTGTATGATAAAAGTTATGTTGTTCCCAATCCTGTGTCTGGTCATCTGCATTTTGATAGGAATACCCTTCCATATTTGTTACTAGACCAATTTTATCAGAATTCGCCGGCAAATTCATAACGTTAAGCACAGTATCACGATAAATCTGCATTTTCTTCGACAAAGTATATGCTTCGCCGGTTTTATTCTCGCGCATCATGTAGAAAGTAGTAGCATCGTATTTATCTTTCGTTGGAACACTTCTCAGGTTCAAAATTTTCTTCTGAACTCCGTTTATTACATTGTCAACATAGTATAGGTCCATTATTTCCAGAGAGTCTTTTCTTTCACTTATCTTAACCAGCTCATATTTAAGAAAATCGAGATATTTAATAAGGCTTTGAGCTTCTGTTCTTACAGTTTGTGCTTTTTGCCAATAAGGGCCAACCTTATTCTGGTTCATGTCAAATTGATTCTCAAACTGAGCATACTTTTCGCGAATTTTAGCAGTGAGGCTCTCGTTTGTACTTTCCATTGATTTATTTACAACCAGAAAAGCATCAAGAATTTCTTTAGAAACATTAAGTGCAAGCAGTGCTGTGAGTACGAGGTACATCATAGCAATCATTTTTTGCCGTGGGGTTTCTTTATATCCAGCCATTTTTTTTTGTATTAATTAGAATTAAATTACAAGTCATGCTAACGATTAAACATTAGCATTCATGGCTGAAAGCATATTACCATAAACTTTGTTTAGTGAACTCATCCTTTGTGTAAGTGAATCCATCTGACCCGAGAATTCAGCTGTTGATGCTGTTGAAGCCTCAAGTTTACCAAGGAATTCATTCATTGTAACTTGTAATTGTTCAGAAGATTCAACTGTTTTATTAGTGCCTTGTAACTGGATTTCGTAAATTGCATTTAATGCTGAAAGATTTTCTGAAATTTTACGCAATTGCTCATTATATGCATCACCCTCAACAGCTGTAAAGTCAAGTGCTGAAACAGACCTTGAAAGAATTTCAGCAGATTTTTCGTAGCTGTCGGCAAGGCTTTGTGCCGAGTTTGTTGCAGCTTTAACAGTACCTGTAAATGCTTCAGTTGATTCAATGTCATCCTTCACGACTTCGGCGGCATGTTCATAAACACTTGCAAGATTACCAGCACCTTCAGTAGCTTTTTGCATATTCTCTGAATATTGGTTAGTTGCTTCCACTTCTTTACCAAAAGCATAGCTTAACTCACTAGCCGAACCTGATGCAATTTTTAGATTAGTATAAAATTCTTCACTTACAACAGCAGCATCAGCTACGCTATTTAGCTGCAGCGCATTATCAGAAAGTTTTTCCATACCACTTCCCAGCCTTTCTATAGCAGCTTGATCAATCTGTGCCTTTTCGAGCATTTCATCAAGCATTTCAGTTGGTGATTTCTTTTTTTTCAGTTCACCATGCTTCACGCCATGATACATGCCTGCAAACTCTGGATGTACCAAACTCCAGTCAGGTTCAACATGAGGAGGCTCAAATGCAGCAAAGAAGAAGATAAGTGCTTCTGTTCCAAGACCTACAATCAACATAATGTCGGCATAAGGATAATGGTTAATTTTAAACAAAGCTCCAAGAAGAACTACTGATGCACCCCATCCGTAAACTTTGCCCATAAAATTTCTGTAAAACCGTGTTTGTGTAAAACTAAATATACCCATGATTAATTTTATTAAATATTTGAGATTTGGTTGTTAATTATAAATTCGTGATGCTTTATTTGGATTATCACCCTTATTACGTCCGAGATATGGTTGAACACATCTAAAACCGATATATGATTTTGCAGTATCCTGATATTCGAAGGTTCTGGTTGTAACCTGCAAAAAATAAGCAATATCTTTCCATGAACCCCCTCGAATAACCTTTCGTTTCATTACTGGCGGATCATCTTCTTTAGCATTATAAGTATAATTAGGATTCATATCCCAGGTAAAGTTATATGTAGCAGGGTCAAATGCACTGTTAGTCCACTCAGCTACATTACCCGACATATCATATAAACCCCAGTCGTTAGGCGGATAGTGAGCAGCAATAACTGTTCTTATCCCTCCATCAGCTATATAATTACCTCTGAGAGGTTTGAAGTTAGCAAGAAAACATCCTTTTTCATTTCTGGTATAAGGGCCTCCCCATGGGTATGGATTAAGTGCATATCCTCCGCGGGCAGCCCATTCCCATTCAGCTTCGGTAGGCAAACGGAACTCGGCAAGATCAACACCTCCTTTTTTGCTTCTAAGATGTGCATTTAAGAATTCGGTTCTCCAAACACTAAAAGCACGAGCTTGCTTCCAGTTAACCCCAACAACAGGATAATTATCATAAGCAGGGTGCCAAAAATACTTTTGTGTTAGTGGATCATTAAATGAATAGGTATAATCATGTATCCATGCAAGCGTATCAGGGTAAACCGCAATTGTTTCTTTACGAACATAAACGGAGCGGTCGCGCAAGCCTTGCGGACGGTTTGCTAAACCTGCATTCCGGTAATCAGCATCTTCTGAAAATTCTTTCTTAGCAGCAGCGTGTAAGTCAACCCAATAATATTCATACATAAGCTTTCTGGTATCAATTTCCTTACGGCGGAAAAAACGCTCATGTTCAGGTAAGTACATTTCGTCAATAGCATCTCTTACATCCTGATCTTCACTGTTCCAGTCAATATCGGTTTTCCAGTTAAGATAAGGTGGATCATATACCTCTCCTGTTTTAGGATTTTCTTCGATTAAATATTCTTCAGGATTTACATCGCCAAGTATGGTACGTGCTATTGAGTCACGAACCCAATTAACAAACTGCCGGTATTTATCATTAGTTATTTCTGTTTCATCCATGAAAAATGCAGATACAGAAATCGTTTTAGGCTGTATCATGTGGCTGTGAGTAAGATCTTCATCGCCGGCTCCCATAGTATAACTTCCCATAGGCACGAAGACCATTCCATATGGATCGGGTTGGTAGAATGGTTTTGATTTTTTTCTTGTTCCAACCAATTCTCCGTTTCCGGAATTGCTGCAACTAGCAAGAAACATTACAACCAATGTGTATAAAAACAATCTTTTCATTATTAAAACTTTGTTTATTGCGATTTAATCCTTCATCCAAAAACTAATAGAGCGCCCAAAAGTAACAAAATATATATTCAACACACAACTCATCCCTAATTTTTTATATAATATCACTACAGGTATCTTGTATTTTTATAACTTGTTTTAGAACGATTTGCTTTAATTTTAAAACAATAATTCAAACTTATCTCATGGCTACCAGGAACGCCTAACCGCTTTGTATTAATGTCGTAAGCATATCCCAGCCTAAAATCCTTGAATCTCATTCCCACTATTACGCCAACAGATTCCTGAAGACGATAATTTAATCCTGCCAAAAATCGGTTATTGTAATTAACGGTAGTTGAAATATTATATTGTGTTGAAATAAAATCACTTTGAATTAAAATCGATGGCTCTACTTCAAACCTCGGATCACTTGGGAATATAAAATTATATCCTCCTATTATATATAGAGTCCTGTCGGTTGAAATTAATCCATCACCAGCAGGATCAAGTTTAACAAATGTAGACTTAAGCAAATTTGTAAAAGATACTCCAATATAATAATTATCTATTGATTGGAAAAATACTCCCACATTAGCATCAAAGCGCATATCACTCTGATCGGAAGCTATTATTATAGGATCATCGTCAACAGCTCTGTACTTCGTTCCGTCAATACTCCGATTTTTTAATACTGCTCCTAAACCAATGCCGAGAGTTCCAACAGACAGCTCAGTATGAAAGGAATATGAGAGCAATAAACTTATATCGTTCCAGTTGTAGGTTGCCTTGTCCTGAATTATTGCAGCACCGATACCTCCGTGTAATAATTTTATAGGTGAGTCGATTGTAATTAAATAATCCTCTGGTGCGGCGTTTTCTCCTGTCTCATAATCTTTAAAGCCCGCCCATTGCTGACGCATTAGTCCATTTACGCAAATGCCTTCGCGCAATCCTGCGAAAGCCGGATTAATGAACATTTGAGATTCTCGATATTGCGTAAATATAGGTGCCTGCTGACCAAAAGAAGATTCTGCAGGCCAAATAATAAGCAATATCAGTATGTAAAAATATAGCTGTTTCAATTCTTGAATATGATTGGCTAAAATAAAAAAAACCTGAGTAATAACTCAATTAACATTGTATTTGTTGTATTCAAAATATTTTTTTAAATAACCTGTTGTTTTTCTGTCAAATATATTACTTTTTGGTTAATTTTTCAGAGGAAAACTATTTATCACCTTATATGTAGGTCCATGAGTTGATAAAATGCTCTCAAATAATATTACTTTATCGATTTTAGATTTTTGAAAAAATACATTTTTCACTTTTTCGATTTCCTTCATAAATAACTGCTTATCTGTAATTTTAGTAATCCTGCCAATGGTGAGGTGTGGAACAAAATTTTGTCTGTCCTTAGGAAAACCGGCATCATTAAGGTTATTGAGAAGGTTGATGCCAAGTTCAGTTAGTTGTTTGTTTTCGGCAATTCCGAACCAAATAACGCGTGGTTTATAGCTACTGCCGAATATTCCGGCATTTTTAAGCTCAATGTTTAGTGGTTTAAATAGCTCAACTGTATTTTGTACAACATTTGAGATATCAGGAATTCGTTCTTCAGTAGTATTACCAAAAAACTTAAGGGTGATATGAAAATTATCAGGATCAACCCATCTGATCTTATCAAAAATCAGAGCCTGTTTTAAGGAATGGTAAACTCTGAGTGAATTTTCATCTGGAATTATCTTAATTGCTACAAATAAACGTTTCATCAAAACTGTTGAATTTAATTTGTAACAATAACATTTTTTCTGGCTTCGTCCGACCATTCTTCTGTATCAATTACACATAATCCGACATTATAATTCCGCGGCATCGAAAATTTATAATTAATGGTTGGATCAACTACGGGATCTGTCCAAAAATAATTTCCTTCAAAATCCCATCTAAACAGTAAAGCGTTATTTGCATCTTCAAGATCATTGCTTTTGCTGGCACTGAAAGTAAAAACTGTTGAAGTATCACCCATTTCGGGCGAGAATGAAAATTCAGCATTGGGCGGATTATTTTCATTTAATAATGAGTTATCGCTGCAAGCAGCCAAAAACAACACAATCAACAAAAAAAGGAGATCGTTTTAAATCGAATTACTTTCATAATAGTGGGATAGTGGTTAATAATTTTGAGATGCTAATATATAAATTTTTTTAAAGCAAAAATCTTTTTCCGTTTTCTAATCAAAATTTATAAATTTGCAAACCGTTGGGGGATTAGCTCAGTTGGCTAGAGCGTTTGACTGGCAGTCAAAAGGTCACCGGTTCGATTCCGGTATTCTCCACTTTGATTTACAAAAGGTTATGACTCTAATAAGTTGTGGCCTTTTTTTGATGTACTAACAAATGTGCAAACAAATGTTCATAAAAGCAGTTTAAATGACATACAAACCAAAATCCTGAACTAACCTTTTAAAGGATAAAAAAGAATTACGCATTCCACTATTGATTTATATTATTTTATCACTTTTTTGAAGGTTATGTCTTGCACACAAGAGTTGAATGTTTTCAGATTTCAAAGATGTTCCGCCTTTTGAATATGGTAAAATATGGTCAAAATGTAAGTTGTCCCTACTACCACATTGAACGCACTTACCTTTATCCCTTTTCCAAACCTCAAGTTTTATAGAAGTCGGAATTAATCTGTTATGGTCAAGATCCTGTAGTTGCTCCTTAATTTTTTCTTTTTGACTAATAGTATAATTTGTGACGATTAATTTGAATTTAAAAACTTTTCTATTTTCTGATTTTTCCAACCAACTGTCCTGTAATTCAAAAACACCGTTGTAAACCCAAATTCCGGGTTTTATTTTTTCATAAATATTTATAAGTTCGGCTGATTGTAATCTATTTTTGAATTTAGTAGCTGATGATTCAAATTTACCGTTTTGAGTCAGTCCTCCATTTGGTGTATATTGTGGTTGGTCAACTAATTTGGGGTAAGGAGCTAAATTCTTTGGATCATCATGCCCTTCATAGATTAGGATTTTCCCATTTTCCTCAATTCGGTCAGCATAAGGTGCATTTTTTCGCAAAGACATCAAGATAATACTTATTCCGCCATTTACTTGATGGTTCATTCCTCGCTGAAGACTGAATCCTTCTTGCATACACATTTCATTGTATGAAATTATATCTCCTGGTTTAATACTACCTTTTATCATTCCAACTAACGTTTGCAGTTACTCACCGTTGCCGATATTTGCCTGAGTTTTAATTTAGTTAATAATTTCAAATCTACTAATAATTTTCATGCCGAAGATGAAACCGCGGCCAGAATACAAAGGATCAAGTTTCTCTATCTTCAGTTAAAGAAGTAACATGATTAGCATAATACTCTACCAGATTAGGATTCAACACTTCAAAACTCAATTTATCTTTAGAAAATTTAATGATATCTCTTTTTTCCATTAAATCTAATCGGCTTTCAACACTAAATCCATCAGTTTCGATGACTTTGATATTATCTTCATAATCGCTGATTATTTTTAGAGTTACTTCTAATAATTGATTAAAATCTTCAATTTTTACATGTTTATTATACTTATTTAAAAATTGAATTGAACTATACAAAAGATGTTCTTTAAAGATAGGCATCATACCAACAACCCTTGATCTGACCTCGTTACAAATACCAATTGCATAACTGTCATTTTCATCTGGATTATTACCTGCAACGTATTGATTATAACTTACAGGCTCTCCTATTCCTATAAAAACTCCTCTTATATCTTTTGATGAATGGGTCTTTTTAAAATTAATAAATCTACTAATTAAATCGGTTTCTTCTGCTTTTGAACTAACATCAGCAGTAATTTTTTTCTCATCAGGGTTTTCTGACCAATTAATTGCAATAGGTACAAAAGTAATATCTTCTATTTCTAGTTCAGGATTGTCTTTCATATCATTGAATAATTTTTCAATAGTTCCGATAATTCCTTTTCGAAATAAACCAATTTTACCATCTCTTGGTCGTGTACCTTCCTGAAAAGACATAATCTGTTCTCCAGCCATAATACTTGCGCCAAGATATGAAGATAGTAGTCTGTAATAATGCTCATCAACAGAGTATTTATCTCTCCTAATTTTGAATGCCCCATAACTTTTTAGAACAAAATTCGAAGTTCTATTCTTGAAAAGATTCTCGCCAGCTGCAGTGATTGGCACAGGAATTTTTTCATTCACAAAAGTGAACCCTAAAATAAACTCATCAAGGTGAGATTTATGGTTTGGCATATAAATAATAATATTTTTCTTAAAACTTAATTGTGAAAGTTTTAGTTTTGACTCCAGAGTTGTTCTTTTAGCCGTAGGAAGAATAAGTGGTTTGAGAATTTTGGTGAGTAGAATAAGCTTGCTTTTTTTATTTGCTGCTATATCTTTTAACTCTTTATATATTGTTTTTGATTGACTCTTAGATAGATACTTTGAGGTTTGTGAAAATTGATCATTATTGTAAAGTTCTGATGCTTTGTTCAGAATGCTAGCTAAACTATTTTTCGTTTTGGACATTAATATTGTTTTAATAACAAATTTAAGGAATTAATTTTATGTAACTAATCAGTGTATCGAAAAACAATGATGACAAGAGTTTCTATAAATCCTAAATTTTCGAAAGTACTCAGGGCAATCTTTGCTACAAATCCACCTAAGTGTTTTTTCTAAAGTGGTTCACTTTGTGCCGGAATGTCAAGAAGTAAATCACAAGAAAATCCTTAATTATTTTTTGCTAACGAAGGCTTAACGGTGGTTCACTTTCGTCCGGAATAAGTGGTTCACTTTGGAGCGGAATAATCAATTGATCATTAAAAATTAAAAACATGAATAATATAAGAACAATTTCATTGCTGATAATGTTGTTTTCCTTACAATCATTAACCGCCCAACAACAAGGAACTTATTATTTTAATAAAACTGTCAAGGGTACATTCGAAGAGGTTACTGATAAAGAAAAATCGGCACTAAAGGATCAGGGTTTTGGTGTAATAACTGAAATTGATATGGACAATAATATTAAGGAGAAAATAAGTGATGTGGAAATGAGTAGACTCCCACCAATTTTTCTGTGAATGCAAAAAATGACATACATCATTAAAAATTCAAGTATTCAATAGATATATTGAATACTTGAATTAAAATTGTATATTTGCAAAATCAAAATAACAAATTGAACAATGAAAGGAAGAGAGTTTAAGGACGCGATGTACGATGGGCTTGCAAAACTATTAAAAGCACTGTCAAATCCATATCGTTTGGAAATAATTGAAATGCTTTCGCAAGGCGAAAAAAGTGTGGAGGGGATTGTCCAAACCACCACTTTGACTTTTGCCAATGCTTCACAACATTTACAGGTCTTAAAAAACAACAACATTGTAAAAGCAAGAAAGGAAAAACAATATGTTTTCTATTCAATAATCAATGATGAGTTTCTTTCATTATACCAGCATGTCATAAAATATGCTGTCCAGGAAATTGCAGAACTCGAAAAAACCCTGAACCGGCAACGCGAAGATAATAATGCATCAAATGCAGTAAGCCTTGATGAACTCGAAACAATGCTTCAAAATAAAGATGTTCTATTAATGGACGTGCGCCCTGCTTTTGAATTTGAGTTCGGGCATATCACAGGTGCGATGTCTGTTCCGATGAATGAAATGATGTCAAAGCTAAAGAGCTTTTCAAAGGACAAAGAAATCATTGCTTACTGTCGCGGCCCTTTCTGTGTGCTTGCAGACGAAGCAGTGAGAATTCTGAGCGAACAGGGGTATAGCATTCGAAGGCTTGACGAGGGATACCCTGAGTGGAAAATTAAAAATTTAAATTAAACAGATTGTTTAATAATTAAAACAAATAGCAATGGAACAAATTATTCAAGGAGTATTATTGGCATTGCATAATATTGCTCTAGTAGGTTGTGCTGCAGCCCCTTTCTATAACAGGAACCTGGTTAAAAGCAGAGGTCAATATGGCCCAAAACTTTCGTACAAACTTGATAAAGTAGTGGAAGACACACTGCAGGGAAATGCGCCCTATTGCATATTTTTTATTATCACATTGTTTGTTACAGGTATTGGAATGCCCCTTAATTACTATTTATTTCATGAAACTTTCAGGGAAATGCATATAGTTTCAACAGTTGCCCTTGTCGTTAAACTTGTATTTGTGTTTGGGATGGTTATAATTATGAGTATGATATTTTATAAAATCAATCCTGTACTAAGTAAAATGTTTGCCAATTTTTCAGATGAAAACAAACCTGACCCTGTAGCTGAAGCCGGATTTTTTAAGCTTAGGGCACGTAGAAAATACTTATGTGAGATTTGCCTTGTTTTTGCAATAATGGTTCTTATTTCCAGTGCTTTTTTAGGTTTTAGTATTCAGTAATCTTTGGACAATGCAAAATACACATCATGAGAAATATTGTCAAATTTTTAAGGCTCTTTCGCATGTACTTAGATTACAAATAGTAATTGTTTTAGATAATGAGAGATGTGTAACCGATGTAATGAAAATATTAAGTATTACCCAGCCAGTAACTTCACATCATCTATGCATTCTAAAAAAAAGAGGAATCGTAAATTATCGAAAGGAAGGAAAAAGAATAATCTATTTTGTAAATAATAAATGTATTAAAGAAATAATATCAATTGTAATGAAATAATAATAAATATTGAAATTAAAAAAAATGAAAAAGATAATCTTGTTACTTACTTTTATCAGTTATGTGTATGCAATCAACCTCCATGCACAACAAGCAGTTGAACAGTCTGGGATTACGACAACATCTATCGGTATGGTCATCTATTCAAACGATACCGAAACTGTTTGGAATGCTTTGCGCCTTGCCAATTATTCAAAAAGCGAAGGCGATACTGTTAGCATTTTTCTCCTCGGGAAAGGTGTTGAGGTTGATAACCTTGTAAATGAAAATGAAGATTTGAAAAAACAGGTAGATTCCTTTTTGGAAAAGGGTGGAACTATATTTGTTTGTGGTACTTGCTTGCACAGCCGGAAAAACGATGAACCACAGGTTTGCACCTTTTCATCATTGTCAGATTTGTATGATATAGTCAGAAAAAACAAAATTATATTGACCTTTTAAAATTAAAAAGATGTTTAAAAAATTGATGCAGGCTGTTATGCCAGCCGAAAAAATGATTGACATGTTTACTTACAAAATAACAAGTAGCCAATCAATCAAAGAAATCTCAAATAAAGTTCCCGAAGCTTGTGAAAAATATAAATTTTCCTTGCTTACAAGTTACAATTATCACGAAATTGTTGAAAGCAAAGGCTTTCCAATCAAACGAAAAGTTTTTGTTTATGAAATTTGCCAGGCGAAAACCGCAGCAGCAATGTTGACCGATTTTCCGCATTTTTCAATATTTATGCCTTGCAAACTGGCAATTTATGAAAATGACGGCAAAACAGTCATCTCAACTATGAATATGGAGATAATGCTTAATGCTGTCAAAGCCAATCAAGAGTTATTTAAGGAAGCAACCACTCTTTTCAATACATTAAAATCATTGATGGATTCACTCTCTGACGATTAGACAATTTTAACAAACAATTACTAATTCTTAATATTACATCTATGAAAAAAATAATTGCTCTTTCGATTGTCGTTTTGAGTATTTTTGCTATTAGCATCTTAACAAAACAACAAGCATTTTATCATCTTGAATTCAGAGAGTTACCTACTTCATTTGGAATCAGCACTGCTAATGCCTACCCTCCAGCAGTAGGCATCTTAGGCAATTCAAAAAATTGCCTCTCTTGCCATACCAACAACGGACAATGGAAAGACGATGACAAAACAATCATTGACATTGTGGACAAAGACACAAAAGAATCATTTATGCAAACAGACGGAACATTTTTAATTGAAACAAAAAGATGGGAACAGAAAACGGTTCTCACCATAATCGGAAGAAAAAAAGATAATTTAGTTTCTGCCCCGCATCGCAATGCCTGGCTCTATATTGACCCGACAACTATCGGAACAAATTCACTTTCAAAATTTGCTCCCGGCTGGGATGTAAATCTACCAATATCGTGTCGGTTGGTTGGTGATAAACTTCCGGGATATAAAGATGCTGACATCACAAGTTTACCTATGACCATTCAGCCATTAAGCAATGCAAAGGATGCTGAAATACAATTGCAGGTAATGCTGACTAAAGGTGAAAGCATGAAAGGCAATGCACAGGAAGGAATGATTGGAAATTATTTTGAACGAAAAGTAATACTGAAAATAATTGAATGACAATTAAAATTTAGAAACTATGATGAACGGACAATATTGGGGAATGGGTTGCGGAATGTGGTTTATACACCTCGTAATGATTGCATTGATTACTATAGTGGTTGTTTTTCTTTATAAGAATAATAACCCAACCATACGAAATGAAACTCCTATGGAAATTCTCAAAAAACGATATGCAAAAGGAGAAATTACAAAAGAACAATTTGAAAAAATGAAAAATAATATTTCTTAATCTAAAATCAAACACTTTGAAAGTATTAATCATCATCAACGATGCGCCATACGGTACAGAAAAAGCATACAATGCATTGCGATTGGCGAACCAACTTGGCAAAGACCATCAATCAATAGAAGTAAGGATATTCCTCATGGCAGATGCTGCAACTTGTGCCATTGCAAATCAAATTACGCCAAATGGTTATTACAACATTGAGCGGATGTTGAAACTTGCTCTTAGAAAAGGAGCAAAAGTGAAAATTTGTGGATCATGTGCTGACGCAAGAGGACTGAAAACGATACAACTGATTGAAGGAACAGAAATCAGTACGATGGCAGAGCTTACCAATTGGGTAGTTGACAGTGATAAGGTACTAGTATTTTAAATACGCATATTACTGAACATGTTTATAATCAAGCAGATAATAGCTGATAAAAACACCATGCCATCTTTTGCGAATTTTGAATAAAGGACATGAACAATAAAATACGTTTTGAATAAATTGATCTTAATTTAGATATTACAATTAACTTTCATAAAGATTAAAAACAATAGAAAATGAAAACTTTATAAAAATTATCAATTATTATGTTTGCCCTTCTAATGGTTAGTATCTCATCGTGTAAAAAAGATAACAACCAAGATGAAACAGACCTTACTAAGGATGTAATCGGCACATACGAAGGTACATTAACCACTAACAATTCAAAGACCACAAGTCCTGCAATCTCCGAGATTAGCTCAATTAACAAATATACCATACAGGTACATTGCTATGGAGATTACATTGACACTACATTTATGCTCGAATTGTACCAAGACGGAAACATGATGAATGTTTGTTTCACAGACAATGACTTTTATAATGAATATGGTCATAATCAATCAGAAAATCATCATATGATGGGAGATAATGGTAATTGGACAAACTGGCAGAATCATATGAATAACGATCATGATCAAAATGATAATCATTATGGTTATTTTGATATAAATGAACATATTTTTGATTATACATTTAATATTAATACTCCCACATGTTACCAGAAACTAAAAGCACACAACTTTCGGTAAGTTGCAGTACATAAAAACCGGAATCATGAATACATAATTTCATCCTGATTTACATAATACTGAAACTATACTCAAAATTTAATTTCCAAAAAGCCATTTTTTTATTGTTTCTAACTCACCTTCGCCCAATTTTACAAAAATGAAAAATATTTGGGAAATTGATTATATGTACATATATTTGTACTTTAAATCGTACTAATAAGTAAAATCATGTTGACAACATCTATTTCAGACTTTAGAAAAGATATTAAAAAGTATCTCGACAGTGTTACTGAAAATTTTGAAACCTTAATAATAAATCGTGGAAAAGATTCAGGAGTAGTCGTTATTTCATTGGAAGAATATAATTCATTAAATGCTACCCAATATGAATTGTCATCTAAATCAAATGAAACGCGACTTGACTCAGCAATTGAGAAACTAAAAAGTGGTTCGTCATTTGAACAAAACCTCATTAAAGAATGAAGTACATATTTGTTGATGAATCTTGGGAGGACTATCTGTATTGGCAAAAAACCAATAAAAAGACTCTAAAGAAGATAAACGACTTGCTAAAAGACATTTCGATAAGCCCATTTTCTTGTATTGGAAAACCTGAACCCTTAAAACATAAATACAAAGGATTTTGGTCATGCAGAATTGATAGCGAACACAGACTAATTTATTCGGTTCAGGAGAATGGAATACTTATTGCAAAATGCCGATTTCATTACGATTGAAATAAAAAACGGGGCTAACAACAAACTATGGCAAGAGGCAGATAATGTTAAAAATGAAATACAATCTTTTTTAAACGTACCAAAGCGCGGGGCATAGTACCCTATATATCCCTCGCCTAAACTTGGGATCATGAACAATTTGGCAATAAGATTACAAACAAAAAGTAGATTCTTCAATATAAACTACCAGGCTTTTTGCCAAATATCAAAAATTACAATTCACCTCATTGAAATTAGACAGATTATCACCCATTTTTCGGGGAGTCCTTCAAAATAAAAAAGTTCGGCACCATATTGGTTATTGACTTAATATTGCAAAAAAAACACTTCATGAATAAAATTTTAATACTGGGTTTCATCCTTTTACTGGGGCTGAACACATTGGCAGAAGGTGGCAAATCATTTCTAATGTTGCGCTCCGGTCTTTCTCTTCCTCTTGGAAAATATAGTGAAAACAACCTTATTGGCGGTAGTTTCACCACACCTGGTGTGTCGTTTGGGGGTGAAGGCGCCTGGTTTTTTAAGGATTATCTTGGTGTTGGCCTCGATGTTAACTACATATTACACCCAGTTGATGCCGCTGCACTTGCAACTGAAAAGGTACGTGTTGATCCTTTTCTGTTGGATATGAATGTAAGGTCGGAGCCATATTCGTTTTTAGCCCTAATGGCTGGTTTTTACTCTTCAGTAGAATTAAGTAAACGAATTAGTTTGCAACCAAAAATACTAGGGGGTATAATGTTTGGAAAAACTCCTTTTCAGCTATACGAACAAACCTATCTTTTTCCGGGTCCTAATTATTTCAAAGTTACTTCTTCGAGTGATAAAGGCTTTGGATTTAAAGGTGGCTTTTCAATTAAGTATAACCTAAATAACTGTGTTGCTCTTGGGTTCAATGCCGATTATACTTACTCAGGATTAAGCTTTGGTTTTATGACTGCCACTGGTCACGAATATCGCAAAAAAAATATAAGCTTTATCGATATTGGACTTGGTCTGGTTATAAAGTTGTAATTATTAACCACTCTCCAATATATTTTTTAAGGCAGTTTTATTTTTTATTTCAAAATCGTTGTTTTGACATTCAATAATGCCCGATTCTTTAAAGCTCTTTAATACTCTTATGGCACTTTCTTTTGTCATTGACGACATATCAGCAAGGTCTTGTCGAGTTAACGTAGTTTTGAAACTGTTAGAATGGTAAACTGTATCCGAAAGATATAAAAGTGTGTGTGCCAGGCGGCCATTCATTTGCTTATGACTAGTTACCCGCAGTTTATCATAAAAATTAATATGTCGTATGTTGCGATAGCGAATAAATTCCAAACCGAATTCAGGACTTTCAAGAATCATCTTTTTAAATGCTGCAACCTCAATAAAACAGGCAGTGGTATTTTCAAGAGCAGTAACGCTAAAGTGGTGTTTGTAATCAGTATAAAAGCCAGGTCCACCAATTATTTCTCCGGGTTTAATAAGGCTAATAACAATATTCTTGTTATTATTATCTTCAATGTATATTTTTGCCATACCACCTATAATGAAAACAATGTGCAGCATGGGTGTCCCTTGCTTAAAAATGATTTCTCCTTTACTAAAGTTAACTGAAAACATTATGTTCCTGATATATTCCTTTTGCTCCTCTGATAGAAACTTTAACACATTTGAACTCATGTCAAAGTTGAGATTTTCTTCACTAATGTGCTTTTTGTTCATGTTTAAACATTTAAAATTAAGGTGTTAACCTGATAACTCTAACTCCCCGAATATAGCGCCAGCTAAGGATATACACTATTTTCGATGATCAACAATGATATATGTCAATTTATATTCTGCAATATTAATATTAACAACAGCATTATTTCATTTTCCAAATATAAATAAAATTATATGTCTTGTTAATTTTGGCTCAAAATAGTTTACATTAATATATTAATAAAAAAAACTTATAAAGTTATGAAAAAAAATTATTTTAATTATTTGTTGTTGGTATTTGTATTCATGATAGGGATTATGGTATCCTGTACCAAAGAAGGTCCTGCAGGCCCGGCCGGAGCCAATGGAACAAACGGAACAAATGGAACAGATGGAACAGATGGGGTTGATGGTAATGTTAGCTGTCTGCAATGCCACACTATGGCAATAATGGACGACCTTCATGCTCAATATGATCTTTCTGCTCACGGCGAAGGCGGAGCTGTTGGATATGCAGGTGGCCGCTACAATTGTGCTATGTGCCATTCGGATGAGGGCTATGTTGAAACACAGCTTACCGGAAGGGACACTACCGCTGCTGCGATTCCTATTCCAACTAAAATTTCGTGCAAAACATGTCACAATGATCATGTAACCTTCGATTTTGAAGTAGATGGTTATGTTGTTCCATTACGCGGTATTGATGCAGTTGAATTGTTAGCTTGGAGAGTATCCGGAGAAACTAAAACACTAGACTTTGGCGGCAACTCCAATATTTGTGCAAATTGTCACCAGCCTCGAGTATTAGGCCCTGTTGCAGATAGTGCCGGTAATTTTAGAGTTACGAGTTCACATTATGGACCTCATTACGGAACTCAATCAACAGTTCTGGAAGGAATTGGTCATTATGAGTTGGGTTCAGGTTATCCTACCCCGGGATCAGACCCTCACCGTACAAGTGCTTCATGTACTTCATGTCATATGGCTGACTTTGCTTCCGATCAAGGTGGACACAGCTGGTGGCCAAGTCTTGATGCATGTAAAACATGTCATCCAGATGCAACAAGTTTCGACGTTAACGGAAAACAAACTGAAATTAATGGTCTTTTCGAAGAACTGAGAACAGCTTTGGTTGCAAAAGGTTTGCTAAGTGCAACATTTAGCCCTGTACCAGGTGTATACCCGGTTGATGAAGCCGGAGCATTGTATAACTATAGAATTATATATGGCGACCATAGTAAAGGTGTTCATAACTATGATTATGTTAAAACAGTATTGATAAACTCAATCAATGCTGTGAAATAAATTCAGCTGATTGACAATATAAAAAAGGCTTCTTATTTTATAGGAAGCCTTTTTTTTGTTAGATGACATGAATTTCCTGGTTATAACTTTATGGAAGAGATTATTTATTTGGGTGATTAAAAAATAACTTATGATTAAAAAGTAGGGGGGATGAGTTTTGCTGAAATAGTTTAGCCATTTTCGCTTATATTCTCCAGCAATGGCCTGTTTAAAATTTTAATGTATTTCTTGTTATAATCAATTATTCCTTCCTTATGAAAATCGCTTAGTATTCTCATAACAGGGCCTTTTTCAACGCTGCTTAACTCGGCAATATCGGTACTGCTCATGTTTAATGTAAACGGGTTCGACATATATACTTCCTGTTCAAGATAAAGTAAGGTTTCAGCAAGTTTACCGGTGTTATGCTTTCGAACAAGGTTATGCATCTTTTCAGTTATCTGCAATAAATTTTTGTTTATTTGCTTTATATACTCAAATGCAAATTGTGAATTATTCTTCATTATCTGCTTAAAAATATCTGCATCAATAAGACATGCGATACTTTCGCACAATGCTTTAATAGAAAAGTGGTGACGATTGTCGATAAACAGGCCCGGAGAAACAATGAATTCCTGGGGTTTAATTATCTTGATTATCTGATTTCTTCCGTTATTGCTATCAATATACATTTTAGCCATGCCATAGTTAAACGAAATCACATGACTACTCTGTGTACCATATTTATGTAATAACTCACCCTTTTTATAAACAACCTCGGTACGATGATCGTCAATAATTTTTAGTTCTTCATCACTTAGCATGCTAAAAACAGAGGTTCGTTTTATGCAGTTTACACATTTTGCAATTTCTGTTTTCTCACTCATAAAGGTTTTCATTATTTTATTGAAGCAAATATATGCAAATGTAAATCATTGCCAAATGGGTTAATGATCGATAGTATTAAAAGTTAGTAACTAATCAGTGTTTTAAAGTGTTGTTTATATTTTTATTACAGAAATAAATTCTACCGCAAAGAACGCTAAGTTGTTGAATATGTATTCTTTGCGAACTTTGCGGTTTACATGGCGAACTTTGCGGTTAAATAACTTATATCACTCACATTGAGTACAATACAATTTATTATAGCACACTGATTAGTTACAAAATTTATTATAGCTTTTCAGGTGTAGAGGTTAAAATCAATTGCCTCTTGAATTGAATCCGAATTGAGATTTGTTGGAATATGATTTTGAGCACAATAATCCAAAAAGCTTTCAAGGGGCAGGTTTCCAACAAGCTCCTTACCAGTTTGCGGGCATCCTCCAAGTCCATTAATTACTGTGTCAAAACGCCTGATTCCTGCTTTGTATGCAGCATCTACCTTTTCCATACGCTGATAATCCAATGAATGAAGGTGAAAGCCAAACTCAACATCCGGAAATTCCAATTTCAGACTTGTAAACACTTTTGAAATTCTATCGGGTGATGCTTCGCCGAGTATATCAGAAAACGGAAATGTAAGTAGTTCCTTAGCCATCATCCTTTTTACCCAATAAAAAAGCAAATCCATGCTCCATTCATCGCCATAAGCAGGGCCAAAACCCATCGAAAAATAAACAATCAACTCTTTACCATAGGCAACACACAAATTTTGCAAATCATCAACAGTTTTTTCGGCCTGCTCAAGAGTTTGGTTAATATTTTTTTTCAGAAATGTAGGGGAAATCGAAAAAGGGAAAAACACCTGATCAACCTGTTGCAAAGCCATCGCCTTCTCCCCTCCTCTTTTGGTGGCAGCAAGTACGGCAATTTTTGACTTGCTGTTCTCAAAATTGATGCTATCTAAAACTTCAGCAGTATCGGCCATTTGTGGTATGGCCTTAGGAGAAACGAAACTGCCTACTTCAACAGTGTGAAACCCGCATTGCAACAACAAATTTATATATTCAATTTTTTTATTTGTTGGTATTTTATGGGGCAAGCCCTGAAATCCGTCGCGTGGAGTTTCAATTATATTAACCACAGAAAAAATAATTGTTTACAAGAGCCATTACTTTATCGTCATCATCCTTAATTTTTTCTATCAGGCCTTCATCATTGTAACCACTGAGCATATTAATGAGCATGTTAATAACTCTGTCAGGAAACACATTATATTTTGTGTAATATTCTCTTTGTTCTTCAAGGCTTTTAGCCGACTGCACGCAAGATGTCGGCAATTGAGCAAGTTCTGCTTGTTTTAGCTTATTTTCCTCATCAAAAATATTAATGTCAACATAGGTTTTTTTAGCAACCTCCAATGGGTTCTTCATTTCAAACCCATGGCGGGCTGCAACTGTAATTCCAGCAAGCAACAAATAAATATCTGCTGATCCATCAGGGCTCCGCACCTCAACAGTTTGCTTGTTAGAAAAATCAACAATATCACCACTTTCCTGAGGATTTGCCTTGTGAATCATATTTACAGGAGTTGTCCATCCTAAAGGTACCCTTACCAATACCGAACGATTGCGATCGCCCCAGCAGATATTTGTGGGCGCTTCCTGATGGGGAACAAGTCTAAAATATGAAGTTGGATTAAGGTTTCCAAAAGCAGTTAATGATGATGCTAACTCCATATAACCTGCAATTGCAGTTTTGGATATATCGCTAAGTTTGCCATTCTTGATCATCATGTTTTTACCATCTTTCATTATGCGCGTATGAACATGTAATCCACTACCTGCCTTGCCAACTGTAATTTTTGGAGCAAACGTTACAGTTACACCGTATTGTGCAGCGAGCGTACGAACAATCCATTTTGCTTTAACTAGCTGGTCAGCTGCATCTTCAACACAAGTGGGCAGAAACTCTATTTCATTTTGTTCATATATCATCCCATCTTTTGTGAAGTTTCCCACTTCAGAATGGCCATATTTAATCATACCTCCCGATTCGGCAATAAGTTTCATGGCCTCGGTTCGGAAGCTGCCCCATTTTGAGAAAGGTGATGATTCATGATAACCTTTCTGGTCATCAGCTTTAAACAAGCCATCATCTTCGCTCATAATATAATATTCAAGCTCACCCATGGCCTCAAACTCAAAACCGGTTTTATCTTTAAACGATTGATGTGCGTTTTTTAGAATATTCTCGGGGGCACCAGGGAGAGGTTCACCATTTCTATCATAATATGAACACAATATATCTAAAGTAGGTATTTTGGAAAAGGGGTTAACAAATGCTGTTTTATATCGGGGGATTACATACAAATCGCTTGACCCGGCCTCAACAAAAGGCAACAAACTTGAGCCATCAACTCGTTCACCGGCAGTTAGAATATGGTCAAGATGCTCTCGCCCTCCAATAATAAAGTTTAATGTTTTTAACCTTCCGTCCCAGCCTGCATACCTGAAATTGATCATTTCAATGTCATTGTCTTCGATAAACTTAATCAAATCGGCTTTTGTAAACTCGGCAGCTGGTTTATTCAAATACTGAACTACCGGATTGGGATTCATTGAAATATGTTCATTCATACTTTAAAAATTTGGCTGACAAACATAGCAAATAATTTTGATAGTTTGCAGGCGAGAATGTTCAATTGTTGCAATCAACTTTTTCGAAACGGAGAATCTAAAATCCGTTGACTTGCTTTCCGTCGACGCAGGAGAACTTAACTTTCAGCGGATTGAAAAAGTTATAGACAGCTATAAACACTAAGATAGACTTTTTCGAAACGACAAGTCCGAGGATATTTTGCAGATTTTTAACTGAACCAGCTCTATAAAATAATCAGTATCTGCTGCTAAACGTATTGTTACCCTACGACTTTTAAGTTTCTTGGTATACCTTTCAAGCTTCATCGCATCACCACGTGTTCCGGGTACTTCATAGTATGCCTTCAATTCCCATGGTCAAAACTCATGAGTATAAGTCATCTTTGGATTGTTCATGTACCAGTACAATCTTTGGGAAACATCAATGCATGGTCTATATAGTGTGCGGTCACGATTTGGAGAGTATAGAATGTAGACGCAATATAGAAGTTGTAAACAAAAAAAGACCATCCCAAAAAGACGGTCGTTTTTATTGGCTCCTCCTCTAGGACTTGAACCTAGGACACCCTGATTAACAGTCAGGTGCTCTAACCAACTGAGCTAAGGAGGATTGTTTTGTTACCTGACTGCAGTAGTCTGGAAACGGGCGCAAAGATAATTAATATTCTAATTGTGCAAATATTTTATAAAATATTTCTTAATATTCTATTTCGGTAATTAATCTTAAATGAGAATGATGTTTAATTTTGTTTTTAACAATTTGTGAAAAACTAATTATACTTTTTTAATATCAAATTATCTATTTCGACTATTTTTACCAGTTAGCCTATATAAATTTAGGCTGTATTTTTAAATAATCAAATAATGGCTATATTTTGGGGTAAAAATAACTCGCTGTTAAAGCTCCTGTTGATAATGAGTTTGGGTATCTGCTCTTATAGCACACGTGCCCAAAATCTGGAAAATATCACACTTACAGTTACTTTTGAGAGTGCCCCAATAGATTACTCCGTAATTAAAGCCCCGTTAAAATTCAATAAAAGGTTTGCTCTGAGTATGCAAATTGATGATGGCAACAGTTCTATTTATGAATATGGTTTTCCTGTATTTGAAGGAGGCACAGTTGATGACATTACATATCCAGGAATGACTTACTCTGATGGTTGCGATAATCTTCATTCATTTAAAATGGCGTCCGCCATTTATATGTTTACAGGAACTGGTGTAACCGGCGATGATGTCCACATTAATCCTGGGAGCGACATAATTACCTGGCAACAATTAGATACTCTTTATCAAAACCAATGGGGTATTGCCAATAAAGGTGTTAACAGTAATTCAAGCACAGTTCCTGAATTTATGAATTATTCAATTGCAAGGAACAAAAGCTATTGCCGGCGAAAAATGTATAACTCAACACCAGGCGGAGTTATGACAAATATATTTGTTAATCCTGCAGGTAATAGTAATTGGTCGGATCCTGCTTTTAATTTAGGCAATATAGCTGCATTAAATCAAAACAGTTTAACTCCACTTGGTGCTTATGGAGGAAATGTAAATGATCCGGCGATAAATTGGGCAGAAAACAAATATAATTTAAACAGATTAAGTTTAGATGACACCGACGTTAAAGCTCTGGCAGACTCATTAGCTATTTCAAGTATTAATGGAGCAAATTTCTGGGGTATAGTTTTTACCAGTTCACTAACCAACGATTATCTTTTCAACGACTTTGTTAATGACTTTAATTATATTGCAAATGTTTACGGCAGCAATATTGCCGATGAAATATTAATGACATCTGATGAGGAAATTCTTGACTATCTTATTGTGCGTGATGCAATAACACTAAATGAAAATTTGGCAGGAAATATTTTAACGCTAACATTCGCTGGAAATTTACCTGATAACCTTTTGCATTATGCTTCTTCAATTGTTATAAATTCGGATGCAACAATTTCTGACATTTCTGTTGAAGGCACCGACGACTTCACTTTTTCAGGACTTGGTGTTTCTGAGGGGCTGATAAACTTTAACTGGGATGGTTATTCTGTTCCTTCAGCCGAAACTTTTGCCAACAATTACACATCAACGGCGGTTTCAACCCAAACGGAATACGATGCTCTAATTGCCATGGATTATGTATCGGTTCTTGGATACGGAGAAGTAAAAAACAACATGGTTCTCCAACTATGTGAAATTCCAGATGTTACATGGGACGAGGGGTTTTGTAATAGCGGTTATCCCGATTTTGTATTAATTACCGGCGATAGTATAATTTCTGTAGGCGATGATGCTACATTAACAGCTACCGGTTTCATGGAAAGTTATCTTTGGAGCACAGGACAAGAAACGCAATCAATAATTGTTAGTCCCCAGGCCGACACAAAATACTGGGTTGATGCCGTTACTAAGTATGGAAATGATGTTAGCGACACTATAACAGTAATAGTTAGTGACTCCTATATAATAAGACATTCGCCTTTATATATAAATCATATAATGGGAGTACAAGATAGCTTGTGGGTTGAATTAAAGGAAGGGGCATCATCACTGTGGAGCACCGGATCAACCGATAACTACATATTGGTCGATCCCAATGGTAGCACAACCTTTCACCTGGACGTGTATTTTAACAGCGAGATAGTTAATCAACTGGATTTTATCGTTTATATGGAAAATTTCATTGAGTTTACTTTTGACCGTGTTTGCTACGGGGAAACAACAACCCTTATAAACACTTCAGTGGTTAATGATACTATTACCAAAGTGCTATGGGATTTAAATGGTGATACACAATTTAATGATGCTGAAGGAGATACTGTTCAATATGTTTTCAGTTCTAGCGGCAACCACCTTGTCGGGATGAGGGTGTACTTTAAAACCGACCCTATGGATGTTGAATACAATCCAGTAACTGTGGGTGATGTACCTACGGTAAATTTTAGTTATGAAAATACGTGTTTGGGCTTAACAACAATTTTTTACGGGCAGGCTACTGCACAAGTCGGAGTACCCAACAGCTGGTTATGGCACTTTGGCGATGGTAATACCGACAGCTTCAAAAATACTACTAATTATTATGATAATGCGGGCTACTATAATGTAATGTTAGTTGCAGGGACTTCTGCAGGCTGTAAGGATTCATTACAAAAAACTATTCAAATATCTGCCTCTCCAACTATTGAGTTAAAAACTTCGAATGATATTATTATAAACAACTACGATACCGCTTTTTTTAGTCAAGGTGGCACTGTAACTATTTCTGTTGCTAACTTTGCAGTTTACGATTCTGTAATATGGTTTGATGATAGCAGGGCTGCATCTGTAATTATCGCAGAAGAAGGGAGTTTCACTGTAACTGCATTTAAAAATGGTTGTACGGCTACTATAAGATTTTACACTTCATGGGGAGGGTCGCCCCATCCAACTGGCGATAACATTATGAATTTGTTTACTCCAAATGGAGATGGGTATAATGATGTTTGGATAGTTTACGACCCCGAAATTATTCCGCCCACTAAGGTAACGGTTTTTAACAGAAGCGGCAAGCAAGTTTATGGCAATAATAATTATCAAAATTTTTGGGATGGGCAATATAATGGAAACCCCCTCCCCCAGGCAACTTATTATTATATAATTGAGGATGCAACCGGGAAGATTTTTAAAGGTGCTGTTACAATTATTCGGTAATTTTAGTATTATGTTCAAACTGCAAAAATATATTATAACATTCATACTCCTTTTTGGATTACAATGCTTATCTGCACAGCAGTTTAAAAACAGTACGCAATACTTAGTTAACCCATATGCCCTTACACCCGCTCTGGCCGGTTACACTGGTTACTCTGAAGCTTTTTTAAATTACAGGAATGACTGGACCCGCATTGATGGTAGCCCGCGCACATTTAGCGCAAACGGTTTTGGTGATGTTTACAAACAGAAGATGTGGGTTGGTGGCGAGATTATGACTGATAAAACTGATATTCTATCTGTTTTTAAAGCAAACATTAGCTATACTTATAAACTTCAGGTTGAAAATAACCAATATCTATATTTTGGTGTTTGGACTGCATACTACCAGGCATCTGTTAATGTTGGCGGTGGGATTGGGATTGACCCAAATGATCCTTTGATTCAGAATAATGATAAACTTAACGGTTCGGCATTAAACGCCGGATTTGGAATTAATTACCAACGGGGTTATCTAAACATCGGGTTTTCTATGCCTTCCATGTTTGGCCTTAATGACGAATATGTATTGAATTCATCTTTTAAATATCGTGTACAGCGACAATTCCAGTTTTACACTTCATATTTTTTTGAGTTTAATGATGAATGGCAGCTTCAAACTTATGGGGTTCTATATAAAACAGCAAACGAACCGGTAAATATGGATATTTCGGCAATGGTAATTTATTCAGGACGCTTTTGGAGTGGTATGCTATACCGTACCGGAGGTGTACTCGCGCTTAATTTAGGCGGACATATTTATAACGGTTTCATTTTTAATTACTCTTATGAAATTGGAACATCCGGTATTAATCAAGGATCCGGAGGATCACACGAGATAACCATAGGCTATAGATTTAAATTTACCGGTGATAATTATTTTGAATCTAAAGAAAGTTCAAAATCACGCAAAAAAGGACGAAAATCGGGCACTATAAATTATCCTGAAGTTCAGGATTTTAATTACAGAAAAAACTGATGCTTAAATGTATTAAACATATTATAATTATTTTCAGCCTTGTGGCTATTTATTCGCAACAGCTTGTTGCTCAGCAAGGCACATCACCTGTTGGCGTTAATTTTGTTCTTGTAAACTTTAACCAACCACCTTCATTCTTAACCGTAAACAAAGCTCCTTTAAAATACAATAAAGACTTTGCACTTAGCATGCAGATTGATGATGGTAACCTCTCTTTATATACTCATGGATATCCTGTGTTTGAAGGGGGAGAAGTTGACGGAACATCATACCCGGGCTTATACTACAGCGATGGATGCGGAAATTCACACAACTTTAAAATGAGTTCATCGGTTTTCGTTTTTTTAGGGGATAGTGTTAATGGCCCTGATATTCACCTTGACAACGCATACGGACAATTATCATGGGAGCAAATGGATACAATTTATAACAATAATTGGGGTATTCTAAACCATGGGGTTAACAGCAATTCTTCCCCAATACCTTCGTATATTGATTATTCTATTAGGCGTAACAAAAGCTATATCCGTAGAAAACTGTTTAACGCAACTGAAGGTGGTGTATTGCCGCATGTTTTTGTTAACCCAAATAATAATTCCCAATGGACAACACCATCGTTCAATTTGGGATATATTGGTGCACTGAACCATAATACTTATTTTCCAATTGGAGTTTTCGGTGGCGATGTTAATGCTCCGGGCGTTAATTGGACCCAACCTTATAGCTTATACAGAAGGACAGCTGATAATGTAAATGTTTCTGATTTTGTTGACGGGTTAGCCAATTCAAGTGTAGGCGGAGCAAATTATTGGTGTCCTATTTTCACACATTCAGTAACTAACCACTATCTTTTTAGTGATTTTGTTACAGATTTTACATATATAGCTAACACTTATGGTATTAATGGGCTCGATAACATATTAATGACTTCAGATGAAGAAATCCTGGATTACCTGATTGTTAGAGATACAACAACGTTGAATTATGTAATTAATGGAACAACGTTACTAATTACATATAGTGGAGAAGTTCCCGATGACTTATTATACTATTCATCATCAATAGTAATAAATAGCGATGCCATTATTAGTAATATAATAATTGATGGCACCAATGACTATTCATTCACCGGAATTGGGCAAACAGATGCTCTTATAAATCTAAATTGGGATGGAAACATTGTAATACCGCCAGAAGTACTTGCCGACTCGATTGTTACCATTGCAGTTGCTTCACAAAGCCAATACGATTGTTGGATTGCCATGGATTACGTTATTACCATGGTAAATGGTTCACACAAAGATTCTCTTAGACAAGTTCTTTGCGCAATACCTAATACAAACTACGATGAAGGATTTTGCGATTGTGAAATTAATATTCAACCTGCTGACACAACAATCAATTTCGGCGATTGTATTGACATGTTTGGAGCCATAGGTGATTATACTTATAGTTGGTATATTGGCGATTCATTAATCGACACAACTCAAAATATTTATAGATGCCCAGTCGATACAACTCAATATAATCATATAGCTACTAACCCTTTTGGATGTCCCGCCGAAGACAGCATTATGGTAAATATTAATTTTTTGAGTTTCGATTTAGGCCCCGATACTACTATTTGTGAAGGTAATTGTGTAACTATTATAGGACCCCCTGATATGGTAAACTATAATTGGTTTGTGGCAGACACACTTTATGATACAGTTCAGGTGATACATCCTTGCCCTATTGATACCACACAATATACCCTGTGGGTAGAAGATGTATATGGTGCTACTGCTGAAGATAGTATTACCATTAATGTTCTTCCATCGCCAATTATAAATATTCAACCTTCTGATACTACAATAAGCTATGGCCATTGTATTGAATTGTTTGGTGCAGTTGGTGACTATACTTATCAGTGGTTGGTGGGAGATTCATTAGTAGATACAACTCAAAATATTTACACTTGTCCCCTCGATACAACACAGTATAATCATATCGCCACCAATTCATATGGCTGCCCCGGCGAAGATAGCATTATGGTAAATATTCATTTTCTAAGTTTCGATTTGGGACCTGATATCACAATCTGCGAGGGTAACTGTACAACCATAACTGGGCCACCAAATATGGTGCTTTATAATTGGTTTGTTGCTGATACATTGTACGATACAGTTCAAATAATACATCCTTGCCCGGTTGAAACCACACAATATACCCTTTGGGTTGAAGATGAGTATGGCGCCACTGCCGAAGATAGCATCATGGTATATGTGCTTCCATCACCCACTATTAATTTTGAAGATGATTCACTTAATGTTTGCGTGGGAAATAATGTTCTACTCACCGTAGAAGCTAGTCCGGATGTTAACACTTTTATATGGTCGTACAATGGAAACGTAGCAATTACAACAACTAATTCATACAATCTGGTAAAACCTATGGTTTCGGGATATGTATATGTTGAAGGGTTACAGGATAATGGTTGCAATGCAACCGACAGTACGTATCTTACGGTACTACCTTATCCGGAAATTGTAGTTAGCAACGACACATCAATTTGTAGTGGACAACCCGTAACCCTTAGTGTTTCCGGAGGGTCGTTTTTCCTTTGGATAGTTGATGGTGATACTATTTCAACCGACTCCACAATTGTTGTATATCCTGTTGATTCTACAAATTATATCGCTCGAACAGCTTTCGCCGATTCAATGTGCTATAGTGAAGATAACGTAATAGTAACAGTTCATAATTCTGCAGCCACTGAGATTCTGTACGATACAACTATTTTTTGCACTTATGAAGAAGTAGTTCTTACTGCATCAGGTGCCGATTTTTATGAATGGATACCCGGTGGAGACACCAATCTTATATATTCATTCATAATAACTGATACAACTACCATTTGGTTAACAGGAACTACTATTGACGGGTGCCAACAAACCGACAGTGTTACAAACTACAATTTACCTTCCCCGGATGTGAGTATTTCGGGACTATTGCCTTCTTATTGTGAAAACGACTCAGGGGTACCACTTTCGGGTACACCTCCCGGTGGACTTTTCACCGGTCCCGGTGTTATCGGTAACAATTTCTATCCTCAAAGTGCAGGGCCCGGAGTTCATATTGTAAAATATACATACACAAATATAGAGGATTGTACTGGTAGCGATTCCTTAATAACCACAGTTTATGGAAATAGTGGAATAATCGATCTCGGTCCTGATTTCACTCTCCTTCCTGAAGACAACAAAATCCTTGATGCAGGTTCGGGATTTGAGAGCTATTTTTGGACAACTGGTGCAACAACACGAAGTATAACTGTTTTTGGTACTGATAAATCACCGGGAACCTATGAATATGCAGTTATGGGAGTTATACATGGCTGTCCGACCAGAGGAAGTGTAAACATTACGTTTGAAAATCCTTATGGTTATTACGAAAACCATATTAATGCACTAATAATATATCCCAACCCTAACAATGGGAACTTTTCAATCAGGTTCAACAGCACTGAAAAAAATATTCAATTAAGTATTTTCAATTTACAAGGAAAGTTAGTTTTTGAACGAGATAACATTTCATGCACTGCAGAATCCCAAATTGATGTTCAACTCAATGTTGCAAGGACAGGATTTTACTTTCTTCACATTACAACTCCTAAAGGCGTTAGTATAGCTAAAATTATCCTGAAATAATTCATACTTTTGCCCCAAATTTTTATCATGACAAAAATATTAGGTATTGGCAACGCATTAGTTGATGTGTTGATCCAACTTGAAAACGACATCATGTTAAGCACTCTTGGTTTACCAAAAGGAAGTATGCAACTTGTGGATGCAGCGAAATCAAAACAAATTCAAGAGCACAGCAATAATCTAACAAAACAAATGGCGTCCGGAGGTTCAGCTGCAAATACAATACATGGCCTTGCAAAATTGGGTATAGATACAGCATTTATTGGAACTGTTGGCGAAGATGAAACAGGTAATTTTTTTCATAACGACCTGGTTAATAACAATATCACCCCCTTATTAATAAAGAGTAAGTCGCCGTCCGGTATTGCAAATGCTATGATTAGTATAGATGGAGAAAGAACCTTTGGTACTTTTCTTGGAGCGGCAATTGAACTTTCTGCTGCCCATCTTGATGATAATCAATTCACCGGCTATGATATACTGCATGTGGAAGGTTATCTGGTTCAGAACCACGAATTGCTTGAAGCAACCCTAAAGAAGGCAAAAAATAACGGGTTAAAAATTTCAATAGATCTTGCCAGCTATAATGTGGTTGAGGACAACCTTGAGTTTTTAAAAGAAATGGTCGCTAGTTATGTTGATATCGTTTTTGCAAATGAAGAAGAAGCAAAAGCATTTACCGGAATGGAACCAGAGGAGGCTCTAATTGAAATTTCCAAAATTTCTGATATTGCTATAATAAAAATAGGGAGACAAGGATCAATTATAAAACAAGGCAATACTACTGTAAAAATTGGTGTTAGAGAAATTGTACCAATCGATACTACTGGTGCAGGTGATTTATATGCAGCAGGCTTCCTATATGGATTAATAAATAATCTTGGCCATAGTAAATCTGGTGAGATTGGATCTCTTTTAGCTTCAACTGTAATTGAAAATATAGGAGCTAAAATTTCGGAGGAAAACTGGATAAGAATCAGAGAAGAGGTAAAATAAAGGGTTGTTAGGTTATCAGGTTATCATGTTTTCGGGTTTTCAAGTTGTCAGGTTAAATGATAATAACAACAATGACAACAACCATGACAACAATGTCAACCACGACAACCATGACAACCTCATCAACCATCATTAGACACACTATAAATAAGGTCAATTGCTCAAATTTTAAATTTATTTTACTACATTTGCGCACCTAAATTTAAAGGGTGCTAACTAACTAATAATTTGAATTTTACATGGCAGCGATCTCCATTTAATTGCAATCCGTTGTTTTATTCTATATACAAAAATTAATATTTCAATCGTAAAAAATAACTGAAAAATGAAAGTTTACGAAACTAAGGACATAAGAAATATCGCTCTTATCGGAGGAGCGAAATCAGGGAAAACCACAATGGCAGAAGCCATGGTTTTTGAGGGGAAAATTATTAACCGAAAAGGGAGTGTAGATGATAAAAACACAGTATCCGACTACAGGGCTATTGAAATAGACCGCCAGCATTCGGTTCACTCTTCATTACTATACACAGTCTTCAACAATAAGAAAATAAATATTGTTGATGTACCCGGATTTTCCGATTATGTTGGTGAAGCCGCTGCCGCGCTCAATGTTTGTGATACTGCCCTATTTATGATTAACGGTCAGAGTGGCGTTGAAGCAACAACAGAAACAGCTTGGAAACAAACTGAAATTGCAAAGTGCCCAACGTTTTTTGTAGTAAATCAACTTGATCATCATGGCGCAAATTTTAATGAAACAATAGTAGCATTAAAAGATTATTTCGGCGAAAAAGTAACAGTTGTTCAATATCCTGTAAATGCAGGTGAAGGATTTAACACCGTAATCGACCTCATCCTGATGAAGCAATTGAAATTTGGTGCTGAAGGAGGTGAGCCTGAGATAACTGATATTCCTGATTCAGAAAAAGATAAAGCTGAAGAATTACACCTTACTCTTGTTGAAAATGCTGCTGAGGGGGATGAAACTCTTATGGAAAAGTATTTTGAAAACGACACTCTAACTCTTGAAGAAATAAGAACTGGCGTTAGATTAGGCTTAATTAGCAGATCAATTTTCCCGGTTTTGTGCTCTTCTGTAAAACACGGAATTGGTGTTACTCGCATTATGGATTTTATTACAAATTCATGCCCTGCTCCTGATGATATGCCTGAAAGAAATACCGAAGATGGAGTCGCTTTCAAATGCAATGTAAATCAACCTACAGCAATATTTGTATTCAAAACTTCTATTGAACAACATCTTGGTGAAGTACTATTTTTTAAAGTATATGGAGGTGCGGTTACAGAAGGTCTTGATTTGGTTAATCCAAAAAACGGAAATAAAGAACGAATCTCACAGATGTTTGTATTGAATGGCAAAACCCGTGAAAAAGTTGACAAAGTTGTTGCTGGCGACATAGCCATAACCATAAAATTGAAAGAAGTAAGAACAAGCGACACATTAATGGTTCCTAAATCAGCTAAAGCAGGGTTTGAACCGATAAAATTTCCTGTTGATATATTTACCGTTGCAATGAAAGCGGTGAACAGCTCAGATGACGAAAAAATTGGTGCTGTGCTTAACGAAATGCATCGAACCGATCCAACTATTATTGTTGAATATTCGAGAGAACTTAAACAAATGCTTGTAAAAACACAAGGCGAATTCCATCTAAATACTATTAAATGGTATTTACAGAATGTTCATAAAATAGATGCAGAAACTACTACACCTAAAATACCCTACCGCGAAACCATCACAAAAGTTGCCAACGCCGACTATCGTCATAAAAAACAATCAGGAGGGTCCGGACAATTTGGTGAGGTTCATTTAAGAATTATGCCTTATGTTGAGGGATATAAAAACCCAACGGATATACCTTTGCGTGGAACCGACGTTCATGAATTATCGTGGGGAGGTAAGTTAGTTTTTAATAATAGCATTGTAGGAGGAGCAATCGACGCACGATTCCTTCCTGCAATCTTTAAAGGGATTATGGAACGGATGAATGAAGGCCCGCTAACCGGATCATATGCACGTGATATTGTTGTTTATATTTATGATGGTAAAATGCATCCGGTTGATTCAAATGAAATCTCATTTAAACTTGCCGGACGCCATGCATTTATTACCGCCTTTAAAGCTGCCGGCCCTAAAATTATGGAACCGATCAACGATATTGAAATTAGTGTTCCTGAAGATACGATGGGAGCAGTTATGACAGATTTACAAGGCCGTCGTGGAATTATTATGGGTATGGATGCTGCCGGCCGAAATCAGATAATCAGAGCAAAGGTGCCCGCTGCAGAAATGACCAGATACGCTACATCTCTTAGTGCAATAACCTCCGGCAGAGGAACATTCAAATCTGCTTTCGATCAGTATCAACAGGTGCCAAATGATGTTCAGGAACAGTTACTCAAAGCATACGAAGAATCTCAGAACGAAGAAGAATAGTATATTCTCAAATTAATCCTACAAGAGGCTGTCGCGGAAGTAACCATGGCAGTCTTTTTTTTTGATTTTCATAATGATGTTTATTTACCAATAATAAAGACGCAGCAATTCTATTTTATAATTACTGTAATCCTTTTTAGATTGATAAAACGAACAAACTACCTTAATTTAGAAGTAAACAATTCCATTCCGAGGAATTGTTTTCCCATTTTGGGACATTTTCATAAAATCATTAATATCTCTATGTGCCTGTATATGTAGCATTTAGATTGTATTTCTTGGCTTTGGCATATAGATTGCCATACTAAAAGCAAATATGAAATAAATTAAAAATACAAATACCTAAAGTCATGAAAAAGATAATATTAGTACTCGCAGTGTTAACAGTTTTTCTTAGTTCTTGCAAAAAAGATTTTACTGAATTGGAAAAGCCTATAGCAAATAAAACTATGGTTGATTTAACAATCGACGATAATTTTAACTGGAAAACCACTAAAGATATTGTGGTAAAATTAACTGGTTCAACTGGAGCCAGAGTCCTTATTAACTCTACCGAAGGAACCAATTACCACAAAGGTATGCTCACTTCAGATGCAGAATATGTGACAAAAATCACAATACCAACTTACATTAATGAAGTTGAGTTAGCATATAACGGCCAGGAACTGACGCTAAACATCGAAAACAATAAAATTGAGTATCATTTCAATTAATCTGCTCAAATAAATGATGGTCATTTAAATCTAAGTTGATAAATATATAAGCAAACAATGTAGGGAAATCCGCAAACTAATCTGTTTTTAGTAATGGTTTTCCCGATTTGGAACGGTTCAGATTATCCGACAAATGATTATAAATCTGAAATTCAAGCGATTAGTATTCTTTTTTCTGCATGGCATATTAATTGACAATCTTATAACAATTAATGAAACAATTAAATTTACAAATACCTAAAGTCATGAAAAAGATTATACTTATTTTCGCATTATTAACAGTTTTTCTAAGTGCTTGCAAAAAAGAGTTTACAGAAAAAGAGTTCCCTAATGTTAATAAAACTATGGTTGATCTAACAATTGACGATAATTTTAACTGGAAAACCACAAAGGATGTGGAGGTTAAATTAATCGGTTTAAACGGAAGTGTTGTTCATATTAACTCAACTGAAGGAGCCAACTACCACAAAGGTTTATTAACTTCAGGTATTGAGTACACGACAAAAATCACCATCCCTACATTTGTTAACGAAGTTCATCTGGTTTCTTCTGGTAAAACAGAAGTAATTCCTATTGTTAATAATAAAGTAGAGTTTAACTTATAACAAATTGTAATACCTATTAACAAATATTTTAACCATAAAATTTAAAAAAATGAAAACTATTAACGCATTTATTAAGCCGGCTGTATTTCTTCTTACACTATTATTAATATTTACGGCCATTGAAATTCAAGCTCAAAGTTCGTGTGAAATTGAGAAACACATTAAAGATGGTTACTGGGCATCCATATTATCTGTTATTGATAATAATAATAACACCTATACCATTCAAATGAAAATGCGAAATGATGGAACTGGGGGTGACAATGAATTATCCCATGCTTCTTTTGAGGCAGATCCTGGAACTTATTCAAATATTTCGATATTAGATCATTCATCTAATTTCAGTTACACAAATATTGATTATGGCCCTAACTTAAGTGGTGATCCATTTGATGGGTTTAAGGTAGATGGTACAGGAGGCATTGGAAATGGTGTTGCTGGTTGGTTCATTATTGAATATACCCTTGATGCACCATTCCAGAATCAATACGCCTTGGCAAAACATGGTAATAAAAGTGATAAGAAAAAATTTAATGATGATGATTATGAAAATGTTATGAATTGTATGGATTCCAATAATCCCCCGGTAGCAGTTGATGATTTTTATTCAACTCCAGTAAATACATCGGTTTCGGGTAATGTAACTGATAATGATTCTGATCCCGACGGAGATGACCTTACTGTTAACACAACACCGATTACAGTACCATCACACGGAAATGTAACCTTAAATAGTGACGGAACTTTTACATATACGCCAACAAACGGGTACACAGGTACTGATACTTTTGAATACGAAGTTTGCGATGATGGTTCTCCGTCAGAATGCGATGAAGCATGGGTTACAATAACCATCCTGGCAGGTCCAACCGCTGTTAATGATAATGCTTCAACCCTGATGAACGCACCGGTTGACATAGATGTATTATCTAATGACACACAAGGTGCTACTGCTCTTGATCCAACATCAGTAAGTTTCGTTGGTACAGCACCTGACCCAACTACTGAAGGAACATTTACTGTAAACGGTACTACAGGATTAGTAACATTTACACCTGTTAATGGATATACAGGACAAGTAACAATCGATTACGAGGTTTGTGATGGTAATAGTTTGTGTGATGACGCTACAATTACTGTACAAGTAACATCGGTAACAGGTCCAACAGCAAATGATGATATTGCAATCACAATTATTGACACACCGG
>JACNJS010000025.1 GCA_014382445.1 Bacteroidota bacterium
ATTTATTTGCTATTTCAGATATTCAGATAATTTCATTGCTCAAAACACACGGCATCCGTATTTTAAAGCTGAAAAAAAATACCATGTTACATGTAGAGAAGTTTACAATTGATGAACTGAGTGGTTCAAAAAGAATAAATCAGGGGCATTATACCAATAGTATAGTAGGAAAATATGTTCAGGAAGAGAATGAATTTCCGGCAGGAACTTATGTTGTAACGACTGACCAAAAACTCGGTTCTCTATCTGCAGCACTACTTGAACCACAGGCGATAGATGGATTACTCAAGTGGAATTATTTCGATCGTTATCTGTCGCCTCAGTGGGGATCGGGGTTCTATCCTTATCCTGTTTACAGGCTTATGGATAATGATGGATTGAAATTGGAGTAATCGCTTAAAGATTCAACTTTACTAATAATTCCTTAACATTTACTTCTGCCGATTTTTGTCCATCTAAAATTATGTCTGCATTAGCAGGTTTTTCAAATAACGACGAAATGCCTGTAAAATTCTTTACTTTTCCATCTCTTGCTTTTTGATATAGAGATTTCTGATCGCGTTTTTCACAAAGGCTAAACGGCGTATCTACAAATATAAGTTTGAAACTATCAGTTCCTATAATTTGCTTTATGTTATTTCTGATTTTATCTGTGGGTGTAATAAATGCACATATTGCAATAATACCGGAGTTGTTAATAATTTTAGCAATTTCAGCTGCTCTTCTGTTATTTTCTTCTCTATCGGAAGTAGTGAACTTAAGGTCGTTATTAATTGTTTTCCTTACTTCATCCCCATCCAAAATAACTGAATGGAATACCTTTTTTTGATAATGCCCGATGTAGGGTATTCGCTAAAGTTGATTTACCACTATATGAAAGACCTGTAAACCAAATAGTAGAGCCGGTTTTTGGCATTAAATGAATTGAATTTGAGATATCTACTAACAACATAAATCAATATTATTTTTAGCAACCCTACAATTAGCAAAGATTGCCAAAAATACAATAACTTTTGCAAGCGACGTTTATCAGAATTTGATTTTAACGACTTCAATTTTAACGACTACTTTGCTGACGTTAAGTTTTATTTACGTTTTATGATAACATCTTGCATCTCCTTCATTTTCTTTGGATTGAAAATTGACAGGTATAAACTGGCAAGAAAAAGTGGTCCTTTGATAAGGATAGCAATTCGTAGTTTATAGGGAAACTTATCGACAATTATAGTCGATACATATAGTAATCCGGCATATAGTCTTCCGGGAAATGCAATAATATTGATCCATAAATTAAACATGGTATAGATTCTTGGATATCCGGTTTGTTCGGCAATTTTTCCTGCTGTAGCATCCATCAGTTTTATTTGCAATGGTGATAATTGCTTTTTCCAAACACCAATTTTACCGGTATTTACTTTATGCATTAAGTTTGAATGATATGTGTTTATGTATCCGGGTGGATAAGTTTTGAGTATCTCGTCTTTCTTCTCATGAAAATCAAAAACAATAGCATTATATTCAATTCCTATAAAATTACAAAGTTGCTGCATATGCAGTTTAGGTTCATTAGCCAGGTCCTCATATTTGATTACATGAAAAGCTTCAGGTTTAATTGCACTGTCTTTGTTGAATTTCTTGACGAAATATTTCCATTTCTGAACAACAAGTGAAGGTACGGGCAGCTCAAAGTCGACATTTTTTACCGACACAAAATTATCCCTGTAATCACGAATAATGTGAATGAATTTAGCCTCAGGGAATATCTTTAACAATAATTTGGAATATATTGCGTATCCCGGATTTTTGTCGCCAATAAACAGTAACTCTCCCTTTTCGAATAACGAAGTATATTGTTTGTAAACTACCTTGCAAATCGCTCCGTAAGAATTATTACCTGCCAATAACAAAATTGATTTCTTCAATTTATTATAATCCATGTTCCATGTATCGAACAACCATTGAGATATAAGGTCGTTGTAAAACAATAAAAGATCCTTCTCGGTCCAGTTCGTTATATGACCATATTTAGGAAAAAGGTTAACTATGAACTGGCATTCAGGTGGAAAACTTACATTTGGGTGTGCATCAAATAGTGTTCGAAGTAATGTAGTACCTGATCTTGGGCGTCCAACAACAAAAAAAATGGGAATATTACTTATATCTTCCATTTTTGGAATAACTTAGTTTTTAATTCGACGAAGATACTTATATCAGTCTTTTTAAATTTTAAAATTTCAAAAAAATGCACGTTTAAAACTCTTGAATAAATAATCCAGTATCCTATAGTGCCAACTGCATAACTGATATCCGATGCCCATGCTGCACCTTTGCCTCCATATTCAGGAATCCACAAAAAGTTAAGCAGGATATTGATAATCAATGCAGGTGCGAAAACATAAACTGCCAGATAAGGTTTGCCCATGCCTGCAAGCTGGCCGCTTAGTACCCTGAAAATTACAAGGATTATTACACCGGGCAGGATTAGTTGGAGTATATCGATACTCGGTGAGAATTCATCGCCAAAAACAAATGGTATAATATATGGTGCAACAAAAATAACTGCTAATGAAAGCAGAAAAATAAGCACAAACGACAGCCTTGCCAACGAAATTGTAGACTGTGTAATAAGGCTATGATCTTTCATATTTGCTGTCCTGCTGAATAATACGATACTAATGGCAAGCGGGATTTGCCAGAGTTGCTCAGCAATATGAGCCCCCAATGAATAAATACCTACTTCGTGAATTGTGCTTAGTTTTTCTAACAACAATATATCAACTCTGTAATTTAGCTGGATAATAAAAAATGTAAATGCATACATGATTCCCAACATCAACATCTGTTTAATAATTTTTGGGATGAATTGAAAACAGATATTAAATTTTTTGGATATGATATACAATCCCCATAATCCAACAAATACATTGGCTACAGAAATGGAAATGATTGCCCCAAACAAGCCCAAATTAAGGCTCCAAACAAGGGCTGCCGCAAATATGAAATTGATTAGGTTAATAGTCCATTCAAATCGATTGGCTTGCTTGATTTCGTCTTTTCCAAAAAATATGCCACCAATATAAATAACAGCAAGCCTGAACGGAATAATAATTATTACCATGCTGATTAACAATACAGTATACTCCGTTTCATAAAAGAAGTAATAGGCACCTATACTTGAGAGTATTCCCAGTATACTTGTAAAAACAAGAATAAAAATTACTGAGGATACAATTTCATTATCACTAAACTTTTTTTGCCCAATCATATAAATGGAGGCTCCCCGTATTCCAAGATGAGTTAAGCTGACAACAATGATGGGGATAACAAGCAGGGCATAATACAGGCCAAATCCTTCAACGCCAAGTAAACGAGTTAGCATTATTACTACCAGTAAGCCACAGATTATGGAAAACACATTGCTGTTGAACACGCCAATTGTATCCCTTAAAAATCGTCGTTTAGCCATGATATGCAGAGGATCAGATTTGCATTATTTCTCGCAAAGAACGCAAAAATTATCCTTAATTTTGCTCCTTTGATCCCTCAAAAATAAACTACGATGAAAATAGGAGAATTTAATTTATTAGCAGCAAAACGAAGAACACTTAACGGTT
>JACNJS010000017.1 GCA_014382445.1 Bacteroidota bacterium
TTTTTTTTTTTTTTTTTTTTTTTTTTTTTTTTTTTTTTTTTTTTTTTTTTTTTTTGCGTGATGGCTACTTTCCCTGCAAACAGCTTCTACAGATCGTTTTATTTCGATTTCGATGTAGAAGAAAAAGACACCAACTCATTTTCAAGAACTTATAAATTACACAATCGATTTACTCCGGTTCATAAAAATTTCAATATTAAAATTTTTGCCGATTCGGTTACTTCTGGATTGAGTAACAAAGTTTACATTTCATATTCTCCCGATAATTCAGAGTTTCAATACATGAAAACTAAACATGATGGAAACTATTTAACAAGCAAATCACGACAATTAGGATATTACAAAGTTATGCTGGATACCACTCCTCCGTTAATTACAGAAATTAATTTCCATAACGGTAAAAAAATAAATAACCAGCATAATCTTAAAATAAAAATTGAGGATACACAAACCGGCATTAGTGAATACAGGGCACGCTTAAATGACAAATGGGTATTAATGGAATACGATAAAAAAAATAACCTGTTAACTTACAACTTTGATGAAAGGCTATTAAAAGGAAAAAACGAATTCAAGCTAATTGTTATTGATATGCTTGATAATGTTAGTGAATACAACTGCGAGTTAATATATTGAAACATGAAACCAAAATCTGAAACCGGAAAACTAAACCTTAAACCACGTAGCAACCAGCAACATACTTCTACTATTACAGTGATCATCTAACTTCTTGAAAGTTACCTCACCGTTATTTAGAATTTTGAATTCATATTTCCCGGGTTTTATTCCGCAGTTTGAATCATCATAAGTATATACAAAAGTAGCGGTTTTATCTACTATAATAATTTTTCCTGAAGTTACTTCTGAACTTTCAACCGAAGGCAGCTCGATTGTAAAACTTTGTCCCTTAATAGTTAGCATTGCTCCATCGTTATAACTTGCCCATGTACCATCCAAGATAAATTTTGCGGTTATACTTTGGGTAGAAATTTTTGTACTATCAATATTTGCAATATTTTTATCAGCAGTATCTTCGGTTTGCATTACAAAATAGGTAATAACAAAGGCTGCTATTGCAAGAACAATAACTATGATGAAGAATACCATAAAAAAGTTATTGCTTTTTCTGCTCCGTTTTTTATATTTTCTTTTTGCCATGGTAATTTTGTAGATTAGAACAATTATTCAAATTAAAATTCAATTCAAAGATACAAAATCAATTGAAAATTGTGTTCACAATTAATAATTTTGTAGTTGATCCTGTTGATTACACAACAATCAAATTTGTAATAAGAAAACAAACTACCTTTGCAAGATGAAAGAAACTATTTTAATTCTGGATTTCGGATCACAATACACACAGCTTATTGCCCGAAGGGTTAGAGAGTTAAATGTTTATTGCGAAATACATCCTTACAACAAAATCCCTGCATCCTTATCAGGAGTTGCCGGGGTAATTTTATCGGGAAGCCCTTTTTCAGTACTTGACAAAGAAGCACCAATACCCGATTTATCAAAAATAAAAGGTAAAATACCACTGCTCGGTGTTTGTTATGGTGCACAGTTTTTAGCACAATCGCTCGGAGGTGAGATACAGCCCTCAAAAATAAGGGAATATGGTAGAGCAAACCTTGGCTATATCGACCAATCGTGTACTTTAATAAACGGCATGAGTGATAACACACAAGTTTGGATGTCGCATGGTGATACTATATTAAAAATACCTGAAAATTTTAAAATTACTGCCAGCACCGAAAATGTTGAGGTAGCAGGTTTTAGAATTAATGGAGAAGAGACATATGGAATACAGTTTCATCCGGAAGTATATCATACGGATGAAGGGGCAGCATTACTAAGAAATTTTTTGGTTGATATTTGTGGCTGTTCACAAAGATGGACACCTGATTCTTTTATTGAAACAACAGTAGCTTCACTTCGCTCGAAACTTGGTAACGACAAGGTTTTGCTTGGATTATCAGGAGGAGTAGATTCGTCAGTAGCAGCAGTCCTTCTTAACAAAGCTATCGGAAAAAATTTGTATTGCATTTTCGTCGACAATGGTTTATTGAGGAAAAATGAATTTAGAACTGTGCTTCACTCATATAAAGATATGGGACTTAATGTTAAGGGAGTGGATGCCTCTGATAAATTTATTGATGCCCTCTCCTGGATCTCTGATCCTGAAAAGAAACGTAAAGCAATTGGAAAGGCGTTTATCGAAGTATTCGACCAGGAAGCACATCTTATCGAAGATGTAAGTTGGCTTGCACAAGGAACAATATATCCCGATGTTATCGAATCTATTTCTGTAAATGGACCCTCTGCTACAATTAAATCACATCATAATGTTGGAGGGCTACCCGATTTTATGAAACTAAAGGTAGTGGAACCATTAAATACTCTTTTTAAAGATGAAGTAAGGCGAATTGGCCGAGCCTTAAATATGCCTTCATTAATAATAGATAGACATCCGTTTCCCGGCCCCGGACTTGGCATTCGGATATTAGGTGAGGTAACAAGCGAAAGAATTAAAATACTCCAGGAGGTTGACTATATCTATATTCAAAATATGAAAGATTTCGGGCTTTACGATAAGGTATGGCAGGCTGCAGCAATTCTATTACCAATTCAAACGGTTGGAGTGATGGGTGATGAAAGAACATATGAAAATGTTGTAGCGCTGCGAGCTGTTGAATCAACGGATGGTATGACTGCTGATTGGTCGAAGCTTCCGTATGATTTCTTATCTAAAGTATCAAGCGAAATAATAAACAAAGTTTCGGGTGTAAATAGGGTGGTTTATGATATCAGTTCAAAACCTCCTGCTACCATTGAGTGGGAATAAACGGTTTTGGAGTTTTGTAAAATTATAAATAACACTTTGCGCTTTGTAAATCATAAATTTTTTTATTTTTCGTTATAGTTTAACTTAGTTTTTTATCTTTGATATCTAGATATCGAATTTTAATAATGCAAATAAAAAAAATTATATTAACTACCATCTTGTCATTTATTGCGCTATCGATAGTTGCCCAGGTTGTTGTAATTCATAGATCGGAAATAGTGGAAATACATAATGGAAAATCGTGCTATGTTCATACAGTTCAAAAAGGGCAAACGATTTACTCCATTTCCAAAGTTTACGATGTTACTCCTGATGAAATATATTTTGAAAACCCTGGTTCAAAGCAAGGTATCGGGATTAATCAACGTTTACTGATACCAACTACTAATAAAGAAACAGAGCTTAAAAACGAAATTGTTGCAACAAATTTCGACTTCTTTTATCATGTTGCGGCTAACAATGAAACCTTTGAACATATTAGCTCAATTTATTTAATCCCTAGAAAATATATTGTAAAGGCAAATCCAAATTTACAAACTCCGCTACGTGAAGGGGAATACGTTAAAGTACCTGTTGAAGATGCTTTTGATATATTAGATGGGAAAGCCCCCTCTAGAGTTGCTGATGTAGGATCAAATCGCAACGTAAACACACGCCCTGCTTATACACCTGCTACTAAAAAACCTACAACAACTACCGTCCAAAGTAATAGTACCAAATATCAGACACAGCCAATTCCATCAAAAATACAAATCCAGCAACCCACATCCGAAACAATTAGTTTTAATCCGGATATCCCTGTTATTCAGGACTACAGGCATGTTGTAATTCTTGGAGAAACAACACAAACTGTAGCAAAAAAATATGATATTCCTGTAGATATTCTAAAAGCTGCAAATCCGGGATTAGGAAACAGCGTTGCCAAAGGTGACCGTTTACGCGTTCCTGACAAGACCAAAATTGAGTCGCTCACTAAAAAACAACCTGAAACAAAAAGCGAAACAGAAATAAAAGAATCTTCGATTCAAGATGACAGTTTAGTACCTGCATCTGCAAAACAGGAAGTTGAAATAATTAAGCATATTGTTAAGAAAAAAGAAACATTATATAGTATAGGACGCGAATATGGTGTAACGGTCGCAGAGTTGATGAAAGCCAATAAAGGGCTTACTACAACAATTAAAATCGGACAAGTAATTCTTGTTCCAAAAAAAAAAATTAACACACCATATTTAATCCACACGGTGCAAAGCAACACACGCGCAAAGAAAATTGCACGGCTTTATCGAATTCCTATGTACCAGTTGAAAGAGTTTAATCCCACTCTTGAAAAACGAGTTTATCAAAATCAGGATTTAAAAATTCCTGTAGGGTCCTATGCCAATATTGTCCCTTTACTGCCGGTGGATGAAATCACTTTGGGCGAAGATGAAAAATTCGAAAAACATCCTGTTGATACTAAGCTCACTGAAAAAGATTGCTCTTTTGCACCTGATACCAGAAGAACTTTTAAAGTGGCACTAATGGTCCCGTTTTCATTAGAGGAGGCTGATAGTTTGAACAGAGCGCAATTCCTACTCTCACGGCAAAATTTTTTCGCCCCTTTTCGATTTATTCAATTTTACGAAGGTGCATTAATTGCTCTCGATTCGCTTACTAAACAGGGAATGAAAGCGGAAATGTATGTTTATGATGTTGATAATAATTTGGCCAAAACCGCAAAAGTGTTACAGCAACGAGAGTTACGTAAAATGGATCTCATTATCGGGCCATTTTACAGTAATAGTTTTGACCAGGTTGCTTTGTTTGCAGGCAATTTTAACATTCCTATTGTTAATCCGGTTTCGTATCGTGAAACTATACTAAACGATTATAGTACAGTAATTAAAGCTAAGCCATGTACCTCATCGCAAATTAAAATTATTGAATCATTTATTAATAATTTTGCAAAGGATAGCAAGGTTTTTCTAATCTCACAAACATCCTATCAAGATGCTGATAAGGTTATTGAAATAAACAATAGAATATTGTCGGTACTTGAACCTCAGATTAAAGTTAACAATAATGACCTTTTCAATCTTGCATTTTCTGCAGCCAAACGCAATACATTATTTTTAAATACAAATGTTCCCCCGCCTTTTATTTTTGAGGGTACAGAAATTTACCCGGAGATACTTGAGGGCTCTATCTCCGATAGCACTTTAATAAACAATTTTCTTATTCGGATTAATTATGCAACCGATAGCCTTTACCCCTTTTTAAGAAATGCTTCACCTTTGCGAAACAATCTTGTAATATTATATGGGTCTCAAAAATCTTTTATTCTAGATGCATTAAACCGCCTAAACGAACATAGGGATACTTTTGATATTCAACTTATTGGAATCCCAACATGGGAGCGGATAAATAACCTCACCAATGTTAAAATGGATAATCTTAATCTTACTTATTTGTCATCCACTTATATTAACTATAATGCTGAAAGCACTCAAGATTTTATCCATACCTTTAGAAAAAATTTCAGCACGGAGCCCGATGAATATGCTTTTTCGGGTTTTGATATTTCTTATTATTTCTTAAGTTCGTTGTATTATCTTGGTGATGATTTTAACAATTGCCTCGAACATTTTCCAATGGAATTGCTCCAGTCGCAATATAATTTTAAAAAAGTTGGCGACACTAATAATTTTGAAAATGATTACTGGAATATGTTACAACTAAAGCGTTTGTCAATATTTAAAATACCTGATGATCTCTTAATCACTGGAGAACAAGTACCAGATTATGATTAATTCAATAAAAATAATTGTACCTATACTTTTTTTATCAATATTATTTGGCGGATGTGAAGATAACCGTAAGAAATATTGGAAAAACGGGAATCTTCAATCTGAACTTAAATACAAAGATAACAAGCTCAATGGCATTGCCATATGGTATTATGAAAATGGAATCAAGGAGCAAGAAGTATACTATACAAACAATGTTCTTAACGGACCTTTAACAAGGTGGTACCGGAATGGCATTCTTGAAACAAAATCATATTATAAAGACGGAATACTTGAAGGCTTGGCACTGATGTACGATTATAATGGAAACTTAGTATCTGAAGAAAACTATAAAAATGATACTTTAGTTAGTAATTATACGCAATGGTATCCAACAGGTCAGGTGAAAATTAAAGGCAGTTATCAAAACGGTTATTATACCGGTCGCTGGCTCTATTACAATGTTACCGGTGAAATAATAGGAACAGGAAACTATGTTAAAGGTTGTGGATTACAAAAAGCCTGGCATCCAAATGGCAATATCATGCGTGAAATAAATTACTTTCACAACTTAAAGCATGGTGCCGAAAAATGGTATAATCCTGATGGTCAACTTGAAAAAGTGATTTATTATGACGAAGGGATAATTGTAGAATAACCTCTAAAGATAACTATCACATGGCAGCTAAATCAGTGCTGAAAAAGGCAAAACTAACTGGAAAAAGCAGAGAAGCACATGAATTGCTTAAAGATAAGGAAGAGCCATTGAGAAAAATAATTGAACATTCTTCGAATCTTTTTTACAAGCATACTATTGATAACAAGCTTACTTATATAAGTCCGCAAACTCACACCTTCTTCGACTGTGAACCCGAAGATCTTCTTCATCAGTATGCTTCACTATTTACCGAAAACCCAATTAATGAAATTGGGAAAAAAAATACGCAAAAAGCCATTGAAACAGGAGAAGTACAGCCACCATTTGAACTGGAACTTATAGGAAAAAAGGGAAGGAAGATATGGGTGGAAGTTCATGAAACCCCAATTATTGAGAATGGTAAAGTTACAGGTATTGTTGGTGCCCTGGTTGATATTACAAACTGGAAAAAAACTTATGATAAACTCATATTCAGTGAAGAAAAATTCAGAAAGTTGTTTTCTGAAGCACCTGATGGGATATTACTAATTAACGCAAAGGGAATTATTGTTGATTGCAATCAGGCATATTGTAATTTGCTGGAATGCAAAAAAGATGAAATTATTAATAAACACATTTTCGCTTCAATCTGCAAAAAAGACATGTCCCTTTGGGAAGAAAAATTTCAATCTTTAAGTAAAACTGGTAAAAGTATTGAGGAAATCTGCCTGGTTACAAAGAAAAAACAAACTATTGACGTTAGGCGAAGTGCCTCAGCACTTTACAATGAAGGTGGAGAGTTTGCTGGCGCAATTGTCCATACTCACAATATTACAGAGCATAAACGCCTTGAAGCGCAATTACGCCATTCTCAAAAAATGGAAGCCATAGGGCTAATGGCCAGTGGAATTGCACATAATTTTAATAATATACTTCAGTCCATTGTAGGGTACATCGATTTTGCAAAAGAAGGGCTTACTGAAACCGAGCAGAGGTATAAAGATATTGAACAGATTAACCAATTGGTAAAAAGAGCAACAATGCTTACAAAAGGATTACTGGCAGTAGGCAGGGAACAATTTATGAAGAAAAATGATGTTGATCTAAACGACATCATACTGCCAATTGTTGATTTAACAAACCGGGTAACTTATAACAATATTGAAGTTAGATTTAATCCACAAGAAAACCTGCCAACTGTTAATGCCGACGGTTTACAGATTGATCAGGTAATTATGAATATTTTCATAAACTCAATTGATGCAATGCCTGATGGTGGATTAATTGATATAATAACTGAACGTAAAAATATTAATAACGATTTTTGTTATAAAAATGCTTGGGCAAAACCCGGACAATACATTTGTATAAGCATATCAGATACAGGCCATGGTATGGATGCTGATACAAAAAGACGTATTTTTGAACCATACTTTACAACAAAAGGCGTTGAAAAAGGTACAGGACTGGGTTTATCCACTGCTTTTGGAATTATATCGCAGCACAATGGTCTTTTTAATGTTATAAGTGAAGTAAATAAGGGAACTACTTTCGAAGTTTATTTACCATTGATAACAAATCAAATTAAATAGAATGGGTAAGATTTTAGTTGTTGATGATGAGAAAAATATTCGTGATGTGTTTAAGCGCGCTCTCGAGAATGCCGGTCATGAAGTTATGGTTGCTGAAAATGGTGTTATTGGACAACAGCTATATATGCGGAACAACATTGATATTATAATCCTTGATATTATTATGCCCGATCAGGAAGGTATTGAAACTATTATCAAACTTAAAGCCGTTGATAGTAATGTAAAAATAATTGCTGTATCAGGTGGTGGAATGGGAAATGCAAAAAATTATTTATATAACGCGCTAAAACTTGGAGCCAGGGCTGTATTTGAGAAACCGGTTAACTTTGAAGAGTTAATAAAAAAGGTAAATTTTCTTCTTATAGAATAGGCTCGTTCTGTATTTTTACCGCAATCTATTAAAGCACAAACTATGAAAACTCTTTCGAAACTTATATATTTCATTTTTGGGTGGAAGGCCGAAGGGGGCATCCCCAAAGATATAACCAAAGCCATTTTTCTTATAGCACCGCATACAAGTAACTGGGATTTTTATATAGGAAGACTTTATTGTTGGATTAATGAAATTCCCATAAATTTGTTGATTAAAGAGGAAGCTTTCAAGTGGCCATATAAAAAAATATTAAAAAAAGCAGGTGGAATACCCGTTAACAGAAGTAAAGCAACGAGTAAAGTTGTACAAGTTGCAAATATGTTTAAGGAATATGACACAATGTTCCTTGGAATTACACCCGAAGGAACAAGAAAACTAAACAACAAATGGAAAATGGGGTTCTATCATATAGCAATGGGGGCAAATGTACCGATACTTCTATCATACATTGATTATGGGAAGAAAGTAGCAGGTATTGGCCCACCCTTTTACCCAACCGGCGATATTGAAAAAGACCTTGAAGAAATTGAAAATTTTTATCGTGGCAAAAAAGCAAAACACCCTGAAAAGTTTAATTTAAATCAATAGTTTTTTATCTCTCTGCGGTCACTGCTAAATAAATGTAGTTATCTCTAATAATTTATGTGTGTGAAGAATTTTGATCTATATCCCAATAAGACCGATTTTCTTCCTCATTTTCTTCATCTTCAATCTCCCACGAATATTGTTTACGCTTAGGGCCGGAATTTCGATAATATAAAGCAAGAACTAATCCGGCAATTGCTCCACCAAGATGCCCTTCCCAGCTCACATTTTTTTCTTTCGGAAAAAAGTCGGGAAAAACTCCCCAAATCAAACTACCATATAAAAATGTTACAATCAGTGCCAAAGCAGCAAGACGTGTGTCTTTTCTTATTAGTCCACTAACAAACAAAAAAAATGAAAGTCCGTAAATTATCCCACTTGCGCCAATATGCCATGATGGCCTCCCTCCAAACCAAACCCAAAGTCCTGACAAAAGCCAAATTCCAAAAAGTACCTTCACCGATATGCTACGGTAAAAATAAAAAAGACCAGTTGAAAGCACTAAAAATGGAGCAGAATTTGCTAACAAATGGCCCCAGCTACCATGAATAAAAGGCATGAGGATAATCCCTACAACTCCTTTTGTATCAAGTGGGTAATTACCTAAATTTACTAAACTTATGTTAAATCCATATTCAATAAGCTTTACCATCCACATAATAAATAGCAATCCAATAGGAATAGATATAGAATATAGAAGCTTCTTTTTCTCTTCTTTCATAAACAGAATATTTTGCAATAATCAAATTTAAAACAAACCTATCGGCAAATTACGTGCCGTCTTTAAAAAAATTAATATTAGTATTTATACCAAATACTAACTTTGTACCTTCATCGGTTTAAATTTCAAATTGAAAAGTGAAAATAAAAGCTTTTTCTTTAATAGTTATATCGGTTATGATTGTTGCTTCATGTAACAGACCATATAAAAAGCAGATTTATCTGTCGCAACCCCAAAGTATTCATTTAACCAATCTATCATCAGCCTCCGGAATTAGCATCCATAACCAAATCATATATGTTGTTGGCGATGATACTCCCTGGCTTTATAAGCTCGATAATAATTTTAATATAAAGAGTACTACTCAAATATCAGCAATCAATACACTTTTTAATGACCGTGTGCCAAAGCAACTAAAAGCCGACTTTGAATGTGCTGAAATTATTTCAGATGGTAATTCTCATGAAATTGTAATTATTTCATCCGGATCTTCACTTCATACAAGAGACACCGCTTATATTATTAGCATTTCAGATATTGGAAAAAGCTACGTTAAAAATTTAAGGCCTCTTTTCGAAAATATTAAGTCAAAATCAAATTTGCCAGAAACTAACGAAATAAATATTGAAGGCCTTGCATTTTCAACGGATTATGCTTATTTATTGCATCGTGGTAATGTAAGTGAAAACATGGTTATAGAAATTAATCGAGATGATTTTCTTGCTTATGTTAAGCAAAATGGGTCTTTACCCGAATTTATTATTTATAAATTTAATCTCCCAACTTATAAAGGAATATCCTCTGGTTTTTCTGGAGCGTGCATTAGCCCTGATAGCTTGAATTTGATTTTTACGGCATCTATGGAAGATACTAAAGATGAAATCAACGATGGAACTGTTGTTGGTAGTTTTGTAGGTGTAATTCCTTTTTCAGGTATGTCAAAAGGGGAGTATCAAGCATCATTATTGCTGGATAATGGCATACGGATGAAAAAAAAATTAGAAGGAATCGCGGTAGTTTCACTTTTCGCAAATAGAGAAACTATAAATAACACGAACATATTTGATGTAATTACAGTGTGCGATAATGATGACGGAACCTCGGATATAATTACATTTAATATTGAGATGCACTAATACTGTGAAGTGTTGGACCGATTATCAAATATGGATTTGTGGCAACTAAATCACTATATCCCCAATTCAGTCGTTGGACTTCCAGCTTTTTAACTCATTACTTCTTAAGATATTTCGTAATTTTGAAACAAAATAATTATCATGGAACTATCTTCAATTACCGCAGTATCACCAATTGATGGCAGGTACAGAAATAAAACAAATGAACTTTCTGAATATTTCTCGGAATATGCTCTTTTCAAATACCGGTTACTAACTGAAATTGAATATTTTATTGCTTTATGCGAAATACCTCTCCCCGGGTTAGAAGACTTTGACAATAACCAGTTTGATCGGTTGAGAAACATATACCGTAAGTTTTCTCCTGCTGATGCTATCGCCATCAAACAAATCGAAAAAACCACGAACCATGATGTTAAAGCGGTTGAGTATTTTGTTAAAGAATGTATTGATGAAATTGGACTGGGGGAATACACTGAGTTTATTCATCTTGGTTTAACATCACAAGACATTAACAACACTGCCATACCACTTTCGCTTAAAGATGCACATACAAACATAATTGTTCCGGCAATTGATGAGTTATTGGAAAAAATTAACCTCCGCGCATTTGAATGGAAAAATATTTCAATGCTTGCACGTACACACGGACAACCGGCTTCGCCTACGAAGCTGGGTAAAGAAATTTATGTTTTTGTGGAAAGAATCGAGAACCAGCTGATGATGTTGAGCGCGATTCCTTTTTCAGGTAAATTTGGTGGTGCCACCGGAAATATGAATGCACATAAAGTTGCCTACCCTGAAATTGATTGGGAAAATTTTGCTTGTGAATTTGTTAATGAGGCACTTGGAATCCACAGACAAAAAACAACAACCCAAATCGAACATTACGATTATCTTGCTGCCTACTTTCAAAACCTTAGCCGGATAAACACAATACTTATTGATTTTAGCAGAGATATATGGTCGTACATCTCAATGGATTATTTTAAACAGAAAATAGTAGAAGGCGAAGTAGGTTCATCAGCCATGCCACATAAAGTAAATCCTATCGACTTTGAAAATGCAGAAGGAAACCTGGGCCTTGCAAATGCATTACTTCATCACCTTGCAGAGAAGTTACCGGTTTCACGCTTGCAAAGAGACCTAACCGATTCAACCGTTACCCGTAATATAGGGACACCAATAGGGCATATGCTTATTGCACTAAAATCTTTAATTAAAGGTATTGAAAAACTCGTACTTAATGAAAAACAATTGGCAGATGACCTCGATAATAACTGGGCAGTTATTGCCGAAGCGATACAAACAATACTTCGCCGTGAAAATTATCCACAACCATATGAAGAATTAAAAAAACTAACCAGAACAAACGAAAAAATAACACGCAGCTCAATTCATTATTTTATTGATGAACTTGAAATTTCTGATGATGTTAAGCGTGAATTGAAATTACTAACGCCTCATAATTATACCGGGATTAGGTTGATTTGAGGTTATCCCAAGTGTATATTATAACTCAGAATTAAAACTGTGTTTATACAAACATTGTGTTGATAAAACTCCCGGCTGTCATAAATGCAATCTTACTTTGATTGTAATCCTTGAGATTCCTTCTTATTATCAAATCAATATTACCATTTTCAACAGCAGAAAAATGTTGAATAGCGTCCTCAAAATCGTTGAATTTTGAATTAAGAGCCTTTATAACAACTTGTTTGTCAACTGAAAGTACACCTACAATTTCAATTAATATTTTAAGTATTGATAAAGTTTTTTTGTGCCCACTCATTTTTCGTAGCAGATAATAAATGTTATTTAAGCAAAGCGAGGAAACATTAAGATCAACCTTTTTCCTGTCGGCAAGGTTAAATAGATGAGCTGCTTCTTTATCAAAAGGCTCTCTTTTTGTAATGAAGTCCATTACCACATCTGTATCAACAAGAATCTTATACATTGTGTTTCTCATTAATTGCTTTTTCAAGTTCTGCCTTATAATCAAAATTATCAGGAACTGTAACTGATCCATAAAGAGAGTTTACTTTTTCAGTCAGCTTATCATTTTCTTCAACCCCTTTTGTTTTTGTAAGCAATTTAAAATAGGTTTCTACTAACGCTGATAAGCTTTTACCACTTTCTTTAGCAAATTTCTTTGCCCTTTTTATGGTTTCCTCTTCAATCGTTAAGGTTAGTTTTGTTATCATGAAGCACGTGTTTTGTATTTGCAAAGATACGTGTAAAATTAAGAATAAACAAGTTTTATAATACATTTTTCAACCCAAACCGTAAGAAGCTTTAAAAGGGTTCACAAAACAACCGAAAAAATAACACTTATACTTGCAAATTACTTCGCCAGCGCTTTATAATAAGCCTCATTATTCTTATCACTAAGTCTTCCGTAAATATGGCTTAAATAATTGGCGATTTCAGATGTGGGTTGCAATGCATAGTTCTTCTTAAAGTAAGTAAGCGATTTTTTAAAATCATCAGTTATGACTTCCAAAGCTTTAAGTAATATACTGTATTGTTTATTTGTTTTATTAATTTCGTAAGAGTTCATTTCCTCACGGTAATGGTCTTCGGCTTTATAATAGTAATACTTGCCAAACCAGCTAAGCCCATCTATATTATTGGCATCCAAACTTAGCAGTTGCTTAGCCACATCATTGCAGGCATTGATATCGTTTAGTCCTATATTTGCAATTAAATAGGCTTCGTATAGTTGTATATTTTGCTGATTATCAGAATATACATATGGCCATAATTCAATAGCCTTTTCAAAATTATCGCTTTCGACTAAAGTATAAAACAATCGGGTTTTGACTACACTAACTTCTTTTCCATTTGGATATAGGTCCAAATAATCAACTAAAGCTCTGATCTCCTGAGATAAGTTATCAATTTGCTTATATCCTTCAGCTAAATATAAGTATGTATATTCGTTAGCAAAACGGGTATTTTTTGCCTTATTTAAATTGTCGATAGATAGCTTTGTATTGCCTACTTTCAAAGCAGATTCGCCGGCATTTGTATATATAGAACACTCGGATGAATTATTATTATTTTCATAAACCATTATAACCTCAGTATATTCCAATAAGGCATTATTATAATTACCTGCATTGTAATATTGTTTAGCAATTTCTTTTTTTTGAGTTAGTTGTTTTCCGCTTCCACAACTGGACATTAACGCCACCACGGTTAGGGATGCTATTACATAAATGTATTTCATAATTAAATTTTAATTGGCAAAAGTAGCATATAAAATGTGACTTTTTGAATTAGCCATTGGAAGATATAACAGAGTAGAAGGTGCACCGTAAAAGCAGTTAAATGAAAAACCCAAAAATAATTCATGGCTTCAATTATAACTAATCAGATTTGCATTGCACTCCAACTAATGCAACCTATAGTGAAACTAAAAAGTCATTATGATATCCGAAATCAGGATAAATATTATTTTTGCACAAATTATAATTATTTATGGATTTAAGTAAAATATTATCAATATCCGGCAAGCCCGGATTATACCTTAGGGTTGGTGAAGCAAAAAACAATCTTATAGTTGAATCGCTTATTGATGGGAAGAAAATACCATCATTTGCCCACGACAGAGTTAGCACACTCAAAGAAATAAGTGTATATACTGAAAGTGAAGACGTTGAGCTGGAAAAGGTGCTAAAAAGCATTTTCGACTATACAGAAGGTAAACCCGTTGAAAATCCTAAAAAATTATCAAACGATGCTCTTAAGTCAACTTTTGCAGAGATACTACCTGATTACAACCGAGATTCTGTATATGTGTCGGATATAAAAAAGATATTTTCGTGGTATAACCTCCTGTTGGAAAAAGATATGCTTGATTTTAGCGAAGAAGAAGAAGCTATTGATGTTTCTAATGAGGCTGATGATGTAAAAAAAGAGGAGGAAAACGAAGAAAAACCTGAGGAAGATAAGTAACATGAAACGCGTACAGGACTTTAGAGTTAAACATTATCGTAGGCTTAACTCCGATAATTACATTCTTACATTAAGTTCTGATTCGGACGTTGAAATTGTTAAACCTGGCAACTTTGCAGAAATTAAAATCCCTGATACTCCAGATGTATTTTTAAGAAGACCTATTTCAATACTTGATGTCGACCATAATGCAAATACAATAAGTTTTTACATTAAAGCAGTCGGGAAAGGAACCCGGAAACTCGGAACATTGGCTATTAACTCAGTTGTAAATATTGTTTACCCGCTTGGAAATTCATTTACGATCAATAAACAAAAAAATGTATTGCTGGTTGGAGGAGGATCAGGTATTGCTCCTTTTATTTTACTTGCTAACAAACTCAAAAATGAAAATACCGCTATAACTTTTCTAATTGGAGCACGGTCAAAGGGAGATGTGTTCCTAACCGATGAGTTTAGTAAATATGGAAATGTGCTTATCACAACCGAGGATGGCAGCTTTGGCGAAAAAGGACTGGTAACGCAACATTCGGTTTTTACAGATTCTTTTAATTTCGACCACATTTATACCTGCGGACCTGATCCCATGATGAAAGCCGTAGCCAAAATAGCTAACAAAAAGTACATTAACTGTGAAGCTTCACTTGAAAACATGATGGCTTGCGGCATTGGAGCATGTTTATGCTGTGTAACACCTACTATTGCCGGTAACAAATGTGTTTGCACCGAGGGTCCTGTTTTTAACACAAAAGAGCTGAAATGGTAAACTTAGAAGTAAATATCGCCGGAATTATCCTCAAAAATCCAGTAACAACTGCATCCGGAACATTTGGTTTTGGTGAAGAGTTTGCCGATTTTATCGACATAAGTAAGCTTGGTGCTATCTTTGTAAAAGGAATAACTCTACATAACAGGGAAGGCAACGATTACCCCAGAATGGCTGAAACAGCCTCAGGTATGTTAAATGCTGTAGGCCTGCAGAATAAAGGTATAGATTATTTCATAAACACAATTTACCCTTCCATCAAAAACTTAGGGACCGAAATAATCCCAAATATTAATGGATCTGTTGTGGAAGAATATATTGAAGTTGCTGAAAAACTTAATGACGTTGATGGTATTAATGCTTTGGAGTTGAATATCTCATGCCCCAATGTTAAAGAAGGTGGTATGGCTTTTGGAGTCAATTGTCCTGCTGCCATTGCTGTTACAAGTGCTGTACGCGAAGTTTTCCACAAACCAATTATTGTAAAATTATCTCCCAATGTTACCGACATAACTGAAATCGCAAAGGTTGTTGAAGGAGCCGGTGCTGATGCGGTGTCGCTGGTAAATACTTTTCTTGGAATGGCCATCGATGCAAATACCAAAAAGCCTATACTTTCAACTGTTACAGGTGGACTTTCGGGCCCGGCAATAAAACCAATTGCTTTAAGAATGGTTTGGCAGGTTTACAATGCTGTTAAAATTCCGGTGGTTGGAATTGGAGGGATAATGAATGCCACTGATGCCATCGAATTCATGCTTGCCGGTGCTACTGCTATACAGGTTGGAACTGCAAATTTTATTGATCCCCAGGTAAGTGTTAAAATTATTGAAGGCATCGAAGATTATTGTCAGAAGAATGGCATTAGCAATGCATCAGACCTAGTAGGTGGTTTGATTTTGTAGCCGTCATCAACTCACCAGAGTCAGCACAACCTGGAAGATTCTGTGTTAAACAACAGCAACCTTCCATCCTAAAAAAACGGCTTTAGAACATTGATTAATGAATAAAAATATGAATCAAAATTCAAAATACTTACTGTTAATAATCTTAATATCTGCCATGTTTTTTATAACGTCTTGCGGTGATGATACTGCAGAGCCAACGAATCCGTCGGGTAAACTAAGTCTGGAATTTCATCATAAATTAAACGGACAGTATATCATTTTCGATAGCCTAATGTATATTAACGAAGCTGGCAACCATTATCTTGTGAATGAAATTCAGTATTTTATTTCGGATGTTACAATTCACAAAAATGATGGATCGGCAATGTTGCTTGATGCATGGGAAGATATTCATTATGTGGATAGTGATATTGGAGAAACAAGCGCGTATTCATTAGCAGATGATATTGGTATTGGAGATTATGGTAAACTAAGCTTCACTTTTGGAATAAATGAGGTAAAAAACCAAACACTGATGTTTGTAAACCCTCCCAAATCATACATGTTTTGGCCTGAGCTCCTTGGCGGAGGATATCATTATTTAAAACTTAACGGCAAGTGGATCAATAATTTGGAACAAGTCTCACCATATAACTTTCATTTGGGTATAGGTCAGATTTACTATCATTTTCCGGATTCAATTACAGGGTATGTTCAAAACTATTTCACCGTTGAAATGCCGGAAATGCTGATCGAAATTAAAGAAAATGAAACAACTACATTGCAAATTGTTATGAATGTAGAGAACTGGTTTAAATCGCCAAATGTTTACGACCACAACCAATGGGGTGGTGATATAATGCAAAAGCAAGATGCAATGCGTTTAGCCGTTGAGAACGGACATAACGTATTTTCATATAACACGAAGTAAGATGAAATATAGTATTATTATAGCTGTTTCATTATTTGCATTACTGATTTCAGGTTGTGAAGACAAGCCTGTACCAACTCCTCATATTACAACACCTTATGAAATCGAAATACCTTTTGGATTTCCAACAAAGCTAAATATTCCGGAAGATAACCCCATGACCGTTGAAGGAATCGAACTTGGAAGATATTTATTTTATGATGGACGAATGTCAGGCAGGATTCATCCTGATTCATTGATGAGTTGTGCAACTTGTCATATTCAGGCAAATTCTTTTGAATGTGGTATTAATCATCCTGAATATATCGGTGGTTTTACTCATGGCATAACCGGAAAACCAACTCCTCATGTAATGCTTCCGATGATAAATCTTGTATGGAATTCTTATGGATACCTTTGGAATGGGCTTATTTCGGATGATAACCCCAACCAAAACTTCAGAAATATAGAAGACCTTGTATGGATGGGTATTGTTGCTGAACATGAGATGAACAGCGATACAAACCTTGCCAAAGAAACAATTCAAAATATTCAGGGTTATCCCGAATTATTTAAAAAAGCTTTTGACTCCGAAACAGTTACCATGAAAAACATGAGCAGGGCAATTGCACAATTTGTCAGAACGTTAATCTCGGCTAATTCAAAGTTTGACCGTTATATGCAAGGCGAAGTTCAACTTACTCAATCCGAACTAAATGGTTACGTGCTATTTACAACTGAAGAAGGTGCTGATTGTTTTCATTGTCATGGAGGGTTTGGCAATCCTCTTTTCACAACACATTTATATTACAACAACGGAAAAGATACCGAATTTACTGACCCCCGAGACCGTTTCGCTATTACCGGTGACCCTATGGATCACGGTGCTTACAAGGCACCTACACTACGGAATATTGAAGTTCAGGGGCCATATATGCATGATGGAAGATTTGCCACTCTGGAGGAGGTTATTGATTTTTACTCTCACAACCTGCAAAATTCACCCTATATAAATCCGCTTATGCATCATATTAATAATGGAGGAATACAGTTAACGCCCACTGAAAAGGAAGATTTATTAAATTTTATCAAAACTCTTAGAGATGACGATTTCATAATGAACGAGAAATTTTCTGCTCCTGATAAATTTCCAGATGAAATTTAGTAAAGTTTGTAATGCACTCACTAAGTATTAAATTAACAGGCTATTTATTGGTCTCATTCGTTAGTTAGTACCCTGCCGGTTTACCCGCCGCAGGAGGGCAGGCAGGTATACGCTTTTAGCGCAAGACTTTCAGTTTCTATAAATTTCATTGTTTCAAGTCGGAAGTCCGGAGTTT
>JACNJS010000084.1:0-1729 GCA_014382445.1 Bacteroidota bacterium
AAAAACTACAACGGTATATTCCCATGTTTTTTAGGAGGTGTGTTGTCGGTTTTGTTCCTCGTCATTTCAAGAGCCTGGTAAATTTTTTTACGAGTTTCATTTGGGTAAATTATCTCATCAATATAACCCAATTCAGCAGCTTTATAAGGGCTCGCAAAATTATCACGGTATTCATCAACCTTCTCTTTTCTTTCTTCAACAGGTAAGTTCTTATATATAATATTCACAGCTCCTTCGGGACCCATAACTGCGATTTCAGCAGTAGGGTATGCATAATTTACATCAGCACCAATGTGTTTACTCGACATCACATCATAAGCACCACCATAAGCTTTGCGGGTAATAATTGTAATTTTAGGTACTGTAGCTTCGGCGAATGCATAAAGTAATTTTGCACCATGCTTAATTATACCACCAAACTCCTGTGCTGTTCCGGGTAAGAATCCAGGAACGTCTTCAAAAGTTATAAGCGGTATGTTAAAAGCATCGCAAAAGCGTACAAACCTGGCTGCTTTAGTTGAACTTGCAATATCAAGCACACCAGCTAGTACGGCAGGCTGATTTGCTACTATACCAACAGGGCTGCCGCCTATACGGGCAAACCCAACAATAATATTTTGGGCATAATGCGGCTGAACTTCAAGGAAGTGACTATGGTCGATCACCGGCAATATGATATCAAACATATTATATGGTTTATTCGGATCGGAGGGGACAATATTATCAAGTTTAGGTTCTGTCCTGTTAAGGTCGTCGGTACATACTTTTTGTGGCGGATCTTCCATATTATTTGATGGTAAGAAACTCATCAATTCCCTAATCATCATCATTGCTTGCTCATCATCTTCAGCTGTAAAATGTGCTACTCCAGATTTTTTATTATGTGTCATGGCACCGCCAAGATCCTCCATAGTAACCTCTTCATTTGTAACAGTCTTTATCACTTCTGGGCCGGTAACAAACATAAATGATGTTTCTTTTACCATCAGAATAAAATCAGTGATAGCTGGTGAGTAAACCGCTCCTCCTGCACATGGACCTAGTATGGCTGAAATTTGAGGAATAACGCCTGAGCTACGTACATTTCTGTAAAAAATATCAGCATAACCTGCAAGGCTTTCTACACCTTCCTGAATACGCGCACCACCTGAATCATTAAGACCTATTACGGGTGCACCCATTTTCATGGCAAGATCCATTACTTTAATGATTTTGTCAGAATTAGCACGGCTAAGCGAGCCACCATAAACAGTAAAATCCTGGGCAAAAACATACATTAATCGACCTTCAATTTTACCATAACCTGAAACAACACCATCGCCAAGAGTTTTGTTTTTTTCCATACCGAAATCAGTACAACGATGTGTCATAAATTTATCAATCTCAACGAAGGTACCTGAATCTAGCAACTCCAGAATACGCTCTCTTGCAGTTAGCCGGCCTGCTTTATGTTGTTTATCAATACGTTCTTGTCCACCGCCTAATTCGGCTAATTGACTTTTTTCCTCAAGTATTTCTATTTTTGATTTTAGAGACATGTCTTCGGGATTATAGTTGATTTACTAATGTTTAACTGCGTAAATACATGAATAATTTAATGATAATTCAATCATTCAAGCATTATAAGTGGCTGGTTACCCTCAATGTTATCACCTTCCTTAACCAATACTTTTTTAATTATCCTATCTTTTACAACTTTATATTCGCTCTCCATTTTCATCGCCGACAC
>JACNJS010000084.1:2088-166156 GCA_014382445.1 Bacteroidota bacterium
GATATCTCCATGAAATTATCATCCTTACTCAGCAATTTTATTTCCGATTGTTGGTCACCAACTTTAATTTCGTATCCCATAATTAACTTCTAACGATTTAATTATAAACGTGTAACATTCTTTTTTCTGCCAAATGTTTTCCAATTATTAAGCTGTGGTTTACAGAAGCGTTGCTCCTTATATTTATCAAGATTATTCAGATAATCAACAAAAGCAGCAATAGCCGAAATATCTTTCACTCGCTGAGGCGGATTTTTATCAGCTTTGAGATATTTCTCATTATCCTGAATAAAATGAGTGTTGTATTTTCCATTAACAAAATCAGGTACATCAAGTATTCTGCTCAAGAAAGGTATTGATGTTTTAATTCCTGTTATTTTATAGGCATATAATGCCCGTTTAAGTCTGTCAATAGCTTCCGAACGCGTTGATGCCCAAACAATAAGTTTGGAAATCAGGGGATCGTAATGAACAGGTATTTCATAACCTGCATAAACATAGCCATCATGCCTTACACCAAATCCTAAGGGTTCTGTAATATGTTCGATTTTACCGGGATTTGGCATAAAATTATTATCAGGGTCTTCAGCATATATTCTAACTTCAATAGCATGCCCGTTCTGTTTAAGATCTTCCTGTTTAAACTTTAATGGTTCACCATTTGCAATATTAATTTGCGTTTTTACAAGGTCAACACCTACAACTCTTTCGGTAATGGGGTGTTCAACCTGTAGCCTTGTATTCATTTCCAGAAAATAGTAGTTCAGTTCATCGTCAACAATAAATTCAATTGTACCGGCCCCTGAGTAATTTACTGCTTTTGCAGCAGCAACAGCATGTTTACCCATTTCAGACCTAACTTTAGCAGTCATTATTGGAGAAGGTGTTTCTTCTACTACTTTTTGATGACGGCGTTGCACCGAGCATTCACGTTCAAACAAGTGAACACAGTTTCCATGTTTATCAGCAACAATTTGAAATTCTATATGATGCGGAGAGTTAATATATTTCTCAATATAAACAGCATCATTGGAAAAGGATGCTAACGCTTCCGACTTGGCAGATGTAACAGCAGAAACAATATCCTCTTTTTTTGTAACCAATCTCATCCCTTTTCCCCCACCGCCGGCACTTGCTTTAATCATAACAGGTAAACCTATTTGGTGAATAATTTCAATTGCCTTATTAATATCAGTTATTGGTTCCGTAGTCCCAGGCACAACAGGTACATTAGCACTCTGCATTTTCTTACGAGCCGTTATTTTATCACCCATTGTATTGATTGCGTATGATGAAGGGCCAATGAAAATTATTCCTTCTTTCTCACACCTATCAGTAAAATTGGCATTTTCCGACAAAAATCCATAGCCGGGATGAATAGCATCCGCACCGCTCTTTTTGGCAACTTCAATAATATTGTCAATAACCAGGTAGCTTTCATTTGAAGGAGCAGGGCCAATATTATAAGCCTCATCAGCGCTACGTACATGCGATGAGGTCCTGTCCGCATCAGAATACACAGCTACACTCTTAATGCCCATCTCCCGACAACTTCGTATTATTCTGATCGCTATCTCTCCCCTATTGGCTACAAGTATTTTTTTAATCATCTTATTTTCTTTATACTACTGTTTTTCAAATCGTTGAGTATATTAGCCTTGTGTTTTTGAGTGCGTAAAGATATAAAAATATAAAAGCATGGTTTGCAACATTTCTTATTTAATTAAACAAAAGGGCTATCTTTGTTATTTAATCAGGTGATTACATATGAAATTCATTAAGGCTATTATTTTCATTTTTGTAATTCATTTTTCAACAACTGTTTTAGGACAGGTTGAAAAAATAAAAGAGTTTTCTGTTGCTAAAAAAGCTCTTTTAATTGACAGTCTTGAAAATTGCTTAACAACCTCTTCAGATTACGAAAATGCAAATTTAATTTTTGAACTTGCTATACTTTATAATCATATTGACTTAGATCAATCAGAAAAGTATGCTATAAAGTATTTAGCCATTAAGGATAGTATTTTTTCAGTTGAAAAGCGAAAAATAATCTATGGCATGCTGTCACAAATGTTTAAACAAAAAGGCAACGGTGATTCATCTTATTATTATTTATCAATGCAATATGCTCTTATTGATAGCTCATTTGACGAAAAAAACGAAATTCTAAAAAGAAAATATTTAGGTAATATTGCCTTTAAAAAAAATGAAAAAGGCTTTTTAGGATTATCGTCTATACAGCAATATTTAATATTGGGTTCTGGAGTATTGCTAATTATGGTTATAATTTATTTTTGGGTTATTAAAAGGAGATTCAGAAAAGAAGAAGCCAAAAAAAACATAGAACTCGAAGAAGCAAACATAAAATTTATAGAGTTTAATGAAAGTATTGAACAGGCAGTTATCAATAACATTAAAACCCATACTAGTGAATTAGAAAAAAGTAACAATAAATTTATTGAGCTACGGAAGTCGCTTAAAAAAGCGGAAGAATCAAATTACCTGAAAAATGCTTTTCTTGGTAGTATGAGCCATCAGATTAGGACTCCTTTAAGTGGCATAATGGGATTTTCTGACCTGCTTGAAATAGAGCTTGCCGTGATGGGAAACGAAGAACTTTATGAGTATGCCAAAAACATCCAGGAAAGTGGTGATAAGCTCATGAACTTAATTACAAACATAATTGACATTTCAAGCATAGAAGCTAATCTACTTGAACTCAATATTTCGTCATGTGATGTAAATAAAATAATTAAGGATTTTGAAAAGACTTATTTGTTTAAAGCCAGGGAAAAAGGTCTTGTTTTTAAAACGAAACTTGATACAAGCCTATCTAAAATATCCGCCGACAAGAATAATCTAGTAAAGGTATTGGATGTAATATTAGATAACGCCTTAAAATTTACTAACAAAGGTTTTGTTACTGTTTCAACAAAATATAACAGTAATAATACTGCCACTATTGAAATAAAAGACAAAGGAATTGGTATCGACGATAAAACTCTGGAGATGCTACTTAATTCATTCGACTATGAAAAACATGGAAGTTTATTGACTTATCAGGGGCGCGGACTTGGTTTAATACTTGCCCACAGGTTAATCAACTTAATGAATGGCAAGTTGGAAATTACCTCAAAAGTTGGTAAAGGAAGTGAAGTAAGTGTTACGCTGCCATGTATGGGTGCTTCCGAAAAAGATGATGATACAACGATAACAATTTCTGAAGAGGCTTCAATAGTAAGCGCTCCTGAATATGGCAGGATCAAAATTTTTATTGTTGAAGATGACCGCATGAATCGCTTGGTACTTGAAAAAATGCTGAAAAAATCAGGTGATATAACCCTTGCTATTGATGGTAATGACGCGTTAAAAGTTCTTGAAAAAAGCAGTAAATCGGGGCAAAAGTTTGATGTGATGCTTATTGATATCAACCTCCCTGAACCATGGGACGGTGTAATGCTGATGAAAGAAATAAAAAAAGAATTTCCATACTACAAAAACCTTCCGTTTATTGCACAAACAGCCTATGCTATGGCAGAGGATAAAGACTTATATATAGATGCCGGGTTTAATGACTATATCTCTAAGCCCATTAATAAAAACGAACTTCTCACTATGATACAACAGCAATTTGAAATATCCAAAAAGGAAACTGCTGTTGAATCATAATTTTGTAATATAATTTCATATTTAAAACTATACAAAAATGATATATAAAATTTCCAAAATAGTAAAACCTGGTGTTGTGTTTGGTGATGACTTACAGACCATCCTCACGATTGCCAAGGAAAACAATTTTGCAATTCCTGCAGTCAATGTTGTTGGAACCAACTCATCAAATGCTGTAATGGAAGCAGCAAAAATTGTAAACTCACCTGTAATTATACAGTTTTCAAACGGTGGTGGAGCTTTTTATGCAGGAAAAGGGTTGTTGAATGAAAATGAAAAGGCAGCAATTGCCGGATCAGTTTCAGGAGCATTACACGTACACAAACTTGCCGAACTTTACGGTATACCTGTTATTCTTCATACCGATCACGCAGCTAAAAAGCTACTACCTTGGATTGATGGATTATTAGATGCCGGAGAAGAATATTTTAAGACAAACGGCAAGCCTATGTTCAGCTCACACATGCTCGATCTTTCAGAAGAACCCTTAGTGGAAAATATTGAAATATCAAAAAGATATCTCGAGCGTATGAGTAAAATTGGCATGACTCTCGAAATAGAATTGGGTATAACCGGTGGAGAAGAAGATGGTGTAGATAACACAGATGTCGACAGCTCAAAACTATACACTCAACCTGAAGAAGTTGCTAAAGCTTATGAAATGCTTTCGCAAGTTAGCAGTAATTTTACCATCGCTGCAGCATTTGGAAATGTTCATGGTGTTTATAAACCAGGAAATGTTAAACTTGAACCCATAATTCTTAAAAACTCACAAAATTATATACGCGAAAAATTCGGAACAGAATATAACCCTGTAAATTTTGTTTTCCATGGTGGATCCGGTTCTGAACCGGAAAAAATAAAGGAAGCCATTTCGTACGGTGTAATTAAAATGAATATTGACACCGATACTCAATGGGCTGCATGGGATGGTGTACGTACTTATGAAGCTAAGCACCATGCCTATTTACAATCCCAAATCGGAAATCCTGAAAGCGAAGATGCTCCTAACAAGAAATACTACGACCCCAGAAAATGGCTTCGCGCCGGGGAACAATCAATGGTAGAAAGGCTTAAGCGTGCTTATGAGGAACTGAATTGTGTTAACCGGTATTAGTTCATATGCTACACTACCCTGCTAAAATACTGCTCGCATTTGGTGAAACTTTTAACGTTAGCAGCAATGAGTTTTACAATTGGTTACTGGAAAATGGATATCCCGAGTTGGCGGCTCTTAGTAGCGGGATAAGAGGAAGCAGGGAGGCCATTAATTGGTTACTAAAAAACAATTATCCACAATACGCAGCTTTGGATGGCGCAATAGATAACAAACCAGATGCATACGCATGGTTGCGAAAAAATGAATTTGACTTTCTTGTAGTATTTGCCGATGCAATAAATGAAAAACCTGAAGCTATTGCATGGTTAAATAAAAACGATTTGAAGATATTTATTGTGCTTGCCGCAAAAATAAATAGCTATCGCAATAATCAAACATTTGATTATCATAAGTTGCATTTTTAAAGACTTTATTTAAAGTAGTCCTTCAAGCATCAGCTTTTGGTGCACCGGGGAGCCAGGAGTCAGGTACCAGGAGTAGCAATCACAATCCTGAATCCTGATTCTTGCCACACTTCACATAGTGCTGTTTTATATTGGGTAATCCTTAAAAATCTTTCCCGACTTCATTAGTATGTCTACATATTGTGCTCTACGATAGGCAAATGGATCATCGATTTTTTTCTGCGACAAGTTACCTCTAAACTCATCAAGGGTATGGTATTGTTTGTTGGCCATCCAAATTTCCATATCCTCAAGCATTTTTGTAATCTGCTGCGGTCCATGTTTATAAACGGTACTTACAACCTCAACAACATTAGCACCGGCTAATATCATCTTTATCACATCTTCCCCAGTAAACACACCTCTGTTTGCACATATATCGGCATTAATATTATCATATAACAAACCTACATAGCGTAAAGGTAAACGGTTATCGTATTCCGAACTAAAGTTTGGCGCAAAGCTCATTTTTTCGAGATTAATATTGATATCTGGATGAAAAAGCCTGTTAAAAAGAACAAAACCATCAACACCTTTTCGATCCATTTCACGAAAAGTATATAACGGGTTTGTGTAAAACGGACTTAGTTTAACACTTACTGGAATACTAACAGATTTTTTAACAATCTCAATAATATCAAGCTCAGCGTTAATAATTGAGCGACCCTCCATCTCGAAATCCTTAGGGTTATTGTAAAAGTTCAACTCAAGAGCATCAGCACCTGCATTTTCTAGTTTCTTAGCATATTCTTGCCAGCTATCATCATAAATAGCATTCAAACTGGCAATAACAGGAATGTTAACAGCCTTTTTAGCCTCAGCAAACTGCAATAAAAAATCTTCAGGACCTGAGTCGAATGTATCATTAAATCCCGATGCCATTTCTGCATGACGCTCATCAATGCCTGACATTGTTTGATCCATTTCAAGGTTTTCCAGATGTATTTGCTCTTCAAATAAAGATTTATATACAATTGCAGCAGCACCGGCGGCCTCAAGCTTCTTCATTGTCTCAAGGTTGGTTACAAGATTGCTTGCCCCAATAATTATTGGGTTTTTCAATTCTAATCCTAAGTATTTTGTTGATAAGTCCATAACATATTTTTTAACATTATTATTGTAGGTTGTAAATTTACGACAATTTCATTTCCTATCTAACAGCTTGCAATCTAAATTGATTTTAAATTGCATATTTATTAAAACTAATTAGCGAAAACAAGCCACTTAAATTGTTGAATTGAGTAAATTCGCAAAAATTATAAAAAGGATCATTTTTACTCCTTTATAAAGATACAGATATGAACAGAAAGAAAAAATTTATTACTTGTGAAGGCAACTATGCTGCCTCACATATTGCTTATATGTTTAGCGAAGTTGCTGCTATTTATCCTATTACTCCATCATCTGACATGGCCGAGTACATCGACCTTTGGTCTGCCAATGGCCGGAAGAATATTTTTGGTGAAACCGTAAAAGTTACTGAAATGCAATCGGAAGGTGGCGCTTCAGGGGCATTGCACGGATCGTTGCAGGCGGGTGCTTTAGCAAGTACATTTACTGCTTCACAGGGATTATTGCTGATGATACCAAATATGTATAAAATGGCTGGCGAATTGCTACCAGCAGTTTTTCATGTTAGTGCTCGAAGCCTTGCGGCTCAAGCTCTTTCAATTTTTGGCGATCATAGCGATGTTATGAGTGTACGTCAGGCAGGCTTTGCCATGCTTGCAACGGGTAGTGCACAGGAAATTATGGACATCGCAGGTATTGCTCATCTTACAGCAATTAAATCCAGAATACCTTTTATTCATTTTTTCGATGGTTTCAGAACCTCTCATGAATTAATGAAGGTAGAAGCGATGAATCAGAATGATATGGCCAAACTAGTTGATTATGATGCACTCCAAAGATTTAGGGATAATGCCCTAAATCCTGAACATCCCGTTACAAGAGGAACTGCACAAAATCCTGATATTTACTTCCAATCGAGAGAAGCTTCGTCTAAGTTTTATGATGTTATTCCTGATATGGTTGAAGATTATATGCAGGAAATTAATAAGATAACCGGTCGTGAGTATCATCCATTTACTTATTACGGTGCCGAAGATGCCGAAAACATTATTGTTGCTATTGGATCGATTACAGAAGTTATAAAAGAAGTAATTGATTATAAAAATGCTACTGGCGAAAAATTAGGGCTTATAACTGTTCATCTTTACAGGCCGTTTTCAGAAAAATACTTCATGAAAGTTTTACCGAAAACCGTTAAAAGAATTGCCGTATTAGACAGAACAAAGGAAATTGGTGCCAATGGTGAACCTTTATACCTCGACATCAGGGGTATGTTCTATGAAAAAGATACTGCCCCTATGATTGTTGGAGGACGTTATGGATTAAGCTCGAAGGATACAACACCTGCTATGATGATTTCGGTGTACGATAACCTGGCATCTAAAAATCCTAAAAATGGTTTTACGGTAGGAATAGTTGATGATGTTAAGCATACATCATTACCGTTATTACCAGAAATAAGTGTTGCTCCGAAAGGTACTTACGAAGCTAAATTCTATGGTTTAGGCGCGGATGGTACTGTAGGTGCCAACAAAAACTCAATCAAAATTATTGGCGATTCAACCAACAAATACTGCCAGGCTTATTTCTCATACGATTCCAAAAAATCTGGCGGTATAACTATTTCACACCTTAGGTTCGGCGATAACCCTATCCGTTCTCATTACTTGGTGGGAACTCCTGATTTTGTAGCCTGTCATGTGCCTGCATATCTCGAAAAATATGATATGCTTAAAGGTCTTAAAAAGGGAGGAACATTCCTGCTCAACAGCATATGGGATACTGAAGAAACAAAAAAGAGACTTCCCGATCATATGAAGAAATATCTTGCTGAAAATGATATTACCACCTACATCATTAATGCAACAGAGATTGCTCATAGAATAGGTCTTGGAAACCGTACAAATACAATCATGCAATCGGCTTTCTTTAAAGTTGCTGAAGTAATACCTTATGAAAATGCTGTAAATGAGATGAAAACAGCCATTATGAAAACTTACGGCAGTAAAGGTGAAGAAATTGTAAACATGAATTATGCCGCTGTTGATGCAGGTGATGATGTAGTAAAAATTGACATTCCTGATGAATGGAAAGGTATTGTTGTTAGTCCAAAGGTAGATAACAAAAATATACCTGACTTCATAAAAAATGTTGCCAATCCAATAAACTTACAAAAGGGCGACACTTTACCTGTTAGTACTTTTAATGGTCGTGAAGATGGCACTTTTCCTGCAGGTACTACAGCTTACGAAAAACGTGGTGTTGCTTCCGATGTACCTGAGTGGTTAGAAGAAAACTGTATCCAGTGTAACCAATGTTCATATGTTTGTCCTCATGCTGCAATTCGGCCCTTCTTGTTAACAGATGAAGAAGCTGGCAATGCTCCTGATGGCACAAAAGTTCTTCAGGGTGCCGGCCCGATTAAGGCCTATAAATATAAAATACAAGTAAGTGTACTTGATTGTACTGGTTGTGGCATTTGTGTGGAAGTTTGTCCGTCGAAAGAAAATTCTCTTGTAATGAAACCTATTGGTACCCAATTTGATGAAATTGACAAGTGGAACTATATGCACGATAAAGTTGGTTACAAAGAGAATGTAGTTGACAAAGATAAGAGTGTTAAAAACAGCCAGTTTGCTCAGCCATTATTCGAATTTTCAGGTGCATGTTCAGGTTGTGGTGAAACACCATATATAAAAACTATTACTCAACTGTTTGGCGAAAGAATGATGATAGCTAATGCTACTGGTTGTTCTTCAATTTACGGAGGTTCTGCACCTTCAACACCTTATTGCAAACATGCAGTATCAGGCAAAGGACCTTCCTGGGCTAATTCATTGTTTGAAGATAATGCTGAATTCGGCTACGGAATGGCTCTTGGCACTGAAAAACTGCGAGATCGTCTTACCATCAAAATGACTGATGCAATCGGTAGTAGTGGTTTTACAGATGCTTCAAAACAAGCGATGCAGACATGGATTGACAATAAAAACAATGCAAATGCATCTGTATCAGCTTCTGAAAATGTGGTTGCAACTCTAAGCAAAGAAAACGACCCTCTTGCAAAAGAGATGCTTGCCCTTGAACAATACTTGATCAAAAAATCGCAATGGATATTTGGTGGTGACGGATGGGCCTATGACATTGGATTTGGAGGATTAGACCATGTTCTTGCCTCAGGCGAAGATGTAAACGTGCTTGTTATGGATACTGAAGTATATTCAAATACCGGCGGCCAGGCTTCAAAGTCAACTCCAACGGGTTCGGTTGCCAAGTTTGCAGCATCAGGCAAAAAGATAAGGAAAAAAGACCTTGGCGCAATGGCAATGACCTACGGTTATGTTTACGTTGCACAAATTGCGATGGGAGCTAGCCAATCGCAGGCATTTAAGGCCATAAAAGAAGCAGAGGCCTATCCTGGTCCATCTCTCATTATTGCATATTCACCTTGTATTGCACATGGAATTAAAGGAGGAATGAGTGGAGCAATGAATGAAGAAAAATATGCTGTTGAAGCCGGATACTGGCATAATTACAGATTTAACCCCATGTTAGAGAACGAAGGTAAAAACCCATTTACTCTTGATTCAAAGGAGCCTGATTGGTCGAAATATCAAGAGTTCCTTAACAATGAGGTTAGATATGCTTCACTTAAGAAATCATTTCCTAAGGAAGCACGCAAGCTATTTGCACGCAATGAAGATGATGCCAAATGGAAATATAGAAATTACATTAGGCAGGCGAATATCGATTATTCGAAATAATCATTAAACTCTAAACCAAAAAAGGATGCTTTCTTCAAAGCATCCTTTTTTTTAATTTCTATTAGCTTTCTTTTCTCTTTTTTCTGCCTTTTTTTCTTTTGCGCTTTTTTGCGCATCTTTTTTTACGTTTTTCTTTGCGTCTTGTGATTTAGCCATGATCGTTCAATTTAGATATTTGTAATTAGTTTTTTGATTCAATAATAAACTAATTCACTTCCATGAAAAAAGGCATTCTTGCTTGCACGCCTTTCATGTTTTTTAAAGTCTGCATTTTTTGATAATACGTGTAATATTCACCCAGCTCATGTTTTACAATTTTTTGGCTGGCCTGACCTGTTAACTCATCCATAAGCTGTTCGAGGAATTCTTTTCTTTTTGGATAAGTTGAGATACGGTAGTTGTCGCCCAAATCGGCTTTTTCAGCTGCATAGGCGATAGCATCTTCAATACCACCAAAATCATCAACTAAACCTAGGTCTTTTGCATCCACTCCCGACCATACACGTCCTTTAGCAATACTGTCAACATAGGCAATATCTAAGTTACGAGTACGTGCAACTAACTCAGTAAAGTCGGTATAAATTTTAGTGACAAGTTCATCAAGCTTAGCATGTTGAAAAGGACTAAGGGGTTTCATAACATCAAGAAAATCAGAATTTTCATTTGTCATAACATCATCAATATTAATACCCAGCTTGTTTTTGAAAAGACCTTCAAGATTTGGAATAATTCCAAACACACCTATTGAACCAGTTATGGTTGTTGGTTGTGCAAAAATGTAATTTGCATTGGTTGAAATCCAGTAACCCCCAGATGCGGCAAGGTTACCCATTGAAACTATAATTGGTTTGTCGTTACCGGCAAGTTCCACTTCGCGCCTTATAACCTCAGATGCAAGGGCATCGCCACCAGGAGAATTAACCCTGAAAACAATTGCCTTTACCATTTCATCTTTCCGGGCTTCGCTAATAGCTTTTGCAATCACAACCGATCCAATATTTTGTTCATCGCCTTTTCCCTGAACTATTGCACCTTCTGCAAAAACAATAGCTATTTTATTCCTTTTTAACCCTTTGTCATCTTTAACCTTTGCCTTTGTGTATTTATTAAAAGCAACATAATGAAGCTTTTCGTCTTCCTTACGACCAGTTTTTTCTTTTAGTTTTGAAATAACTTCATCGCGATAAATGGCGGCGTCAACAATGTTATAATCAACAGCCTTTTGTGCGGTTGTGAGCTCAAGTTTATCAGCAATAGCCATAAGTTCGTCAACGCCAATTCCTCTGCTGTCTGAAATTGATGTAATTATTTTACCCCATATTGAATTAAGCAGTTCCTGAGTTTGTTTGCGGTTTGCCTCACTTATATGATCAAGCATGAATGGTTCAACAGCACTTTTGTATTTATTATCCGGGCCCCTAACTATTTGCATATCAATATCCAATTTTTTGAGCATGTCTTTAAAAAACATTAGCTGGGCATGGAGTCCTTTAAAAAGTATTAGCCCCTCAGCATTAAGGTAAATTTCATCAGCTACGCTTGCCAGGTAATATGCTTTCTGATCATAACCATTAGCATAGCTAACAATAAACTTTCCCGACTCTTTAAATTCCTTTAGCTTATTTCTTATCTCTTCCGATGTAGCTATACCTGCAGGAATAGTTTCCATATCCATAAAAATACCATCAATTCTGGAGTCGTTGGCTGCTTTATCAATATTTTTGAGAATATCGTATAAACCAATAGGTTTTTTCGATTGCATCGTGGTAAAATCAAATCCTTCAAAAGGATTATCAGATGTTCTGTCCTTAATTTCCGCATTCCATTCAATATGTAATATCGAATGTTCTTTTACTTTAACCTCCTCATCTCCAGACATTGTAACAAGTGAGGCAATCATTCCTGCAAATAGCAAAAAAATGAAAATAAACGTAAGTATAGTGCCTACGAAAGAGGCAAACATAAATTTAAAAAACTGTTTCATGATAAATATTTTTTAATGATAATTCCGAAAGTACAATATTAACAAATAACTGTGAATAAAAAAACAGTAATCATGTAAAATATTGCTATATGATTTAGACATTTATCGCATGGCAAAATTCACAGCTGCGTATACCGATCTGCTGATTCCTGTCAGGAAATTCTTGCTGACATTTTTGTTTATATTATTTAGTTTCGGGTCATATACTTATTCTGAAATAGCAATTCATCCTACAGAGCCTATAAAAAGAACCACCACTAATTTATTATTTTTAAATTCATTCAATTCTGATTTTTCGCTATATTATTTAACCACAGGCACATATTTAAAACGAAACTCTGAAAAAAAAGTAATCTTTAATGTACCATCCGAAAGTATTATGGATGAGGGTAAGATAAAATCATCAACACTTGCCAGATTTTTAATAAACAATAATCAAAATATTGATTTTTCATATGTGCAAACGCTTGCTGATTTATACATTGAAGAAGCTAGTTTTGAAGGCGTAAACCCCGATATTGCATTTACTCAGATGTGTCATGAAACCGGATTCCTTAGATTTGATGGAGATGTTGATCATCATCAAAATAATTTTTGCGGACTTGGAGTTACAGGCAATGGTGTTAAAGGTCTCTCGTTTAAAGATATTCGCCATGGAATAAGAGCTCATATTCAACACCTTAAAGCTTATGCATCAACTCAGGAGCTCAATAACAAACTTGTGGATGCGAGATTTTATCTTGTTAAGAGGGGTAGTGTAACACATTTGGGCGGTCTGACCGGAAAATGGGCAACTGATATTAAGTACGATAAAAAAATCAGAAGGTTATTAAACCGTTTATACAAGCTATCCTGATAGTACCAGATAATCAATATAATTCCAAGAATTATCCCAACCCGAAATAACGACCCATTTCACACTTCTAAGTCCAAGGGTAATTTAGAAGGTGTTATCTATCAAAAATTTTATGGAGTGTAAGTATGTAAAATTTTAAAGAGTTCAACTGTTTTTTGGGTGTTTAGATTTGCTAATTTTGTTTCTTTCTTATTATAAAAAATTATTGGATTGAATCAGGTATTTTTACTATTAGGGAGCAACATTGAACCAAGAATTAAATATCTTGAAGAAGCGGAGAAAAAAATATCCAAGTATATCGGTAATATTGTACGTTGGTCCGCAATTTATGAATCCGAGCCGTTGGGGTTTAGCGCAAATACAACTTTTTTAAACCGTGTACTATTAGTTTACTGCAAGTTATCAGCAATAGATATTCTTTATAAAATACTAGACATCGAACAAGAAATGGGAAGAATAAGATCATCTTTAGGTTATTCATCACGCACTATCGATATTGATATTCTGTATTTTAACAACGATATTATCAAAACAGAGAATATTACTATACCGCATCCAAGATTGCATAAGCGTAAGTTTACCCTTAAACCTCTTTCTGAAATCGCTCCTCATTTTATTCATCCGGTACTAAATCATAATAATAAAATGCTATTGGATAACTGTTCAGATGACTCTGAAGTTGACATTTATAAATTTCAGCAGACAGATGAAATATAACTTTATTGCCATAGAAGGAAACATTGGGGCGGGAAAAACATCCCTTGCCTCGCTTATAGCGAATGATTTTAATGCAAAACTAATACTTGAGCAGTTTGAGGACAATTCATTCCTGCCAAAATTCTATCAGGAACCTGACAAATATGCCTTTCCATTGGAGATGTCGTTTTTGGCTGCAAGGTTTCAGCAGTTAAAGGATCAGCTCGGACCTCAGGATTTATTCAAATCGTTTACTATTAGCGACTATTATATTGTTAAATCACTAATTTTTGCGCAAAAAACTCTCGCCGAGGATGAGTTAAAGCTTTATACCCGTTTCTTCAATATTATTCAACAGCAGTTACCAATGCCCGATTTATTTATCTATTTACATGTAATAACACCTAAGCTTCAGGAAAATATTAAAATCAGAGGCAGGTCGTATGAACAGAATATAAAAGGTGAATATTTAGAAAAAATCCAGGATGGATATTTTGAATACATCAAGCAGCAAAGCAAGTTTCCGGTTTTGATAATCGACACAAATAACGTTGATTTTGTTCATAACAAGAAACATTATAATAACATTGTATCTATCATCAGCAAAGATTATTTACCGGGAGTATATCGGATACTTTTATAGACAAAAAAATCACTTGATGACTTTCTTTTCTATAAACTCTATCTTAGCTTTAGTAAAGACAATATTATCATAGCCGATGGAAACTATTGATTTAATTTTATTTTCATCAGTTTTTTTGTTTGAGATTGTAAAAACCAATTGAGGCGAATTACCTGGAATTATAGGTACAAGATATTTAACCTGACCGATTTTCTTCATAAAAAGTTTTTTGTCAATATTTTTTTCTACCAGCTCTTTTACAATTTGAAGTTGAATTACTCCTGGTACTACAGGCTTGCCGGGGAAATGTCCATTATAAACTTCATGGTCTACATTAAGTTTAATGGTTGCAGTAATATCTAAGCCATTTGAAGCTACTTCTATTGTTTTGTAAAAACCTTTAATTAGCATAATGTAATAATTTTCAAATATTTTTAATTCGGAGTACTATAATGGATTACAAATCCAATCCTCATTACATCCGGATTACAAATCCGGCTGAGCAGGAATCCTCTTTAAATCCGGATTGCAAATCCGGATGAGCAGGATTATCAACTTTTATGGTTTCGCCAACAGTATCAAACTATGATTGATATTTCTAAATTGATTATAAATAAGCACATTGCGTATTTCCCTTTTCTGACTTCCTTTTCTTAATAATATTTCAGGAATCTTGTTTTCCTTTAAAATTCTTGATGCAACCCACATAGCAAATGATGTTGAAGTATCGTATTCCCCACAAAGGTGTTTATAATATGTAATTATATTATTTGCAAACATCCTATTTTCAATATGATTGTAGATACTATCAAATTCGCTATCTCCATTATTCCCCTGAATTACCAAATCGATATCACTTACCAATAAAGAATGATTTTTTATGAATGATAAAATCCGATTTTCAATAACTCTATTGTTTGTAGGTTTAAAAAACATATCAACACCAATTACCTTCGCATAAGAATTTTCAGTTATATTATTTGATAGCACAAAAAATGAACTCCCCTCGCCCGCCTGTGCACCTTTTTGATTATCAACTAACACTTTCGGGTTGCTCACAGGATTGGTTTTGTAATAATCAATTTTAGTTTTTATTAACCAGCTTTCCTCAGTAATTTCATCAAATCCACCTAGCAAGATATTTTTAGCCTTTTTTTCTTCTAACAAAAGCATACTATCTAGCAGTGCACTCTCGAAACTGAAGGTGCGATGTACGTATGTAAGGTTATAGTTGTGATTCTTCTGCCCTAGCGCAATTGAACCACCTACTGTATTGTGTGTTGATTGAATAAACGAAGTGGGTGTTAGCAATCCCTCGTTATTTTCAATCATTGAATTCAAGAACTTTTCAGTATCTACCTGGCATCCCATACCAGTTCCTGTTAAAATTGCATCTGGTTTGCCGATATCAGCATCCTGCAATGCAACAGTAGAGGAAACAATACCCATGCGCACGATTTTACTCATACGGCGTAGTAATTTTGGATCTATAAAATCACGATAGTCAGGTTTGAGAATCTCCAAAAACCTGCTTTCTGTTTCTGCAATGTCTTCGAGGAAAGTATCTTTTACCAGAGTATTTTGAGGTGAAACACATCCGGCACCAATTATATAAACAGGGCTTTTGCTTTTGACAATTAGTGGTTGCGTTTCATTTACTGCATTATTTTTTATTGCAGAAAAAACCACAGATGAATCGTTACCTCCAAAACCAAATGAATTAGTAAGTACGTGTTCGACTTTGTTAAGTTTTGTGACATCCGAAACCGGTACAATTCCAATTTCCTTAATTGCATTCTCAAAATTAATATTTGGAAATGCGACTTTGTAATTGAGAGAAAGTATTGCAATTACCGATTCGATTACTCCTGCAGCACCAAGGGCGTGTCCTGTAAATGCTTTTGTCGAGCTGAAGGGCGGAATATTTTCACCAAACAGTCGTATTATTGCTTTCCCTTCTGTTAGGTCGTTGTTGTCGGTACCCGTTCCGTGGGCGTTAATATAATCAATGTTTGAAGGTAAAATTCCAGCCACATCCAAAGCATTTTGCATAGCAAGGAAAGGTCCCTCACCATTTTCTGAGGATGCTGTTTGATGGTGAGCATCATTAGCATTTGCATAACCGCTTACTTCGGCATAAATCTTTTTTCCGGAAGCAATAGCAGATTCCATTTCTTCAAGAACAAGATAAGCAGAGCCCTCACCAAGATTAAGTCCCATACGGGTATTATCGAAGGGTCTACAATGTTCCTTATCGAGAATCATCAGCGTATTGAAACCATTTAGCGTAAATTTTGATAGTGCATCAGTTCCGCCAACAACTGCAATTTTTGTGTGGCCATTTTTGATTAGCCGTGTACCAAACATCACACTATTCAATGAAGATGAACAAGCCGTACTGATTGTTGTAATCAAACCGTTTAAGCCACATTGTTCGGCAATCATTTCCGTGCTGTTGCCAACGTGGTGGGTATCAATATATTTATGATGTACCGCTTCGGTTAGCAAATCCTTGTAGTATAACTCGCTGCGATCCATACCGCCAACTGTACTTGCCGAAACAAGGGCAACATTTTTATTAACATCAATCCCGGAATCACTAATAGCCTGCTTTGCTGCGATTATGCCAAGTAAGGAGGTTCTTGTCCATGTTGATTTTTTACCAACCCCGGCAAGCTCAATTAATTCATTATGAGTAAGTTTGATTTCTCCAACCAAAAACTCATGTTTATGAATCGTTTCAAGTATATCAATATTGCCAATTCCGCTCCTTTTTTCAATGAGTGAATTAAAAGTTTCCTGAAGGTTATTACCTATGGAGCTTATAATTCCGATGCCGGTTACAACGACCCTGATCATTATTTTTGGTTCTCCTTGATATACTTGGCCATAGTACTAAGAGAGAAGAATATTTTTTGCCCGTCTTTAGGGTTTTGAATTTTAATACCATATTCCTTTTCCAAAAGAACAATTAGTTCCAATGCATCTATCGAATCAAGTCCAAGACCTTCCCCAAATAATGGTTCTTCAGGATCGATATCTTCCGGCGCCATATCTTCAAGATTCAACTGCTCTATAATCTGTAATTTCAATTTCTCTATAAGCTCTTCCATCTGTATATCAATAAATTAAATTGTATAATTTGTTTATTTCAAATGCATTATGTAGAATATTTCCTTCGTTTGAAACCCAATACAAAAAGGCCTCATAATCATTTTCCGACTGATTAACCCATCCGCCAACAAACGCGTTTGCTTTATGAGCCAAATATAAGCTATTGATATGATTTGTAATTATGTCGGCTTTAAAATTTTCCACAATAAAAAAAGCATTCTCCCCTCGTAATTTGTGCCTGATTGAAATTTCACCGATCATAATGTTTGGGAGGGTGTATACAAACAACGACGGGCTCGGAAAAAAGTTATTATAATCATCAATTGTAAGCTGATGGTTTAAATCAGTAACTAGTGTTGAATGCGAATTTGATAGTATTACGGCAATATCTTCCTCATTATACACTGTAAGATTAACGCCTGAAAGCAACACTTCTGCAGCAAGAAAACCAAGTTTACTTATTTCATCCATCTTGAAAAACTTGTTGTAAGAAGGTTTAATATATCTATACCCTGATTTTGCAAATAAGCTCAAACTATCAGCTACTTTATCGGAATACAAAAGTTTACCATCAACAAAAATGCGGTTGTTTTTAATATGGCAGTAACTATTAATGAATAATTCCTTCATAGCTAATTGTCAAACTTTCGATATTATCAACGCAGCATTGCTTCCTCCAAATCCCGAGGCCATTTTTAAACAAGTATTGATCTCCATATTAAAAGTATGGTTGATAATGTTTATTGGATGGCTTATACCCAATTCTTCAAATCCGGCAGTTTTTAGTAGTATATTTTGCCTCATTTCTTCCAACAATATAACCGTTTCAATTATCCCGGCTGCGCCAAGTGTATGACCTAAATAACCTTTAATGCTATTTACAGGAACACTTTCAAGATGATGCCGATCTATAGAAATACTTTCCATCTCATCGTTGTATGGAGTTGCCGTACCATGTGAAGATATGTGATCAATTTGTTCAGGTTTAATATTTGACTGAAATATTGCTTTTTTAATTGCAATATATGAACCATCGCCCTTGCGGGATGGGCCTGAAATATGGTTAGCATCATTTGCCGTTGCACCACCTTTAAATATAATGTTTTGCCGGTGCATATTTTTGTGTTTGCTAAGAATTACCGTTCCGGCGGCTTCTCCCAAAGATAAGCCATCACGATTTTTGTCAAATGGTTTACAAGCGGTAGGACTTAACGACATAAACGACATAAAACCACTAACTACAAATCTGGTAACTAAATCACCCCCGGTTACTATTACATTGTCGAATTGTTCACTTTCAATATACATTGCAGCAATATTTATTGCTAGCGCGCCTGAAATACAAGCATTTGAAACGACGATTACCTTATTAGGGTTTCCAAAAAAATCTTGAATTATGTCACCTAATTTCCAAAGTAGTATACGTTCGGGTTCAAAAGTTTCTTCATTTTCGTTGGATACAAGGTTGATATTGCCTTTGGTAGTTGACAGTATAATTGCTGTACGTGAAGAATGAATTTCGATATCGGTTAAAGATAATGCATCATTAACCGAAACAATAATCATCTTTTCAAGTTTAGTATAACTGTTATTGTTGGAATATTGATCAGCAATAATTTGAAACTCTTTGTTAAGCCTCTCTTCATCAATCATTGAAGCGGGGAATGCTTTGGGATAATACTTTTGATCAACTATAGTTTTAATACCAACTTCACCGCTTACCATCGAAAAGAAATTTTCTTCAGTACCGAAGCCAAGTGATGAAATAATGTTGTCGGATCTAAAATAAACCATTTGCAATTATTCTTATAATCCAACTTTCTTTTTCCAATCTAACAAAAATTGTGGCGGATATAGTATCATTTCCTTGTTAATATCGATAAAAACCTGTGTGCTTTCAGAAGTTGCGACTAATTCATTATCCGACTTTCTGAATATCCTGAACTTGAAGATCATTTTTGCTGATTCGCTATTAACAAATTCTGTTTCAATTAGTAACACATCGCCATACTGCACCTGCTTTTTAAAATCGATATTCATATTAACAACCGGTGCCATAACATTATGCTTATAAATATCGAGATAAGATATGCCATATTTTTTACCAAAGGATTCGCGACCTTCTTCAATATATTTTACGTAGTTACCGTGCCATACAATTCCCATTGAATCCACTTCTCCAAAACGTACTACTACTTCAGTTGTGTCTGTTAAAATTTTACTCATTGTTTTGCGATAACTTGCAAAAGTATGTAATTTGACATTCAATTAAAAATGCCTTAATTTTGTCAATCTGCTTAAACCCATAAACTCAGATATGAAAAAAGCAGCTATCATTTTAATAATTGCACTTATTGTTTTGATGCCTTCACATTTGAAATCACAAAATAATTATGTAGTAGGTTTTGCATTTGTTGGAATAGTATTGAATCAGGCATCTATTTCTTATGAATATTCATTGAACAAGAACAACTCACTTGGTGTACAGGCAACTAGTTCACTATTATGGTTTTATGCCCCAAACTATTCATCAGATAAAATAGTTGCGTATTACAGATATTATTTTAATCCCAAACCTTCCAAGGGGATTACTTATTTTGCTCATGCTGAAGCCGGCTACTATAATTTTTATGAATATTACCTAGATTCATTTGATCATTATACGATCAGCAATAATATATCAATGGGCTATTTAATTGGAGGAAGACGATATTTTGGAACGTCAGAGATGTGGTTTTCTGATTTTGCATTAGGAGTAAACCTTGGGTACAGAATGCATGGAGGTGATGGACAATGGGATTATGATGGGGATTATAATCAATGGTATTATAGAGAATACCCCCCTGATAGATTTGTCATACTACCAAGAGTGATTGTTGAAGTTGGATTTAGGTTTTAGTTCAAAACTCAATATCTTTCAATTGATCTAATTGATTAGTACTGAGCCCTTGAGGCAATGTGCCAACTGCAGCACACATCAAATAAATTTTAGTTGCCTTGGCAATAATATCAATCAAGTCGTAACAATCGTTGAGGTTGGAGGCAATACTAAAAACTCCATGTTTTTCCCATAAAGCAATTGAATGATATTTCAGGGCTTCCACTGTGGCTGTCGCTATTTCGGATGAGCCCGGTAATTCAAACGGGACAAAACCAACCCCTGTGGGGATAAACATTATTGTTTCGGGATGCATTTGCCAAAGCATATTATTAAACCTGTCTTGATCACAGTATTTTTCAATATGTGTAAGCGCAATCAACTCGGTAACATGAGAATGCATTACAGCTCTTTCATTACTGCTCCTTTGTGCTATCATACTGTGAATTGCAAGGTGTGTTGGTAATTCGGAAGTGGGCGTTACCAGCGCAACTGAAAGAATAGAGTACATGTCGCCCTTGGAGTTTATTTTAAACACAACTGTATTTTCGGCAGGTGATCGGGCAATATCCCTCATTCGTTTGCCCTTACCGGTAACGATAAATACTTTATTGGCAAGTTCAGTATAAGGTTTGGGAAGTGGATAATGTTTGCCGGAATTTATTTCAAAGTCCAAATCAACCAGAATAGAAAAATTACCAGCATTTTTTTCGGCCCAGCCATTTTTGTGGAGTAATCCGGCAACTTCTGATATTTCGTTATAAACAACTGTTAGCGAGGACATGGTTTTGATATTAGATTGTTTAATTTTCTTTACGGCTCATATTATAATACCATGCAATGCAAATACAAATTAAGAAGAAAATCATAAGCATTGCAACGTAATAAAGTATTTCGGAAATGCCTGCATTTCTTAAAAAAACATCATAATAACCGTTAAGAGCCCAGTTGAGTGGAGAAAATTTACTTACCAACTGCATTGTTTCAGACATGATAAACACCGGTACCCAAATACCACCAATGGCAGCAAATATCACTACCGAAATTGAACCAAATATTGATGATTGCTCCTGAGATGTGGCAATAGATCCTATAACAACTCCATATCCCGCCGCTGCTAATGCAACCGATGCGGTTAGAAGTATCAAAGCAGAGTAGCTATCTCCGACAATAAGTTGCGGTAAACCAATTAATGGCAGAATTAACACTCCTATCAGTAGCATTGTTGCTGCCTGTAATAAACCAACAACGAAAAAAGTAGTTATCTTTCCCAGGATAAAAGGTAAATTTGAACCCGCCATAATTCTAAGCCTCATTGAAACACCACTTTCCCTTTCCTTAATAATATTACCTGCCAAGGGGATAACAATGAAAAACATAGCGAAGATTGTCCAGGCCGGAACATTGTGTTGAACCGAGTTTGGAACAACTATAACCTCATCATTAATACTTGCATACGCTGATTCAATCTCAACCAGATTAGTGAAATTCGCTTTATTTTTAATTTCCATACCCAACAATTCGCGGAAAAGCGATGAATAAATGCCAAACAATATTTTTGCTTCAACAGCTGACGAGAACTCATGTAAAGCACTGGTAATAGATTGTTTGAAAGAATTTTTCGTGATCGGGTCGAAGTAGCTTTCAATCTTTGCAGCATTTTGCAATAACAAAGGTTCATCACCAAAAATAAGATCTTCTTTTTCCGGAAGGAGTTGAACAATATTGAATTTGATATTGTTGCGCAATACATTTGTTGCATTTTTATGGATAACAACGCCAATTTGAAAAGCACCTTTGGCAACCTGCATTTTCAGCTCATTTTCGGATTGTTCACCAATATCCGGCTGTTCGGTAACTTTAAAAAACTTCGACTTTTTTAAGCCTTCAACAATATTAATTCCGAAAGTATCTTTATCATAGTTTAATACAAGAATTGGCAACTTTTTTTCTTCAAGAGCTTTAAAGGTTGAATCCTGCAACAACGTCATTATAATTATCAGAGCTGCCGGCATTAAAAAAAGCATTGCTAATCCAGCTTTGTCGCGTGACAAGATTATAAAATCTTTAATTGTTGATGCCAGGTATTTTAACATGAATGCAAGATTAGAGGGAGATAGGTGGTATAAAGGTATAGGGGCAAAGTATGACGAACCGGAATGATTTCTCTTAATCCCTCATATACTCTTATTTCCAAAATTACATTAGTCTCCATATTAATACGTTTACCATAATTCCATTAATCCCTCAAACTTCTGCCTGTTATTTCCAAAAAAACATCTTCCAAATTGTAGCAATTGCTATATTTTCTTAATAATCCTGCAGGGCTGCCTTCAATAATTATTTTCCCCATATCAATTATGGCAATCTTGGTGCAAAATTTTTCAGCCTCTTCCATATGATGCGAAGTATATACAATTGTCGTCCCAAGTTCATTTAACTTTTTAAGGTATTCAATTATCACCGCACGCGACTGGACATCAATGCCAACAGTGGGTTCGTCAAGAAATAATATTTCAGGTGAATGCAATATGCCTGCAATTAAGTTCATTCGGCGCTTCATTCCTCCTGAATAGGTATGTATTTTTTGATGTGCTTTATTGGCGAGCCCAAAAGTTTTAATAAGTTGAATTATCTTTTCTTTAAGAATGTTACCTTTTAAGCCATACATATTTCCGAAAAATCGCAAATTTTCATAGGCTGTGAGATTAGGAAAAAGTGCTATCTCTTGCGGCACAACACCAATTATCTTTTTAATATTGTCAGCATCCGATTTAAGGTTTATGCCATTAATCATAACTTCGCCCGAAGTAGCAGTAATAAAATTACAAAGCACTGATATTATGGTAGTTTTACCGGCCCCATTAGGTCCTAATAAACCAAATATTTCACCACTTTCAACTTCTAAACTCAAGTGGTTAATGGCTAAAGTTTCGGTATTTCGGTAGCGCTTTGAAAGCTCTTTAACCTCGATGGCAATATTTTTGTCCATTTTTTACCTGATGCTCTTTTTAAGTTTTTTAAAAAACTCCTCTTCCCTGTCAGCAATGACAAGTAGTAAGTCGGCAGCCTTGTTGTAACTTTCGTCCTCAGTATTACGATTTTTTACAATACGTGCTGCTATAACGGCAAATTCTCGCCAAAGGTCACCTATTTCGGTTATTTCGTACGACAGTTTTTTCAACTCACCATTATTAATTACAATTGAAGCTTCCTGTAAAAAGGCACCATACATGTACCTGAAACCTGCACCTCCTGTACCTATCTCTTCCTGGGCACGCACAATTTGGCCAATATATGAAGCTGCCTTTTTTGGTCCGAGTTTACCTGGATAGTTTCTAACCTTTTTAGATAAAAACCTTATACCTTTTACACCAAACATTGGCAAAGGAATTGTTAACATATCTTTGCATGTATGCTTAATTCCTTTAATTATCGCACTCTCCAGGTTGATATTTTTTGGAATACGCTCAGCCCAATACATATGTCCTTCGGGTGCAAAAGTACCTTTAGCATATCTCACTCTTAACAACTCGTCGTATGTAAGAACTTCACTGCCCTCCATAATCGGGTCGCTTATAAGGTAGCTGCCATTCTGGCGGCCATAAACAACTATGTTATGTGCATTAAAATGGAACCTGTATGGATCGGGGAAATATGTGAGATGATAAACCCCCACCAACATTCCGGTTGGAATACTATTTTTCAAGTTAATATCCAGGGCCATCATAGCTTTATGAGGGTTGGAAAATTTATGTTTTTCGAATTCTACACCAAGTCGTTTTGAGATTCGTTTGAAAATTATCCCAGGGAGTGGTCTAAAAGAAGTAACCGGAATACCATTAACTTTAAGAAAAGGCATATGCGAAAAGAAAAATCCTGAACCGATACCAAACACCATAGGTTCGCTTAACTCAATGCCATAATATCGCAACAAGTTACTAACCACCCCATTTTCACAATGCGCCGATTGTTTGTGTTCGAATTTCAATTCTATATTCATTCTATTATTCGCCAGGGCTGGCTGGGAAAAGTTATTTGTATTCATCAATTGTAATTTTAACATTCCTGATTCATAGCTCTTGCTTCCTGAATCACAAAATCATTTGTGGTTATTATTTGTCATTAAGTTGATCAATATCAACAAGTTCATGTTTATTTATTCCAAATACTAAAGCGTATTTTTCGAGCACATCATCACTTAACTTCGAAAAGTTATAAGGCTTAAGATGTTTTTTAATTTTCCATTTAGGCATGTACATATATTTTGCAACTAGTGCAGTATCCATAATATTTTTCTCAATATAATAAGCTATAGGACTTAATTTGCCGTTAATTACATTTTGTCTAGCTTGCTCGATTTTTTCATTTACCCTATCCCATGCTTCTTGCATAACAGCATTTTTTGGTTCCCACCCAACTGAGGGGATGGTTGTATAATTACCATTCTCATCGAGTGAATAAACAGGCTCTTTAAATTTGCCCTGCATCATATTTGCATCATCCTGTGGTACGTCTGTGGTTTTCATAAGTTAAACTATTGTAAAAATATTTTCATTTCACACTCGGCAATTAATCTGTTGTCAAGCATAACTTCACCTTTAATAATTATAACTTTCATTAACTGATTTATTATTGTAATCTTTGTTTGCAGTTTATCATCATCGTTAGGCAGCTTATAAATGATCATATTTTTAATAGCCCCAATAAATCCAATAGCAGGCTTTTCCTCATTCTCCATTACTTTGTACCCTGCACGCAAAGCTGCCGTTTGAGCTATGTTTTCGATCAAACCAATTTCCTGGAAATAACCATTGCTACAAAAAATATTGTCTTTGCTGAGACTGAGTTTAGATATTGTAGTTGTTTTATCATTGTTTATCAGGCCATCAACCATAACCATTGGATGTTTTTGAGGAATAAGTTCAAGCACATAATTTTTATCTGCAATTATCATTTAATATTTTTTGATTTCCGAAAGAAATAATAATTTCATTTTATTTACATTATCAACTAATTTTATTAAATAATTATTCAGGTTTTCTTCCTTATTATTTAAGCGAACAATATCCTCAATTTTTCTAACATCTTCAAGAATATCATTCATCTCGAACACGTCAAGCGATGGCTTTATTCTATGTGTAATTTTTAATATTTCTTCCCATTGTTCTTTGTAAGCCAGTTCTTGCAGTTGCATAATATCTGGTGGCACAGTGTCTATGAAAAGGGTTAACATCTCTCTAATCTGAGTTGTATCATTACCAAAGTATTGCGAAAGCTTATTAAGTTTAAATGGTTGTTTTGTAGGCATAGTCTATAATTCTTTGTTCTTTAACATACGGTAAATAGTTGATTTACCAACGTCAAGTTTTTTTGCAGCAAGCATTACGTTCCCATCATATTTATCTAAAAAATATCTGATTATACGACTGTTAAATTCGGTAAGAGTACACTCATCAACAAGAAAATTTGATACAGAATCGGTAGAGTTGAAATTAATATTATCAGAGGAAATTTCTTCATCATCCGATAATACAACTGCTAATTCAATAACAGCTTTTAACTCCCTAACATTACCTGGGTAACTGTATTTGATTAGTTTATCATTTGCATCAGGTGATATTTTCTTGAGTGCTATTTTGTTTTCCTTACAGAATTCATCGATAAAATACTTTGCAAGGAAAATAATATCATTACCTCTCGATCGTAACGGAGGAAGCTCAATTGGCAAACCAAGCAAGCGATAATACAAATCCTCCCTGAATGTCCCTTTTTTAACTTCTTCGCCAAGGTTTCGATTTGTTGATACAATAATTCTGGAATCGAGTTTTATTACTTCATTTCCACCAACTCTTGTAAGCTCTTTTTCCTGAAGAACACGCAATAACTTAGCCTGCATATTAAGGTCCATTTCCCCGATTTCATCTAAAAACAAAGTGCCCTTGTTTGCCTGCTCAAATTTTCCAATTTTGCGAGTATTGGCACCGGTAAAAGCACCTTTCTCATAACCAAACATTTCGCTTTCTATAAGTTCTGAAGGCACTGCAGCAACATTAACTGCAACAATTGGAAAATTCCTGCGTGTTGAATTATAATGTATGGCCTTGGCTACCAACTCCTTGCCGGTTCCTGTTTCGCCTGTAATGGAAACCGTTATTCCTGTTTTTTGTGCTTTGTCAATTAACTTAAAAACATTTTTAATAGCCTGACTGTTTCCTTTAATATTATTAAAACTATACTTTATACCAACTTCTTCTTTAAGTACATCAATCTCCGTTTTTAATTGCTCCCTTTCGCGAAGCTTATTAATTAAGTTCCATAACCTGTCCTTTGTGTCATTATCCTTAACAAAATAGTCATATGCACCTTTTTTAAGAAGTTCAATCGCAGTTTTCACATCCTCTTGTCCTGATACAATTACTATCGGAAGGTCGGGATATTCGATATGAACTTTTTTCATAACTTCAGATCCTGAAATATCAGGTAATCCATAATCAAGGGATATTAAATCGGGCTGCAGATGAATATTATCAAGACATTCCCTGCCATTTTTATATAAAAATACCTCATTGTCGGGATTCAATTGTAGATGTCGTTTTAGCAATTCACCGTAAAACGGATCGTCTTCAACAATAAATAACTTAAAATAATTCATCTGATTAAATTTTAAATGACGTTGAAAATAAGCTTAATATTTTACAAAAATAAAACTTATTCCACGATATGGAAAATTTCCAACCCTTTTTTCAAATGGATTTTATAATTTTGCATCAATAATATTAAAATGAAAAAACTTTTTCGTGCCTTGTTGCGATTTATTACCTACTTGTTAATTATTGTTACAGGTATTCTAATAATGTATTATTTACTAGCTCCTGTTTATAAATTTTCCGGTCCTGTACCATTTACCGGAAATAAACTTTATAACCCATACCAGTCAATTGATTCGGCAAATTGGAGAAAATACAATTTTCAGGTGCAGTCGAAGGCATGGTTAGGGATTACCGATGGTCGAAAAAACACAAATGAATTGATTGATAGTGTATACAAAGTGCTTGGATATGATCATGTTGCAACATCCGATTATCAAAAAATCAATATTTTTGGTAAGGATGACTCGGCCTATATACCAACTTATGAGCATGGTTATAACATTTTTAAAACACATCAGGTTTGTATTAATGCCGATAAAGTATTGTGGGTTGATTTGATGTTTGGCCAAACGCTTAGTATGAAGCAATGGATACTGGATCAGCTAAGTGAACATTCAGAAATAGTTGCTCTTGCTCATCCGTTACTAAGGCATGGCTATACTATTAACGATATGAAATACCTCACAAACTATGAGGCCATTGAGGTGTTAAATAATATAAGGGTTTCTGTGGCTCATTGGGATGCAGCACTTTCAACAGGACAAATTGCGTATATTATTAGTGATGATGATGCTCATGATGTGTTGTACAGTAATGATGTTGGCCGAAGATTCACTATGATAAATTCACTTACTTTAAACCGGAATGAAATTCTGTCCAATCTGAAAAAAGGTGCTTCATATGGTATTGATTTTTTCAGAATTGATGATGAGCCGATGAAGGATAAAGCAGAGCGATCGAAATATATTCCTAAGTTAACATCAGCAAAACTTATTGGTGATACTTTGATTGTTTCTGTGGATGCTAATGCTCTCCTATTCAGGTTTATTGGAAATAATGGAGAAGTTTTACATGTAGTGGAAAATAGCGACACAGCATTGTATGTTATTGAAGATACTGACCCGTATGTAAGAACAGAAATAATGTTTCACGATCATTCAGTGATGTACTTAAATCCTGTGCTGCGTTATAATGGTGAATTTCCAAAAACGTTAAAAACCGCTGAAGTAGATAAATCTGCCACCTTACGGTTAAGGATTGTATATTTCCTCGTAGCAATTATTATTGCCTACTTATTTGCCAGATTGAGAATGAGGAAAAAAAGAAAATAGCCCTATGGATAGCAAAAAGAAATATAGTAATTATGTACTTTATCTGATTGTTATATCAACCATTATAAGGGGTTTGCTTGCAGGCACACTGGAATTGGGCAACGATGAAGTTTATTACAGATTATATGCGCTTTATCCTGATTGGTCGCATTTTGATCATCCGTTGATGGTTGGTTGGTTTATGCAGCTTACTACGTTTAACCTGCTATTTCAAAGCGAGTTTTTCTTACGACTAGGAGCAGTTATAACCGGAGCAATCAATATTTGGATAATATTTAAAATCGGCGGGCAAATTAAAGATGCCCGAACAGGATATTACGCATCGCTGTTATATACCGCTTCTGTTTATTCATCAATAATTACAGGCGTTTTCATCCTTCCCGACACACCACAAAGTCTGTTTTGGTTATGGGCAATATATCTGATGATTAAAACAGTGCCGATGTGTCCACATGTACCTATGTCGGGTATTAACATGTTGAAAATAGGCATTGTAATCGGATTGGGGATATTATCAAAATACACATCAGTATTTTTATGGTTTGGAATTGTTGCTTATATACTGATTTACAATCGTGAATGGTTAAGAAGTAAGTGGTTGTATATTGCAATTATAATTACGGTTATTTTTTCATTACCAATAATAATCTGGAACCTCCAAAACGATTTTATCAGCATTTCATTTCATTCAGGAAGGGTTGCCATGAGTGGTTATTCAATTAAATTTGATTATTTGCTAACTGAGCTCGCCGGTGAGATACTTTATAATAACCCTGTTAATTTTGTATTGATTATTATAGGTGTATTAGCAGCTATTAGAGGGAAGCTCACAATTGAAAATAAATTTTCCAGAATATTGCTATTGTCGGGGTTACCTTTAATATTAACATTTTTAGTGTTTTCACTTTTCAGAAGCACGCTCCCGCACTGGACAGCTCCCGGATACACTACATTAATCCTGCTAGCAGCTGTTTATTTGTCGCAGCACGGATCAGCAAATAAAAAGGGATTACCTGTTCCCATAATATCATCCCTGATATTACTTTTTGTAATAATTATTATGGGATTATCTCAAATTAATTACGGAATATTTACGATAGATAAAAGTACTGAATATAATCGCATTGGCAAAAACGACCCTTCTCTTGATATGTATGGTTATAAGCAAACCTGTGAAGCTTTTAAGCTTATTGTAGATCGTGATATTAAACAGGGCATTATGTCAGAAAACAGCATAATTGTTGGCTCAAACTGGTTTCCTCTTGCTAATTACGATTATTATGCGGCAACTCCTGCAGGTTTAAAATGTTATGGAATTGGTGAACTTGGTAATATTCATAAATATGCCTGGATAAACCATGAGCAGGGCGGATTTAATTTAGGCATGGATGCATATTATTTAACTGACAGCAGAGCGTATCACGAACCAGATATTTTTTTTCACAATTATTTTGAGGAAGTTATTCCGGCTGATACAATTCAAATTTACAGAAATGGCAAAGTAGCAAAAAGAGCTTTTGTTTTCAGAATGAAAAACCTTCAAACAATACCGGAGGACATGTTAAACCCTTATTAAGAATATTCATATTTTAAAAAAAATTACAAATCTCGATGATCAATCACCCTAAAGTATCGGTTATCCTTCCTTTTTTTAATGCCGAAAAAACAATTGAAAGTGCCATAAAGAGCATTTCTTCGCAGAGTTTTACAGATTTTGAATGTATCCTAATCGACAATAATTCAACAGATAGCAGCTGGCAAATTGCCCAAAAGTTTGTTGATAATGACCATCGGTTTAAACTAATTTCTGAAAAAGTACAGGGGGTTGGGTTTGCATCTAATGCAGGATGGAAAGAAAGCAAAGGAAATTACATTGCCCGCATGGATGCTGACGATTGGTCTCATCCCAATAGGCTAAAAATACAAAACGAATTTTTAGATAACAACTCCGGTTATGGAGCCGTAGCCACATTGGTTAAGCATATTAGTCATTCGGAGTTTTCAGGTGGGATGCCCCGTTTTGTTGAGTGGAGCAATGCAATAGTTACTTACGAAGAAATTTTAAATTCCAGATTTGTTGAACTACCGATTGTAAACCCATCTGCAATGTGGCGACGTGAAATCGCACAGAAACACGGTATGTATCTTCATGGTGATTTTCCTGAGGACTATGAAATGTGGTTGAGATGGTTCGATAATGGAGTTAAAATAAGAAAGCTGAAAGATGTCTTGCTAAATTGGCATGACTCTGACACCAGGTTATCACGAACGAACCCAATATACAGCGACAAATCATTTTACCAAATCAAAACTAAATATCTCGCAAAGTGGCTTAAAAAGCATAGCCCGTTTTACCCAAAAGTTGCTATTTGGGGAGCGAGTAATATATCACGGAGAAGAGCACGATTACTGGAATCACACGGCATTGAAATTTGTTGCTATATTGATACAAAAAAAAATAAACGACACCTTGACCAAAAGGTGTACTTCTATGAAAATATTCCTTCAGCAGATGAAATATTCGTACTAACCTACATTAAACAAATGAATGCGAAGGAGGAGATTAAAGAGTTTTTATCAAAGAAAGGATTCGAAGAGGGTAAAAATTTTCTTCTTGTCTCTTAACGATAACTGTTTTTCCATGCCCAAATAATATCATTTTTAAAATTAATTTTGAATGCGTTATTTTTGAGATAATTAATTAGCGAAACCGCATTTTCATTCTCCTCCTTTCCAGAGTGAGTTTCAATGGACATAATTGAAATTTTGTTAAGTATAGAAGTTGGTGCATCATATAGTATCGCATATTCTGAACCTTCGCAGTCTAACTTTAAAAAATCAATATTATCCAGTTTATTATCATAAATAATATCTTGCAAACAGGTTGTTTTAACTTCAATACTATCGGCTCGGCTACTGGCATCGAAAATACTGGCATCAGTAGTAAATGAGTCGGTACTATCATAGTTTAGGGTAATCGAACCCTGTCCCTTACTACTTACTGCTTTATTAATTACCGCAAAATCAAGAGTACTGTTTTCCTGCATATATTTACTTAGTAATTTAAAATTTACAGGCATTGGCTCAAACGCAATTACTTTTGCTTTAGGAAAATTAGCTAACATAAATAATGAAAAATAACCAACGTTAGCCCCAATATCTACTACTGTTTTAATTTGCTTACCAACAATACTTTTCGGTAACCCCTTAAAGTAAGTTTCATCAAAAAAGCATTCCTTGTAAGTCTGTAATAATCTTTGAGGTACTATGATTTTTAGCCCACTTCGACATTTAAAAGTAAACTCTTTCTTTTTGGAAGAAGTATATTTGAAAATATAGTAACTAAACCAATTTGAGTGGTTACTAATATTATTTAGTATTCTTCTCATAAGCGAATACTTCAACCGGTTAAATCATTTTTGAAGGATCAACCAATTCAGTGAATTTTTCATCAGTAAGAAATCCTAGTTCAAGTGTTGCTTCGCGTAACGTTGAGCCTTCTGCATGAGCTTTTTTAGCAATCTTAGCGGCTTTTTCGTAGCCAATATGTGAGTTAAGAGCAGTAACCAGCATCAGTGAATTTTCTAATTTCTCCTGAACTATACTATGGTTGGGTTCAATACCAATAACCGCATTTCTGGTAAACGAAACGCAAGCATCGCCCAATAACCTGGCTGATTGAAGAAGATTAGAAATCATAACCGGTTTAAAAACATTTAACTGAAAATGTCCTTGCATTCCGCCAACCGTAATTGCAGTATCGTTACCGATAACCTGAGCACAAACCATTGTTAGGGCTTCGTTTTGTGTTGGATTAACTTTGCCTGGCATAATAGATGAACCCGGCTCATTGGCAGGAAGTTGAATTTCGCCAATGCTGCAACGCGGACCGGAGGCAAGCATACGAATATTATTTCCAATGTGCATCAAACTTACGGCAAGCTGTTTAAGAGCTCCCGAAGTTTCAACAATTGCATCATGGGCCGACAAAGCTTCAAATTTATTTTGAGCCGTAACAAATGGATATCCGGTTAATTCTGCAATTTTTGAAGCAACTTTTACGTCATAATTTTTAGGTGTATTTAATCCGGTACCAACGGCTGTTCCACCCAGAGCCAGCTCAGTTAGATGAGGTAAAGTATTTGAAAGAGCCTTCAATCCAAAATTAAGCTGGGTAACGTATCCCGAAAATTCCTGTCCTAACGTAAGCGGTGTTGCATCCATAAGATGTGTACGACCTGTTTTTACGACATTTTTAAAAGCCTCAACTTTTTCTGCAAGCGCATCTCTGAGCATAGCAACACCCGGAATTGTATTTTCAACAATCAGTTTATAAGCAGCAATGTGCATTGCCGTTGGAAATGTATCATTTGATGATTGTGATTTATTTACATCATCGTTTGGATGAAGGACCTTAATACTATCACTAAGTGAGCCTCCATTTATAACATGTCCGCGGTTTGCAATAACTTCGTTCATGTTCATATTCGACTGGGTACCTGAACCTGTTTGCCAGATCACCAACGGGAAGTTACCATCAAGCTTTCCTTCAAGTATTTCATCGGCGGCTTTTCCAATTAATTCGGCTTTTTCAACTGCCAATACTCCAAGTTCGGCATTAGTCAATGCTGCAGCTTTTTTTAAATATGCAAAAGCATTAATTATCTCTTCAGGCATTGAAGCTTCGGGGCCAATTTGAAAATTCATTTTTGATCTTTGTGTTTGTGCTCCCCAGTAACTATCAGCAGGAACCTGTACGTCACCCATAGTGTCGTGTTCAATTCTATATTTCATGTTTTATATTTTGATTTTGTTATTATTAAATGTGAGAATGATTAAATGCCTAGATGAATGACCAATTAAATTAACTAAAAAATACAGCAAGATTATCAGCGGGGTCGCCCAATACTGCTTTGTTTCCTTTAACCACTAAAGGGCGTTTAATAAGTTTTGGATTTTCAACCATGATTTTAACCCACTCGTCGTCGGTAAAGTTCTTTCCTTTATAATTGGATCTATAGATTGCCTCCTGAGTACGAACTATATCGTGCGGCTTGAGATTTAGCTTTATCAACAAATTTTTTAATACGTTTTCGCTTATTGGATTTTTCAAATATTCAATCACTTCAAAATCATTAGTACGTTCTTGTACATAATGTAATCCTGCCCTTGATTTTTTACATCGTGGATTGTGATATATCTTAATCATGATTAATGTTTTTTTGACGTGTCAAATTTACTCAAATAAAAAAACCTGACCATAGTTGTAGCCAGGTTTTATAAAAAATTTGTAACTAATCAGTGTCACGCCGAAAGATCAAGAAATAAATGAGATTTGTTTAACCTCCCCCTGCCCCCTCCAAAGGGGGAAACCTACCCCTGCACTCCTTCAAGCAGCGGATTATAGGTATTTATTTCTTGATTTTTCCTCAATTGACTATACTGATTAGTTACAAAAAGTTTATGTGTTAAAAAAACTAAGCTTTCATTTGCTTTATTCCTTCGATTAATTGTGGTATAACCTTATTTACATCTCCAATTATACCATAATCTGCTGTTTCAAATATGGGCGCTTCTGCATCTTTGTTAACAGCAACAATAACTTTTGATGAACTAACACCACCAAGATGCTGGATAGCTCCCGAAATACCAAAAGCTAAATACAAGTTTGGGGCGATTATCTTTCCTGTTTGTCCAACATGCTCAGCGTGTGGACGCCAGCCTTCATCAGAAACAGGCCGTGAACATGCCAAACCTGCACCGAGTAAATCTGCCATTTCTTCTAATCCTGTCCAGTTATCACCGCTTTTCATACCACGACCTCCAGCAACAACTACTTCTGCATCTGTTAATAATACTTTGCCGGTAATTTTGTTAGTTTCTTTAACCGTTGTAGTAAAAATACCCTCGTTAACGGCAGGGTTAAATGATTCAATAACTACATTGCTTTCGGTTTCAACTACTTTGTAAGAGTTTTGAGCAAAAGTCATTACTTTAACGTCCGTGTCAAATTTAACTTTTGCAAATGCCTTTCCTGTGAACACTTTCTTTTTAACTACAAAAGGATTGTAACTTACGGGTAAAGCATTAACTCCGGAAACTAATCCTGCGTTTAATTTAACCGCTACTCTTGGTGCTATGGCTTTACCAAGATTGGTGTGTGCGAAAAGAACCACCTTTGCCCCTTCCTCTATGGCAGCAGTCCCAATAGCAGTTGAAAGGGCTTTGTTATCAAGGGAGTTATATTTTTCATCGTTTAGATTAAGCACTTTATTTGCACCATAATTTCCGAGAGATGTTAATTCATCTTCACTAACATTACCTATTGAAATGGCTGTAACTGAAGTTTCCAATTGATTAGCTAGTGTTGCGGCATACGAAACAAGCTCATAGCTTAGTTTTTTGAATTTGCCGTCCCAGTTCTCTGTATATACTAATATTGACATGATTATTATTATTTATTTGTGAATTTGAATATTATACCATTTGAAAATTTATCAACTTTTTGATTTCTTTGTGGTTGAGATTATTTTTGAAATAACTTTTTCAATTACTGAGATTTGTTCCGAAAGCTCCTCATCATATGGGTAACCATCAGAATATTTTGCGAGATCTAACCAATATATAGTTTCATCAACTTCTTTTGCCGCAATTTTCAGCTTATGAATAAAATCTGCCTTGCTTTCAGCATTTTGTGCTTCTCTTACATTTGCACCAATTGAAGTCCCTGATTTTAATAACTGATTAGCAACAACTGTTTTTCCATTGCTACTCAATTTTTCTGAAAAAGAAATAATCTTCAATGCAAATTTGAATGTTAACTCAACAATTATATTTGGTTTGTCATTTCTCAATTTTCAAATCTCTAAATTTTCAAATTACTTATAGTACTTTAGCTTCCTCATGAAGTAAAGTGATAATCTCTTTGGCATTATCTTCATTTACCATTTTACAAGCAGCTTTTGGAGGGGGTAATTCAAAGCTCTCGAACGAGGTTCTTTCGTCAGCGCTAACAGGTTCAACAACATTTAATGGTTTTTTGCGTGCCATCATAATGCCTCTCATTGCAGGAATCCTTGGCTCTTTTGCTATTCCCTTCTGCACTATGCACACGGCAGGAGTTCCTATTGTAAGCACTTGTGAACCACCATCAATTTCGCGGTTGACAACAAGTACGCCATTTTCGATATTGAGTCCCGAAACAGCAGATACAGAGTTGTATTCAAGAATTTCGGCTAACATTCCGCCCACAGCAGAACCATTATAGTCGGAAGCTTCAATACCTGCCAAAATAATATCATAACCGCCGGCAATTTCCGACAATTGTTTAGCAACAAAATACGCATCTTTAGCTTCGGCATTTACTCGGGTAGCATCGTCGGCACCCACAGCAAGTGCTTTTCTTAAGGTTGGTTCAGTAGCAATAGTACCTACATTGGCCACTGTAATTTGTTCAATTCCACCGGCTTCTTTAAGTTCCATGGCTCGGGTAAGTGCAAGTTCGTCCCATGGATTAATTATCCATTGAACCCCTGTCTGGTCGAAAGCAGTATTGTCGCCAGTAAACCTTATTTTGGTGGTTGTATCCGGCACATTGCTTATCAAAACAAGTATTTTCATATTTTATAATTTATTTAATGAATTTGATTTCTAACACCATTATTTGAAAAACAACAAATTTCGTAAAAAAAACATTATAATTTGTAATGCGTGCATAATATTTTTTATACACACAAAAAGTGTAATTGTTAATGCTATTTTGTTTTTGTAACTTTCATTATACATTTTAATCTATTTTTCACAGAACAGTTTAATTGATCTTGCTGACCAATTTTATAAATCAGGCGGTGAATACATTTTTCTGGATGAAATACACAGTTACTTTAATTGGTCGGCTAAAATAAACCACTATGAACTGAAAGTACCATAGTTTTATACTTCGAATTAAATTCGTGATTCATATTCTTCAATAATTTGACCGAAATTGGAAATCAGAAGTTTGAAATGGAAAGAAACAAGAACTTCAGTCTTCCAACTTCAAGCTTCCGTCCCATAACTGTATAAAGTTTATAGAAGCTGAAAGGAAATGCACAAAGTGCATACCTGACTGCTAGATTTCCCGTCGAAGGAGGGCAGGCAGGGTTTTAACTAATAATGTGACCACTAAAGAACTAATCCTTCAGCAAATCCCTCGAAATAACAATCTTCTGTATTTCCGAAGTGCCTTCGTAGATTTGAGTGAGCTTTGCTTCGCGCATTAAACGCTCAACATGATATTCTTTAACATAACCGTATCCGCCAAGTATTTGAACTGCATCGGTGGTTACTTCCATAGCTATATCGGCGGCGTACTGCTTTGCCATTGCACTAGCTAAAGTGATTGATCGCTTATTGTCCTTTAACCATGCTGCCTTGAGGCACAGGTTACGTGCATTTTCCACTTTAACAGACATATCGGAAAGTTTGAATGCTATTGCCTGGTGGTTAGCAATTTCTGTACCAAAAGCTTTACGTTCTTTAGCATAGGCGGTTGCTCTTTCCATTGCTCCGCTTGCTAATCCAAGTGCCTGAGCTGCTATCCCAATGCGGCCTGCTTCGAGAACCTGCATAGCAAATTTAAAACCAAATCCATCTTCTCCAATACGATTTTCCTTAGGCACTTTAACATCTGTAAACATTACCGAATGTGTATCAGAGCTTCGCATTCCCATTTTATCTTCGTGAGGGCCTAATGAAATTCCGGGAGAGTTTTTTTCAATAATAAACGCATTTATCCCACGGTGTTTTTTATCAGGATGAGTTTGAGCCATCACAATGTAGGTTGATGCTGAATTTGCATTGGTAATCCAGTTTTTGGTGCCATTTAATAAATAATAATCGCCTTTGTCTTCAGCGGTGGTATGCTGATGAGTGGCATCGGATCCGGCTTCAGGTTCGGAGAGTAAAAAAGCGCCGATAATCTGTCCGCTTGCCAGTGGGATAAGATATTTTTGTTTTTGCTCTTCTGTTCCAAATTTATTAAGGCCAAAACAAACCAGTGAATTATTAACTGATATTACGACACTTGTGGAGGCATCAACTTTTGAGATTTCCTCCATTGCTAGGATGTATGAAACTGTATCCATTCCGCTGCCCCCATATTCGGGGTCAATCATCATTCCCATAAAACCAAGTTCGGCGAGGTTTTTTATATGTCTTTCGGGGAAAATCGACTTTTCATCTCTTTCCAGTACATCCTGAATTAGTTCGCGTTGAGCATAGTCGCGAGCTGCTTGCTGTATCATTAATTGCTCTTCAGTAAAATCAAAGTTCATGTCGTAAATTTTAATTGGAGATTTTCTACAAACTTAGAAAAATTAATATTAGAAATGATTCTAAATAACTATGCGCGCATTATTTTACTTTATTCATCCGTCTCATCTTGTCAGATGTATGGTTAAACCCGATAATCAGATCGTTAATAATCCTGTGGACAGGTAGAATTTCTTTTACCATTGCCGAAATTTGCCCTATTTCAAGTTCACCTTCATCTATATTACCTTCAAACATTCCAAGTTTTGGTCTTCCTCTGCCAAGAATTTCACTTAATTCTTCATTATTTTTTCCTTCCATGACTGCATTATGGATTCTGTTGAAAAACTCATTTCGAATTAAACGCACAGGTCCTAATTTTTTCAAAGTAAGGTAGGTCCCGCCATCATCGGACTCAATTATTGCTTTTTTGAAATTTTCATGTGCTGATGATTCAATCGATCCTGCAAACAGACTTCCGATTTGAACTCCATCTGCTCCAAGCGCCATCACTGCATACATTGCCTGCCCCGAACCGATACCTCCCGCTGCAATTATTGGAATATTGATTATTTCCTTTAGCATAGGAATAAGTACCATCGTGGTTGTTTCTTCTACGGCATTGTGGCCACCGGCCTCAAAGCCTTCAGCAACTATTGCATCTACTCTCGCCTCAGCAGCTTTTAGGGCGAATTTTTTATTGGCTACAACATGCACAACCTTAATTCCGTTTTCTTTTAGTATTGAAGTATATTTTGCCGGATTTCCTGCTGATGTAAAAACGATTTTAATCCCCTCTCTGATTATTAATTCAATTATCTCGTCGGATTGTGAGTAGAGAAGTGGAACATTTACTCCAAACGGTTTGTTAGTAGCCACTTTACATTTTTTTATATGGATTTGCAAAACCTCGGGTGTCATGCTTCCTGCCCCTATCAGTCCAAGCCCTCCGGCATTACTTACAGCAGAAGCCAGTTCCCAGCCACTGCACCAAATCATTCCTCCCTGTATTATTGGGTACTTTATGTTGAAGAGTTGTGTTATTTTTTTCATCGCAATACGCTGGGTTCTTTTAAGATTAATAATCCGTTTACAAAAACACTTGAGTCATTGCAATGGGAGAAATCCTCTATGCAAAAAGTACTGTACTAAGTTATTCTCGCGCGCGACTTCGAACTAAGGGGATATCTCCTTCATCGTTCGATTGCAAAGCATTACATCATCTTATCCATCATAGCCTTAACAACATTATTTGCACCGTCATCAATATCCAAAATTGTTGCATCAAGCATGTAGCACGGTGTTGTGAAAATCAGTTTATCCTCATCCATAACTACATCTCCGTGATCGGTTTCAACATGTGTTGCACCCATCGCCTCAATGGCTTTAGCCGTGCCCTTATCCTGCCCTATGGTAACGCTAACATCTTTTAATATCTTAGCAATAAATGCAGGAGCTATGCAAAGCGCACCTATTGGCTTTTTTAACCCAACCATCTGCAAAACTGCTTTTTCCACATCAGGGTTAACCTTAGCGTTATGACCATCAAAAGCAACTGTCGACAAGTTTTTGGCAGCACCAAATCCTCCCGGAAAAATCAGAGCATCAAAATTATTGCCATCAAATTCATTCAAGGGTTTAATATCACCACGGGCAATTCTGGCCGATTCGATTAACACATTGCGTGTTTCATTCATTTCTTCACCAGTAATGTGGTTAATTACATGGTGTTGCTGAATATCAGGAGCAAAACATTGGTAGGTTGCGCCATGATTCATAATTGCCAACATTGTTAGTGTAGCTTCGTGGATTTCGGCGCCATCATAAACTCCACTTCCGGCCAGTACTACAGCAAATTTTTTCTTTTCCATTTTATAATAATTTAATCTGTCACGTTATAGGTGCTAAAATACAAAATATCCGTTCTTTTATTAATTTTACGGCTTGTTATGATTGAATTTATTCTAAATAAGGAACATATTAAAACTGAAATTCCTTCAGGAAGTATTCTGCTTGATTTTATCAGGCAAAAAAAGCATTTGACAGGAACAAAAATAGGATGCCGTGAAGGTGATTGTGGAGCCTGCACCGTATTATCAGGGTCGCTTAATACGGAAGGAAAAGTTGATTACAAAGCTATTACTTCATGCCTTACTCCTATCGCAAGCGTTCATGGTAAACATGTTGTTACAATTGAAGGGTTAAATTTAACTGATGGATTAACCACGGTTCAAAATGCAATAAAGGAGAATAATGCAACTCAATGCGGGTTTTGCACTCCGGGGTTTGTAGTTTCGTTGACCGGATATGCCTTGAACAAAAATATTTCAATAACCGGAATTAAAGATTCTATTAGTGGGAACATTTGCCGGTGTACCGGATATAAATCTATCGAAAAAGCTACAGAAGATATAACAAGTATTCTTGTTGAAAAAAACAATCACAGCACAAAGTGGTTAATTGAACGCAAATTCGTTCCCGAATACTTTACCGAAATTCCCGGGAAATTATTTGATATTAAAGCAAAGATGAAAATTAACAGCAAAGGAACTATCGTTGGTGGAGGAACTGATCTCTATGTTACTCGGGCTAATAAATTTCAGGAATTGGATGTTGATTTAATTTCAGAAAATGACAACATCAACAAAATATTTATCAATAAAAATACATGTATTATTGGTGCCGGTGCAACGGTTTCTGATATTCTTAACTTCACACGATTACATGATTATTTTCCGGAATTAGAAAACTACTTCAAACTTATTTCGTCAAAGCAAATCCGGAACATGGCTACAGTGGGAGGCAATTTGGTAAATGCTTCTCCGATAGCCGATTTAGCAATTTTCTTTCTTGCTCTTAACAGTAAAATTAACATTAATGATAAACAGGGAGGTAATAGAATTATATTTCTTAAAGATTTTTTCAAAGGATATAAATCAATAGATATTAATGATGGCGAGATTATACAGGAAATTACTTTTGAGCTTCCTGAAGATGATCAATATTTTAATTTTGAGAAAGTTAGTAAACGTACACATTTAGATATTGCCAGTGTTAATTCCGCAATGAATATCAGTATTAAAAAAAAACTGATTAATGACATATATCTTTCAGCAGGTGGTGTTTCTCCTATTCCATTGTTTCTAAAAAACACCTGTTCGTTTCTAAAAGGAAAAGTTTTATCATCAGAAAATATCCAAAAAGCACATTGTGTACTGAAAGAAGAAATTACCCCCATCAGCGATGTAAGAGGCAGTAAAGGATATAAGCGGTTACTAATCCGACAATTGTATTACGGGCATTTTATCAAATTATTTCCTGACATTATCAATATTTATGATATTAAATAATTTTATCAGTTATGAAGAATATTGATTCCATAAATCACGTACAAGGAAAGTCCATATTTATTGATGACATAACTGTTAACCATGGAACATTATATGGAGTTGTTTTTGGCTCACCATTTGCCTATGGGAAAATAACAAAGCTTAATATCGAAGATGCTCTAAAGATAGAAGGCGTTATCCGAATTTTTACTTATCACGACATCCCAGGTGTAAATCAAATAGGCGCCATTATTCAGGATGAGACACTTTTTGCAGAATCAGAAGTTCATTATGTTGGCCAGCCCATTGCATTAATTGTAGCCGAAACTGAAAAAATCGCGCAAAAAGCCAGGGATTTGATTTATGTTGACTTAGATGAATATGATCCTATTATTGAAGTTAGCGATGCAAAAGAAAAACAACAATTTATTATGCCTCCCCGTACTTTTAAATTGGGCGACACAAAAGCGGCGTGGAATAACTGCGAGCACATTTTTGAAGGAAAAGCTACTACAGGTGGACAGGAACATTTATATCTCGAAACGCAGGGATCATATGCTATTCCGCAAGAAAACGGAAATATAAAAATATTCTCCTCCACACAAGGTCCTACTGCAATTCAAAAAATAGGAGCAAAAGTACTTGGTATTCCTATGAATAAAATTGAGGTAGATGTTGTTCGGCTTGGAGGAGCTTTTGGAGGTAAAGAGGAACAGGCAACACTATGGGCAATAATGACGGCACTTGCTGTTTACCATTTGCACCTACCGGTAAAACTGATATTAAGTCGTAATGATGATATGTTCATGACCGGCAAAAGACATCCCTACGAAACACAATTTAAAATAGGGTTATCCGGAGATCTGAAAATACTTGCTTTTGAGGCCGACTATCTGCAAAATGCAGGTGCATCAGCCGATCTGTCACCCGCCATAACTGAACGAACTTTGTTTCACTCAACTAACAGCTATTTTGTTCCCAATGTAAAGGCAACGGTTTACACCTGCAAAACAAATCTACCACCAAATACTGCATTCCGCGGATTTGGTGCACCACAGGGAATTTTTGTAATTGAAGCTGCCATTAATCATGCTTCAAATAAACTTAACATCCCCGCAAGGGAAATTCAGAAAATTAATTTACTTAAGGAAAATGACGAATTTCCATATGGACAGGCTGCAAAAGATGTTGAATTAACCCGCATCTGGAATACTGCACAAAACAATTTTAACATAAGCAAGCTTGAAAAAGAAGTTAGTGCCTTCAACAATTCAAATGAACTGAAAAGAAGAGGGATATCACTTACACCAATCACATTTGGGATTTCATTCACAAATACAATGATGAACCATGCCCGCGCCTTAGTTCATATTTATCAGGATGGAAGCATAGGAATTAGTACCGGAGCTGTAGAAATGGGGCAAAGTGTGAATACAAAAATGGTGCAGATAGCAGCAAAAGTATTATCGGTAGTACCTGAAAGAATTAAAATCGAGTCAACCAATACCACTCGTGTAGCCAACACATCCCCTACAGCAGCCAGCTCAACTGCCGATCTCAATGGCAAAGCAGTTCAGCAAGCATGTGATGCTCTTTTAAAAAGGTTAAAATCAACTGCTGCTGCTAACCTTAAGGTGAAAGAAGATATGATTCATCTTAGAGATGAGGCAGTATTTATTGATAATGAAAAGACATCATTGACATGGGAACAACTTGTTTGGAAGGCTTTTGCAAACCGGGTGAGCTTAACAGAAAACTGTCATTACTCAACGCCGAAAATCTACTTTAACAAAGCTAAAGGAAAAGGTCATCCATTCTCATATCACGTTTATGGTCTTGCCATAACAACAGTTACTGTTGATTGTATCAGTGGGTCGCATGAGGTTGATTCTGTTAAAATTGTCCATGATTTTGGCAAAAGTATGAACCAAGAGATTGATAACGGACAAATTGAAGGAGCTGTTGTACAGGGAATTGGATGGATGACCATGGAAGAAATTGTTTTTGATGAAAAAGGCAGACTTCAGTCAAATGCCTTGTCAACATACAAAATACCCGATATTTATTCAGCCCCTAATTCGATTGAGATAATACCACTTGAAACCGAGAGTAATGATGAAGCCATTCTAAAATCCAAAGCAGTGGGTGAGCCACCATTTATTTATGGAATTGGTTCATTTTTCGCTTTGCAGGATGCCATCAGGGCTTTTAATCCTAGTTATAAATCAGAATTTGATGCACCTTTGACGCCTGAGAAAGTGCTGCTGGGATTGTATGAGGAATGAATTGAGGAGATGGTAAATGGTATAAGGGTATAGGGTATAATGGGGATATGGTATAAGGGGTGTAAATTTAACATTATTATGGAAGAAATATTTTCAACAATCAAAAATCTTTCTGAGAAATACTCAGAATACACAGCGCAGAATCTTTCAAAATTAGTTCAGATTAAATCGCTAAGCACGAAAGAAAAAGATGTGCAATTAGAGTTAAAACGTCAAATGGAAGAAGCCAGATTTGATGAAGTTAAAATTGACGGACTGGGCAATGTTATTGGACGGATAGGTAATGGCAGTAAAATACTTGCAATTGACGGCCATATGGATACAGTTGATATCGGCAATCTAAGTAACTGGGATTTTGATCCACTGGGTGGTGAAATTAAAGATGGCTATGTGCATGGCAGAGGCACAGTGGACCAGAAGGGAGGTGTTGCCGCTCTAGTTACTTCGGGAAGGATTCTGAATGAATTGGGTTTTGACAAAAACCTCACCATTTATTTTGTTGGCAGCGTGATAGAAGAAGATTGTGACGGACTTTGCTGGAAATATATAATTGAAGAAGATAGGATTAAACCCGATTTTGTTATCAGCACCGAACCAACTAACTTAAATATTTATCGTGGCCAAAGAGGAAGAATGGAGATGCATGTAAGTTTTTATGGTGTGTCCTCTCACGGATCAGCTCCGGAGCGTGGAAAAAATGCCATTTATATGGCGTCAAAAATTGCACTTGAAATAGAGAAATTGAATCAGCGATTAGCTGATGATGAGTTTTTAGGCAAAGGAAGTATAACTGTTTCCGAATTTGTTTCTGAAAGTCCATCATTGTGTGCCGTATCAGATTTTGCCCGATTACATATTGACAGGAGGCTAACATGGGGAGAAGACAAGATGGGTGCCGTAAAAGAAATTGAGAAGCTTATTGAGGGCATGAATGCAAAAGTAGATTTGTTGAATTACTATGAAGAGGCATATACTGGACTGAAATACGGTATGGAGAAATATTACCCGACATGGAAAATACCCGAAAATCACGAAATTGTTAGTGCAGGGGTTAGGTCATTCGAAAATCTCTATGGAATAAAACCAAAAATTGATCGTTGGACTTTCTCAACAAATGGAGTTGCTACCAATGGGATTTATGGAATTCCAACCATTGGCTTTGGCCCCGGTAACGAAATACTAGCACATGCCCCTAACGAAAAGGTTGCGGTTGACGATTTGGTTGTGGCTTCAGCTTTTTATGCAGCGTTTGCTTATGAAATTAGCTAACACGAAATTTTATCTCTCGCAAAGCCACAAGGACGCAAAGGAAAAATAATTTAGATATAAGAAAAATAATAATGTTGTATTCAACAGGTTGCGACAGTTAAAAACTTAGCGTCTCCGCGGCTTTGAGAGAAAATATATATACCATATGAACATAAAAGATAGAATTACAATACTTAACAATCTTGAAACAAAGCTTTTCAAAAACGACTTCCTCCTTACATGGGAAAAAAGTGATGATGATCTGAAAGCAATACTAGAAATTGCCACCATACTAAAACAAATGCGAGAGGAAAACATTTCACCTCGAGTTTTTGACACAGGACTTGCTGTTTCCATTTTCAGGGATAACTCAACACGAACACGTTTTTCATACGCTTCTGCCGCCAATCTTTTGGGATTAGTTATTCAGGATATGGATGAAACAAAGTCACAAATTGCACATGGCGAAACTGTTAGAGAAACAGCAAATATGATTTCATTTTTAACCGATTTCATTGGAATTCGCGATGATATGTATCTGGGCGAAGGAAACAAATACATGCGAGAAGTTGCCTCTGCTTTGGACGAAGGATTTGAAAAAAATGTATTGCCATCACGTCCTGGAGTTGTAAATCTTCAATGTGATATGGACCATCCTACACAATCGATGGCTGATCTTCTTCATTTAAAAAATGAGTTTGGTTCGCTTGAAGCATTAAGAGGTAAAAAAATTGTAATGAGCTGGGCATACTCACCAAGCTATGGAAAACCTATGTCGGTACCACAAGGAATAATTGCATTGATGACAAGATTTGGGATGAATGTTGAACTGGCATATCCCGAAGGATATGATCTTATTCCTGAGATAGTTGAATTAGCTGCAAAAAATGCTAAAGAAAGTGGTGGATCGTTTAATGTTGGTCATGATATGGAAGATGCCATAAAAGATGCCGATATAGTTTATCCTAAAAGTTGGGCACCTTATCATATTATGGAGCAGCGTACACAACTACTAAAAAACAAGGATGCCAAAGGACTTGCCGAACTTGAACAACTTGCATTACTTAATAATGCAAAATTTAAAAACTGGGAATACACCGAAGAAAAAAGAAAACTTACAAAAAACGGAGATGCACTTTATATGCATTGTTTACCTGCCGATATTTCGGGAGTTTCGTGTAAAGAGGGAGAGGTAGAAGGTGATGTTTTTGAGAAATACAGAATAAAAACTTATCATGAAGCCGGTTACAAACCTTATATTATTGCAGCCATGATGTTTGCCAATAAGTTTGAGAAACCTGCTCAAGTTCTGCAGAGTATTTTTGAAAAAGGATTGAAGAGAGTTAGGTATTAGCTTTATTAATATTCCAAATATTCTATACTTAAAATGGCGCACAACCTTTTAAATCCATCCGTTGTCACTATTTTTATATTAGATTTGCATGCTTATCAAAAAAATATTTTAATTATCAATAAAATAATTATCTTAATGAAACATTTCTTATTATCTATTTCAATTCTGTTAATTTCCACGTTTTCTTTTTCGCAAATCAATAATGATTTAAACATTGAATACAAATGTTCACACAGTGCCCATCAAATAAATAAAAACTTAAGTTTTGACATATACAATTGGCAGAGTGAATATCTTGAGGACTATGATGTAACATTCTATTTTCTGGATATCGAGGTTTCTAACACAACGATATATATTAATGGCAACACAACAATAAATGGTGTTGCATTAGTTAACTTAGACACTTTTGCTATTGAACTAATTCCGGAGCAAACCATTACGCAGTTATTATTTAATGGTGTGGAATACACAACTTATCAACGGGATGGAAATAATGTTATCGTTCCTGTAAATGAAATTTCGGCGGGCTCATCATTCACGGCTCAAATATTCTATAACGGACAACCTCCAACAGGAGGGTTTTTTGCCGGTGTTACAACTGCCACTTCTGGTGCCTGGGGTAAGGATGTTACATGGTCATTATCCGAACCATTTGCAGCTTCCGATTGGTTTGCTGTTAAGCAAGATCTTGAAGATAAGGCTGATTCGGTTTGGGTTTTTCTTACAACTGACTCTACTAATATGGCAGGTTCGCAGGGTTTGTTAACAAATATGGTTGATGTTGGAAACGGCAAAACAAGGTATGAGTGGAAATCAAATTATCCAATTGATTACTACCTTATTTCATTTGCTGTAGCAGAATATCAAGAATATAATATTTATGCGCATCCCGAAGAAATGAACGGTGATTCTATATTAATCCAAAATTTTATATACGATTCGCCAGGATGCCTTGAATATTATCAATCAGATATTGATGAAACAGCTCCCATGATTGAACTTTTTTCTGATTTATTTATTCTATACCCTTTCTGGCAAGAAAAATATGGCCATTGTTTAACCCAACTTGGTGGCGGTATGGAACATCAAACAATGACTACAATAGGTGGGTTTCCATTTTGGTTAGTAGCACACGAATTAGGTCATATGTGGTTTGGAGATAATGTAACCTGTGCTACATGGAGCGATATTTGGATTAATGAGGGCTTCGCAACTTATTCCAACTACCTGGCCGAAGAATTTTTACACGGCTGGAGTAGTGCCGTTTCCTTTATTGTTAATAAACAAAATAGCGCAATGTCATCTCCTGGTGGCAGCATATACATACCTGAAAACCAAATATATCCCGGAAATGAATGGAGAATATTTGATAGTAGGTTATCATATAATAAAGGTGCTGTTATTATTCATATGCTACGACATGAAATTCAGGATGATGAATTATTTTTTGATATTATGGAGACTTTTCAAACAGACTATACTGATAGTACAGCAACAGGCGAAGATTTTAAAAATACTGCCGAAGATGTTACAGGAATGGATTTTGACCAGTTTTTTGATCAGTGGTATTATGGTGAAGGATATCCAATATTTGATATTGAGTATTATTACTTAAATGGAACAAATTATTTTACTTCGTTGCAAACAACCTCTTCATCAACTCCATTTTTTGAAATGTTGATGGATTTTAGATTGTATTTTGAGGATGGCTCTGATACATTAATTTCTTTCTACCAAAGTGATAACCTTGTTGAGTTTTCAGTAGAAACAGGAAAAGAGGTGATGAATATCAATGTTGACCCTAATAATTGGACAATGGAACATTCAGAATTTAGTGTTTCTGTTGAGAAAACACAAACTCCTGTAACTTTTAAGCTTGGTCAAAACCAATTAACTGATGTTATAACTCTGTATTTTTCAAATACTAAATATGGCAACAAGGAGGTTGTAATAACTGATATTTCGGGAAAAATTGTATATACAGGGCAAACTTCCAACTCAAAGTTAAATATTAATACCTCATTTTTAAAACACGGTATTTATGTAATAAGAGCCTCTGATGATGGGCACTCATTTGTGAAAAGGTTTATAAATTAGTATTTGATTTCAGAATTAAAAGAAAGCACAATACTCTCTGAATTAATTAATCAAAATTTTGATAAAGAATAGACAATATTAATTGAAAAAACCACCTACAATTCCTGCTTTATACCTCAAAAATGATGTTACCTTGCGGTAATGAAAAATGAAATGATAAGTAACGACTTAAAAGTAAATAGACCCGAACCAATAAAATCGGGAGTTGAAATAGCATCTTTTATACAAGAAACAGACATTCAAAAAACTATTAATGCTTTACTTGCAGGTGAGTACATTTTAATAAAGGAATTTTATAGCAATGGATTGGTTCTTTTAAATGAATTGCAGTTGTACCTCAAAAAAATGCATCCCAATGAATCTTTTCAGGAACAACGTGAGTTTCGCTCGGAATATAGAAAATTATCTAACCTCATATTAATACAAGTTAAAGAACATAAATTAACCGCTAAAAAAGCCCCATGGATTGGATGGTTAGAAAAATTATATCCTGAAACGAATGATTTTCTTTTGCCTTTTCCTCAAATTCAAGGTTTAAATAGTGCTTGGCAATGGTATATTAATGGAGTTATAATCCCTGTAATAAGAAACAAGGTTCATCCTTATTATGGGGTTTATTTCCCAACACGTTTTGAGCATTTACAACTTTTCGATAATTGGTTAGTACGTTACAAAGGACCAAAAAAGTCAGCAATTAATGTAGGGATTGGAAGTGGCGTACTTTCATTACTATTGGTGAAGCATGGGTTTCAAAAATCATTTGGCACAGACATTAATCCCAATGCGATTATTGGTTTAAAAGAGTCAATGGAAGGAACGAAGTTATCTCGCAAGATAGAAATTGATTATGGGCATTTATTCGGTAAGTGGGAGAAACAAACCGAACTGATAGTATTTAATCCGCCATGGTTACCTGCCTCACATGATTTGGACCGCCTTGATGAAGCGATATATTATAATGACAAACTCTTTCCTGATTTTTTTGAAGAAGCAAAGAAACGACTGCTACCAGAAGGTAGGATTGTGCTACTATTCTCAAATTTAGGGCAAATAACCAACGCGACGAAAGAGCACCCAATTGAAAAAGAACTCCTTAATGGAAGCCGTTTTGAATTAGACAAATGTCTTAAAAAATCAGTAAAAGCTGCTTCAGAAAAAACAAAAAGAACCCAACATTGGCGTTCCACCGAAGAGGTGGAGTTATGGGTGTTAAAGCATAAATAAAGCAGGAAGAACCAATTTTAAAGATTCCTCCAATGCCATTTAAACAACATTAAGAGTTGTCAAGTGTTGTGAGATTTTTTACTTTCTTTTTATAAGTTTCCCCCTTTTCATTCCACAAAATCGCTTTGCATTTTCAACAGCAATTTCTCCATTACAAATAACATATTCCGGATCTCCAAAGGTATAAAGCCCTTCATAAATATTATTATCACAATTTTGATGATGAGTTTTAGCCGAAATTATATTTTCTTTTTCCGGATTCCACACAACAATATCAGCATCTGAACCCTCAGCAATAATACCTTTTGAAGGAAACAGATCGAATATTTTTGCAGTATTTGTGGATGTTAATGCAACAAACTGGTTAAGGGATATTTTGCCTGTAAGAACTCCATAAGTATATATCAAGGCGAGCCTGTGCTCAACTCCGCCAGCTCCATTTGGAATTTTTCTGAAATCATATTTACCATTTTCTTTCTGTTTATTAGTAAAGGGGCAGTGGTCGGTACCTATGGTTTGAATTGTTCCGTTACTAATACCTTCCCAAAGTGCTTTCATATCCTCTTTTTTCCGTAATGGAGGGCTCATTACAAATGGCGCTACATTATCGAAATCCCCATAATACTTCGAGTCATCTAAAAGCAAATATTGGGGGCATGTTTCTGCCATTACTTTCTGTCCTTTTTTTTGAGCTGCACTAATATATCTCAGCGATTGCTTTGTAGAAACATGGACAATATACAATGGGCAGTCTGCCTCTTTAGCTAAGTCAATTGCTTTTTTTACAGCACCGGCTTCCAATCTTGCAGGTCGGGACAAAAGATGATATTCGGGGCTTAGTTTGTTTTCGGAGGCAAATTTGTTTCTTAATTCTTCAATATCGTCGCCAAGCTCACAATGAACCGTTACCATCCCTCCTTCATTACCAACCGCTTTCATAACCTTCAATAACACATCATCATTTAAGCCAACCCTATCCTTATATGCCATATAAACTTTAAATGATTTCAGTCCAATACCAATACAATTTTTTATTTCGTCCTCAAGCGTATTTCGCCACTCAATAGGGCTAACATGCAGCGAATAATTTGTCAGGCTATTTTTTGCTTCCAGCTTACGTTTTTCGATAGCATCACTAAGAGTTTCGCCTTTTTGTGGAGTTACGAAATCGATTATTGATGTTGTTCCGCCGAACAAGGCTGCTACGCTTCCTGATAAAAAATCATCGGAAGAAAACCCGGCGAATGAAGGCAGATGCATGTGTACGTGAGGGTCAATTCCTCCGGGTAATACGTAACAACCAGAAGCATCAATAACTTTATCATGTTTCGAATCCGGTATGAGGTTCTCACTAATCCTAATGATCTTGCCATCCCTACACATAACATCTGCTTTTATGCTGTTATCAGCATTTATTATCTTTCCGTTTTTTATGATTAGTATCATCGGTATTGTAAATAATTTTAACAAAAATTCTAATCTCGATCTCATTTCGAACCCTATTCATCTTGAGAGAAATCCTCTGAAAACGTATTATGTTCAAAAGAGATTTCTCCCTCCGGTCGAAATGACAAAAAAAGTTATAGTATTCATTTCGGGTTTGTACACAAATCCCGGGAAAAAAATTTGAATTTCATCATTATGATAAGATAAAAACTTTAACAGATATTTATTATCGCTCCTTATTTCGAGAGTGTCAAAAAGATTACTCTTTGTATAGATTTTTATCAAGTAAAAAAGATCAACCGAAACAATAAAACTATTCAGAACCATTACCGGGAAAGCTCCAATTAGCATTCCGTAAATGGCAAAAGATAATGCACCAAAAAGATTAATCCATCTAAATTTCACAATCGAATTCATAGTCATCGAAATGGCAATTACACCCGATGCTATATATCCAAACCAAAGTAATATATTTGAATCCATGTCTTATTTTAAAGGTTATTATTGGTAATTTTAAATAAATGTGTCACACTATAACAAGTTTAAGTAAGAATGTGTATTACAGTTTATCCCAAAGCCTGAGTGATTGCTCTTTAGTGAATTTATGGATTTCTTCTTCATCAATTGTTTGTATAATCTTATCCTTTACAATTAATTTACCATTCGAAATTACATGTTGAACATGATTTGATGTCAAACCAAAAATAGTGTGTCCTAAAAAGTTTTCTTCATTTATTTCAGTTGGAGAATCGTAATCCAAAATCACGATATTATTGTCACCATCTCCACTAAAATTATTCTCACTCAAATAATTATGAACTTTTCTAAACCGGTAGTAAGCAGAAGCGAAATCAATTTCATCATAATTCTGTCCAACAAAATATGAAGCCTTAGTGCTTCTAAGCATATCGCTATGCATTCCGTCGGTGCCAAGCATTATGTTATTGCCCAACCCACTTGAATTAAAATATCCTACCTTATTATTCAAATTACTTTCTGTATTCTGAACGACAAACGCCGGAGAATTTTTAATAATCATTCGTTCCTCACCATTAATATGCAAACAATGCGCAAGTATTGTTTTTGATGAATTAAGTACGCCGAAATCATTTAGCCTTTCAACAACTCTACTACCATAATTTTCAATACAATGTTTCTGATCATAGTCATCCTCTGCAACATGTATATGAATACCTGAATTGGTTTTTTGCATCAGTTCAACAGCCTTTTTTAGGGTAGCATCTCCAACCGTAAACGAAGCATGTAATCCAACTAATCCCTGGTTGTTTTTCAAATATGCTTCTGTCTCGTCCAAACATTGCTGCGCTTTATCCTTACCATCCCTATCTGTAATTTCATAACAAAGCAGATGACCAATACCAACTTTTTCAAAAGCATTAGCAATAACTTCGAGCGAACCAACTATGAAATTAGGAGATGCATGATGATCGATTACAAAAGTAGCTCCAGCCTTTGCGCATGCCATTGCTGTAGCGAGTGCGCTGGCTTCAATCATATCTTTATCAAGTGCTTTATCGATGTTCCACCAAATATATTTTAATATTTCAAGAAAATTGGATGGTTTCTTTTTGGGAGCAGGCATCCCTCTGGCTAAAGCCGAATAGGTATGATGGTGGCCAACTGCGAACGACTTAGTTACAAACTTGCCGGCACAATCAATAATTTCATCTTTTGAAGAAATTGAAATTTCATCAAAATTATCATGAAACTCAAGCGTGCCGTTTTTTCCTTCGCCAACTCGTATATTAGTTTTTGTGAAGATGAGATTCTTCCAGTTTATAAACGAAACATTTTTAAGTATAATAGTCATGTGTCTGTTATTTGCATATAATAATCGCTTGATTTGTCATCCTGAGAACCAAGACCCGGAAAAGGGGGCGCACATAGTGTGATGACAAAAATTCCAAATCTCAAAAATCATGAATTTTGTTTTATCATCGGATTTATCGGATTAAACGAATTTTCGTTTTTCGCATTGCGAAAAACTAATCTGCTAAATCCGTTAAATCCGATGATGGTTCTTTTATATTTTTTCATTAACTATTCGACATTCAAAATGTACTTGATAATTATCTAATTCAAGACCCGCCGGGTTTTTTCCAACCCGCCGGGTCTGATTTCATTTCATTTGGTAATTATCTAATATACAATATGTTCATATAAGTTGTCATTGGTAACAGAGTGAAGGATCTATTTTGAAATACAATTGAGATTCTTAACTCGCTGCCCGCATATCCTCCGCAAATTCGTTCAGAATGACAAAAAGACGTTATTGCAAATATACCGATTCATCTTTTCAACGGCAACTTAAACCTCTTAACACCATCAAAAGCATAAAAAGCATTGGCCACTGCAGCAGCTGTGGGGACAAGTCCAATTTCTCCAATGCCTTTAGCACCATAGGGTCCCACAGGATCTTTTACCTCAACTCCTTTCACAACTATTTCGGGAGTTTCGTGAGCGCGAAGGATTCCTAATTTCCTCATTTTGTCGTGAACCAAAAATCCATCTTTCATTGGCAATTCTTCGGTAAGTGCATAACCTAATCCCATGTGAACTCCACCTTCAATCTGACCTTCAAAAAGCATTGGGTTCATAATTTTTCCTGCATCGTGTGCAGCTACAACTTTCGATATATTTCCTTCATCGTCAAGTATACAAAGCTGTACAGCATATCCATACGAATAATGAATTATTGGATTATTCTTACTTGACCCCGGCTTACTTGTCCAGTCGCACACAAACTCACCTTTGTAAGTTTTACCAGATAATTCTTTTAAGGACTTCGATTTTAAATCCGATTTCAAACCTCTGGCGGCAACTATAACGGCTAGTCCAACTAATGCCGTTGCTCGTGACGATGTGGTCATTCCTGTTTTAATTTGAGCATCAGTATCAACAACAACCTCAATTATATCAGGATCAACTCCAGTTTCCTCACAAAGAGTTTGTAATGCCATATTATGAACCCCTTGCCCCATCTCGGTCCAGCCATGTTTAAGAACAATATTATTATCAGAAATAATATCAATAATTACTTTTGACTCATCATTCATTCCGTTACCAATACCGGAGTTTTTTATTGCACAAGCAAGTCCTGAAAATTTGGCATTAATAAAATCATCTTTAACAGCTTCCAGACACGCCCTTATTCCAACACCTGCCAATCTTTGTCCGGTTGAAGTAGTAAGCCCGTTAACAAGAGCATTATCCCATCTAAACTGCCATCTGTCAAAGCCAGCTTTTTTGCAGATTTCGTCGATACAACTTTCTAAAGCAAAGGTAATTTGGTTAACTCCAAAACCACGCATCGCACCACTGGGGATATTATTAGTGTAAACAGTTTGAGCTTCAATGTCAATTTCAGGAATATAATAACCTCCTGAAGCATGACCGGCCACACGTTCCATAACTTTCATTCCAACGGAAGCATAAGCCCCGGTATCGCCAATAGCCCTTAGTTTGAGTGCTGTTAGTTTACCGTTGTTGTCAGCCCCAACCGATATATCCATAAACACAGGATGTCGTTTTGGATGTAACCTTATTGATTCTTCACGCCTAAGAGTAAGTTTCACTGGTTTGTCCAACAAAAATGCAAACAAAGCAGTTTGTCCCTGCACACTCAAATCTTCCTTACCCCCAAAGCCACCTCCATTTGGCACTAAAATTACACGCACTTTTTCTTCGGGCAAACCAAGTATCAAAGCAACCTGCCTTCTGTCTTCATAAATCCCCTGACTCTGGCTAAAAAGTTCTATGCCACCACTTCCATCTGGTTGGGCAATAGCAGCTTCCTTTTCCATAAAACCATGCTCAACACGCTGAGTTTCATATTTTCCGGAGCTTACATAAGTTGAGGCACTTAGTGCTACATCTGCGTTACCAATTGTGAACTGTGTAGTTTCAAAACTATTAGGTCTTTCAGGATGAATTCTATCTCCTCCAATTGCTTTAAATACATCGGTTATTGGTTCAAGAACCTGATATTCAATTTCAATCAATTCAATAGCTTCACGGGCAATACGTTCAGAATCAGCAACCACACCGGCAAGTACATCGCCTATATAATTTGTAGTTTGACCTTCAGCAATTATTATCGGCCAATCATGGATAATTAGACCAACTTTCTGTTCGCCCGGGATATCCTTTGTAGTAAAAACATGGTTTACACCCGGATGTTTCTCGGCTTTTGTTGTATCAATTTTAATGACTTTTGCTTTGGGATGATCGCTAAATTTCAATGCGGCATAAAGCATTCCATCAATGTGGATATCATCTACAAAATCTCGCTTTCCAATGGCAGTATTATATGCATCATATTTAGGATGAGAAACTCCAACTTTGCCGGAAGTTATATTAATTTCCAAATTTTCATTTTTACTGATGGCTTCACCGGCACATACAATTGCTTCTTCAATTTTTTTGTATCCCGTACAACGGCATAAATGTGGTTTAATGGCTTTTTGAATTTCCGCAATTGTTGGCTTAGGATTGTTTTGAAGTAGTACTTTAGTTCGACTAATAAATCCGGGACTACAAAAACCACACTGAACGGCTCCTTTATTTACAAAAGCTATGGCGATAGTATCCAGGACGTATCCAGGAAATCCTTCAGGTGTAAAAATCTCAGCATCTTTCAGTTTACTCATTTTGGTTACACACGAAAGCATTGCCTTACCATCAATTTCAACAGTGCAAGCACCACATGCCGCCTGACCCGAGCAACCATCTTTTACAGAAGTAATATGTTTGTCGAGTCGTAAATATTCTAACAACGATCTATCAGGACTACCATCATAATTTTGTATTTCTCCATTTAATTTAAAAGAAATCATGATAATAGTTTTTTCAGGTTTTCAAGAGTAGGCCAAATTGAATCAGGTACATTTAATAATCCGCTAACGGATCTTAAATCTTTTAATCCGCTACCTGTTAATAGTACTACATTATTTGAATTATCAGGTAATTTATTAGCTTTCTTATAGGAAAGTAATCCTGCGAAAGCAGCGGCAGCAGCAGGTTCAGCAAACAATCCTGTATTTTTAGATAGTATTGATGAAGCCTTCAGTATTTCATCATCAGTAACAGAAATATATTCTCCGTTATAATCATGGATATATTTTTGGGTCATGTAGAAATTACGAGGAATATCAACAGAAATTGAATCGGCAATAGTTGTGCTTTTCTTTATCTCAAATGTAGCATTATCAATATTTCTAACAAGATTATCACTTTTTTGAGATTGCACACCAACTATAATTGGCATATTATCAATTATCTGAAGTTTGAGCAAATCTTCAAACCCTTTATAAACGCCCGAAATAATCACGCCATCGCCAACAGGTACAAAAATCCGGTCGGGAACAGTAAAATTCAACTGTTCAAGAAGCTCGAAAGCGACAGTTTTTTTTCCTTCGATAGTAAGCGGATTAAAAGCAGTGTTACGGTTGTACCAGCCAAATTCTTTGGTAGCCTTTATACTAAGGTCGAATGTATCATCATAAGTGCCTTTCACAGGAATTATTGTGGCACCATGCATTAAAATCTGAGTTAGTTTCGCTATGGGTGCTGATTCAGGAACAATTATAATTGCCTTTTGTCCTTGGGCAGCACAAATCCCCGCTAATGATGAACCGGCATTTCCTGTTGATGCTGCCACAATTATATCCCATCCCTTTTCTTTAGCATACGCTGAAACTACTGCAGAAGCCCTATCTTTAAATGAATATGTTGGATTTTGGGAATCGTCTTTCAGGAAAAGATTAAATGATAGTTTTAGATTACCTATTCTGCGAACTTCGTACAAAGGAGTCTGTCCAACTTTCAAATTAGGTAGGCTTTCCAGTTTGCTAATTGGCAATAAATCTAAAAATTTATTTTTACTGAGTTTTTCAAAGTTGACACCTAATTCAATTAGTCCTAAATAATCATAGTTCGTTTTCAGAACACCTACTGGAGGTAGATCTAAAGAGTTTAGTTTGGTACAATCAGGACATAGATATGTTACTTGTGATTCATTATAAGTAGCACCACAATCAACACATTGGTAATGGAATTTTGAATTATTCATAATGATAATTTCCAACTATTTACAAAATTAAATCTTGGCGTCAATGCGTCATTGTAATATATATTTCATCCAAGACGCCATGGCACAAAGTAATTTTTGTTCTACTTTAAATATACTCCTTAATAACTCCTGTTCTTTCATTAAATTCCATTATTTTTTCATCCCAATCATCAACTTTTGCATAGCGCGATTTCCAATAATTTTCATCATACCATTGGGCATTTAACTCTTCAACTGTTTTACCTTGTTGCTCAATCCATGTGAAATATTTGAGATTATGCATACGTTTTTTCTGATAATAATTCATCTCGATCATATGATCGGTTGATAAGCTGAGCAAATCGGCATCAAAACTTACGGCAGCAACTCTATTAGTAAATTTTCCATGAATTTCATTTTCTTCTGCTAAACGTGATTGATACATATCCATCGAATCGGTGGCTACCGAAAACACAACATCATTCTCGTTCATTTCGTAATATTTTGCAAGTTTAATAGAGCCCATTAAATTAGCTATTGATGAAATACCGAACAGTTTTAATTTATCAACTAAATCAGGATTAATATTTAATTCATTCTTCAGATAATCAATTCCGGCACTTTCGTTAAAAAGTCGCATTAATCGGATATTTGGATTATCGTCAATACCAGCAACCAAATCCATATTTCGAATATTATGAATCCATGGAACATGCTTGTCGCCAATGCCTTCAATGCGATGTTCGCCATAACCATTTTCCAATAAAGTTGGGCATTGCAGTGCCTCACCTGCACACACTTTAATATTTGGATAAACCTCTCTTAAATAATCAGCACTACCCAATGTTCCAGCTGAACCTTGTGTTAAAAACATTCCTGTAAAACGGTCATTATCTTTTTTTACAGAATTAAAAACTTCTTCCATTGCCGGGCCGGTAACAGCATAATGCCACATTGGGTTTCCAATTTCTTCAAATTGGTTGAGATTAACAATTTCATCACCACGCTCAGCAAGAAGCTCCTTTACCTTATCGTAGATTTCTTTAACATTACTTTCGGTTCCTTGTGTTGCAAAAACCTCAGCACCAACTTTATGAAGCCAGTCGAAACGCTCTTGCGACATACCTTCAGGCAACACAGCAATCGACTCACAGCCCAGCAAATATGAATCGTAAGCTCCACCACGACAATAGTTACCTGTTGATGGCCAGAGAGCTTTTTGTCGAGTTGGGTCGAAACGACCGGTAATCAGTTTTTCCACCAAAGGACCAAATGTTGCACCAACTTTATGAGCACCTGTGGGGAAATATTTTCCTATAAGTAATATAATTCTGGCTTTAACACCGGTTAATTCTGATGGTAATTCCAAATAATTAACGTTACTAAAACCCCCACCAAAATCAACAGGGTCATTTTTCCAATTAATGCGAAATAAATTAAGTGATTTCAAATCCCATAATCCAATATTTTTTAGTTTATCAACTATCTTTTCCGGGATGAGTTCAGGATTTCGCATTTGTTTATATGTTGGCAATATTATATGCCTTTCGCGACATCTTTGAATTGTGTTTTCTAATATTTTTTCTTTAGTTATCATTCTTTAGTTACTTTATTACTAATCAATTATTATTTCCTATATACTTTTACACCATACCTTTATACCCTATCCCTTTATACCTCTATTCCTTATATCCTTTATACCCATTATACTCTATACAACTTTTATCCATAAAAACTAACAGCCCCCTGCAGTATCAAACTCATTTCAGCAGCAATTGTTAAATCCTCTTCAAAGTTAATTTTTTCTTTTAAGTCAATTTCAAAAAATCGCAGAGTTGTTCTATTTGCTTTTAAGGTATAAAGATCGGTTTCCAACACTGAATAATCATTCAAATTATAGTACCGGAATAATCGGTCATTTTGATAATATAATAGCTCTGTAATTTCAATATCAACATCCAAGAAGTATCCATCTTTATTTTTTTCAAATTCTTTTCTCACAAGATAAAGATGTGGTTTATCCAAATATGGGCTACCCGAAGTAGGACAAAATGTTGTGCAGTTACCACATTGATTACACCAATCGGCAATATGCAATATTTGATGTTTTTGTACTATCTCAAAAGTATTTCCTTCAGTTAATTTATGGTTTCCATCAACAATTTTTATAATCTGAGTGTTAATTTTAACAGGCTCAGTATTATAAGAATGGAATGCAAGGTTAGGACAGACTGTGGCGCAAATATTACAAACCTCATCACATAGCAAACATCGTGAAGCCTCCATTATCGCTTCTTTAGCAGTTAATGTCGTGCTTACCAAGTTGAAATTTTTTCTGTTGTGCAAACTTGTTTCCCGCACAGATTGGGGAAATAACCTACTAGCTTTTTTAATCATTAACAGATTATAATTCTGCTCTTTTCGTGGTAATGCATTATTAGTGGAGAAATCTATATTGGCAATCTTAATAATTTCCTGAGCAGCTTTCCGTCCATCACCTATCGCGTTAATTGCGGTTGAAGCACCTCTTAAGGCATCACCACCAATAAATACATTAGGAATTTTTGTTTGATAGCTTCCTTCCTTTGTTACAAGATTATCAACATCCATAAAATCAATATCCAGATTTTGACCAATAGCAGGAATAACTGTGTCGGTGAGTAAATCAAATTCAGATCCGTAAATTTCGACCGGTCTTGCCCTTCCTGAATCATCCTTTTTTCCGAGTTTCATCTTCCTGCAAGTAATCGAAAATACTCGAGTATTTTTTGAATTAATTCTGAGAGGTGCAGTTAGTTCAAGAATATTAATTCCCTCTTTAATAACAGCATTAATTTCACCAAAATCGGCGGGCATCTGTTTAATGGTTCTCCTGTAAATCACGGTCACTTTTCCGTTTTCGCCAACCAAGCGGTAAGCTGTACGAGCTGCATCCATGGCTGTGTTTCCACCACCGATTATCACAATATTTTGTCCTATTTCAGTATCTTGCCCTTCTTTAACTTTAACTAAAAAATCAAGAGGATCAAGTACTCCTGGTGATTCAATACCTTCAATTAACAAAGGTTCTGAAACTTGTGCGCCTATTCCAATATAGATATAATCACTATCCTTCCTAATCCTGTTAAATTCATTTAAAAATATTGGATGGTTATATTTAATAACAACTCCGGTAGATTCTATTTTTTTAATGTCAATATCTATAGCTTCATTGGTTAATCTAAATGATGGTATAGCACCTGAAACCATTCCACCCGGCTGTGTTTTCGATTCATAAACCACCACATCCATTCCTGCTAAAGCGAGAAAATAGGCACAAGATAGTCCGGACGGTCCTGCACCAATTATTGCTGCTTTTTTGTTTAATCCATTAACAAAGTTTTTCTTTTGAATGATTGTTTTATTATCAGAATTCTCAGAAATAGTTCGTTTTATTTCCCTAATTAGAACTGGTTTATCGTAATTAATTCGAGTACATTTAGTTTGGCAGAGATGATCACATATCATTCCAGTAGTATGCGGAAATGGATTAGTTTGCTGAATAACTTCTGCAGCCTTGTCGAATTCACCTTTCGAAGTATAATACATATAATCTGGTATTCCCTGATTTGTTGGGCATGTATCAACACATGGAGCATGGGTACAATCAAAATGTTTTAGTTGCCGATTAGTTTTTATGCTTGGGTTATTAAATCCATGTTTTTTATATGCGCTGTTTTCGATCAAATCTTCAACATAATGCTTAAGATTTTTAAGATAATCGATTTGGGAACAATCGATTTTCATTTTTTCCTTAAGCTCCTCAATATATTGGCATAATCTGCCATATCCGCCCGGCTTTAGTAAATCGGTACAAACGGTAACCGGGGCAAGTCCGCAATTAACAACATCGGCAACATTAAAAGCATCAACACCTCCGGAAAAAGAAATATCCAATCCTCCATCAAATTCATTCTGAAGCTCATATGCAAGATTAATGGATATTTGATGAAGAGCTCTACCACTCATGTACATCATTTTTTCATGCTCAGGAAATATATCTTTATTATTCAGACTTTCAAGGGTATTTGTTAATTTAACACTAAACTGAAGGTTGTTATTATCAGCACTTTGCCTAAGGTTTGTAATAATAGATATCGCATCTTTATATTTCAAATCGTGCTCAAAAGCAATATCCGGAACTATGGTTTCAAAACCTGAATTAACTATTATCTCATTCAACTTTTTTTTCCCGATTAAAGTTGGATTAAGTTTTATCGCTGTATGAAGTTTTTTTTCAGTAATGAGGTACTCACCTATCTTTTCAATTTCATCCGGCGGACAACCATGCATTGTTGACAATGTAATATTATTTGAAATCGTAGGATTGATGGTAATATTAACCACATTGGGATAAATTGACTCAATACTATTAACTTTTTCGGTGATCTCTTTCGATGCATCAGCCATCTTTTTAAAAAACCACTGCACATTTTCTTTTTGTATTCCATCATAATCATAGCCTACACTCATATTAAATATTACACCAATATCCTTCGAGTTTGCCCACCCAAATTTATCACTAAGTATGTGAATAATAATCCAAGCATTTAAATATTGATCAAACGACTGTTTAATTTTTAATTCCTGCGACCACTCACAATTATATCCTTCATCCTGCATGTCGATACATGGCTTCGAGACTTCAATTTCATCTATTGTTTGTATTGTTTTCAGTTCAATAAATCTGGCTCCTGTTAACCAGGCAGCTACAATATTTTGTGAAAGTTGTGTTTGAGGTCCGGCTGCAACGCCGATCGGAGTTTCAAGCAGAGAACCAAATCGCTTAAAGCGAAGAGATTCGTTAAATTTGGGATTAAAAAACAGTTCTTCGTTAATTCCGAGGATATTCCGGGAACTATCATACTGCTTTAAAATTATATTTAATAACCTGTTTAAGGGAATTAGCGAGAAAATGTCTGCCATGATCTTCTTAAAATAACTAAGCAACAAATCTAAATAAAAGATGCGATAATTATATATTTCCTCTATTTTTGACTTATGATAAAAAACGACTGTTCGGTAATTATACTTGCGGCGGGAAATTCATCAAGAATGAAACGGCCAAAATTTTTGCTTAGCACAACTGACGGAAATTCTTTTATTGAAAAAATTATTCATCAATACGCTGATTTTGGTTGTTCAAATATTATTGTCATGCTTAACAGTGAAGGAATTGCCCTAATAAAAAAACATACGCAAAATCTTCCAATACAAACACAAATTGTATTAAATCCTTACCCTGATCTTGGTCGCTTCTTTTCAATTAAAACCGGACTCAAATTTGTGCATAATTATTATACTTTTATTCATAATGTTGATAATCCCTTCGCAAACAAAAAAGTGCTGGAGCAACTCTATTCTGCTAAAACAGAAGCTAAAGTTATTAAACCTGTGTACAATAATAATGGAGGTCATCCGGTTTTAATTTCACCTACGGTTTGTGATTATATTTTGAATGAAAAAAAACACGATGTAAATTTTAAGGAAATTCTGAATAGATTTTCAACAAAGAAAGTAGAAGTTAAAGATGAAACAATACTACTAAACATAAATACATATGATGAATATTTGGAATTTTATTGAACAAAAACTTAAGGAAGAAAAATCCATTTTCCTGATGATTGTAATTGAAACCCATGGAAGCAGTCCGGGAAAGCAGGGCTTTAGCATGGTAGTTAGTAGCGATAGAGACTTGCATGGATCGATTGGTGGAGGCTCTGTGGAATTTAAACTTGTTGAAGAATGTAAAAGGATGCTGAGTGCCGGAGAACAACAAATCTTCATAAAACGACAAGTACATAAAGGGAATGTTACAGATGGCTCAGGGATGATCTGTTCAGGTGAGCAAACAGTAGCATTCATTCCGTTATCACAATCAGATATTCAAAATATTGCAAGTATTACGTCCTGCCTAAGTAAAAACAAATCAGGGATTTTTGAGCTAACCGAAAATAGTTATAATTTTCGCCTGTCAGATGAAATTCCGGAAACACAATACCAATGCACTATAACAAACGAAAGCAATTGGTCGTATAGTGAGACAATTGGGTATAAAAACATTATTTACATCATAGGTGCAGGGCATGTGGGATTTGCCGCATCAAAACTATTTTATCAATTGGGATTTAAAGTAGTGCTATATGATAACCGCCCAAACCTCACTATGCTTACCGACAATCCTTATGCTCATGAAAAGCAGGTTATAGATTACAAAAAAACACATGAATATATATCGGAAGGTGACAATGCCTATGTTATAATTATGACTAACAATCATACGCACGACAAAGAAGTACTTAGTCTGTTACTAAGGAAAAATATCAAATATCTCGGCATGATGGGCAGTGAAGAAAAAGTAGCAGTTATAAAAAAACAGATGAGGAATGATGGCTTTATCGATGATGACTTTAGTCACGTACACGCTCCAATTGGTATATCAATTAATAGTGAAACCCCGGAAGAGATAGTAGTAAGTATAGCAGCAGAAATTATAAGGATTAAAAATTCAAAATAGGATTGGGTTTCATAATATAAAAACGTACATGAACTTACGGGTTAACCCGTAAGTTCACTTATAGAGAATAATTATTTTTAAATTCTAAACAGATGAAAACATTAGGCCTAATCGGCGGAATGAGTTGGGAATCTTCGGCAGTTTATTATGAACTGATAAATAAAAAAGTAAAGGAGGCTCTCGGAGGATTTCATTCGTGCAAAAGCATAATGGTTACTGTTGATTTTGCTGAAATAGAGAAATTGCAGCACCAAAATGAGTGGGAGGTATTAGACAGAATGATGGCACATTCGGCAAAACAGCTTGAGGCGGCAGGGGCAGATATTGTTGTCCTGTGTACAAATACGATGCATTTATGCAGTCATGCCATTATTGATAATATCTCAATTCCTTTCCTACACATTGCTGAAGCAACGGGTCTGGATATTAAAAATAAGAACTTAAAGAAGGTAGGTTTGTTGGGGACGAAATTTACAATGGAAAAGGATTTTTACAAGGAGTATATATTAAACAACTTTGGTATTGAGGTGATTATCCCTTCGGATGAGGAAAGGGAAAAAGTTCATAATATAATTTATCAGGAACTTGTTCACGGTATGATTAAGAATGATTCAAGGGAAATTTATAAGAAAATTATCAAGAACCTAGAGCAAAGGGGTGCTGAAGGAGTAATACTTGGATGTACCGAAATCCCACTGCTAATATCCGATTCGGATGTAGATATACACGTTTTTGATACAACTACGATTCATGCGGGAAAAGCTGTAGAGTGGGCATTATCTGATTAAATTATCTGTAAAACTAATGACAGAAACTATAATTATAGCACACCGTGGAGAATCATTTGATGCTCCCGAAAATACTCTGTCAGCAATTAAGCTTGCATGGGAAAGAAATGTTCAAGCCGTCGAAATCGACATTCAACAAACTAAGGATAGTGAGATTGTTGTTATTCATGATAAGGACACTTTGAGGATTTCAGGAAAGAAAAAGACAATTAAAAAATCGTCGCTTAAGGAATTAAAACTACTTAATGCCGGCTTTTATAAAGAAGGGAATTGGGACGATGAGCGTATTCCCAGTCTTAGCGAAGTGCTTGCTACTGTCCCTGAAAATGGGAAATTGATTATCGAAATTAAAAGTGATAATAACATTCTTCAAAAATTAAAGTATGAATTATCTCAATCAAATTTGAATACCACACAAATAGAGCTAATTGCCTTTGACGCAAATACTTTAGCCAAGGCCAAACAATTGATGCCAGAGTATAGAATGTTATGGTTGCTTAGTCTTGACTATAGATTGCCGTGGTGGCTTGCTTTGAACAATAATAGAAAATTAATTAACAAATTAAATAAACTAAAACTTGATGGCGTAGATGTATGGGCAGGGAAACTCCTTACCAAAAGTTTTATTTCTGAAATTAAAAAATCAGGATTGTGCATTTACACATGGACAGTTAATGATCTGGAAAAAGCAAAATCATTAATCGAAAATGGTATTGATGGCATAACAACCGACAGAGCAGGTTGGATGATGGAGCAATTGAAGATATCTTAATTGGAGCATGTCTATAAATCAAAATAGTACGTTAAACAAAGAAATCATAAATTTCAAATGACAAATGACAAATAAATTACAATGCGCTAAATTTCAATATCTTAAAACGTTTGCTAATTTAAAAATTTGTAACTAATCAGTGTAACGAAATCCTAGTAACAATATAGTTTGTATAAACAATTTTTCCTTTGTGTTATTTGTGAAATACCTTTGTGCTTTGTGGGTTTTTTTTCCACTAAGGAACACCAAGTACGGCACAAAGGGGCACTATGGAGAAAAATAATATATTATTGTAAAAATAATTGAAAAAACTATTTGCTATTGTTGATACTGATTATTTACAATCTATTTAATTTCCAATTCAATATTATTGATTCTCTCCTCAACTAATCCCTTTGTTGATGTATTCTCAAATTCTTTTATTAACGCATCCTTGTAAAATGATAAAGCTTTTTGTTTTTCGTTTTGGATATAATAATAATCAGCTGCCAGAACATACCCCTGATAATACTCAATATTACAGTTAATAAACTTTGCAATGAATTCATCTTCATTTATTAAACGTGTTTTGTAGCTGATATGCTTTTTTAGCTCTTTTCGTAATTTCTTAAATTCATTGAATTTATTGTAGCCAATACTATACAAAAAAGGGGAGGGCTGTATTGTTAATGATGTGTCGTAAAGTATTGTATTTGAACATGTGAAATTTGTTTTGCTCCATACATCGTTCAAATTATACATCAGGTATTCACCAAGTTGGTATGGAGTAGTTGACACCCATGTGTTAAGTTTTTGTGGAAGAAAAATAATACTATGATGAGATATCATTTGGGCCATGGTTTTTTCGTTCCCAATACCGATATTAACATCGTTTAAGCCCTTGTAATTGCGAAGAATGTCAGCAACATCTGTATAATTGAGTTTTTGCTTTTCATGAATCAGTTGTTCGCAACGTTGTTGACGATATTTTGAAGCCGATTCTTCAATATTCTTCAAATTATCAGAATCATTTCTAAAAACCTCACTTTGGAAGTGATTGGAGCATGTTAGATAGCTGCTATCAGTCTGATGAACACCAAGTTTTGATGGAGATTTTTCAATAATTATTGTGTTATTATCAGCTACCGACCCAACCATAATCGACTCGGAAACAAAAGTTTGACGTTTTTCAGCAATACTGACAGCTTCTTCGATATTACCGGCGTATTGTAGTATTTCGCGTGCCAACAATGAAACTGGCATAGTTGCTTTTGAAGAGAAGTCCGATTTAGTAGCGTTAATAGTAACAGTTAATCCCTGTTCATTCATTCCCGACACAACTCCAATCATGCTCGCCCATGTTACATACATGAACCTGTGGCCTAGGTCAGGATTAACAAATGCTACAATCTTGTTTTCAGCAAATGCTTCGTTTATGTAGAAATCAAAATTACGACCAATGATCAATGTACTATCATCTGTATTCAGATTAGTTGCAAACGACGTACAGCCAACTAACGCAAGGTTTTGAAGTGCATGGCCTATATCGTGGGCACCGTGATAATTCAACATCCGCTCATAGTTATTCCCTATATAATCATAACCATCAGAAGCACTAAACGATACGCCATAAATTTCTTTTAAGTATTCATCAGGAATGTATTCATCGATATCACGGTTAAACCACGCAATAGTATATTTCAAAAACTTAAGATATAATTTCGAAGGGATGAGCGTGTTAATCTGTTCAACAAAAGCATCCTCCTGAATTTTAATTAGCTCCTTAGTTAGTTTTCCATTTATTACACCAATTTCAAAAGGGCTGCCTTCCAGGTACATTTCCCATAGTCCGAATTTATTTTTACGGAGCCAGCTACTGCCAATTTTATAGAAATCAGGGGCGGGATTCTCACGTACAATCTGCAATATTGTTAAATCTGTAACTTCGGGTGGTGATATTTTTGTTTTAATATTGAAAAAAACAATTAGAGTGGTTAATATTAACACAATTACTATAGCAGTATTACGTAACCTTCGCAATCTTCTCCCTCTTCGCGGTATATTATGCTTGCCCATTTATTTCTTTTAGTATTTTGTTAACACCAACAAATTCACCACAAGTTAATATTGAGCTAACGCTAACGCCAAGCATTCCATGTAGGTTTATGTTTTGACCAGTAAAAAACAGGTTGCTAATTTTAGTACGTGGCGAAATATACGAATCCGCAGGGTTTTTGAAATTATGTAGAGTTCCGTATAACGAGCCCATTGGCGTTCCCAGATAATCGCGATATGTAAGCGGTGTAGATACATTAAAACCAACTATATTGTTTCGAAGTTGTGGAAAATTTTTCGTGGCCAGTTCTATTAACATCTTTGCTTTCTTGTTTTTAAACTCCTCATAATCATCTCCCCGCTTGTTAACCGGTAGTTCCTCCCAACGGGCAACTTCTTCAAATTTCATGTGGGTAAGCAATCCAATACAGTTTGTATATTCACTTTCTTTTTCCGGAATTCCGCAGTGCAGAAAATAATGCTCGGGCCACAATTTTTCATCATAATATGATGCGTACCAAACGTCATCCCTTTTATAGTAGTTGTAATTTGCATTTATATATTTAAGAGAATTTTTTTTAAGGCTAATATGCACTCCAAATGCTGACATGGTATTTTCCTTGTTTTTCATTCTTTTTCTGAAAGATTTTTTAATCAACCCTTCACCAATCATGTCCATTGTTGTGGCCGGGTGAACATCAGAAATAATGTTGTTGGCAAAATATTTATTATGGTCTTTGGTTTCAACTGAACTTATCTTATTATTATTTATAACAAGATTTACAACCTTTTTATTTGTATGAACATCACCGCCGTTTTCAATAATTTCGTCTTTTAGTTTTTTTGCTATCAGTCCTGTATTACCAACAATGCGGTATGAGCTGGTAATAAAATGATTATTGATAAGAGCATGAATATAGAAAGGAGATTTTTCCTTAACTCCTGCATAAACAAAATTAAGAGCACTAAGCACTTGCTGTAGTCGTGTGTTTTTTGTTATTGAATTAATGTAGTCCCATGCATTCATGCTTAAGTGTTTACCAATAGCACTTGACCCATTTTCGGCATTTTTTAATAAATAAATATCCTGATTATTAACAGTATTTTTAATTTCGGCAACATATTTGTCGATAGCATCTTTTTCACTTGGAAAATAATCATACATCTGTTTTTTGAAATTACTGAAACCAATAGGAAAATGGTATTCAGTTCCATCAATATTAAAAATGTCGAATCCGTCAGAATTAAGCCTCTTATATTCTATTCCGTCAAACAGTTTGAAATATTTAAATATTTTATTTAGTGTTTGACCTTCATCAAGACTGCCTATGTAGTGAATCCCGGTACTGAAAGTACAGCCATTGCGCTTAAATGTTTGCAACGAACCGCCTATCTGTTTATTTTTCTCAAGCACTAACACTTTGTAACCTTTCCGGCTCAGGATTACTCCACATTGTAATCCGCCAAGACCGCTGCCAATAATAATTATATCGTATTGTTTATCCATTTAACATTTTTAATTTATTCATACTAAGGCAAAGATAACATGTAAATCAAATTTGAAGTCAGTTTAGTATTATCAATAATCCGTATGCTTAGATTGTGTTTCTCTGAGATATCTTCAATCATAGATCGTGAAACAAACTCCAGTTCAAATTTAGTTTTATTAAAGCCCAAACCCGTTGAAAACAATTCTGTTATCCTTGTCCCCAAATGTCGTTTGCCCAAGTCTTTATCGGCATCGCGAATTATAATCAATCCGCCTGGATTTAATTTTTCAATACACGACTCAATAACCATAATCTGAAAATGTTTTGGCATATAATGCAATACATCATTAAGGATAAAAACATCTGAGCAGTCGGGTTCAATTTCACATATATCTGCCGCTATAAAGTTAACATTGTCATTTTTAATTGCACAATGTGTGGCAACATTAATTTTGTCCGCATCATAGTCAATACCGATAATTCGCCTATTGGCAGAAACAAGGTTTAGCATATATGCAAGATAACCGTAACCACATCCTAGTTCGGTAATTTTGCATTTTTCAGGAATTATTTCGTTAAAAATATTGTAGTTTTGTTCAAGTTTCAGCTTAATGCGTGTATACCATTCCAGAACAGGCCCTTTGTACAGATAGTTTTTTTTAATGAAATCGCTGTAATAATCTGGTGTTTCGAGCATTTTCGCTACTTTGTTGTATTCCAGTCCAAAGTATTTTTTAACGTTTTTTGTTTGTTCGCGAAGGGTATTGCCATAATCACCATCTGATAATGCTATGCGTGGCAGAAACTTTGTGATCAGCTTACCTCTTTTTAAGATGAACTCACTTTTCTTCAACAATTCTTTTTGTCCGTAAATAATGATAGGAAGAATATCTAGATTTAGCTCATTTGCCAGATAAAAAGCTCCTTTATGAAATCGCCTTAATATACCTGTATCCGAACGATGTCCTTCAGGGAAAATAACTACCGAATAACCCATGTCGGTTTGGGCTTTTACTTTATCAACTATAACCTCATAGCTGCTATCAACTTCAATAAAACCAGCATACCTTATTGCTACGCCATAAATAAAATTTGTGATGTTTTTTCTGCTGGATAATACAACTACCCTGTAGTTTAACAACAACATCAGCATTAAATCAATATGCGACTGATGATTAGTAATTATTATGGCGGGGTTTTTATAATCTTCATTATCAGGGTTTAAAATAGGTTTTTTGGAGAGAAAATTCATGTAGATCATAAACCAGGTAAGGTACCTGAAGAGCTTGTGAATGATGATTTTTTTAGCAGTTTTGCGCAGTGGTGTAATTTTAAGTAATAGTGAGAATACCGATAGAAATAATGAGCCACTCACAAAAACAAACAATGCCCATAGCGAAAAAATGAAATCGAGAAGAGTAACCGGCCGATTTCTAAGCCCCATTTTATATCTGACAAGCCACTTAAAAATAGCCGGAAGAAGTGTAAATGTGATAAAAATAACCGATAATATCCCAATTATCGACATTGTGGCAATCGACCTTAAGGCTGGGTGATCGGCAAAAATTAACACCCCAATTCCCAGCAATGTTGTAATTCCCGACAATATTACAGATACTTTATATGAACTGATATCATGGATGCCGTATTTGTATTCAATTAGTAATCCGCGCATTATAAATATGCTGTAATCAATACCGAGCCCGAAAATAAAGGTGAGAATAATTACATTGAAAATATTAAATTCGATGCCAAATAACCCCATTATTCCAACTGTCCATATCCAACTGAATATCATGGGAATCATAGTGATAATTGTTAGTTCAATCCTTCCGTAGGCAATAAGCAGAATAACAAAAACAAAGGAAAGCGAAATAATTATCAGCTTATTGAAATTGTCTTTTAGAATAGTGATAAACTCACTTGTAATCAATCGCTTGTCGATAATCCATGAGGTTTTCTCATTACTGAATGCATTATACACTTTATTAATATCTTCATCGGAACTATTAACTTTTATCACATTTATTACCGCCGACAAAGTATCAGTTTGAATAATGAACTTATCTAAAATCAGTTGTTGTATAATTCCTGCGCTGTTCGGCGAAATTGTGCTAAAATCATTATTTAACCAGGTGCTAAAACCGCTAAACGCACGTTCGCTAAATCCGGTTTTATATGCTGCGATACTAATATCGTCAATAATTCTGTTTCTGTTTTTATCCCAATACTCATTCCATCGGTTAATAGCAGCAAGTTGTTGGCTTTGCGATGGGAAAATATTATTTATTACTGATGAATTTTGTATCGTTTGGTCGCTTTTGAGTTTGTTTATGATGTTTGAGGCTTTTGTGTTATTCTCAATTGCTTCATTTAAATCTTTACCATGCGAAACAATGTAAATTGTTTTTTTACTAAGATTGGTTACGGCGTTAAGTCTCTGTTCAACTTGTTTTAATTTGTCGCTCATATAATTGCTTTTCATCATATCGGCATCAAAACTAACGTGTTGAGCGGCGATTAGAAGCACAATAGTAGCCAGAATAATCCCTGATTTTAGATAGGCATTATCCGAAAACCTATAAGCTGCGAGTTTATCAATCCAGCTGGTATAGTATTTTGATGTTTTTTCTTTATTTGTGCCGATAAAATGTGGAAGGACTATAAGCGAAAACACAGCAGCACTCAGGATGCTTATAGCTGCAAAAAGGCCGAGGTCGTTTAAGGCTTCCGAGTTTACAAAATACAATGATAAAAAAGCTGATGCAGTTGTTATACTGCTTAATATTACCGGTGTTGAGAGGTTTTTAAAAATTAATTTGCGCGATCCATATTGCCTGAAATGTGAATAAATATGTAAAGCATAATCAACAGATATTCCTAATAATACCGATCCAATACCCAGTGATATTGCTGAAACTTCTTTTTTTAGTATGAAAAGCATTGCCAGCGAAACCAACGCTCCGAATACAACAGGTAGAAAAACTATTATGAAAGTTCGTTTACTTCTGAAAAATAGCGTAATAACAATTATTAGTACCAACAACGCGAGAGTAACAGTAACAATAATGTCCTTTTTTATTTGATTAGCATTTCCAAGTGCAACAACGGCATTGCCAAAATAATCTACTCTAATATTTTTGAATTTATTTATTGACAGGTCTTCTATAATATTATCAATACCGTTAAACAATAAGTTATTATTAGATGTTTTATTAGTTGAAGCAGGCGTTACTAAAAGTATAAGATTGCAATGGTCGTTCGAAATAAAATACTTATTGTAAGTTTGAAAGTCATTATCAAAGTTAAATGCGCTGAATTTTTGTAATGCTATGGGTGTTAGATGCAGCGGGTCTTGGGCAATCAGTTTTTTAGTGACAAACGAAACAGGCGACATTAAATTGGAATAATTTGATGCGATTGTATTGTGTATGTTAGGTGTCGAAATAATTGTATCAATAATTTTGTAATCCTCTTCTGATAAAAAAATCGGCAGGTTATTATAAATAGTGTTGTAAATTTCTAACATTTCTGTTTGATCAGGAGCAAAGTCGATGGACTGAATTAGCCCGGGAATAAAACTTGAATTAAGGGAGTCAGTAAATTTATCCGCAAACTCAGCTAGCAGATCAGGATTAATGATTGTAGTGTCGATAATACTTATATTAAAAACGACTTTATCAAGGAATTTTGAATTTGAGTAAACAAAATTCATGTTGTTAATTTTTTCAGTATCGGGCAATATTTTTGAAATGTCTTCCGAAAGTTTAAGTTGGCTTGCAAACCATCCACTTACTGATATCAGTATAACCAATATAAATAACGAGATCACTCTGTGATTTGCAATCTGATTATATATGGCCAAAAACAGTGTGCTCATTTGGAATTAGTTTTTATCATTGCCTGCTTGCCGGTAAGGCAGGTTGCCAAATTGTCATTGTTGTCATGTTATCATATTGTCAAGTTGTTAAGTTGTTTAGATAACGTAACCTGTTAACTCAATAACCCGACAACAAATTGATCAATCAAAACGCTTTTCTTTTTTTGGTTAATTTTATAACTAAGTATGATATAGCAGTTGCACTAAATCCCATTACCAATCCCAACAATATACTACCAATAATATATTGTAGTATGCTGTATCCAAATTGGTTAAGTGCATTATAAAAACCCCCATGCATTATTTGATCCTTAAAATAATGTAATGTTTCAGAAGTAAATTCACGGGGGTTATCCATTACCAACCCGCCTAATTTGTAGCTGAAATAAATAATTAATGGAATCGCAGGAGGCAAGCTTATATTGGAGAATGCTACAACAATTATTTTATTGAGTTTTAAAAAATGAGCTAATAATGCGGATGCAATCATTTGAAAGCCCCAAATTGGAGTGATACCCATAAAAACCCCAAAGCCAATACCAATAGAAATTTTTGCCGGGTTTTCGTTGTGTAACATTATTTGCTCCTTAATGACTTTTGTAAATTTGTTATTTGCAAGATATCTAAATGCCTTTATCGGTACTATATACAAAAATGTAATAAGCACAAAAATAGTATTAAGAATACTAATTCGTGTAAAATCGGGAAAGGGGCGAAAATGTGTTACGCGTTCATATTCAGGAGGATAGTACACATTTATAGAGACAGGGATTATCTTAATATCACTCCATGCCGACCTAACAAGCACCTCAAGTTCAAATTCATATTTACGTGTGAAGAATTTAGTGTTTTTATATAGTTTAATCGGGTATAATCTGAACCCTGATTGTGTATCGGGCAGTTTTATATTTGTTTCAGCCCAGAACCAAAAATTCGAAAATTTATTGGCAAAAGTATTTTTTGATGGCATTCCTTCTGCGCTGATATTTCTCGCCCCAACAATTAATGAATCTGGATTTTTTTTAAGCTCATCAATAAAAACAGGTAGGTCATCCGGATAATGCTGTCCATCAGAATCAATAGTTATTGCATAATTAAAACCATCGGATAAAGCCTTTTCGAAACCCTTGCGAATTGCCCATCCTTTTCCGATGTTTTTTTCATATCCTATAACATCAATAGTTGTAAATTTTTTTAACACCAATGATGTTTCATCTGTTGAACCATCATCTACAACAATAATATTTGTGGTAAATACAAGAACCCCGTGAATAACATGTTCAATTGTAGTTGCGTTATTGTAAGTAGGAATAATAACACAAATATTTTGCCCGTCGAATGAAATACTATCATGTAGAGTTTGACTCATTTAAGAGTGTTTTGCATTAGCGACAAAGGTAAAAAAATACAGCCTTGGCGTTAAAAGCCGCTGAAATTTTCAAACTATAATTTCTTATTCGCCAATATTTATCTTTGTTGGGGATAATATGAATTACTGTCGATTAGAATATTCTGCCCATTTTGGCAAAGCGCATAATTAAATCCCGGTAATATGCTAAAAGCACCTGTTTGTCCTTGTTTGTTAACAGCAATAAAACCAACCTGATATTTTTTGTGATCGGGGACTTTATTAATAATACGCTTAATTGCTTCTTCAACAGCTTGTTGTGGTGTTTTGCCGTTTCTCATAAATTCAACAACTAAAAACGATCCTAAGGTTTTCATCACCATTTCGCCCAGACCGGTAGCTGTAGCTGCTCCAACATCATTATCAACAAAAAGTCCGGCACCTATGATAGGTGAATCACCCACTCTGCCCCTCATTTTAAAACCCAAGCCGCTTGTTGTACATGCTCCTGCAATATCTCCATTTGAATCAACTGCGAGCAAACCAATGGTGTCGTGATGCTCATTTGGTTCATTTTCCCAGTTTGGTTTAGGATTGTATTTAGATTTGTTCAATTCTTCTTTCCACCATTTTTTTGCTTCCGGAGTTAGAAGGTTTTGCATTTCAAATCCATTTACGAGAGCAAACTGCAATGCACCTTCGCCTGATAACATAACATGAGGAGTACTGTCCATTACAAGTCGTGCAACTGAAATGGGATGTACAATATGTTCTAAAAAGCAAACTGATCCTGCGTTGCCATCCGGGCCCATTATCGAAGCATCAAGTGTAACATGGCCGTCTCTGTCGGGAAAACCACCAAGCCCTACACTCATATTTTCAGGATCGGATTCAGGTACCCAAACGCCCTGCTCAACAGCATCTACAATGCTTCCGCCTTGTTTCAGCACGTTCAGTGCAGCTTCATTAGCTTCAATACCGTGGTTCCAGGTAGAAATAATTACAGGAATATTATTGGTTTCTGATTGTTGTAAAGCAGTTACGTTTCGTGCCGAAATAATATTGGGGATTAAACTTAAAGCACCGGCAGCAGCAACTTTTTCAATAAATTTTCTTCTGTTAATCATATTTCAAGGTAAATAACTGGTTAAGTGAAAGAAAAGCAATGCAAGTTAAACAATTTTCTTTGGTTTATAACCTGAAATCCCATAGAAAGCAATATAGATGTAACTGAAAACAGGGATTATAAACGACATGTGAACTCCAAAACTGTCGGCAACAAGCCCCATCAAAAGGGGAAGTAGAGCTCCTCCAAGTATCATCATCACAAGTAATGATGATCCCTGACTTGTGTGTTTTCCTAATCCGGAAATTGCCAGAGTAAAGATGTTTGACCACATAATAGAATTAAATAATCCGATTCCAATTATTGTCCATATAGCAATTTCACCCGTGGTTGAAAGGGCAACAATAAGAAAAACAAGATTGATAAAAGCAAATATGTAAAGAGTTCGGTGGGGCATTGAACTACCGATAAAAAAACCAATCAGGTTAATTATTAGGAAAATCAAGTAGATAATAGCCGATTCAAAACCGGTAGTTAATCCAATAATTACGAAAGCCAAAGCTGAAATGGAGGGCATTATTATAAATTTCATAGACTTTTTTGTGCTACTCAGCGAAACAGCACCAAGAAACCGCCCAATCATTTGACCTCCCCAATATATTGAAACATATATACTTGCATCTGATTCATCAAGACCCGCGATTTCCGGAAGACTTAGGTAGCTTATTAACATACTACCGATACTAACCTCTCCACCAACATACATAAAAATGGCAATCATCCCGAAAACCAGCTGGCGGTATTTTAGTGCACCGAAACCTCGATTAACCACATCGGGGTTAGTAAACCTTGGCAGTGGTGTTAATTTAATAGCGATTGCCATTAAAAAGAAAATAATCGCAAAGAACAGATAAGGTAATTTAACAGCATCTAATCCCGCTGAGTTATCGAAGAAAGTGAATATTAAATATCCTCCTAAAACTGGCGCTATTGTAGTACCAAGTGAATTAAATCCTTGTGCAAGATTTAATCGTGATGAGGCAGATTTTTGTCCCCCCAGTATAGCAATATAAGGGTTTGCAGCTATTTGTAGTATTGTAAATCCCAGACCCATAACAAACAAAGCCGACAGAAAAAATCCATAAAAATGATATTGGGCTGCCGGATAAAACAATAATGCGCCAATTCCTGATATAATTAACCCAATAATAATACCTTTTTTATAACCTATACTATTAATAGGGTCGCCTTTTAAACCTGAAAAGAAAAAATAAGCCAATGATCCTGCAAAATATGACATAAAAAAAGCAAACTGTACAAGCATTGCCTTTGTATATGTTAAATCAAATGCCTGTCGCAAATATGGAATGAGAATATCGTTGAGTACGGTCATGAAGCCCCACATAAAAAATAGAAATGTAAGGTTGATGAATGCCGTTGTGTGATTGTTAGATTGCGTATGATTGTTCATAAATCAATTTAAATGGGAGAACTAAAAAAATACTGTCTTGTGTTAAGAGTAAAAAGAATTAAGTAGCTTGCTACTTTTAATTTGTGTTACAAGAAAAATATCAAATTTTAGGATTATGATTAAAGCCCAAAAATGTATAATTTTACTACGAAAGAAGCTCTTTCACAATACCTGAAACCGTTTTATTGTCGGCTTTTCCGGCAAGTTGCATTGAAGCTGTACCCATAACACGTCCCATATCTTTCATTGTGGAGGCCCCGGTATCGCCTATTATTTTTTTGATAATTTCTGATATTTCTTCAATACTAAGCTGCTCGGGTAAGTATTTTTCAATTATTGAAGCTTGAAACTCTTCTTCATCAGCAAGATCTGTACGGTTTTGTTCTTTGTAAATAATGGCTGATTCTTTACGTTGCTTCACCAACTTTTGAAGTAGCTTGAGCTCTACACTTTCAGGCACTTCAGCACCACCTATACCAGCACCTGTTTTTTCGAGCAGTAGCGCAGCTTTTATTGCCCGTAATGCATTTAGTTTGCTTTTATCGCGTGCAATCATTGCCTGCTTAATGTCATCGTTAATAATTTTTTCAAGACTCATATTAGCATAATTTATATGCAAATATAATTATTATGGTTAGATGAATTTTGTGCTTATTGCCTTAACGTAATAATTAAATTACTTCAAAAATATTATCAGTGTAGTTGCGATTGTGATAAATTAGCAACAGATAGTACTTCAATCTACATTATCATGTAAAAATGAATTATCGGATTTTATAACAGGTTGGTTTTTAGAATCTTCACCTAAAGTATATCTGGAAATTGCAGAATCTGAAGAATGCTGAACATCATCGAGTTTAACGTTTTTTCTAACATACGCCGGCTCCTTCTCATATTCAACAACCTTATCGGGAGTTCTTAAATTAATGCTGAGGTCCATCAATTTACTCACTCTCTCAGCTGCATTTTTAGCCATGATTTCATCATCAGTTTCATATTGATGCTTGGTTTCTTCTTTTGGTTCACTTTTTTTGGATGAAACTGTATGACCTATGCTTAAATACTGTTCATCAGAACGCCTGATAAGTGATATGGGCTTAACCTTAAGTTGGAAAGCCGTAACATCCTGTTCTTGATCCTTGTTCTCAACTTCACTTAGCGTATGAACAATTTTACTATCTTCATGGTCAACATTTAAAGTTGAAACTTTTTCAGAATCATTTTTCTTAATTTCTATACTATCAGAACCATCAAATAAAGAAGGCGTTGGCGAGACAGTACTTTTTATAGGTTCATTTTTATCACCCACAACTCCAACAATTTTACTCTCTGTTTGATTTCCATTTTTTGGGTTATCAAATCCGGTTGCAATAATTGTAATGCCTATTTTCTTTCCAAGTGATTCATCTTTTCCAACGCCCCAAATTGTTTCCGCTTCACTTCCACTTTCCTTTTGGACATAATCAGTAATTTCGGTGATTTCATCCATGGTTATATCTTCTTCCCCTGTGGTGATATACAGAAGAATATCGGTAGCACCGGCAATTTCATTATCATTCAGAAGTGGCGAGTTCATTGCAGCTTCAATAGCTCTTTCAGCACGGTGTTCACCTTCGGCTTTGGCAGATCCCATAATAGCTTTTCCGCTATCTTTAATAACCGTTCTAACATCTTCAAAATCAACATTTACATAACCAGTTACAGTGATGAGTTCAGCAATTCCTTTAGCAGCTGAGGTAAGAACATTGTCGGCTTGAGCAAATGCTTCTCCCAATACTAAATCGCCAAACTGTTCGCGTAATTTGTCATTACTGATTACTAGTAATGCGTCGACATATTGTTTTATTTTGCTGATACCTAATTCAGCCTGTTGTTTTCTTTTTCTGCCTTCAAAACCGAAAGGAAGAGTAACAATACCAACAGTAAGAATGCCCATTTCACGTGCCAGCTTTGCAATTACTGGGGCTGCACCAGTACCTGTGCCTCCTCCCATTCCAGCTGTAATGAAAAGCATCTGAGTATTTTCATCATCCAATAACTCTTTTATTTTGTCAATAGAATCTTCAGCAGCAGTTCTTCCAATCTCAGGATTAGCTCCGGCTCCCAATCCGCCTTTGTTACCTATTTGTATTTTTGTTGGGACAGGACTCGACTCGAGAGCTTGAACATCGGTGTTGCAGACGGCAAAATCAACGCCTGTTATCCCTTGCTTAAACATATGGTTTACGGCATTGGAACCACCTCCTCCAACTCCGAGGACTTTGATTATAGAAGGGTGCTGTTTTGGTTGAAATGTAATCATGTTAGTCATAGTTGTATTAGACAAATTAAAAATATAACATTGAATTGTACTGGTTTAAATTCTTGCAAGTAGTTTTTAACAATTTAAAGTTAATTTATTATGCTTCTTTTTGTTTGTATTCAGGCACTCTCACGATATATACTCACGTATATTTGAATCACCAAATGAGATGTTTTAAACATCCAGCTTAAGTTATTATTCCGGAGTATCGCTTTCAAACCAATCCCGCAATGACTTTAGAAATCTTGCAGTACCTGATTCAATGGAACCGTCTTTGTCTTTTTTTAGCTGCTTTTTCTTTCCTTTTTGTTTTGGCGCATCTTTATTTTCTTCATTTTGAAGAGCTTTGTTCTCTTTATTCTTTTCGTAGTCAAAACGAGAAATTCCCTCAATTACCAAACCAATCCCTGTTGCGTACATTGGGCTGGCCATTTCGTCAGCAACATCAACTGCAAGATGTTCGTTTGGATAACCGATACGAGTTGCCATACCTGTTGTAAATTCGGTTAGCTGGTCGATATGTTTAAGCTGTGCCCCCCCCCCCGTTAGTACTATTCCGGCTATTAGTTTTTTCTCAAACCCGGAGTTTTTTATTTCAAAAAAGATTTGCTCAACAATCTCTTCCATTCGGGCCTGTATTATCGAGGCCAGATTTTTAAGTGTGATTTCTTTGGGAGGCCTGCCTCTTAAACCCGGTATCGCAACTACTTCATCATCACGATTTTCACTGGCAAGTGCTGAACCAAATTTTACCTTTAGCTCTTCAGCATGCTTTTTGATAATTGTACAGCCTTCTTTAACATCTTCTGTTACGATGTCACCACCAAATGGGATTACAGCCGAATGTCGAATAATTTTATCCTGAAAGATAGCGATATCTGTTGTTCCACCCCCAATATCAACTAGTACAACACCTGCCTCTTTTTCTTCTTCACTCAGTACAGCTTCTGCCGATGCAATAGGTTCTAAGATAAGATTTATCATCTCCAAATTTGATTTCATAATACATTTGTAGATGTTTTTTGCTGATGCCGTCTGGCCAATGATAATATGAAAATTAGCTTCAAGATTATGGCCTAACATACCAACAGGCTCAGTGATTCCGCTTTCGTTATCTATAATGTAATCCTGTGGAATAACGTCGATTATCTCTTCGCCGGGGGCCATGCTTAGTTTATACATGTTCTGCGTTAAGCTGTCAATCTCCGCAGTCGTAATTTCTTTTTCATCATCTTCACGCATTATATTACCACGATGCTGATGACTTTTAATGTGTTGTCCTGCAATTCCAACATTTACATATTTTATGGCTACGCCCGATTTTTCTTCTGCTAGCTGAACAGCTCTACGTATCGACTGAACTGTATTTTCGATGTTGGCAACTACACCACGTTTAACGCCGATGGATTCAGTTTTTCCGTAACCAAGAATTTCAATCTTACCATATTCATTTTTCCTGCCTACTATACATGCTATTTTAGTAGTTCCTATGTCGAGTCCGACAATGATTTCAGATTCCATTCGATTATTTTTTAGTGCAAACAATTTGATCTTTATAAGTAAGGTTTATTATTTTGTAATTGTCCCAATCATTTGATGTAAGGGTTTTTCTGTAAAAAGCACCAAGATTACACAGTTTGTTTTGAGCATTTTCAATTGTGCCAAACTGTACTACATGATCGCCGAGTTCAGGTATTAGGTCGTATTCACCTTTGCTGTTTACGTAAATCTGGTTTATCTGAGCTTTGAGCAAATTATTTTGATTGATTAGTTGAGTGAGGACGTACAGTTCCCGAAAAATACTTTTATTGTATACAGTATCGGCAATGTTGGTGTTGTGATTGGTAATCTTCTCATTGATATAGCCGTTTGCAATAATTACCCTGGGTGCATATCGCCTGCTTACTGGAATTATGTCACCTCTATTATCGATGTAAAAACCCTTATTCCCGTTGTCATAAATTCTGATGATGGGCTCTTTTTCCTTAATATTAATCAATAAACTTCCATCAACAGTAAGGTAACTATCTGCCATGTCGACGTACGGGTTGTTTGCCAAAACATTTTCAATATTGCCTGTTTCTACTTCATTTATTTTTAATTTATTGGTGCCTGCCTGGCGTCCGTAAAGGCTATCAATGCTATTTATTACCGTAAGTATTTCACTTTGATTGAGAAAACCCGTTTCACCATTTCGATAAATATTAATCCTGACTTCAGCAACGTTGGATAACTGATTAAAATTGACAATAAACCCGGTTAGTGTTAACAGCCCTATTACAGCTATCGAAAAAAGTGATATTTGGATTATTCGTTTCAATTAATTAAAATTTGATTTTCGATTTTTTTTACAAGCAATCCTATGTCGCCAGCACCCATTGTAAGTAGTACTTCCGGATTATTTTTGGATAAATAATCTAATATTTCATCACAACCCATTACCCGACCGCTTATGTTTGTTTTATCTAAAATTGTTTTTGATGTAATACCCTCAATTGGTTTTTCCCTTGCGGGATAGATTTCCATCAATATTAATTCATCAAGTTTATTTAATTCTACCGCAAACATTTTTGCAAAGTCCCTTGTTCGGCTGAATAAATGTGGCTGAAATATTCCTGTTATTTTTTTATCTGGATATAATTTTTTTACAGCGGATATTGTTGCTTTAATTTCTTCGGGATGATGAGCATAGTCGTCGATAAAAATGATATTCTCGTTAACAATCCTAAAATCCATTCTTCGTTCAACACCTTTAAAAGTGCTAATTCCTGTTTTAATTTCTTTTAATGAGAGCCCGATTTCGATGGCAATGGCAACGGAGGCTAAAGTGTTTTCAATATTGTGAATTCCGGGAACCTGAATTTCAACATTATCAATTTTTCCGATTTTAGTATCTATATCGAAAACAAATTTTCCAGATGAAACATTTATGTTAGATGCGAAAATCGAAGCATCATTGTTTATACCATATGTTATATTTGTTCCACGTATGTTATTGAATGACTCCAGTTTTGAATTGTGAATCAGCACTCCGGTTTCGGGTAGCTTCTGTGCAAACTTTTTAAATGTTGTTTTTATATCCTCATGATCCTGATATATATCGAGGTGATCTTCGTCCATTGATGAAATTACAGCAATATTTGGCTCAATATGGAGTAGCGACCTGTCGTATTCGTCTGCCTCAACAACCAGATATTCAGTTGAATTGGAAATTATGATATTGGAATTGTAATTTTTACAAATTCCACCAACAAAAGCTGTAACATTAATGCCGACATATTTAAGCAGATGAGCTGTTAAAGCCGATATGCTTGTTTTGCCATGCGTACCTGCAACTGCAATTGTAAAGTAATCTTTAGTGATTTTGCCAATAAGTTCTGCTCTTTTAATAATCGGGATTCCTAAGTTTTTAAGGTGAACAATCTCAATATTGTCGGATGGAATAGCGGGTGTATAAACCACAATACTGATATTTTCGGGCAGCTGGCCAATATCAGCGTTGAAATGAATGTTCATTCCTTCGTTAATTAACTCATCAGTCAAAGGGCTGCTATGCAGGTCGTAACCATAAATATGGGCACCCTGTTGTTTGAACCAGCGAGCAAGAGCGCTCATGCCAATACCGCCAATCCCAAGGAAATACATTATTTGGTTACGATAATTCATTTTTTATTTGCCATTTTTAATACAACATTTGCAATATTTTCAGCTGCATCGGGATAACTAAAAGCACCTAAGTTATTTATTATTGTTTTTTGAAGTCCGGTATTTTCAACAAGCGACCTGACCACACTTGTCAAACTACATACCGCATCGTTTTCACTAATCATTAGGGCAGCATTTCCATTAACAAGAGATAAAGCATTTTTTGTTTGATGGTCTTCTGCTGCAGTTGGCAAAGGAATAAATATTGATGGCTTTTTGGCGGCAATTATTTCGGCAATAGCAATTGCCCCGGCTCTCGAAATTATAAAATCGGAAGCGGCATAAGCCATGTCCATTTCTTGTATAAATTCTGTAACAACAACATGTTTGTTGCCATTTGCAGCTTTTTGTGCAATATCTTTCGAAGTGTTGCCAGTTTGCCAGATTATTTGAAGGTTTAAGCTCAAAAGTTTGTTAAGGTTTTCAGCAACAGCTATATTAATTTGTTTTGCTCCCTGGCTGCCTCCAATTACCAATAGAGTTTGTTTTACGTGACCTAATTTAAAGAAATCGAGACTCTCTTTTTTAGTAGGTGATAAATTAAGGATTTCTTTACGGATGGGATTCCCCGTAATTATTATTTTTTCTTTTGGAAAGTATTTTTCCATATTAGGATATGAAACACATACTTTGTTTACACTTTTGCCTAACATTTTATTAGTAATTCCCGGAAACGCGTTTTGTTCATGTATAAATGTTGGTATTTTTTTTTGTGATGCGGCATAAAGTAGCGGACCGCTGGCATAGCCTCCTGTTCCGATTACAACATTGGGATTAAACTTTTTAATTATCCGGTATGATTTAAAAATACTCAATATCACTTTTATTGGGAACAGGAGGTTTTTTGTTGTTAACTTTCTCTGAAGGCCACTTATCCACAAGCCGGTGATGGGGAAGCCCGCCATCGGCACTTTATCCATTTCCATCCGGCCCAATGCACCAACAAAATGTATATCAACATCCGTTAATTTCTCTTTAATTGCATTTGCAATGGCTATTGCAGGAAAAATGTGACCACCTGTTCCACCACCGCTAATTAATATTTTTATTGTCTCAGGCATGTGCAGTTAAAACGGTTACGTCTGTATCATCTGTTTCTTTTTTATCTAATTCTTTGCTTACACTCAAAATTATTCCTATTGCAAGGCTGGTGAACCAAATTGATGTTCCTCCCATGCTTACTAAAGGTAATGGTTGCCCTGTTACCGGAAGCAATCCAACTGATACTCCCATGTTTATCATTGCCTGAAATACTAAACTGAAGGCCACCCCAATAGTTAGGAATGACCCGAATGTTCCGGGGGCTTTTGATATTATTTTAACTGCCCTGAAAAGTAAAATCAGGTAAAGAAGTACAATTAGTATTCCACCTACAAGACCGTATTCCTCGATTATTATAGCATAAATAAAATCGGAATAGGGCTGAGGCAGAAAATTTCGCTGAGTGCTGTTTCCGGGCATTTTGCCCACAATACCACCTGTTGCAATAGCTATTTTGGCTTGTTCAATCTGATAGTTGTCGCCTTTGGTTCCGTCAACATAGTCTGTTATTCTGTTTTTCCAGGTTCCAAACCGACCCTGATGTCTGTCGGGCAGGTTGTACAATACTGTTATCACAATTGCCAATAGTACCAAGCCAATCCCAAGCATCCCAAGGATATAAGTAAATTTAACTCTTCCAATAAATATTAATACCAGGCTTGTTGTAAAAAGTAATGCTGCTGTTGAAAAGTTATCCCATAAAATGAGCCCTGTAACAATTAATACAGGAAACATTAAAGGAACAAACGCTGATTTAAAATCATGAATTTCACCTTGCTTTTTTGTTAGCATCCTTGCCAGGTAAATTATTAAAGTAATTTTTGCAAGGTCGGATGTTTGAAAGGTAAGACCAAATGGAAGGGGGAGTACTCTTTTTGCTTCGTTGAGGTTTAACCCGAAAAATAATGTAATAAATAACAGTGGTACAGCAATATATAAAGCAATTTGAAAAATTCTGGAATAGTAAGTGTACTTTACCCGATGAGCCAAATACATAAGGACCAATCCGAAAAATAAAATTAAACCATGCTTAAACATATAATATTCGGTATTACCTCCCTGATATCTATAAGCTAATGTTCCGGTTGAACTGTATACAGCAAGAAATGATACAATCGACAATAAAAAGACAACTGCCCATATAACTTTATCTCCCTTGATATTTCTTAAAAACATAGCCATTTTTTAGAGCTCTTTAACAGCTGTTTTAAACTGATTTCCACGATCTTCATAGTTTTCAAAAAGGTCGAAGCTGGCACATGATGGCGATAGTAGCACAACATCACCAATTCCTGCTATTTCGTAAGCAGTATTAACAGCCTGCCTGACCGATCTCGTATCTATTATAGTTTCAACAACATCGCCAAAAGCATCGTGTAGTGGTTTGTTGTTTATTCCAAGGCAAACAATGGCTTTTACTTTGCTTTTTACGAGCTCCTTAAGCATCATGTAATCGTTGCCTTTATCTACACCGCCTGCAATCCATACAATCGGCTTGTCATAATATTCGAGGGCATACCAGGTTGAATTTATATTGGTTGCTTTCGAATCGTTAATAAAACTTATACCATGCACACTCGACACATATTCGAGGCGATGTGCGACGTTGTGGAAATCAGACAGGCATAGTTTTAATGTTTCTTTCCTGATATCCATAAGCCTGGCGGTAACACCTGCTGCCATCGAATTATAGATATTGTGTTTCCCTTGTAATGCTAGTTGTTCTAATGTCATATGTATTTGAGTTTTATTATCAACTATTATAATTATTTCATTTTTGTCGAGATATGCCCCCTGCTTAATGTCCTTAAACTTTTGGCTGCACGGGAATTGTTTTGCCATCAACTTTGTATGCCTAAGCTTTTCAGATATAACATGGTCGTCAAAGCAATAAATGAAAGCGTCGTCTGATGTTTGATTTTGAATTATTCGGAGCTTTGAATCGACGTAACTACTAAAGTTGTTGTCGTAGCGATCGAGATGATCAGGAGTGATATTCAGCAGTATAGCTATGTTTGCCCTGAAGTTAAACATCCCATCCAATTGGAAGCTACTAATTTCAAGCACGTATACATCAAAATTATTTTCAGCAACCTGTTTTGCAAAACTGTCACCAATGTTTCCTGCAATACCAACATTAATTCCACCAGTCTTTAATATGTGATATAATAGTAGTGTTGTAGTTGTTTTACCATTGCTCCCCGTAATACATATAAGTTTTGCAGAAGTATACCTTGACGCAAATTCAATCTCGGAAATTACCGGGATATTTTTGCTTTTAACAGCCTTAATAATTGGCACCGTTTCCGGGATACCGGGACTTTTAATTACCTCATCGGCCGAAAGTATTAGATGCCCTGTATGGCCGCCTTCTTCAAAATCAATTTCAGAATGTTTAAGAACGTCAATATATTTTTGTTGAATCCTGTTATTATCACTAACAAAAACAGAGATTCCTTTTTTCTTCGCCAATAATGCAGCACCAACCCCGCTCTCGCCAGCACCAAGTACAACTATTTGATAATGAGTATTCATAGTGGTTTTTCATTATCTTAGCTTAAGTGTTATAATTGATAATACAGCAAGAAAAATCCCAACAATCAGAAATCGTAGCACAATCTTTGGTTCGGGGTATCCAAGTTTTTGGAAATGATGATGAAGTGGCGCCATCTTAAAAATTCTGATGCCTGCACCATATTTCTTTCGTGTGTGTTTGAAATAGCTAACTTGAATAATTACCGAAAGACTTTCAGCCAGAAATATTCCACATAGTAGTGGTATTAGTAGTTCCTTACGGATAATTATTGCAAAAACGGCAATTATTCCACCAAGAGCAAGACTTCCGGTGTCGCCCATAAAAACCTGGGCAGGGTATGTGTTGTACCATAAAAATCCTACGGTTGCTCCTACAAAAGCGCTTATAAATATTGTAAGCTCGCCGGCGTTTGGGAGATACATGATATTCAAATAATCGGCAAAAATTATATTACCCGAAACCCAAGCCAGCAGTCCAAGGGTTAACCCTATTATGGCTGATGTGCCGGTTGCCAAACCATCCATGCCATCGGTTAAATTTGTTCCGTTTGATACTGCAACTATTATAAATATTACGATGGGAATAAATATTAAGAAGGCCCATGATTCATAACCCTGGCCTAACCATTTGATTAAACTTGCATAGTCAAACTCATTATTTTTTACAAAAGGGATTGTTGTTTTTGTTGATTGAAATTGTTGGTAAACAAACTTTGATGTTGGCCCTGTTTGTTCAATGGTAGTGTATATTTCAGAGGCAGGCTTTGTTTTTTCACGAACAACGATACCGGAATTGAAATACATAACCAACCCAACAATTAACCCGAGAATAATTTGTCCGGCAACTTTATATTTGCCACGTAATCCATCTTTTTTCTTTTTAAAAACTTTGATGTAGTCATCTAAAAAGCCGATGCTTCCCAACCAAACTGTTGTGAATATCATTAGGAGGATATAGATGTTAGCCAGCTTTGCAAAAAGAATTACCGGTACTAATATTGATGTGAGAATTATCAAACCACCCATTGTAGGTGTGCCCTGTTTTTCAAGTTGCCCTTCCAATCCAAGATCGCGAATGGTTTCGCCAACCTGTTTACGGTTCAAAAACGATATCCATTTTTTACCAAACAACAGGCTGATAATAAGCGATGTAATGATGGCAAGTGCAGCTCTGAACGACAAGTATTCGAAAACCCCTGCTCCAGGTAAATTAAAAGCTTCATCTAAATATTTAAATAAGTAGTACAACATATTATTGGTGTATTTCCATTAGTTCTGCTATTATTTTTTTGTCATCAAAAGGATATTTAACACCCTTTATCTCCTGATATTTTTCGTGCCCTTTACCGGCAATTAAAATCATATCACCAGCACGGGCAATGTTAAAAGCTGTTGTTATTGCTTCTCTTCTGTCGGGTATTACCATCAACATTTTCTTTTTAGCCGGATCGATACCTTCGCGCATTTCATCTAAAATTTGCAGGGGGTCCTCATTTCTTGGGTTGTCGGAAGTAAGAATCACTCTATTGCTCAATACTGAGGCTATTTTTGCCATGATTGGGCGCTTACTTTTATCACGATTACCGCCGGCTCCTATAACTGTTATCAATTGCTCGTTATGCGTACGTATCGAGTTTATTGTTCCAATAATGTTTTCGAGCGCATCGGGGGTATGGGCATAATCAATTATTGCAGTTACACCGTTTTCCGATTTGATAATGTCGAACCTTCCTTCGGCACCTTTGAGTTTACTTATGCTCACAAGAGTTTCTTCTTTGTTTTGTTTCAGTAATTGTGCTGTGGAATAAACAGCAAGTATGTTGTACGCGTTAAATTTGCCTGAGAGGAGTGAGTAGACTTCACTTCCATCAACTTTCATCATCATACCCTCAAATCCGTTCTCAACAATTTTTCCCTGAAAAGAGGCCATGCTTTTAATTCCATATGTGAATTTCTTTGCACGTGTGTTCTGCAACATTACATTTCCGTTCTTGTCATCAATGTTTGTGAGTGCAAATGCATTGGATGGCAGTTGGTCGAAGAATTTCTTTTTAGCGCTTATATATTCCTTGAAAGTGTTATGATAATCAAGATGATCATGGGAAATATTTGTAAAAACTCCTCCTGAAAATTGTATTCCTGTAACTCTATGTTGAACCACCGCATGTGAACTTATTTCCATAAATACATATTCGCATCCTTCATCAACCATTAAACTCAATAACTCATTAATTTTTAGGGCATCGGGAGTTGTGTGTGTAGTTTCAATTACAAGTTTGTTAACCCTGTTCTGAATTGTTGATAGCATGCCTGTTTTATATCCTAAGTCGGTGAACAAATTATACAATAGGGTTACAATAGTAGTTTTACCATTAGTGCCGGTTACTCCAATAATTTTGAGCTTTTCGGAAGGGTTATCATAATAATTTGAGGCTATATATCCAAGAGCTTCTGAACTGTTATTTACTACTACATAAGTTATATTGGCTATTATTTCATGTGGCATAACATTACAAATAATGGCAATAGCACCACGTTCAATAGCGTTGCTTATAAAATCATGTCCATCAACCTGAGTTCCTGCAACTGCAACAAACAGCGATCCATCAACAACCATGCGTGAGTTGAACGCAACAGAGGTTATCTCTTTATTGAGCGACCCCTTTATTTCTAAAGTTCGGGAACGATATAATATGTCCTGCAGTTTTATCAAATTTGTATTTTAATAGGTTGCTAATTGAAGTTTTATCGACTGATTATCTGAAACAGTTTTCCCTGCCTTAATTGATTGACTTACTACTTTGCCTTTGCCGGAGATACTAGTTTGAAGCCCGTTGTTTTCAAGTAAGTAAACTGCATCTTTTGCTTTCATACCAACAACATTGGGCACCGTTTTTTGACTATAATCAACAGCCTCAAAAACCATATTACCCTTGTTGGAATTAGCCTTGATCCAATCTCCGGTTACGGGAAATTGAATTTCATCATCAATTTCCAGATAAGAGTAAATAGATTTAATATCATTTGTCCATACTGGCTTTTGGGGAACAGGTAAGGAGCGACTATCGTTGTCAACACCATTTTTAGTTTCTATAGCAATTATTGTGGAAAATAGGTTATCAGCAATTTCTTTAAATACTGGTGCAGCAACGCTTCCTCCATAGTATATTCCAGCACTGGGGTTGTTAATAACAACTATTGCCGAGTACTTTGGGTTATCTGCAGGAAAGTAGCCAACAAAAGAAGCATTGTAGTTGTTCTTATTATAACCTCCGTTGGAGGCTATTTGAGCCGTTCCGGTTTTGCCGGCTACTTTATACGGACTATTGCGAAATAACCGTTTCGCTGTTCCGCGCTCAACTACTCCTTCTAAAAGTGAACGTGCCGTGTCAACCGTTTTTTGTGATACAATTTTTCGATTGATAACTTCCGTGCTAAATTTTTCAATAACAGTACCTCCTACTTTTATTTCTGATACGAACATTGGCTTTACCATAATTCCATTGTTGGCTATTGCATTGTAGTAGGTGAGTGTTTGTAAAGGCGTGATTGTTAACTCGTAACCAATTGACATCCACGGCAATGATGTTCCGTACCATGTTTGTTTGTTTGATGGATGTTTTATATTAGGAATTCCTTCACCTTTGATTTTAATCCCCATGGGTTCGTTTATCGACATTGCATACAACCTGTTTATGAATTTCTCAGGATGTTCTTTGTATGATTCGTGAATTAACGTTGAAATGCCAACATTTGATGATTGTTCAAAAGCATCTCTTGCGGTTATTCTGCCATTACCAATTTTATAAACATCTTTCATCTCCTGGTTATAATACCTTTTATACCCTTCACCAGTAAAAAGGCTGTCGGTTAGTTTGATTTTATTATCTTCAAGGGCAGCAATTATTGATGCTAACTTGAATGTGGAACCTGGTTCCATGCTTTCGCCAATGGCATAATTATATGTTTCTTTGTACTTTGTATCGCTGCTGTCGTATCTCAGGTTTGCAATAGCTACAATATGACCTGTGTTAACTTCCATAACAACCACACACCCCTGATATGCTTTGTTAGCTAGCAATTGTTTCAAAAGTGCATGTTCAGCAACATCTTGAATTTGAATGTTAATGGTTGATACTATATCCAATCCATCTTTGGGTTCAATTTCATTTTCATCGCGTATTGGAATCCAATCGCCATGATTTATTCTGCGCATAACAAGCTTGCCGTTTTTCCCAGTGAGCACATCGGTGTATGCACCTTCGAGACCAACAAACAAGTTTTCTTTTTCATTTACATAACCTATGGTTCGGGCAGCCAGCTCGTTATAAGGTCTGGCTCTGCGGGTTTTCTGAATAGCTATTAATCCGCCTCTATACTTCCCGTTTCGCATTATAGGAAGTTTCCTGATTTGCTTTAGCTGATCATATGTTACTTTCCGGCCTAATAAAAAGTACCGATTTCCTTTATTACGTGCGTTAACCAGTGAATTCTTTATGGTTCGTTGTGAACGGTTTATAATTTTGGATAACCCCTCAGCAATAGAATCTATTTTACTTCTGAATAGCTCATTCGTAATATATGGCGACGAGACATCAAACCGAATTTCGAATATGGGCACTGATGTTGCCAGCAAGCTACCTTTGTTGTCGAGAATATTACCACGATTGGCTTCTAAATCAAATACTTTTAATTCCTGTGTTTGTGCTTTTGCTTTTAATTTAACCCCTTCTTTTACCTGGATATAAACTATCTTCCCGATAATAGCCATGCCGAAAATAAGTATACAGAAATATACCAGATAAACTCTCCACAATATGTCTTTCTTAATATCGGTCACTTTACTTCTAATATTTTAACAGGTTGATTGTTTTTTTTGATGCCACTTTTTTCTAGCTTTTTGGCGATTTGCGATTGCTTTTCAATCTCCATCAAATTTGTTTTAACATTAATGTATTCATAGCGAAGCTCTTTGAGTTCCTGCCGGAGTTTATTAATTTTTCTTATGTTGTTTTCGGCATAATAATTATTCGCGATATATATAAATGCCAGCAAGGCTAAGTATAACAGATACCTGAAAAATTTGAATGTTCCGGTCGATATCAAGTCACCGCCCAGTATTTCTTTAACAGTGCCACTCATAAGTCCATCTTTTTTGACGGGCTTTTGGTCAGCATCAGCCATGGGATCAATTATTTTATTTGATTTAAGTGACATTGTTATATTTTTTCAGCAATTCTAAGTTTAGCACTTCTGGCTCTGTTATTATTTTCTATTTCTTTAGCATTCGGCACTATAGGCTTTCTGGTAATTGATTTAAAACTAATAATGGGGTTTCCATAAAAATCTTTTTCAACTGCACCCTTAAAATTTCCGGATTTAATGAAGTTCTTAACTATCCTGTCTTCTAACGAGTGATATGAAATAACAACCAACCTGCCTCCGGGCACTAATAATTCATCAGCCTGCCCAAGCAAGATTTTTAATGCCTTCATTTCATCATTTACTTCTATTCGCAAAGCCTGAAATACTTGTGCTAAAAATTTGTTTATTTTATGTTTTTGGAAGCATTTCTGTATGCAATTAATTAATTCTGCTGTTGTGTTGATGTTATTAAATTCGCGGGTTTCCATAATAGCTTTAGCAACACATTTGCTATTTTTTATCTCACCATAATCCTTAAATAGTTGCTGCAAATCGTTTTCGGAATAAGTGTTTACGATATCAGCAGCTGATTTTTGCTGGTTAGTGCTCATTCGCATGTCCAATGGTGCATTAAACCGGGTTGAAAACCCCCGCTGGGGCACGTCAAATTGATGGGAAGATACTCCGAGGTCGGCCAGGATACCATTAACTTTTGATACTTTATGAAGCCTTAGGAAGTTTTTTAAAAATTGGAAATTGTGATTTATTAAAACGAAGCGGTCATCACTTATGGTGTTTTTCAATGCGTCACTGTCCTGATCAAAAGCTATTAACCTGCCATTATCAATCTTCTGCAAAATTGCTCTTGAATGTCCGCCCCCACCAAAAGTAACGTCAACATAGTTCCCATTTGGGATAATGTTAAGTCCTTTAATGCTTTCATGCAATAGAACAGGATTGTGATACATAGTTTTTTATTCAGTTTCAAACTCGCCCATAACTTCTTCTGCCAACTTGGCAAAGTCATCCGGATCATAGTCAACAGCATTTTCATATGCTGCTTTATCCCAGATCTCAATACGGTTTACGACTGATGTGAGTACAATTTCTTTTGTGATTCCGCTGTATAATATCAGGTCTTTTGGAATGAGTAACCTCCCTGTTCCATCCAAATCAACGGGCTTTACACCAGCCATAAACTTCGTTGCAAATTCTGCGTTCTTCTTCTTGAACATATTTAATCGGCTTACCATCTTCGATTCCTCCTGCCAGTGTTCTTTAGGGAAAAGCTCCAGACACTTTTTAAATATGCTTCGTTTGATCACCATACCTTGCTTCAGGGCATCACCTAATTGTGTTTTGTACTGCACAGGGAACATAAGTCTTCCCTTGGCATCCACTTTACACTCGTATGTTCCTAATACATTGATCATTCAAAAAACAGAATTATGGCGTAAATGTACTAACTATTTACCACAATCTTACATAATTTACCACATTATACCACATTGTTTAAAAAAGGTTACGTTTTTAACAATTTAATTTTTTTGTTAGTTATGGTTATTTTCAGTAAATCAGTAAGATATAGCTTAGATATAAGGCAGTTACAAACTTATTAACAAATGATAAATTGTAAAAATTGTTAATAAGTCGAATAGCTAATAATCAGCATTGTTTTCTTTTAGTTTATATAGATACATGTGAGTAATAATCGTTTTTGCAGGATTATTAACAAGGAATAAGCTCAAATATTTTTTCAGAACACTTTCATCTCGCAACTTTATTAGTCGATCAATATTTTTTTAAAGGAAGGATCAATGTTGTTGGAATGTAGTCTTTTTCCCAAAATCTAATTTCTCAAGTGCCTAAAAATCTCTGAAATCTTTTTTCTTGTTAAGTTTTAAATCCTGAAGGATTGAGGCTTTTACATTTATTGAGAAATTCCAACTTTGCCTTACCCCAAGTGGTATCCAGCTGAAACGCATTTCCCAGCAATGCAAATCGCGATATAAATTAATTGATGTATATGAGAGTTTGTTGCTCGTAAAATCCCAACCTGAATTAAACGTGAATTTCCACTTCGGCGTAATATTTACCTGCCCCGAAAAAGAAAGCGTTTGAACAATTGTTTCCTGTGGGACTCTCATAAAGTTGATATAATCGAGATTATTTGTATAGGTAAAATTGTAATTAAAATTTATCGACCAGGGGATGGCCCAATCAACATAATCATCAGGGTTATTTTCAATTTCATCCATTTCATTTTCATCGGCATTTTTGGGGTTTTCTTTCTTTTTAAAATCTTTGTCGGCAAGTTTAAAACCAAAACTCAACCGCCATGAAGTATTATCGAGCCTGAGCAGTCTGCGATTAACATCCCACTCATACTTATTTATACGTACACCTGCTGAGTCGGTGGCATACGGATCCCATACTGAACCATATTGAACATTAAAATTTTTCCAAAGTGTTGTCCTCCCCGACATAGTTATCATCGACATATTCATTGAGTCCTTCGACAAGTCGTAATTGCCTGAGATGCTGAAACTTTCAACAAGCTTAATTTTCTTTACTCCTGTAATAGTATCTTTTTTTGATGCCACTTTTATCTCAAGGTTATTTCCAAGAGAGAAACCAACTCTTCCCGATTGTTGTCCTGGTGGCGATCCGTAAAGACTCCCTTCAAAATGTGAATAAGTGACTTCATTATCGTTACCGTCAATGTAGGTTCCGTAATAGCCGAATTTTTCATCACTAAAATCTGGTGTATACGAAAAATTAATACTTGGTGTTAATACATGTCTTATTGCCCTAACCGGCCCTTTTTTAAAAGCGACCATCCCAAAAAGTTTCGTCGAAAGAGAGGTATTAAAACTAAAATCATATGCATTTCTAAACCCGGGAACAGTATCTATTCTTACTCCGGGAGCTAATGTATCGCCCCCAACTACGGTGGTGTCATTTTCCCAGAATTTCCTGATACTTAGGCCATACATTCTGTCGGTTAAATTTACAGAATTGCTTAAAGTAAAATATTTTAACACTTTCATTGGCAAACTAACAGGAACTTTATGAACGGCTCCATATTGCATTTTTTGCTCAAGCGTTACCATGTCGAAAAGAACGGAATCAGCTGTACTGATATTGTTTTTTGCGTTCATTGTATATGAAACGCTCAATTCATCATAAAATCGTCTTTTATTACTAAGCCCCTTTAATGGATAAAATCTGTTAACAGTAAAAGTCATTTCCGGAAGGCTTACATCCACAATATGTGTTTTTGTGTTTTGGCGATGGCTGGCATTAAGTGTGAGGAAATATTTACCGGCCCAATTTTTTTGATATGCAACACTCGATTGAAATTCGTTTGACAGAAAGTCTTCGGTTGAAACAACATTGTATTTAACATAGTTACCGCTTACAATGTTAACATCAGCCGAAAAAGTACTGTTTGGTCGCGCTTTAGGATCCTGCCTGTGCGACCATCTGATTTTAAAATCAGTGCTTTTAGAGTAGTCGGGTGCATCTTTTGTGCCTACAATATTTGTTGCATAACCTAAGCTTATATCACCACTAAATTTATATCGTTTTTTATATCTGAATCGAGGTTTAACAGCCCATCCTCCTCGTGAGTATATATCACCAAGAAGCTCAACATCCATATATTCGTTAATAGCCCAGTAATAACCTCCATTTTCAAGATAAAACCCTCTATTAGTGTATTCACCATAAGTTGGTATCACTATTCCTGATGTTTGACCCATTTTATTAGGAAAGAAACCAAATGGAAGACCCAAAGGGGTCGGCATTCCCTCAATTTCCATGTATACCGGTCCGGTTACAATCTTTGAGTCGGGGATAACGCGCGACTTTTTAAATTTAAACCCAAAATGTGGATTTTCTTCGAGGCTACACGTTGTATAGGTGCCATGAAGGATATTAACAGTATTATCACTGAGTTTTTTCACCGTTTCGCCATGTAAGTATCCATTGCCATCCTCGGTTAGTACGCTGGTTATCAATCCCCTTTTGGAGTCAAAGTTGTAAGTCATGGTTTTCGACTTAAAGGTTTGCCCTTCCTGTGTAAATTCAGGCGATCCTATAGTTTTTCCGGTAGAATCGTTGATGCCAGAAGCAAAAACAGTATTAGTGTTTAGGTCAACTTCAATGTAGTTGGCTTTGAGAGTTATATCCTCGTAGTTAATAGTAGCCTCTCCAAACAGGTATATTTTTCTTTTGACGAAATCCTGAACAATAGAGTCTTTGGCAAATCTTTCAACTTTGGCATTAATTCTGGTGCGTCCTAAATTTTCATCAATAACGGTATCGCCCGATATACTTGTTGTTATTATAGTGTCGCTAATTATAGTATCATAGTATATTAATGTGTCGCCAGGTATATGTGCAAGTGAATCAACGGTGAGTTGAATTAATGTATCAGGCGGTGGATTAAAAATAGTATGTTTTGCACCGGCATTTAGAACTAACGGAATAAAGCAAATAAACAACAACCAAAGCCTTGTTAATAATTTGATGGTAGAATTATTTGTTAGCAAAATTGCCTGATTTACTTTCTAATTAAAAAACTTTATTATTATGCAAATATAATTCCAAAAACAAGAAGGATAACAGCTATATAAAATTTCTGGTTTAAGTATATTTTGATAACTTGCAGATTAAAGGTGTAACGATAACAAGTACAAACTTATTATTTACCCTTAACTTCCATCTTAACCTCAATGAGGCGGTTAGCGTTTGCTTTTAGTATAGTAAACAAATATGGCCCTACAATTATTTTTTGATTGATAGCAGGTATGCTACTGTAGTTATGGATAATAAACCCTGCAAGTGTTTCATAATCATCGAGTACGGGTATATCGAATTTATATTTTTCGTTTAAATAATCGATTTCCAAACGTGCTGAAAAAATAAAAATGTTTTGAGAAATTTGTTTCTCCACTTCTTCATCCTTATCGTGTTCATCTTCAATTTCGCCAAATATTTCCTCAATAACATCCTCCATTGTAACAATTCCTGAAGTACCTCCAAACTCATCGAGTACGACTGCAAGACCTCTATGGTTTTCAATAAAGTTCTTTAACAGATCTTTAGCTGAGGCTGTTTCCGGGTAATGATCAACTTTCCGAATAATATCAATAATTGATTTAGGATTCGTAAACAAATCAAACACATGAATGTAACCAACTATTTGGTCGATTGAATCTTCATAAATAAGTATTTTGGAGTGACCGGTTTCCATCAACAGTTCACGGAATTCATCTATATCCTTGTTAATTTCAAGAGCTTTAATTTCAGTACGTGGCACCATGCATTCGCGGAGCTTAACATGCTTAAACTCAATTGCATTTTGAATCATCTGGATTTCCTGGTTGATTTCTTCCCTTGTTTCATTTCCACGCAGAGAACCCTTAACATACTCGTCAAGATCGATGGCGCTAAATGAATATGAATCGCTTGCCAGTTTTATCCTGAAAATACTCTTAAGAATTATTTCTGAAATACCAATATACAGCAATATCAATGGGTAAAAGGCATAATAAAATATCCAAACGGGCATGGCAAAAGCTTTGAGTATAGCATTCGGATTTATTCTGAACAAAACTTTTGGAATAAACTCGGCCACAACCAGGATTAACAGAGTTGATATAATGGTTTGGATTAGTAAAATTATATATTCAGAAGCTAAAAAGGCAGGCAGCATATAAACAATTACGGGCTCAAGTAAATTTGCTGTTGCAATACCGTACATAACAAGGGCTATATTATTCCCAAGCAGCAGGGCTCCAATAAATCGAGAAGGGTTATTATAAAACGCTGAAAGTATGCGAGCAGGAATAACTTTTCGCTTGAAATCAAGTTCCTGGATAAGCCTGTTCGAGCTTACAAATGCAATTTCCATCCCTGAAAAGAAACCGGAAAGAAGTAGCGTAATTATTATTATCAGCCCGTTAATATTCATGTTTTATGAAAGTGGCAAAAGTAGTAATAAAATGAGTACTTGGAGTGACTAAAGTTTGGAGTGACTAAAGTTTTGAACTACAAACCCGAGGGCAGAGTTATTACACAAAGAGCCACGGAGAAGTCTCAAAGGTTTCCACAAAGAAAGAACACATATTATAATTGTAAAAGTACCGTAACTCTTAATTACCTGACAAAAGATTAACATTTTATATTTTTTGGTAAAATATTTTAACTCTAATCACTCCAAACTTCAGCCACTTTATTCCGAGCGGGTTAAAGTATCGTCTTCAAGCTCAAATTCACCCTTAACATTATAAATTTCATGGGTTGTAAAGGATTCATTAGCCCACATGCTATCGCCAAAAATTGTTTTGTCGGGCATAATTAATTTAACAAAAGTGTTTGATTTTATCAATTTTTTTCTTTGATCCCAGGTGAGGTTTTCGGTGTAAAGGTTCTCATTGGTTTCAAAATTTTTTACTATAACATCATTACGTGCTAACATGAATTTTCGCTTCTCATACGAAATACCATAATTTGCTTTTATGAATGATGTTTCTTTTCCACTGTTATCGAAAAACGTGATTTCAAACCCCTGGGGAAATTCGTCATAAGGATCTTGACCACTAAACCGTTTCATTAGCGGGCTTACCATTTTAATTTGCACATAGCCCGAATCGAATCTTTCGTAAACTATGTCATAGGTAGAAACGGTTGCCATAGTATCATCTTCCTGGGTTATTTCAATTATTCTCGAAATAGGATTTTCACATGAAAAAAGTATCATCGATATTAATGACATAATGATGCTTTTTTTCACATAGGAAAACATATATTTTTCTCTAATAATTATTTTGCAGGTCTTACTGTTGTGCTTTCGTTAATCCAGCAGCCAACCTCGTATTTGTCGCCATCGTTTATGTTATGAAAAAATAACAACTCGGTAGAAGGAAAATATTTCTGATACGAGCTAATTCTATTTGCCATCGATTCGGCAAGATCAGGTTCAACGGAACTTGCTTTTTTGTATTTATCAACCGCAGCCCAGTATGCCACTTTTTCGGTAAGCTCATCGTTTCCGCAATCTTTGGCGCTTGCAGCATACATGTCGCCGATAATGATATATGGTTTACCTGCCAACGGGTTCATTTTAGCAGCCTTAAGGGCGGTGGCCCTCGCTTTCTCAAATTTATTTAGTGATTGGTAATCTTCGGCAAGGAAAATTAATGCTTTATATGCCCACTCTTCATTTTCCATTTTACATGCTTGCTCAAGATAAGCTACAGCTTCATTATATTTCTGATCCTTAAGCATCATTTTGCCGATCAAATATGCCGACTCCGGCGAGGGGTCGAGTTTGTAGAGACTAACAGTGGCTTTAAAATAAAGTGGTGAATCAATGCAGTTTTTTTTGTCGAGTAACTTTGTGATTTTCTTTAATAGTTCAATATTTTCAGAATTGGAATTATATTTTATTTGATATATTCTAACCAAATCGTTACAGTTTGCAAATGGTTCAAAAGTATTTTCAATGTTCCCTTTAATGTTATTGTATTCTTCAGCATCTTTTGCTTTACCTGCTTTTTCATACTTAAAAATATTTGCATCAACATAATCACTAATCATGTCATAAGCGTCAACAACTGCAGCTGTATCAATATCTCCTTTTTGAGCCATTTTTGTAATCGACCTGAAGTAGTATATATAAACAGGGCCACTTGCATCTTCTTTATCAAGTTCAATTGATCTGCCAAGTATATTATACGCTTCCAAATAATTTTTGGCCGGGTCGAATAGATAATAATCAACACCTTTTCTCCCCAAAATAGTACCTTCCTGTGGTTTTTTAGTTATATAATGAAGTGGGAAATATTGTATGCGTTGGTCGTAAACCAGCATTAACGAATCAATTAGTTTTTCTTTAACAGAAGGATTTTTCGCTTTTTTAATTTTGTAGTCAATCATTTTTACACCATCAACATATATGTTTTCAGTTGATCTCGGGCAGTTATTAAAAACCCACCTCCACGATTTAAGCGCATCGTTTAACGAGCTGTTTTTGTAACCGCTTTGTTTCCATTGTTTATAAAACTCTCTGTATAAAGAAATATTCATTACACACGTTGCACTATCTTTTCCGTATTTTGAACCATTATCTTGGGGTTTAATCACTTCATCAGGTAGTGAAGCAAACGACATCAGGCCGATTACAATGCTTAGTGCCATTATTAGTGCTTTTTTCATAAAACTACTCTTCGTTAATTATTATTTGTATTTACGTTTGTGGAACCAGTGTTCCTGTATTGAAATCCCCAGTAAAAAGTTTGCAAAATTTTCCTGGATTAAATTATTATCCGTTGTTCCTCTTCGGCCGATTTCAATTCCGATATCAATCCCTGTTTTCGACTTCATCATAGGAAACCCAATTCCAAAACTTATGCCAAACTCATTAATTTGTGTTCCGTTGAAGTTTAAGTAAGATTGATTATACCTTATACCAGCACGGTATGTAAGTCGTTTGAACAAAGATGAAATAGTTGAATGTGTGGGAGTAAACTCTCCTCCAACACTTATGCGCCATGAGTTTGAAAGTGTATCGGCAACATTAAATACGCTGAATTCCTCCCAATTTTGCCATTCAAAATCAGCACCAACAAGCCACTTGCCTTCCTTTTTTACAGCTAAGCCTAACCCTAATCGTTGAGGAACTACAATTGAACCTTTTTCGTCAGGGATATATTCAATCGTGTCTTTTACGTTTTCAATTTCCTGATTAAATCCCCCTGTAAGTGTTTTCGATAAGTAGGTACGCTTTGCGCTCATATTGAACTTGTTTGCGTAAGTAATTCCAAAAGTAACCTTAGTTGTATTGGTTAATTTGAGGTCGTATTGAAGACCATAATCGAACATGAAATCTCCTCCATGTATAGTGCTTTCAACCTTTGTACCAAAGATAAAAACAGAATCGGGATAATATATCATACTCGACCTTGAAGATTGTCCGAAAAGATATGTTGCATCAACACCTACCCTCAGGTTTTTCGTAAGATTAAATCCATTTCCGAAAAACACCTGGTTTAGTCCACCGTTACCTGTAAAAGAATGTACAGCATCACTAAAATCGGGGACTTCAGCAGTAACCTCAACATTATAACCTATTTTACTATATGGCATAACTCCAATACCGGCCCGCCACCAACGGGTAATAGGAAAACCTACTAAAATATAACTCAGGGTTCCATCATAACCGTTTTCGGATAATTGAGTGGTTTGTAAGTTTGTTATGTTACCCATAACACCAATTTCAAATAAAAATGATGCTGAATCTAACGAGCCATACGATGCCGGATTTGCAGGGTTAAGAGCAGTGGGGTCGTGAATTCCTATTGAAAGGCCTCCCATACTCATGGTTGCAGTGTTAAGGTTTTCGCCATAAAGCTGCCCGAGTCCATAGCGTGAATATGGTGAATTAATACCTGTTTGAGCATAAATACCAGTGCTCATTACAGTTAAAATCAATAATATATGTATTTTAGTTACTCTCATTAAAATCAAGAATATTTTTTAAGCCCCATATAACAATATTTGGGGATGCAAAGATGTTACTTTTTACTAATTTTTCAAAATATTTATAATCACCACCGCTTATGACTACTTTTAAAGGTGAATACAGGTAATTATATTGATTAATAGTGGATTCAACTTCGGCCTTTAACCCATTTACAACACCTGTTAAAATTGATGATTCGGTTGAATCGCCAACAAGGTTTATTTTTTCTTCGGGATCCGGCATATGAATTAACGGTAATCTGTGAGTAAAATTATGTAATGCTTTGAATCTCATATTTAACCCCGGGCTTATACCTCCTCCAAGGTACTCTCTTCTGTTGTTTACAAAATCGTAAGTAATACTGGTTCCCGTATCGATAATAAGTACATTTTCATTAGGATATTTTTGCACTGCTGCTGATGCGATTGCGATCCTGTCCTTTCCAAGTGTATCAGGGGTACTATATTTATTAATAAATGGAACAGGTGTGCTTTGGCTTAGTTCGATAAAAAAGCCGTGCTGCGTTAATAACTCATTAATATGAATATCATGTTGTGCTACACTTGAAAGTATTGAGGAAGTTATTTGGGGATAATTTAGGAGTGTTATGTTAAGAACCCCAACATCTACTTTGTTTATTGTCTGAAAATCAATAATCTCATTGCCATTGAAAACGGCAAGTTTAGCAAGAGAGTTACCTATGTCAATAACGAGTTTCAAATAAAAAATTTAAAAAACAACAAAAGTAAGACTAAGGTATAATACGAGGAGTTAAATTTTATGATTTTTTTTGATAAATTGAAAAATTGCGTACATTTGCCCCTCCAAAATTGTTGGTGCCATAGCTCAGTAGGTAGAGCAATGGACTGAAAATCCATGTGTCCCTGGTTCGATCCCGGGTGGCACCACCACAATTTCTAAGCTCTGATGTATTTCGGGGCTTTTTTTGTTTTTGAATATTGAATACTGAACATTTAATTACGAGGATAATCTAAATTACTAATCTTTTCCATCAGCAATTCATTATCAATTGGTTTCGTGATATAATCATCACAGCCTGCTTCAAGTGCCTTTTCGTGGTCGCCTGACAAAGCATAAGCAGTTTGGGCAATGATTTTAACATCTTTGTTAAATTTTCGAATTTGCCGTGTGGCTTCATAACCACTCACGATTGGCATTTTGATGTCCATTAATATTAAATCAATGTTGGGATTGTTGCGAATAATTTCAATTGTTTCCAGCCCGGTTTGTGCATGAAGGATTTCGTTGCTTACATCTTTTAGTACTAATGTAAGAAGCGTATCAGATATTTCTTCATCTTCGGCAATAAGTATTTTAAGTTTCTTAACCTGATGCTTAGGCTTAACTTCAACCTTTTCTTCTTTGCTTTCAGTTATTTCTTTTTTATCGGTTATATAAGGAATTGTAAAATAAAATTGTGAGCCAACTCCAACTTCTGATTCTACCCATATTTTTCCACCAAGTATTTCAACATAGGCTTTTGAAATTGATAAACCCAGTCCGTTGCCTTCATAAACATCTTTATCCTCAATATCAGACTGAACAAAGAGATCAAAAATGGCATCTTGCCGGTTTTTTGGAATACCAATGCCTGTGTCTTTTACAAAAAACTCTAACTCAGAAGGCTCACAATCCGTTTTTAGTACATAACCAAATTCAATACCTCCTTTATGGGAATATTTTATTGCATTTTTAATAAGATTTGTAAGAATTGAATCAAGTTTATCCTCATCGGTTTTAATTATGGATTCTTTGGCAGGAAGTAAATTAACTAAAGATAAACTCATTCCTTTTTCCTCAACTTCAGGTTTGAAAAACGAAAACAAGTCAAGGGTTTGCTTGTTTATATCATTATCTGAAATGGAAACTTTCATCTGACCTGATTCTATCATTGAAATATCCATAAGGTTGTGTATTGTACTCAGCAAACGTACTCCACTTTTTTCGATAATGCTAATGTATTCTACCTGCTGATCTCCAGTAAGATCAGGTTCTTTTAACAGTTGAGCGAACCCTAGTATGCCGTTCATAGGTGTACGTATTTCATGACTCATATTTGTAAGAAATGCTGATTTTAAACGGTCGGATTCCTGTGCTTTTTCAAGAGCCATTATTAAATCCTGTTCTGCTTTTTTTCTGTCAATTGAAATACCTATTTGGTCAGAAACAAATTCAAGTATTTCCATGTCCGATTCATTATATGCATTTTTGTTAGTATAACTTTGCACTGCAAGAACCCCGGATACTTTACCTTCAATTTTAAGCGGTACTCCAAGCCATATTTCAGCAGTTGTTCCTATCATTTCAACATCCTTCGTTTTTATCATCTCTTTCATTGTTTCCTTGTTTGCCAGTATTGATTTCTGAGTTTTTCGCACATAATTAGTTAATGACTTGCCGGCTGGAAAGCTTGTGAAGTCTTCTTTTTCGTCGATTAGGTAGGGTAATGAAAATGTATCGGTTTTATCGTCGTAAAGTGCAATATAAAAATTAGATGTATTGACTATAGTTCCCAACTCTTGTCGTATCAGATTAACTAATTCTTCCAGATTATTGCTGGTTATAACTGATTTGGAAATATTGTATAATATCTTTTGGATTTGTTCTGCACGTTTGCGCTTAGTATTATCAAACATATACCCTTTCAAACGAATCAATTCGCCATTTTCGTCAAATTCTCCAGTCACATTTTGAATAACAGAAACAACTCTGCCGTCCTGAAGAATATAATCCTGTTCTTGCTCTATTACTCTTTTCTCTTTCCTGATCAGATTTAAAAACTCCTCACGAGAATCATCAGGCAGATATAGAGAAGAAATATTTATCTTTTTTATTTCTTCAACCGAATCAAAACCAAATATCTTTGCCATAGCGAGATTACACAGTAAAATTTTTCCATCTACCGAAGCGATGAAATTTCCAGTAAGATCTTCATCGAACAATTGTTTATATTTCAACTCACTCTGCCTCAATAATTCTTCATCTTGTTTTCGTTCGGTGATATCTCGCACTGTGGCCTGAAGAACCATCTTTCCATATAATTCCATTTTATTTAAAATGACCTCTGCCTGAAAAGTTTCTTTGGTATCTGCCCGCATGTGAATCCATTCAAACATATTGGTACCTGTTTCCATCGCTGTAGTTATGCGTTGGTTAGCAAGTGTCATTGAATCAGTGCCGTCGGGTTGAAAGGGAGGAGATAAGTCGGCAGGATGTTTTGAGCAAAATTCCTCAGTTGTTGCACAGCCAAACATTTTCAATGTGGCCGGGTTGCAATCTAGAAAATGAACGGTGTCTAAAACCATTATCGCATCTGTAGTGGTATCAAAAAGAGTGTGAAACTTTGTTTCAGCATTTTTGAGGGCATCTGCGACTTGTTTTTTTGCAGTTATATCTTTTACTATATGAGTTAATGCTTTAATTTCATTTTTTTCATCAAGAACAGGCCATGAGAGCAATTCGAAAGTTGAATTATCTTGAGTTACAACATTTAATGCCTTTTCTTTAGTTTTCAATGATCCTACGCAAGAACATTCCTTAATTGGAGCATCCGTATTATGCACTAATTTATAGCATTTCTGTCCTATTATTTCTTCACGTTTTTTCCCGATAGCTATGATTCCCGCTTCATTTATATCAATGATTTCATGATCAGGTTTCAATAACATCACAATGTCATCAATGGAATTAAAAGTAGCCTGCCAATTGATTGCGGCTTGCTTTATTTTTTCCTCTGCCTTAACGCGTTCAGTAATATCGCGCGAAACGGCTAATAAATGATAAATCTTACCTTGGGCATTACTAATCGGAGAAACAATAATCTCCCACCATTTAGGAGTCCCTTTTTCTGTCGGGGAAAAGCCTGTAAAGATGGCTGATTCTCCTTTTTTTGCCTTTGCAATTGCTTTAAGAGCAGCTTTATGGTAATCACCTTTCCAAAAATCTGTCCATGATTTATTTAGGTACGGATTTAAATCATCTATTTCCAATAAGGTCTGCCCACCATCGTTCATCGACAATAAATTCCCTTCTAAATCCAATACCTTGATGCAGTCGCTACTGCTGTCAATAATCCGTTTTGTGAATTCCTCACTTTCCTGTAAAGAGATTCTCAGTTTATTTCTTTCCAGGGAATACGAAATTGATCTTTCAATGATGCGGGATGCAATATTTGATTTGTTGATAAAATCCTGGGCTCCAAGTTGAATGAGGTATAAGGAAAGCTCCTCATCCTCCATTCCACTAACTAATATAATAGGAATATCAGGGTAATTTGAATGAAGGATTTCGAAAGTTTGTTGACCTTTACTATCCGGCGGATTCAGATCGAGAAGGATTACATCCGGTATTTCTTTCTGAATTTGTTTAATTCCTTCTTGCAGTGTAAGGCAATTACTTAACCGGTAATTAAAATATTTTACTTCTTTTAAAAGCTCACTGATTAACCTTAAATCACCCGGATTATCTTCAATCAACAATATATTAATAATTTCTTTCATGGCAGGATTTTTAATTGGTTTTCATATTTAATTATTTTGTTCTCCTACAGGGATAGTGAAACTGATGGTTTGTCCGAAAGGAATTGCGAAGTTTAAACCAATAAGACTTTTATCAGCTTTCACATGTATTTGAACATCCAAAGAAGTTTCAAAAGTATCCAATATATTATAAGCAAGATCATTAAGATACTCTTTAAAATTAATTTTAGCCAGGTCTTTCGATTGGTAAAGTTTATCGTGAACCATAGACATTGCACGAATTTGCCGGTTAAGGGAATAAAAAGTTTCTTTCTTTAACAGATCTGTAATCTTTTCCGATTGCATTTCGCTCAGGTAGAGAAGTGCCTGCAGGTTATTTTTTACGCGGTGATGAATCTCTTTCAGAAGTTCTTCTTTTTCTGCCAGTGCCTGCATGATCTTGATTTCTGCCTGTTTTCTTTCGGTGATGTCGCGAATAATGGCAATCTTTTGTCCGTTTTCTTGTCTGTTTGAAGATATTCCAAGAATTTTATCCTGATAAAAAAGTTCAAAGTATTTTAATGGATTTTTTATGGTTAAATTTTTCAAATGATTTAAAATAAAAGGCAATTGTTTAATATTCACAAACTTTTTAGCAAGAGTAATCGCTGATTTTCCAATTATCGTTTCTTTTGAAATACCTGTGATTTCAGTAAAAGCGAGATTAACATTTAAAACTGATAAGTTTTTGTCGATCTGCATTATTCCGTCATCTGATCCTTCAAATATAATGCGGTACTGCGCTTCGCTTAGTATTAAAGCCTTTTGCTTTCGCTCCAATTCCCAATAGCGGAAAGCGTTGGATAAAACTGAGGGTAAACGAAGGAGATAATTTTCGCGTTTAACAACATAATCGTCAACGCCTAATTTAAGTGCTTCAACGGCAATCTTTTCATTGCCTTGTCCGGTAACAATAACAATGGCAATTGACAAATGGCGTTCCTGTCGTATTATTTTGCTGATTTCAATCGCGTTTAGTCCGGGTAAAAGGTAATCAAGAAGAAGTACATCAAAATTGCATAATGATTCGTCATTTTCAGGCAAAAGGTTTAAAGCTTCTTCTCCTGATGAAACGATGGTTAAATTAATTTGTGGAGCATTTTTCTTAAAATAAATCGAGGTTAAATCTATGTCGCTTTTGTTGTTTTCAACATATAAAACAGAGAGTTGTTTTCGGTTTGTAAGCGAATGTTGCAGGGCAAATTCTATTTGAGAAGGAATCCGTTTGTAAAATCCCGGTGTTTTTGGAATATAGTCTGTAGCACCGGCTTGTAAAGCAGCAATTGCAATTTCTTCTGAACCTTCTGCAGTGAATACAATAATAGGAATTTCACATTTTTGATTTCGCAATTCGCTCAAAAGTTCCATTCCGTTGCCATCGGGTAATTTTAAATCGAAAAGAGCAATATCAAAACTGGTTATGCTTTGCATCAGTTTCCTTGCATCAGTCAAAAAACCAACTACTGTTAGTTCAACCTTGGGCCAGCGATTTTTTATTTCTCTGCTAACAAGATCGGCATCAATTGGATTGTCTTCGAGTAAAAGTATTTTTTGCATAGGCTTAATGGCATAAATTCAAAGACTGTTTTATTGAATTACCTCAAAGGTACATATATTTTGAAGATTTTGTGATATTGAGTAAACAACCAAATTCTTCATAGCAAAACCATTCATTAAAATTATTAATATTTGCTTAAAAACGATTGTTATTATAAATAATACATTTGCAGAAGAAAAACATCACCATGCTCCTCAAAACCAAAGGTATAGTAATAAAGCAAATTAAATATTCAGATTCGGGTGTTATTGTAAAAATATATACCGAAGAACTTGGTGTGCTGTCATTTTTTGTACGAGGTTTGAGAAGTCGAAAACCTGCCCGACCAACAGCAGGGCCACGAAACAAAGCTGCAATGTTTCAACCGCTTACAATGCTTGAATTAGTTATCTCTTATTCTGAAAATAAATCATTACATAGTATAAACGAAGTTTCAGTTTGGTATTCGTACCAATCGATTACCGAAAATATGATAAAAAGAACGCTATTGTTTTTTATTAACGAGGTATTGTATAAATGTTTGAAGGAAGAAACTGAAAACAAAGAGCTTTTCGATTGGATTCACAAGGCACTTGTTTGGCTTGATTTGGCTGACAAGGATTTCGTAAATTTTCATCTGGTTTTTATGATGCATTTTTCAATGTTCCTTGGTTTTTATCCGAAGAAGAAACCCTCAGAAAATCATACTGTTTTTGATTTACAGGAGGGTCGTTTTTGCAATAATTTACCAGTTCACCCTTATTATGTTACCGGAGAAACGGCAAGGCTTCTCAGTAAAATTCAGGAAACAAAATTTGAAGATTCGGATAAACTCAATATTAACAACAAAAATCGAAAGATAATTTTAGAAACACTTATCACCTATTATAGTATACACATGCCTGCGATTGGTGAGTTTAAATCGCTGGATGTATTGTCGGTGGTACTATCTTAAATAAGTCAATTTTTGCATCTTCGATTGTATATATGCCCTTATCAATATTCCAAATATAGATTTTAAGCAAACTTGAGTTAGCGGGTAATTCGCTGGTTAAAAAACTATGTTTGAAACGATTGTCTCCTTTTCCCCACTTTGTTCTTAACCAATCAAATGGAATATTTTTATATTCGATGTTCTTTTTGTTATCATCAATAACATGCATTACCACCCAGGCATGAAATGGAACTTCGGGCGAGTGAATGTTTAGTTCAATATTAATTAGTAACGCCTGTCCGGTGAGTGTGTCGGTATTCCATTCCGCTAAATTATAGTACTCGTTTTGCGAAATTTCTATAGTTGAATCAATTTTGTTACTACGCACCAGTTCATAATCTGACTCCCTTTTTCTTTTCAACAATTGCCGGCCCAACACATCTTCAGTATCAATAACATCATAGTAATTAAGCCACTCAGGGTGTTCATCAGCATCAACAATCTGGTAATCCGACAGCACATCGGGGTAACCCTGATAATCGACTAAATTTTGAGTGCCTCCGTTTCGGAAATTCATGTACGTCCAGCAAAACATACGCATTCTGTATCCACCAATTGTAGGCGGAAACTCATCATGGTTATTTGTATTGTTTACTACCGTTTCATAAAAACGTTCAGGAACAACCTCTGTTTTATATCCGTTTACATATTGAAGATTAATCGAATCGAAAAAATGAATCGGTAAAAACAACAAAGGCAATGTAACAATCATTATATAATTTTTCCCTATGGAGCTGATCAGTGAATCAGATACCATTACTATCGACCCAAAAAATAAAGGAATGAGGTAAATGGCAACACGATCTTCGGGGTAGTTAACTCCAAAAATTTCAGTTAGAATTACAATGCCAATAATAGTTGCAAATAATAGTATTGGAATAATAAGTAGCGGGCGGGATAATGCTTGTAATTTATTTTTCCAGATTAAAAATGTAAGGGCAACAATCAGATAAACAGCAAAAATAATAACACCAACTTTAAAAATGGCAACTTTTGTTCCTGTTGCCAAAAGGATTAGCGATACAACCGTTAACGACCAAAACCCACTGTTGGCGCCGTAGTAAAGTGAACCCAGATCTTTTAGATATAACATGTAATACACAGCAAATACAAGAGGCAGTATTTCTAATAAAATGATTATTACGAACAAAAATAATTTAGTCTTAATACTGTTGTTATTTGTTAAGAATAGCAATGCGATTTGGTAGCCAATAATTGCCGTTGACAGCACAAGCAATGATAAATTTGAGAAGTTGGCAAGAACCAAAAACATAGAAATATAAAGAACCTGTTTTATTGATTTCTCAGTTGTGAATTTCATCAGGTGATATAGTACGCCGAACAGGAAAGCCATCGACAAACCATATCCGCGCGACAATGCAAAAAATTCGATGAAGTAATGGGTAAACATTATTGAAAGAATGAATATCCACCTTATGCTCATGCTCCTGATAAATAGAGATATCCGAAATAAAAAATACAGAAATATAATTGCCGACAATAAATTAGGTAATCGTAATGCTAATTTTGATGAACCAAAAGAGTGATAGCTGATATAAGTTAACAAAGAGTTAATAAAGTGATTGTTAGCATCGGGAAGTGAATTAAAAAACCAAAAATCGCCCCTGTGAACAAAATGAAAAAATGTAGCCGCTTCATCAAATGTAATGGGGACAGAATATGCTCTAATCCATAAATAGGCAAGTAATAAAGTGCTTAGGATAGTGAATATAATTGTTTCATTGTTCGATTGTTTCATTGTTCGATTGTTCGATTGTTCGATTGTTACATTGTTAAAGTGATGTGGTTGCTTTTTTTTAGAATTCAAAAATAATAAAAAATGCCTCGAAAGCTCTAATGCACAAAGAAACCTAAGGGTTTAAATTCACTCTGTTTTAACTAATATTCATTCCGAAAACAATATGGAATTCCTGTTTCAACACATTTTGAACCTGTAGAATATCAACATGTTTTCCAAGCTCTTGCTTCAAACTCGTTACGCTCCTGCCTTGTATGCCACACGGAACGATATAATCAAAATAATCGAGGTTTGTATTTATGTTTAAAGCAAACCCATGCATGCTTACCCAATGGCTGGTGCGAACTCCAATTGCGCATATTTTCCTTGCCTTTAACGGGTTGTCGGCATCCAGCCAAACTCCTGTCGCACCCTCCAAACGGGTAGCTACAATATCATAATGATGCAAGGTGCGAATAATTACTTCTTCAAGATTGTATATGTAATTTTTAATGGAAACCCCAAAATTGTCGAGGTCAAGAATAGGGTATCCTACAATTTGGCCGGGACCGTGATATGTTATGTCTCCACCACGATTTATCCTGTAAAAAGAAGCCCCTTTACTTTTTAAAAACTCATCACCGATCAGAAGATTTTCCTGTTTGCCGCTTTTGCCTATTGTATAAACATGAGGATGTTCGCAAAACAACAAATAATTTGGGGTTTGTTGCTTTGTTTCAGCTTTTCGGGTTTTTTCTTTTAGAGAAACTATTTCATCAAAAAGGCTTTCCTGGTGATCCCATGCCTTTTTATAATCGATTAGGCCGATGTTTTTATATGTAACTTTCTTGTTCAATTTAAGATTTTCGTTATTGCCGTAATACGTGTTTCTCAGCACGATATGATGATCTTACCAACGGACTGCTTTCAACAAATCTAAAGCCCATATCTAATCCTGCTTGCCGATAGGCTTCAAACTGTTCCGGTGTTATGTATTCCTTAACCATCAAATGTTTTTTTGTGGGCTGTAAGTATTGCCCAATCGTTACAACTTCAACTCCTGCTTTAAGCATATCTGCTAAAGTTTCAATAACTTCTTTGGGTGTTTCGCCCAGCCCGACCATAATTCCTGATTTTGTTACAATCCCTGTTTCTGCGATAGTTTTAAGGGTGCTAAGGCTTGTATCATATTTTGCTCTGCTTCGAACCTCCGGAGTTATTCTTCTCACTGTTTCCAGATTATGCGAAACTACTTCCTGTCCGGCAGTGCATACTTTATCTATTAATTCTTTTCTGCCGTCAAAGTCGGGTATAAGAGTTTCAATAGTTGTTCCGGGATTTAGTTTTTTTATTTCATTAACAGTTTTTATCCAAATCTCAGCACCCAGATCATCAAGGTCGTCACGATCAACCGAAGTGAGGACACAATGTTTAAGTTTCATCAGTTTAACCGAATTCGCAATACGTTGTGGCTCGTCCCAATCAACAGGTAATGGCTTTCCTGTTTTTACATTGCAAAATTTACATGCGCGGGTGCAGATGTTGCCAAGTATCATTAATGTAGCAGTTCCACGTCCCCAGCATTCGTCCATATTTGGGCAATGACCACTGGTGCATATTGTATGAAGTTTGTTTTTTTCAACAATCTCCCTTACCGATCTGTATGATTTCCCTGATGGTAATTTGCTTTTTAACCAATGAGGTTTTTTAAGTGTGTTATTCAATTTATTTTTATATCTAAGTTATGTGAAGCATTTTCCTGTTAAATGAATATAAACATAATTCACTGCTTTTTATTTGAAGGTACTCTTCGTTTTTGTTTGAAATAATCTTTAACTTCAGAAAAAAAAGTTTATAAATCTTAGAAGCACCAAAATTATATAAATTCATAATCCAACCAACTGAACAAAAAAACTGTCATAAAAAAGACAATAAGAAATTTAGAATGATTATTAAACAAAAACTATTAATTTTGATGCTGAAATTTGAAAACGCTTGAAATATCAAATCTAAACCAAATAAATATTTATAAAATGAAACGAATTATAAACTTTTCAATGAAGGCTGTTGTGATGCTTGTGTTTATTACTGCAATATTGCAGTTATCAGCACAAAAAGTCACTTTAAACAACAATTGGGGTGAGCAGGGCACAACATTGCTAACTCAAAGCCCACAAGGAATTACATTAAACTTTAGTGTTCAAGATTATTTACTCACCGAAACCGTAATTAACAGGGAGGTAATGAGCACAATTACTATGAGCGGGGTATTATTACAAAATACCGAGGGAGCTCCAAATGTACCCGGTTACAGCCGTTATATAGCTGTTCCACAGGGGGCTACAGTTAAAACAAGGATTATCCGTAAACAAACGGAAGCAGTTAACGATATGAATATTGCTCCTGCACCACGTATTCCATGGGATACCGAGAGCGGACCACTATCCTATGAAAAGGATCCAAGTATTTATTCAAAAAATGCATACTATCCTGAAAATGTAGTTGAAATTTCAAAGCCAATGAAGATCAGGGGCATGGATGTAGTGGTAATAGCTATAAGCCCGTTTCAGTATAACCCGATTACCAAAGAACTTATAATCAATAAAGATTTAGAAATTGAGGTAAGGTTTGAAGGCGGTAATGGTCAGTTTGGTGAAGACAGGCTAAGAAGCCGGTGGTGGGATCCTGTAATCCGCGATGCTGTAATTAATGAAGCTTCAATACCTGAACTTAAAGTTGTAAATAGAGCACAAAGAGAAGTTGGAAGCGAATACATTATTATTGTTCCTGATGATGCAATCTTCCTGTCGTGGGCTGATTCAATCCGCATTTTCAGACTCAAACAAGGGATAAGCACGCGCGTTGTAACTACTGCTGAAATTGGCGGTAACACAACAACAGCTATTGAAAATTATATTAACGATGCTTATAATACATGGGATATTCCTCCCGCCGCCTGTTTGCTGATGGCCGATTATGGAACCTCGGGTAACACAATTACATCACCCATTTGGGATAACTATTGTATTTCGGATAATTACTATGCTGATGTTGACAATGATATGATGCCCGACGTTGTAATGGCCCGTATGACTGCCCAAAATGCTGATCATTTGGAAACCATGGTCACAAAGGTACTAAATCACGAGCGGACGCCACCTACAAATCCTGGTTTTTACGATAATCCTATTACGGCAATGGGTTGGCAAACCGAACGTTGGTTCCAGATTTGCTCGGAAGTAATTGCCGGATTTTTTGAAAACTCACTTGGTAAAGCTCCTGTAAGAGAAAATGCAATTTATAGCGGTAACCCTAGTAATGGAGTTTGGTCAACAGCCACTAATACTTCTACCGTTCTTAATTATTTTGGCACCAGCGGACTTGGTTATATACCGGATTCGCCAACATATCTTACTGATTGGGGTGGAAACGCTACCCGTATTAATAACGACATCAACAGTGGCGCATTTATTCTCCAGCATCGCGATCACGGTAGTGAAACAGGCTGGGGCGAACCCGCCTATAATAGTACCAGTATCAATGGGCTTACAAACTCCGATTTGGTATATGTTTTCTCAATTAATTGCCTTACCGGTAAATTCAATATTGGAGGAGAGTGTTTTGCTGAAAAGTTTCACAGATACACTTATAATGGGAATAACTCAGGTTGTATAGGCATTACGGCGGCTACTGAAGTTTCATACTCATTTGTAAACGACACATATACGTGGGGAATTTACGATAATATGTGGCCCGATTTTATGCCCGATTATGGAACTACTCCTGAACACAGAGGCGTGCTACCTTCGTTTGGTAACGCTGCCGGAAAATACTTCCTGCAACAATCATCATGGCCATACAATACAAGTAACAAAGAAGTTACTTATTATCTTTTCCACCATCATGGTGGTGCTTTTTCAAATCTCTACACCGAAGTTCCACAGGATTTAACAGTAGTTCATGATGATATATTATTAAGTGGGCTTGACTTTTTCACGGTACAGGCCAACAACGGATCAATAATTTGCCTTACAGTAGGTGAAGATGTAATTGGCTTAGCCGAAGGTACCGGTACTCCTCTTGATATACCAATTACACCCCAGGAGCCGGGTGTAACCATAGATTTGGTTATTACTATGCAAAATTATTATCGGTATGAAGTTGAAGTGGGTGTGATTCCTCCTGATGGCCCATATTGTATGTACCAAAGTCATGTATTAAACGATAGCTTGGGTAACGGTAACAATAAAGCTGATTTTGATGAAGAGATATTATTCAGCCTGACCATGAAAAACCTGGGAAGCGAAGATGCTGTAAATGTTGATGTTACGCTTTCAACAGATGAATGGGTTACTTTTATTGATGATCTTGAAAATTTCGACACCATTGCAATGAATAGTTTTGTAACACGCGATTTTGCATATAAATTTCATGTAAGCGATGGGATTCCTGATCAACACCAGCTTGAATTTGAAGTATTGGCCAGTGATGAAAATGACTCTACCTGGACAAGTATATTTTATACAACCGTTAACGCACCGAATATTAATCCGGGAGTTATGATTATTGATGACTCTGAATTTGGTAATGATAACGGACTTCTGGATCCAGGTGAAACAGCCGATATTAAAATCAACCTTACTAATACAGGACATTGCGCTATATACAACGTGCTTTGTACTCTTGTGCCGTACAATCCGTATGTTACAGTAAATTCGGGTGCTCAAACAGTTTCTGCTCTTGGATTATTTGGTGCCTCTTACCCAACATTTAATGTTACAGTGGCAGCTAATGCACCTAATGCAATTATTGCAGAAATGTTGTTTAATGCTTCTGCTGCAGGTTACTCGGTTGACAAGACTTATTATCCCAAAATTGGGTTATTCCTTGAAGATTGGGAAACCGGTGACTTTAGCAAGTACGATTGGGTAGCAGGTGGAACTCTGCCCTGGCAAGTTATTAGCCTCTATCCGTATGAAGGATACTATCATGCACGTTCAGGCGCAATTGGCGACAATGCAACCTCTGAACTTAGGATATCGTATGATGTATTAGCCAACGACACTATTAAATTTTATAAAAAGATTTCCAGTGAACCTAATTTCGATAAGCTGAAATTCTTTATTAATAATGTCGAAATTGAGAGCTGGTCAGGCTCAGAAAGCTGGACACATGAGAAATTCCCGGTTACTCCCGGATACCGTACTTTTAAATGGGTTTACCAAAAAGATTACAGCGGTGTTGCCGGTGCTGATTGTGCATGGATTGACTACATAGAGCTCCCAACAATGCTTGTAACTACCCTGTTTGCCGGACCTGATGATGAAATTTGTCAGGGTGAAGATTATCAATGCATGGGTACTGCAACCAATTATTCAAGTATACTATGGCTGACCTCAGGTGATGGCACTTTTGATTCCGAAACAATACTTCAGCCTGTTTACTCACCTGGACAGCAAGACAGTATTAACGGAAATGTAACCCTAACATTAACTATAATCGATGTTGAGGGTGGTGAGTTTGAAGATGCTATGTTGTTAACTTACCTCGGTGGCCCAATTGCTCCTGAAATGCCAATAGGTCCTGATTATGTTGATGTATTTAAGGTTACCGAAACTGAATATGCGGTTCAGCCTGTCTCTGGAGCTAACGGATATGTATGGTCACTGGAACCAACCGATGCGGGTATCCTAATTAGTGCTGATACTTTTGCGGTAGTTCAGTGGAATACTAATTATCTTGGAGAAGCATATCTTTCAGCTACAGCGTATAACGATTGTGGTTATAGTGAGCCGTCTGAAATATTAACAATTATGGTTGATAATACAGTAGGATTTGGTAATATCAATGATGAACAGTTGCTTATTAGTATCGTACCTAATCCTAACAATGGTATTTTTACTTTGAATATTAGTTCCTCCAATGATACTCCGGTTAAGGTAACTATGGTTAATTATATTGGAGTTCAAATATTCAAAAAGGAAAATGTAAGTGTAAACAACGGAATTGTTTATAAGATAGAAAGAAAGGAATTGCCTGCCGGCATTTACATCGTTACTGTTGAACAGGATGAGTCAAGATACAGTCGTAAAGTTTTAATCGGTAGATAAATAAGAAAGACTGAAGGCAGAAGAGGGAAGTCAGAAGATTTATCACGTCTTCGGGCTTCCGACTTCCGTCTTTTTTAAATCCAACCATTTTGTTTATTTTTGTGTCATTACGGAGTAATAAATACTATGACATGAAAATAAAAAACACACTTTTTTTGCTATTGGCCATATTTTATGTTTCAACAAGTATAAGCCAAATATCCACCGATACAGATTTTATTTCGGGAGAAGTTATAGTTCAGTTGAGAAGCGCAAAAGCAATACCGGCAGTGCTGACCAATTATAACCTCTCCACAAAACATACACTGTCAGAGAGGTTTAATATTTATTTGCTGGAATTTGATGCAGAAAAAAGAACAAATTCCACACTTATTAGTTTGTTAAAGGATGATTTGTTTGTTGTTAATGTACAAAACAACCACAATATAAGTTTGAGAGAATCAAACGAAACTTTACCAAATGACTCACTTTTTGGTGATCAGTGGTCGCTCTTAAACACAGGGCAGGCCGGTGGCACACCCGGCGCCGATATTGATGCTCCTTTAGCCTGGGATTTTACTACAGGAGGTATAACCGCCCTGGGCGACACTATTGTTGTTGCGATTGTCGACGGTGGTACCGATCTGAATCATGAAGAACTTGATTTCTGGAAAAACCACAACGAAATTCCGAATAACAGTATAGATGATGATAATAATGGATATGTTGACGATTATGACGGCTGGAATGCATATAATCATAGTGGTAATATTCCGCTTAATGTTCATGGAGTTCATGTTTGCGGAATTGCAGGTGCAATAGGGAATAATAATGTAGGGATTTCTGGAGTTAACTGGAATGTGAAAACCTTGCCCATTGCAGGATCATCTACTTACGAATCAATAGTTGTGGAAGCGTTGTCATATATTTTTGTTGTTAGAGAAAGATATGATCAAACAAATGGGGCAGAAGGAGCCTTTGTTGTTGCACAGAATAATTCATTTGGTGTAGATAAAGGACAACCTGAAAATTTTCCAATTTGGGAGGCAATGTACGATTCTTTAGGCCAACTAGGGATATTAAGCATGGGTGCAACAGCTAACAGAGACTGGGACATTGACAGTGTAGGTGATGTCCCAACAGCATTTACTACTGATTATATGATATCAGTAACCAACACCACAAAATTTGATATGCGCAATAGCAGTGCTGCTTATGGTGATACAACTATCGATCTGGGTGCTCCCGGAACCACTATTTTGTCGTTGGGACTTAACAATACCTATCGGTCCAGCACCGGTACATCGATGGCTACACCACATGTAACAGGTGCTGCTGCATTGTTGATGGCTGCTGCAGATTCGACTTTTATTGCCAACTACAAAAGTAATCCATCTCAAGGGGCTCTTTTAATAAAAGAATATATTTTGAATGGTGTTGATACACTTCCCGATCTGATGGGAATTACAGTTTCAGGTGGTCGGCTTAATATCTATAACTCCATTATGCTGATGCTTAGCACTCCGGAACTTACTACAAACGTGGATTCGGTTTATATTGAATTACCATTGAATTATGTTGGTACAGATACCTTGATAATTACTAATTCAGGTAATGACACACTCTTTTATTCAATAATAATTAACGATCAGCCCGATTGGTTTTCTTTATCGCAATACAATGGAAATGTTTTTGAGGGCGAATCAGATTCAATAATTATGCAATTTGATTCCCATAGTCTTGATACAGGTTTTTATGACTGCATTATGCTTATTGAAGGGGAGGATATTGAAGGGAAATCAATCCCTGTTCAAATGTTTGTTTATGATGATGTAGGTATTCAAAATAATATTATCGAATCATCCGTAAGAGTTTTTCCAAACCCATTCAAATCTTCAGTAGCATTTAGTTTCGATGTAGTTGAAATTGGGGAAGCATCAGTTGAAATCTTTGACCAATTTGGAAAGATGGTTTATAATAAGAAAAACATCGTTACATCTGGAAATGTTCACTTTTCCTGGAATAATACTGAAACTCCTAAAGGAATATATTTTTATCGCCTGAGTTTTAGAGAGAATCTGATTTCTTCAGGTAAGCTTGTAAAGATGTAAAATCACAGCTCCCATTGATGTAAATATATTCCGATTATTACATTTCTAAAAACCTCGAAAAAAACAAAATATTTATTGTGAAAAAAATAACAATAACCATAAGAAGTATTAATTTTGCCGCATAATTAATATTAAAAAAATGGATAAGTTATTTAGAAAAGATGCACTAAACTATCATGCTTTAGGGCGACCAGGCAAAATTGAAGTTGTGCCTACAAAACCATATTCAACTCAAAGAGATCTTTCACTTGCGTATTCGCCCGGAGTGGCCGATCCCTGTCTTGCAATTTATGAAAACAAGGATGATGTTTATAAATATACTGCGAAAGGAAATCTTGTAGCCGTTATATCAAATGGTACCGCCGTACTCGGGCTGGGCGACATTGGACCGGAAGCCGGCAAACCGGTTATGGAAGGCAAAGGATTGCTTTTTAAAATATTCGCCGACATCGATGTTTTCGATATCGAAGTTGACGAAAAAGATATTGACAAGTTTATTGCTGTCGTAAAAGCCATTGCGCCAACTTTTGGGGGCATAAATCTTGAAGACATAAAAGCTCCTGAGTGTTTTGAAATTGAAACAAGGCTCAAGGAAGAGCTTAATATTCCTATAATGCATGACGACCAACACGGAACAGCTATAATTACTTCTGCCGGTTTGCTTAATGCTCTTGAAATAGTTGGGAAAAATATTGAGGATATAAAAATAGTAGTTAACGGTGCCGGTGCCTCTGCAGTTTCATGTACAAGATTGTATATAGCATTGGGAGCTAAACCCGAAAATATTGTAATGCTCGACAGCCGTGGTGTGCTTCATGTAGATCGTACGGATCTGAATGAAACTAAAAAACAATTCTTAACCGATAGGCCAGTTCGCACTTTGGCAGAAGCTATTAAGGACAGCGATGTATTTCTTGGGCTTTCAGTTGGAGGCGTAATGAAGAAGGAGATGCTACTTTCGATGGCTGCAAAACCGATTGTTTTTGCACTAGCAAATCCAACCCCTGAAATAGCATATGATGAAGCTGTAGCTATTCGTAGTGACATGATTATGGCAACCGGACGTTCCGATTTTCCCAATCAGATAAACAATGTGCTTGGTTTCCCGTTTATTTTCCGGGGCGCATTAGATGTAAGGGCTACTGAGATAAACGAGGAGATGAAACTTGCTGCATCAAAAGCTTTGGCTCAACTTGCGAAAGAACCAATACCTGAAGAAGTTAATATTGCTTTTAATATTCAAAACCTTACTTTTGGTCGCGAATACATTATTCCAAAACCAACCGATCCAAGACTTATAGAAAGGGTTGCTCCTGCTGTTGCTAAAGCTGCTATGGATTCGGGTGTAGCTAAAAAACCCATAACTAACTGGGATAGTTACATTGAAGAGTTACAAAAACGTATGGGACTGAGTAATAAGCTAAAAATGCAAATGAAATCAGCCTGTAAGCATTCACCAAAACGTGTTGTACTTGCCGATGCTCAACAATACAATATGCTTAAAGCTGCTGAAATTGTTTGGAACGAAAAGCTTGCTGTGCCTGTACTTCTGGGCGATGAAAAAGTAATAAGAAAGATGATCAAAGATCATGAGCTAGAGTTAAACGGAATAGAGATTATTGACAACAAAAGTGATGCAGAAAAACCAAGAAGAAAAGAATTTGCAAAAATTCTGTTTGAAAAGCAGCAGCGTAATGGAATGACTCCGATTTCTGCACACGATACCATGCTTCACAGGAACTATTTTGCCCCGATGCTGGTAGAAACCGGTTACGCAGATGCGGTGCTCTCAGGACTCACACGTAACTACCCCGACTCCATTAAGCCATTTTTACAAATTATTGGTAAAAAAGAAAGCAATAGAATTGTGTCGGGAATGTATATCGTCAACACAAAGGATGGACCGCTTTTCCTTGCCGATTGTACTGTTAACCAAACACCTTGTGAACAGGATTTAGTGGATATTACTCTTCTTTCAGCCGAGGAAATTAAAAAATTCAACATCGAACCACGCATTGCTATGCTTTCATTTTCAAATTTCGGATCGATTAATAGTGTAAGCACAGAGTGTCAGCGTAAAGCTGTTGAAATCCTTCATAAAGATTATCCAGAATTAATTGTGGATGGCGAAATGCAGGCATCGGTAGCTTTAGATACGGAACTTATGATGAATAACTTCCCATTTTCGAAACTTGGTGGCAAAAAGGCGAACACGCTTATTTTCCCAAATTTGGCTGCAGCAAATATATCTCAGAAGCTGTTGCAGGAAACGGGTAATCTGGAAGTAATTGGACCCATATTAACAGGCATGAAAAAATCTGCCCATGTTCTCAGAATGGGTAGCAGTGTTAAGGAAATTGTAGATATGATAATGGTGGCAGGAATGAATGCCGAATAGAGTTTGGGGGTATAAAGGTAAAAGGGTGTAAAGGTATAAAGGTATAAAGGTATAAAGGTGTAAAGGTATAAAGGTATAAAGGTGTAAAGGTATAAAGGTATAAAGGTATAAAGGTATAAAGGTATAAAGGTATAAGCGTATAAGGGGTAAGGTATAAGGTGTGTGACTCCTCCCCCCCTATACCCCTACCCCTATACCCCTCCCTATACCCCTATACCCCTATACCCCTCCCCTATACCCCTATACCCTTATTGTCCCATAAAAAACATTCCCAATTATCACCGATGTAGAGGGTTTTTATTACTTTTGCACACCGTTAAAAATGCCCAAGTGGCGGAATTGGTAGACGCGCTGGTCTCAAAAACCAGTTCCTTCCAGGAGTGCCGGTTCGATCCCGGCCTTGGGTACTTAAAAGCCTTTCAAATTTGAAAGGCTTTTTTGATTTCAGATATGTATTATACTTATGCCATTAATAGCTTAAATAGGAATTACATTTATGTAGGGATATCTGATAATTTGGACAGTAGAATAATTCAGCATAATTAAGGGTTATAATTAAACCACAAAACCTTACCTGCCATTTTTTTTATTTCACTCTGAGCAATTTCCAAACAGGATTGAGGCTAGGAAAGAGAAAAATTAGAATGGAAAGCAGTAAAATAAATACTGTGTTTTTCATTATTTTATATTTTTATAGTAGTTTATATTATAAACCAATAATCAAAAAAATTTATTTGGGATTAATATAGTTTTTTAGACTATTCACATAGGATTCAAATGCTTCAATTCCTTTTTTAGTTATGGATAGCGAAGTATTTGGATAATTGTTCTTAAAGGTCTTTCTCACCTTGATATATCCGACATCCTGCAGTTTCTTTATTTGTATGCTTAAATTGCCCGAAGTAGCTTTGGTTTCATCCTTGATGAAGTTAAAATTAGCTTCATGTATCGACATTAAAATCGATACAATGGATAATCGAAGTTGTGAATGCAGTATTGGATCTAAATCTTTAAACATGATCTTTTCTTCTTGCAATATTAAGTAATATGCCGGGAATTATTAATCCAACCACAGCCATTAGCATTATGCTGTAACCATGGTAATTTCTTTCAATAAAGAAAGAACCAAGACCTATTAAATTCGTTAATATACCGCCAATGATGAGTGGTTTAAATTTGATGGACAAGCCGCATACAACAATAAACAAAGCGAATAAAATAATAAATACCGGGGCCATGGCATCTCCAAGTTTATCTGAACAAAAAAATCCCATTATCATAAGATTCATTCCAAATATCCATCCCAGGTTTCCTAAAACATTTTCGATATAGGTTTTGGGCAGATTTTTCTTTTTTTCTCTTATCCAAATGTAAATCATATAAAATGCACTAAGTGGAAAAAGATAAACAGGCCACATAGTAAATTTGTATAATTCCAGTAGTGATAGAATAAGCTGACTTCCAAATACGATAAGTGTTAAAGTGCCCCAATATACAAATATGTGGCCGCTTTCCTTAAATCGATTCTTCGTCTGTTCAATTGTCTTTAAGATCAATAACAGACTTTCTTCTGGTGTAAAATTTGTTTTTCCCATTTTTTAAGTTTACTAATTAAATTCGATGCAAATATAAAGTAGTTTACATTATAAACCTAATATATTTAACATTTTTTTATAATGATCAAATAATGAGTTATTTTTGGATAAAAAGGAATAACAACTAGCCACAATACATGGTATAGTGCATGTGGGTTTCAGCGGTTTTCAAAGGTTCGTAGCTCGTAAAAAAAGTCGGTGTAAGCTGATAGTAAAGTAGCTTCGAAATCCCGCACGACACCATACTATCAAACGTTATACAGCATTAAAAACAAAGGATATATGAGGAAATTAATTCTAATTCTACTATCATTCTCTTTTATCACTTCTTGCACACAAAAGAAATTGCAAGAAAATAAACATATTGTTATTGAACATTATATACAATTGACAGGGAAGCAAATTTTAAGTGAATCAGATAGTATTACAATTCCTCTTTCTAAACAAGGATATACTCTCCACATTCCTGAATCAAAACCAATTGCTACAATTATTTTTCCAAGCGGCAGTGCTCCTGATACAACAAGAAATATTGATGAGTATGACATAATTGAACCAGCTTTAGCTAAAAATATGGCTGTGCTTTTTGTTAGTACAGGAAAGATAATCGAGTTTTTATTTACTGATGAAGATATCAAGATTATTGACATGTTAATAGGAAATGTATTAGAAAAATATGAACTTAAAAATAAGCCAATATTTTTAGCTGGAATGTCATTAGGTGGCACTATGGCTTTGCGCTATAGTGAATATTGTTATTTAAATAATTCAAGTTTCGGTTTAAAGCCAAGCACAATTGCTATTTGCGATGCACCGTTGGACATGGTCAGAATGTGGTATGAACAAGAACAAGCAATAAAAAATAATTATCATCCTAATGCAGTTGGAGAAGCAAAGTGGGTTCTACACTATTTGAGAAAGAATTTAAATGGTAGTCCAGAAGAATCAATGGAAAACTATATTGACTATTCTCCATTTGTTTACAAAAATGAAAATATAGCAGTAGAAAAGCTGCACGCACCATATTCAAATCCGTTACCTGCAAGCTAAAATATAAAATATGATAATAGAAGTATATGCAGATATTTCTGGCTTAGTCCTTGGTGATTTTGAAGATAAATTTGAACGGTATATGAAAAAAGAAATTGAAGAAATGATAACCTATGCCGGAGATCCAAATTATTTATTATACGGCACAGATTGGCCAATATCAAATATGAAATCTTACTTAAAATTTATGGATCAATTAGAATTAGCAGACGATAAAAAGGAATTAATTCTGTGGAAAAATGCTGCGCAGCTCTTCAAAATTGACGTTGAGAAGATTTAATCTCTATGTATAAATTGATCTTATTCTGCGCACTTGTCTTTTAGTTAATAATTTGAAATATAATAAAAAGCAAACTTAGGATGTATATAAAAAATTGCCGAAATATTAGTGAATTCACGCATAATAGCCCGATTGATCTTTATCGTTAATGGGAAAATAAGTGCTCCGAAATCCCCAACCTTTATACTACCAAACTTTATGAGCAACCTCAGCAGGAGAACCAACAGGAGGTAACCAATTCATTTTGGAGAAGTACAGTAGTTAATTCTTGGACATACGAAACTAATTGGTATGGTATTCAATAAAGTGCATTAAGCTTTACCCAGATAATAACATAAATAATCAGGAACATGATTTCTATGTGGAGAATAATTCGTTTGACAGTTTTAGCGTAATTGACTTCTGTTCGGCATTATCGCGATACAACAAATTTCAGTCCGAATATTTTTTCATTTTCTTGACTTTTCAATGTTGCTGAATATATTCCGGGGCTTAGTTGGCCAAGGTTTAGATCAAGTTGACCTCTATGATTTTCAGTGATAACGGAAAGCACGATTCTTCCCAGCAAATCAGTAATGACAAGAGTTCTGTCATTTTTACCGGTCGGGAAAATAAACGAAACTTCCGTCTGTACGGGATTTGGATAAGCAATCATTTTTTGATTTTCGACAAAATTATCATCCAATCCAACACTTGAATTACCATCAATATCAAACACAAGCGCTAACTGTTCATGAACATATGGAAAGTTATTGGCAACCAATAAACCCATTAAGTTGTCGTACGACTGCAAACCGATGGTTTCACTTTCCATCAGAAATTCAGGATCGATGCTGAGGTACTGCACCTTAATTTTTCCACTTTCATACAATATCACCTCAGCATCTATAAAATATGATTGCTGCAAGTACTGGGCATATTTTTCAAACTGTACTACCAGGATGGTATCTTCAAATGTCTCGAAATATACTTTGGTGTTGGTATTCGATGGGTTCAGATCGTCCCAGAACCAAGCAATAAAATCGGTGGCCGTAGTACCCGTTGGAATGGTTTCGTTGGCAAAAGGTAGTAAACTGCCGTTAAAGCTTAAACATCCATTTGAGTTGATCCAGAATTGTGATTTTGATTGTCCGTAAAAAGGAAATTCAAACCCTATATCAAAGGGTCCAACAACGCCGTCATCAACCAGTCCTGTAATTTCTGTGCCGCTTGACGTAATATCTATCCAAGAAAAAACCAGTCCTTCGGGATCGTCGCTGTCAATCCAGGTGTATCCAAAAGTGTCTGGTCCTCCTGATCCGGAAATGTTCTTTAAATTTTGAGAAAACAAACTGAAGGATAAGCAAATAAATACTGTAAGTAGGAGAGGTTTCATTTTTGCATAATTTTGACGTTGTAAATATAAGCCAAAAAAGTCGATTTCAATAAATTATAAGTCTTTTTATGAATTTTCATGTCTCTGATTTTTTGCTCCATTTGATAAAACAAGAACAACATCGTTTGATAAAAAACCACATATCATCTTTATGATCATATGGCTGGCGTTTTTTTAAACGGAAAACTCAATGATTTAATGGAAAATAGAAAGCTTGCGGGCAAAATAATAATTCTTTTAGCAATAATTATATAAAACTTCCTAAGGCTTCTCAATCAACTTGGCGATTTCTTTAGCCATATAATCTCGTAATTCGAGTACTGAAAGGCTATCTTGTTTTTCCTGGCTAATCACTTCGCCAAAACAAATTTTAATCGTTGTTGGTTTGATTTTCCTAACACCTTTTGGCTTCAATTCGAATAATCCTGATAAACCAACTGGTACCAGATTATTATTGGTTTGCTTGGCAAGGAAAAAAGGTAGTTTTTTGAATGGTTTCATTACACCATCCATTGAACGATGTCCTTCTGGCAGAATAATCATCGATCGCCCACTATTCAGTATGTTTATTGTCCTTCTTATACTGGTAACAGAACGGTGTATATTTTCTCTCTCTATAGGCACATTGCCAAGGCGGCGTTGAACCAGGTTATAAAGCGACCAATGGTTGGGTCGTTTTGCCTCTACTCCCCTCACAATACCGGGCACAAAACCACCAAGCAGCGGAATATCAAACAAACTGACGTGATTTGCCATAAACAAATAAGTTGTGTCAGGCTTTAGATTGTTAAGTCCTTCCACTTTCACCTTCGTTCCAATCAGAACAAAGAGAAATTGTAACATTTTTTTGAGCCATGGATCGTAAACTGACACAGGCAAAAGAAATGAACAGATGAGAGCAAAAAGAAGAAAAAACAGAAAATAAATTGACCCAACAATCCAGATATATAGTGAAATCAATGTGCTCATTTCCAGTATACTTCTATTGCTTGTGGGAGACATTCAATTTCCACCGGTGTGATGCCCATCAACTCACCATCAGGTGTTAGTACTTTCGGTGTAGCACTTTCAATTTTGATGTGTTTTGCCTGGAAAGTTTCCACTTCTTTCAAATTCACATGCTCACCGGTAAATATCTTCGGGAAGCATTTCAGTAATCTGACACGGCTTAATTTTGCGGCGATAATGACGTCCAATAGACCATCATCAATTTTTGCACGTGGTGCCATTAAAAAGTTGGCTGTGTATCTTGTGTTTGATATTTCAACAAAGGTGCATTCACGCTCAAAATGCTGTCCGTCGATTTCAAATTTAAATTTATTAGTGCCCAAAAACAGAGTACGGTATAGCACCCCTAAAGTATAAGAAATATTACCGAGTAACTTTAATTTATTGGCAGTATAAGTTACATCGGCAACAAAACCGAGTCCTAAAATATTGAGATAATAAAAATCCTGTCCGTGGGTTTGAAATTTTCCAACATCAACTTTATGGGTTTTCTGACGTGCAATTATTTTGATCGCTTCCTTCCATTTAGTGTTATCCAAGTCCAAATCACGTGCAAAAGCATTGCCGGTACCAATGGGTAGTATGCCAATCGGCACTTTCCGTGCCCCCGGATTCTGATAATAGCCGTTAATAACTTCGTAAAGAGTACCATCGCCACCCGCAGCAACTATGCCGTCATATTTACTAAGATCCGCATTTTTAACTATTTCAATACCATGTTCAGGATAATCGGTTAACTGCAGGTCGAATTCTATCCCATTTTCGTTTAAGGCAGTTTCAACTTGTAGTAGCATTTTTCCGGCACGACCATGGCCTGCCAACGGATTGTAGACTAATAACATTTTCATTGTGACTGAAATAAGTGAATGATCTTCAATAGTATGTTATTTATAAATTGATAGTGATAATTTTGAGAATATATGCTCCTCATATTCATTATGCACGCTAAAATCCTTTCATGTGGGCTTTAATAATGAAACAAAAATACATTTATTAAATAATTGTCGTTCAAAAAAATATTAAAAGTGATAATTACCCGTTATCGTCCAATAATACTTAAAGCATTGCATTCATTTTTCGTAATTTCGGCCTGTAGAATATCGCACCTAACATATCATCTTCATGAAAGAAAAACTATTTGGGAAAACACTTATTCAGTTACAGGAAATTACTACTGATCTCAAACTGCCAAAATTCACAGCCAAACAAATTGCCGACTGGCTTTATAAAAAAGATATTTCTACCATTGATGAAATGAGCAATCTCTCAAAATTAGTTCGGCAACGTCTGGAAGCAAAGTATACTATAGGCCTCCAAGCACCATCAAAAGTTCAAACCTCAAAGGATGGCACAAAAAAATATCTATTTAATGTAGGAAAATCAGGGGCTGTTGAGTCGGCTTTTATCCCTGAATCTAAAAGAAGCACCTTATGTCTATCATCACAAGTGGGATGTAAAATGCGATGTTTGTTTTGCATGACCGGGCAACAGGGATTTAAATCGAACCTTACTACCGGTGAAATTCTAAATCAAATCCGAAGTTTGCCTGAACGTCATCAACTCACAAACCTTGTTTATATGGGAATGGGGGAGCCTTTCGACAATCTTGAAGCTGTAATGCAAAGTCTTGAAATACTTACTGCCGAATGGGGAATGGGCTGGAGCAAAAGAAAAATAACAGTTTCTACAATAGGTATTGTGCCGGCCATAAAGCATTTCCTTGAAAAAAGCGAGTGCCATCTGGCGGTAAGCCTGCACACTCCGTTTGAAAGTGAACGTAAGATGTTAATGCCCGTTAGCCATGTTCACTCAATTAGCGATATAATAAAGGAAATAGTTCGCCATGATTTTGGACGACAGCGTAGAATATCATTCGAATACATAGTTTTTAACGGAATGAACGACACACAAAAACATGTTAATGAGCTTGCCAAAATTTTGAATGGCATAAAGTGCAGAATTAATCTGATAAGATACCACCCCATTCCACATACATCTTTACCTGGAACTGATGAAAAACGGCTCCAGGAGTTTAAAGAAGCATTAAATGCGAAAGGAATAATAACTACAATCAGAGCATCGCGTGGCCTGGACATTGATGCAGCATGTGGGTTGTTGTCGACAAAGAGTCAGGATTAATGGATTCAAGAAGCAGGATTAATAGAAACAAGAATAATCGGAGCCATCCTTCATCTTAATTCCTTCATCTTTAAGTACTCCAAATTATAAGTACTTTAGGCATTCCAGTCACTTTATAAAAATCTTTATTGTAATTTTGAAGAAAATTTTATAGATGAGTACGGTTAATAAAGGATTTGCCAGCGATAACTGGTCGGGGGTTTGCCCTGAAATTATGACAGCTTTAGTTGAAGCTAATGTGGGTCATTTATTCGCTTATGGTGAAGGCGATGAACAAGTTTCACAAACAGCAGTTAGAAAATTTGAGGAACATTTTGGTAAAGATATTGCCGTATTTTTTGTGTACAACGGCACAGCTGCCAATGTTCTTGGTATAAACCAATTTATGAATTCTTATCATGCCGTAGTAACGGCATCAACAGCACATTTAAATGAAGATGAGTGCGGTGCTCCTGAGAAATTTATCGGAACAAAAATTTTGAAAATTCATACTGATAATGGTAAAATAAATTATAGTCAGGTTGAACCTTTTTTAAAAAGCATCGGATTTCAGCACCACTCACAACCAAAAGTTATTTCAATATCCCAGGTTACCGAAATGGGAACTGTTTATACAACCGAAGAAGTGAAAACCTTAGCCGATTTTGCTCACCGTAATAACATGTACCTACATATGGATGGTGCCCGTATCAGCAATGCTGTGGTTGCTCTAAACACGGATTTTAAAAGTATTACTGCTGATGCTGGAGTTGATGTTCTTTCATTTGGCGGCACAAAAAACGGTTTAATGTTTGGAGAAGCAGTTGTTTTTTTCAATAAAAAGATGGCTTTTGAATTTGAATATGCACGTAAACAGGGTATGCAACTTCATTCAAAAATGCGCTATATAGCTTCACAGTTTACACGATATTTAACCGATGACCTTTGGAAAAACAATGCAACAAGTGCAAACAGCATGGCTAAGAAATTAGCTTACCAAATTGCTAAAATCCCACAACTTAAAATCTCGCAATCTGTTAACGCAAATGGTGTTTTTGTATTAATGCCCTCCAATTTAATCCCACAACTACAGGAACAATATTTCTTTCATGTTTGGAATGAGACGCCGCAGATTGATGGTAATATTAATATGAAAGAAGTACGACTTATGTGTTCATGGGATACAACGGAAGAAGATATTGACGGATTCACTAACCTTATTAGGGATGAGTTATCGAAATGATAAGTTGGCTTGGACTTAGAATGTCGAAAAAACTATATGCTCATAAAGTTGAATTTTTTATTACTCAATAACCTTTTCATTATGTGAATTAACAAACAAAATTGTTCCTACCTGGTCGTAACCAATAAACATATTTTCCTTCTTTATTGATTCTTCTCTAAACCCGATTAGAGTAAGTCCTGCGTCGTACGATTTTAAGTTTACAAGCTCCCGTTGATGTACTTCAGGATCTTGTGGAATAACCTCAATGTTGGCGGATGTTATTGGCAGACGTCCTGAATTTACAAGCTCCTCCATATTTTTTCTGGTTTCTTCTTCAAGTTCCGACTTACAAATATCAAATATTTTAATATTTGTTTTTTTCCAGTTAGGATGTCCCGAAATAATGAAACTCAACAATATCATAAGGTTGGCATTTGAAGAATCGGTAGATGATATCCAAATATGAATGCCATTTTGATATTTTATTTCCCTCCGACTGCTGGCTAATATCAATACATCAAACTCGCCGGCGTTCACTAGTTTAAAATTATCAATTATATGTGTTAAGTCGCCAGGTGTTTCCTTGTTGAACTCAAAAATTACCATATTGTTTTCCATACCCGCTATGCCCGGAATTTGAATGGCCTGAGCAATAGCCGAAGTGTATGAAGGTGAAATAATTGTATCCAAATAAACATTACTTTCTTTTTTACGCACCATTTTGTTAATTCTAAACAATTCGTCAGCAGCTTGCGCATGAGTTGCTTTTGAGTAGTACCCTTCAATTCGATGAAGATAAGTACCAAACCCATATTTATATGAAATCCAGTCTAATAATATTAGGGCCTTATCTCTTTCAAATGTGCTTTTTGAAATGCATATTGCACTTGGGCGCCATTCACTGAATGTTTTTTTTCGACTTTTTTTCTGAAGAAAAACCTGTAGGTTTCTGTTCAACTGAAAAATAGCATTCGAAAATATTGATTCAAACCCTTTACGATGCCTGTGGAAGTATCTCAGGTAAATGTACAAGCTTGCCATTAAGCCAAATGCAAGGATAGAATATCCTGTGTTAATTTTAAACATGACCCAGATAGAAACAAGGAATCCCAGTAACGAAAGATACCATTTTGACACAAATGAAGGCCTGTAAGATGGTGATGAGCCGAAATGATTTAAAAATGATATAAGGCAGAGTGCGCCGTATGTAACCATAAAAAACATTGAAATTATTTCAGCTACTGTATTTACATCGCCAAGAGCAACAAAAATAAAGGCAATAATCAGTGTTACTAGTGAACCGTTAAAAGGCTCGTTATTTTTAACACGACCTTTTGCAAGCCATCTGTTCAATCCTTTATCAGGGAATGCTCGGTCGGAGGCTAAGGCCTGTAAAGTACGTGGGGCCACCATAACCGATCCTAAGGCCGAAGAAATTGTTGAAGCAGCCAAACCTAGCGGAATTACCCATTTACCTTGAATAGCAATGCTTCCCATAACTAATTGGTTGTTTAACAGCTCATCAATGTTTGCTGAAACAGCAAGTTTGTAGGCAATAAAAAAATAGATGATCATACCAATGAAAGTAGCAGCAATGGTTCCTAATGGTATTGACTTCGACGGGTTTTTTAAGTCACCTGATAAACCTACTCCGGCTGTCATTCCCGTAAAGGCAGGAAAAATAATTGCGAATACCAGAAAAAAGTTAGATGTAGGTTCGAAATCGCTACTGAACAAACTGAAATCATTATAGCTTGTGTTTTCATTCTGCCCAACAAAAAACATGATTAACGCAAAAAAAAGTATTGCAACTACCAGGTATAATGCCTTAACTCCAAGACTTGCTCCTTTCTTTAAAATAATCACACCTAATATTAATAATGATGGAATGCTAACCGCCTGGCGAGGTAAGTCGATATCGTATAACTGCTTAATATAATCGAAGAAAAACTCAAATGCCTCGGTAAATGCTATTATGTAAAAAGCCACACTTATCGCTTGCGAAAGGTAGAGTGCTATACCAATTGTAGCACCAATATTTAATCCGAAAGATCTGGAAATAATAAAATACTCACCACCGCCCTCAACTCTTTTATTACTTGCAATTTCAGAAATAGCAAGGGCTGTGGGTATTGTTACAAGATGCCCAAGTATGATTATTGCAATCACACCCCAAAAGCCTACACTTCCAAGAGCGAAACCAAACCTGAGAAAAAGAATAGCCCCCAGTATAGTAGATATAGCTGTAAAAAATACAGGTGCGGTACCAAATTTTTTCACACTTTGTAACTTACTCATTTATGACAATTTAGTTTTTTGATAAATATTATATGACTGCTTTGGCTTAAGTATAACGCCACTTTAAATTTGAGTTTTTGTGGGTTGCATGTCATATTATCCTACAATCTCAATTAACAATTAAAAATAGTGTAACTAATCAGTGTCAGCAAAGGCAAATCGCTTTGAATTAAATGTATTTTACAACAATATTTATTTTTCCCCCTTAGTGACCCTTTGTGTAGCACTTGGTGTACCTTAGTGGTAAAAAATAACCACAAAGGAGCGCAAAGGATGTCACAAAGGTTAACACAAAGGAAAATTTGCATATAAAAACTCGATTGTTTAAGTCTTTTGTTTCACTGATTAGTTACAAAATAGTCAATAATAAATTAGCATACTATTTATGCACATTTTTAATAAACTCCTCCACCTTAGGCACACCACCCTGATAAACAAGATATCCGTTATATGGCTCACGGTTAGTTATTTCGTCATTAACCGATGTTAGCATCATTCGTACTACTTCTTTCGGGTCGTCGGTTTGGCCTAATATCCAGCTTAATTTAACCCATGCAACTTCAGGTAACATGTTCCCGGTGGGGATAATTCCTTTGGCCATCATATCGCGGCCGGTATCATAAACAAACATATGTACATAGCCCCAAATTGTTTGCAGCGTCATAAACATATGAACACCTTTTGCATGTGCACGTTCAATAGCCGGATATAATTCTTTGTTAACATGTCCCAACCCTGTTCCAACAATAATAATTCCTTTATATCCTTTTTCAACGAGAGCGTCCAGAGTATCAGCCGACATGCCCGGATAATAATAAAGCATGGTTACCTTATCGCTGAAATAGGGGAGAATTGTAACATCTTTATCATGGCGGCGTTTCTTGTAATGCTTTTTTATTGGGATAATCTCGTTGCGGGTTATTCGGGCAATTGGGGTATCGCCAATAGTTCGGAATGTTGACCTGTAAGAAGAGTGCATTTTACGAACCCGGGTGCCCTTATGCAGCAACCCGTATTCATCAGATGTTGGCCCGAACATACAAACCATCACCTCTGCTATATCCGATTGCCCTGCCGCTTTCATGGCATGCATGAGGTTGAGTGCAGCATCGGAGCTTGGCCTGTCGGATGAACGCTGCGAACCAACCAATACAACTGGTATAGGTAAATTCTGGCACATAAATGTTAAGGCAGCGCCGGTATGATGCAATGTGTCGGTGCCATGTCCGATAACTATTCCGTCAACTCCTTTTTCAATTTCTTTACCAATAGCCTTAGCGAGAGCCATGTATTGTTTAGGGCCCATATTCTCACTAAAAACAGCAAATATTTTTTCGGTTTCGAGGTTACAAATGTCAGCTAATTCCGGAACGGCACCATAAAGTTCGCCAGGTGAAAACGCCGGTATAACAGCTCCTGTACGATAATCAAGTCGTGATGCAATTGTGCCACCGGTACCAAATAGTTTTACTTTAGGCAACCCCGGTGTGAAAGGAAATTCCTTTTCGGGAATTTTATAATTGGCTTTTTTATATCCCGTCTCTTTCATGTTTTTGATGGTGCGGGTATCAATACCAATATTATAGCCGGTTATAATTTTAACAACAATATGTGTATCATCATCATTTTCGGAACGAGGGAGAACCGTTCCTTCAAAGGTGCCGCGGGTAGTATCAGCTACTACTGTTCCCCAAACTCTTACTTTATACTTTTTTAATAGCTCTAAAGCCTCTCCTTTGTATCCCTGAAATATGTCGTTATCCATTCTAAATTTCTTTACTTAATTCGGTTAGTTCAATATTTCCGATTGCAAGGTTTCTCAGCCGTCCCATTACCCATCTTTTACGGTTAGTTTCACATATGTGGTCATTACCTACGGAAAATTTATCATAAAGCACGGGAAGCTTTGAAAGTATTGCCTCTTTTGAATATTTTTTAAAATTAATACTAGTAAGGATTGATTCAAAGTCCATTTTCGGGTGTTCAATCATTTCCTGCAGCATTTTTTCAGCTATCTCGTACTTTATTCCTTTTTTGTTCAGAAATCTAAAGAGTTTATAAACCTTCTCATACTCAAATTTTTCAGGACCTTTATAATGGCCTTCTGCAAATTTTACTTCATGGCCGAAAAATGTTCCTGCATATGAAGGTGTCACATCTAATTCAACTACAATTCTTTCAATTATTGGAAATAAATTTTTAGAGAAGATATAAGTATAAACATCTTCGGGAACACCCCATTTTTTAAGCTGTTTATAATTATCAATAACATCACGGGGAAGGCCAATACTTAGTTTTTGTATGAGGTCATCTGCTAGCGGTATCGGAGCCGAGTCGGTATCGGGATACATACGGTCGGCACCCGGTAATACACGTTCAAAAATAGTTGTACCATCTTCAAACGATTTTCGGGTTTCGTTAGGAACTCCTAATAAGGCCATCCTGCATCTTTCTTCAATAGTCTCGATTGCTGTTGGTATATCAGCTTTATTTCCCCAAATTATAACTTGTGCATCACCTTCTTCCGATTTTAGAAGTTTTTTAATTTTCTCCCAATTGTTGTTATCGAATTTTGGATCAAGCTCCTCAGTGTGCATCATGTTTGGTTTTTCAATACATGCAATCACTTTAAGTCGGTTAATCAGCTCATCGGCAAACATCTGACCAGGTTGGGTAAAATATGATAAAGCACCTTCAAACTTTGGCAGGTTGATAGCAATAACCTGTTCTTTTCCAAGTAGTTCGGGGTTTTCATCAAACCATCCGGTAATATTAGCATGAACTACTTTCCAATTATCGAGATTATTTATTTTGCTAATTAACAAATCCCTGATTTGAAGAAGAGCCCATTGACGGAATGCCTCATTATGTGTGAGTTCCGAAATCCATTTAGTGTGTGCTACACCTTTTATTTCAACACGGCTTCCACCGCGGCAGCTTACGTTTACATCCTGGCGGCCGGCTCCCATTCCCGTTCGTACTTTTCCTGTACTTCTGTTTAAGAAGCGGATGTAATCGCATCCTTCTTTAACCTCATCGGGGTTGGTAAAATCAGGATAGGTAACTGTTTCAATCAAAGGCATTCCAAGTCGATCAGTTTTATAAACACGTACGTGACCTATATCAGAAATTTCGCGACAAGAGTCTTCTTCTATGCTTAACTGTATTAACCTTATTTTCTTATGTGGTAATTCTAGCTCACCTTCTACGCCAAGTATGGCAGTACGCTGAAATCCGGTAGGTATGCTGCCGTCTAAATATTGTTTACGAGTAATATGCACCTCTCCAACTATATTCAGTTTCGATAACAACGAAATCTCAAGAGCTTTCTCCACAGCCTCCATATTTATTGGGAAGGGAGGTGTATCGTCAACCTCATATGTACATGCATTTTCGTTGTTTATGCGATAGATAATCTCTTTTCTGGTTTTAAATTCCATCAGGGCAGTGCCGTCGTATTCACCAAGCTCACTTAAGGTTGGCCTCATGTGTCGGATTAATTCAGCATTATAATCATCATTATGATTGTATATACCTGCCGGACAATGGCAAAAAAGTTTCTCTTTTGTTAACAGCTGTTGGTGAACCTCAAGCCCCGACATGAATCCTATGGAATCATAGGTGCTTTGAGTTGCCTCATTCCTAGTAACATAGCCTGCTTTTTTCTTGCTGTTATTATAATTTGATTTTGAATCAAAAGTCATTTATACATATTTTATTGCTTTCATGAAAAAAGCCCAAATTTAAGAAAAATGAGCAGAGAATAAGATGGAACTAATAAAAGTTTTAGCTATGGGACGATTTGAATGAGATAAAGAATAAGCCAACCCTGCCTGCCACCGACTGCGGTTAACAACACAAAAAATTTAATTTACAAGCCTTTGCGTTGCCACAGCTTTGTATGATGGTTTATTCAGCCTTAATACTTATTTTTGCAATATAAAATTCAACCGTGGTTAACAAGCTCAGATTCATACTACTTTTATTAGGTGCCTTCTTTATTTTAACAAGCATCGTAGCTCAGCAAAAATCCAAAGTAAATATTGAACACGCTGATTATTTTAGGTACAATGCAAAGTTTGGTAGAGATATACAACGCTTGATTGGTAATGTTGTCATTCGTCAGGATTCCACATTGTTTTCTTGCGATAGTGCATATATAAATGAAGCAAAAAACAGCTTCGAAGCTTTTAGCAATGTGCATATTAAAGTAAACGATACTGTTGACGTTTACGGATCGCGCTTGCTTTATGAAGGAAATACAAAAATTGCTGAATTTTTCGATAGCGTTAAACTCGTTGATAAAAACACGGTTCTAACTACCGATCATCTTATTTATAACAGAATTACAAAAACTGCTTTTTACGATGTAGGAGGAAAGATTGTAAATAAGGATAATATATTGGTGAGTAAATCAGGACTTTATTTTACTGGTACACGCACATTTCATTTTTGGCATGATGTTGTACTTACTAACCCTGATCAGGAAACATATTCCGATACACTTATCTTCAATACTAACAACGAAACGGCATATTTTTTAGGGCCTACTGTAATCCGGGGAAAAGAGAGCACGATTTATTGTGAATACGGTTGGTATGATACTAAAAATGATAAATCGAAACTTGTAAAACGTCCGTCAATAACAAATAGCGATCAAACAATAACTGCCGACAGTTTGCATTATGATAATAATACTTTTTTTGGTAAAGCGATGGGTAATGTTCAGGTTGTTGATACTCAGCACAAGGTTATTATTACAGGTAGAAAAGGAGAACTCTGGGATAAAAAAGGCATGTCGTACGTTACCGATAGCGCAATTGCAATTACCTACGACGGCCATGATTCTCTGTTTATTCATGCCGATACAATGTGGATGAATTTTGATAAAGATCGCAAAGCTAAAATGATTCGTGCTTATTATGGTGTTAGGTTTTACAGGAAAAATTTACAAGGCAAGTGCGATTCTCTATCCTACAATATGACCGATTCAACAATCAAACTTTATGAAAAACCCGTTCTTTGGTCAGGAAAAAACCAGTTAACATCTGACTCAATAGCAATTGCAGTTTCGGGCAATCGTGTCGACTCGCTGATGATGTATAATACGGCGTTTATTGTTTCGAAAGACTCAACAGATACGTTCAATCAAATAAGGGGAAAAAATATGATTGCGTATTTTGTGAAGAATGAATTGACCAAAATAAACGTGAATGGAAATGCCCAAACTATTTATTATGTTCGTGAAGACGATGGATATTTAATAGGAGTTGATTTGGCCGAATCCAGTAGTATGACTATCAAAATAAAAAATAATGATATACAATCCATAAGCTACCAATTATCAGTTAATGAGGATATGTTCCCTGAGAAAGAACTTACCAAAGAAGAAACTAGATTGAAAGATTTTTCATGGCAAAAAGAATTGCGCCCGGCAAATAAGGGGGATATTTTTAAAAAGGAAAAATCTAAGAATTAACGATAGTCTGCGGTGTCATGCTCTCTCTTTACCTAAAACAACGAGAACTTAACGTATCTCTTCGGATTTCTCTTAATATCTGTAAGTAATGAGTCGAGTGCCGTAGCCGATCTGTTCATTTCGAGGTATAGGCTGTCGTCGTTCATAAGCATTCCCAGGGTTCCGTGGCCACTGTTGACTTTGTTAAGTATGGTTTGTACCTCATTAAGTGAATAGTTTAAACGGGCAAAAGTTGCTGGTATTTCCGATTTAGCCAGCGAATCGCTAATTACTTCGAAGTTATCGATAATGTTATTGATATTACTCCTGTTTTTGGATAGGGTTGCGGAAAGCAATTCTAGGTTCGTGAGTATCGAAGAAATACGCGATGATTCTTCAACAACAAGAGTGTCGATATTTGATGTAGCGTTCTGCAGATTGGAAAGCGTTTTTTCAATATTAGAAAAACTTTCTCGCAGGTTTTCGCGTGCTGACTTATTAAAAATCGATTGAAAAGCCACAACCAATGTGTCGATCGAGCCCATCAAATCCTCCGCCTTTTTTTTAATTGGCTGAACCTGTGCATTTACTTCAGCCATTAGCCCGGCCTCTATGCTGGTGCTAAGAGTATCACCATAATTCAGATATTCTTTAGCATCACCAAGCACTAACTCAATAGCTTTTGAGCCCATCAGGTCAGAACTAAATATTCGCGCAACGGTATTTTTAGGTATTGGAAAATCAGTAGTTAGCATTAAGCTAACCATTATGTTTCCTGACATATCAGGATTAAAATAAACCTTCTTAACCTGGCCTACGCGTAATCCGTTTATCACAACCGGATTAGCATTAATTAATCCATTTACCTGGTCGTAACTGGCATAATAAACAGTTTCGTTAACAAATAAATTGGTGCTTTTTAAAAAATTAAAGCCCCATACAAATATCACTATAGCAGCAATAAAACTTGCCCCAATAATGATGGGTTTAGTTCGTTTTTTAGTTTTTTCAGCCATTTGTTAAAAAAACGCTAAGTTAAATAAAATGTTTTAGAGGTAACGATATTTTTCATTTTTATTTTAAAATTTAATCGGGTTTCTTTAATAAACTTGCTTCGGTAATCGTAATTCTATTGTTATTCAGGAAGGCTACTACAAATGCATCAGGAAATCCCTTTGACCGTACTTTTTTGCGGTAAATATAGGCCTGTTCGAGGGTTTCAAAACTGCCAGAGGTGTATTTATAGATACCATTATGCTTATAATATGAAAGATTTTCCAGCTTCTTAAATCGCAAATGTGTTGTTGGTATCAGCAGGGGACTTGTATAAATCTGAACTTTATAAATCGGGGTGGGATTTTCTGCTGTGGTTTTTACTTTTGCTTCTGCGGAATCTCCATCATAAGCTTTTACAATTTGTTTGCGATACTCCCATGCATTGTTCTCTTTCTCAAATTCCCTCTTGTATTCTTTAAAAGCCCTGTAAATTGCCGATGCCATATAAACCTGCCCTTCTGTAGACCCTAGAAATTTCTCCTCAGCTGGGTTACTTAAATAGCCGAGCTCGACAAGCACCGATGGCATAGAAGTTTTCCAGAGCACTAAAAATCCGGCCTGATAAACGCTTCTGTCTTTTCGACCTACCCTATCCGTAAATTGTTGCTGAATTTTTTGAGCAATATTCAGGCTCTGATCGAGATTATCATTCTGAAACAACATAAGACTTATTAATGATTCCGGCGAATTGGGGTCGAAATCATCGTATTTGGAAGCAGCATCTTCTTCCAAAAGTATTGCGGCATTTTCCTTCATGGCAACTTCCATATTCATTTTGGTGCGATTATCTTCAACACCCAACACATATGTTTCTGCTCCATAAATTTTTGTCGAAGGATTCGCATTGCAATGAATTGATATGAAAAGGTCGGCGTTGATTTGGTTGGCAATTTCACCACGTTTATGTAAAGGAACAAAAACATCGCTCTTTCGTGTGTAAATAACATTTACGTATGGAAAATTCTTTTTGATGTATTCTCCTGTTTTTAATGCAACAGAAAGCACTATGTCTTTTTCTCTTGAATTTCTGCCCAGAGCGCCAGGGTCTTTTCCCCCATGCCCTGCATCAATAACAATGGTTTTAATTTTGCTTCCTTTTTGACTATAAACAGGTTGATTAGCAAAAAAAAATGCCATCAATGAAAAAAGTATATAATAATATAAGCCTTTCAAACTATGGTTTTAAGTTTAAGTAAAAGTATGTATAAGCAATTTTGAAAAGAATGTATGTTTAGGTTAATTATTAACATGATTTTGGTTATTAATTCCTCCTAATTTGAACGTAAACAAAGCTTTTAAAATTGTAAAGAGAGGTAAAAATGTATCTAAGAGACGGATTTTCAATCAGCTAAATAAAATTCTTTAAAAAATCAAAAAATACTTGACATGCATAGCATATTTGTATTAAATTTGCAATGCACGCATAATAAAATGAAATAACCAAATTACAATGATCAAATATCAAATAAATCACAATCCAAACTATCGTAGTAATTACCAAATTACAGATTGTTAGCAATGCATGTAGATAAGCTTTGAATTTGAACTTTTAATTTTTGGATTTATTTGGTATTTGGCTTTTGATTTTTGGATTCCAGTTTGTATGGCATAGTAAAATAAGAAATTAATTATTAAAAATATGATCGTAGAGGATACCGTAGATTTTCACCTTCGCTCAACATTGTTTACGATGAGAAGGATGTATAACCTTATTGCACAGAAAAATGGAATAACCCAAGGCATTGGATATGCATTAATTAATATTGATAAAGAAGGTATACCTGCCACAAAAATTGCTCCTCTCATGGGAATGACCAGCTCCAGTTTAAGCAGATTACTGAAAATAATGGAAGATGATGGTTTAGTATACCGCAAACCCGATAAAGAAGATAAACGTGTAGTTCGTATTTTCCTTACAATCAAGGGCAATAATCTCAGAAAAAAAGTAGAGGAAGTAGTCTTGGATTTTAACGACAAACTATTTAAAAAGCTGGAGCTAAAAGATTTGCAAGCATTTGAACGGGTTAATAACGTGATTAAAGAACAAGCCAAACTGGAAATAAATGAGTATAAAAATATAGTTAGCCACCATTCATAATAGTTTACAAATAAATGAAAATATGATACGTAGAATTAAAAAAGTAGCAATACTGGGTTCCGGTGTTATGGGATCCGGTATTGCATGCCATTTTGCCAATATTGGAGCTGAAGTATTGCTGATTGATATTGTTCCAAGAGAGTTAAATGGTAAGGAAAAAGAAGCAGGAATGAGTCTTAATGACAAAGCCGTTCGAAACCGTATAGTAAACGATTCGCTTAGTGCCAGCCTTAAATCAAAGCCTTCTCCCATTTACAAACAGCAATTTGCCAAACGCATTACCACGGGCAATTTTGATGATGATCTTCAAAAAATTAAAGATTATGATTGGGTTATCGAGGTGGTAATCGAGAGGTTGGATATTAAGAAATCAGTTTTTGAGAGGGTTGATAAATTACGTAAACCTGGCTCATTAATCACCACCAACACTTCAGGTATATCTGTGGAAGCGATGATTGAAGGCAGAAGCGAAGATTTTCAAAAGAATTTTTGCGGAACGCATTTTTTTAACCCTCCCCGCTATCTTCTGCTATTTGAAATAATTCCGACAAGTAAAACTGATCCGGAAGTTATTACCTTTCTTGAAGAATACTCCTCAAAGTTTCTTGGCAAAACACCGGTGCTTGCGAAAGACACACCTGCCTTTATTGCAAACAGAATAGGTACTTTTTCAATAATGCATTTGTTTAATAATGTTCAAAAATTCGGGCTAACAATTCCTGAAATCGACAAACTTACGGGCCCGGTTATCGGACGTGCAAAATCGGCTACTTTCCGAACTGCTGATATTGTTGGCCTTGATACGCTTGTACATGTTGCCAGTAATATTAAAGAAACTACCAGTGATGAAGTAAACGAATTGTTTACCATTCCCGACTATCTTAACACGATGCTTGAGAAAAAGTGGCTGGGATCGAAAACCAAGCAAGGATTCTTTAAAAAAGTTGTAGAGGACGGGAAAAAGAAATTCCTGTCAATCGACTTTAATACCCTTGATTATGTTGAAGCACCTCGCCCAAAGTTTGGCGTTTTCGAAAAAACCAAAGCAATTGATGATCTGGCTGAACGCATACCTATATTATATAACGATAAAGGCAAAGCCGGTGATTTTTACAGATCAACTTTCAATGCCCTGTTTCAGTTTAGCTCAAACCGAATCCCTGAAATAAGCGATGATATTTATAAAGTTGATGACGCCCTGAACGCCGGTTTCGGCTGGAAATTTGGCCCTTTCAAAACATGGGATGCGCTAGGAGTTGAAAGTACTGTTAAGGCAATGGAAGATGCTGGAGAAAAACCTGCCCAATGGGTCTACCACATGCTTTCGGCAGGGATAACTTCATTCTACAAAGTTGAAAATGGTCTTAAATATTGCTATGATATTTCATCAAAAACCTATAAAGCGATACCCGGACAGGAAGACCGGTTGTCGCTGGAGGTATTACGTCAAACAAATGTTCTTTGGGAAAATAATGATGTTTCAATTTTTGATTTAGGAGATGGCGTTCTTAACGCTGAATTCCATACCAAAATGAATACTATTGGTGCAGGAGTTCTTGAAGGCCTCAATAAAGCAGTGGATATGGCCGAAGCTGATTACAAGGCTCTTGTAATTTCAAACGAAGGGGATCACTTTTCTGCCGGAGCAAATGTTGGTATGATTTACATGCTTGCAATTGAACAGGAATGGGAAGAACTGGATATGGCAGTTCAATGGTTTCAGAAAACTATGATGCGAATGCGATATTCATCAATCCCCGTAATAGCAGCACCACATGGAATGGCTTTAGGTGGCGGATGCGAACTTTGTATGCAAAGTGATAAAGTTGTAGCACACGCCGAAACATATATGGGATTGGTTGAGTTCGGTGTTGGGCTTATCCCGGGAGGTGGTGGAACAAAAGAGTTTGCTTTGCGACTCTCCGATGAACTTAGAGAAGGTGACATCCGCACAAACGCGTTCTTAAACCGCTATCTAAGCATTGGTCAGGCTAAAGTATCAACCTCAGCCTACGAAGCGTTCGACCTTGGATATTTAAGACCCGGAATCGATGAGGTTGTAGTTAGCAGGGCTCATCATCTGGCTTATGCCAAAAAAGCTGCACTTCAGCTAGCCGATAAAGGATATACCATACCAGCATCACGTAAGGATATAAAAGTGCTTGGAAAAGAAGTTCTTGGAATGGTTTACGTTGGCGCCGATGGATTTACTACAGGCAATTATATGTCTGAACATGATAAAGTGATTGCAGAAAAGTTAGGCTTAGTTTTGGCCGGTGGTGAAATATCACAACCACTTACGGAAGTATCCGAGCAATATTTGCTCGACCTTGAGCGTAAAGCCTTTATGGAACTCTGCTCAACGCGCTTAACCCTTGAAAGAATTCAAAGCCTGATAACAAAAGGAAAAATACTAAGAAATTAAAAACATAAAACTATGAATGCATATATAGTAGGAGGATATCGTTCAGCTATTGGGAAAGCACCACGTGGCGCCTTCCGTTTTACACGTCCTGATGATATTGCCGCAGCAGTTATCAGACGGCTGATGAACGATTTTCCGCAAATTGATAAAACTAAAATTGATGATGTTTCCGTTGGAAATGCCTTCCCGGAAGCAGAAACAGGATTTAATATGGGCAGGTTGCTCTCACTTATGTCGCTCGATAATGTTGAAGTTCCGGGATGTACAGTTAACCGATACTGTGCTTCGGGGCTTGAAACTATTGCCATTGCTTCTGCGAAAATCACTGCCGGAATAGCAGATGTTATTATTGCAGGCGGAGCCGAAACAATGTCGATGATTAACATGGGTGGATGGCGAATGGTGCCAAATCCTGATGTTGCGCTAGAGCACCCAAAGTGGTTCCTCAATATGGGTCTTACTTCTGAGATGGTCTCAAAAGAATACAATGTAAGCCGTGAAGCGCAGGATGAATTTGCTGTTAATTCGGTTAACAAGGCATTAGCTGCAATTGAAGCGGGCAGGTTTAAAGATGAAATCGTTCCGTATACTATCAAAGAGAATTATTTTAGTGATGGAAAAATGAAAACACGCGAAACGATTTTCGATACTGATGAAGGGCCACGCAAGGGCACAACTGTTGAAGGTCTTGCTAAGCTTAAACCTGCATTTGCCGCAAATGGAAACTCTACAGCAGGAAACTCATCCCAAATGTCGGATGGTGCTGCTTTTGTACTGGTTGTATCCGAAAAGGCACTTAAACAATATAAGCTAACACCTATTGCCCGCCTGGTAGATTATCAGGTGGCAGGTGTTGAACCATATAAAATGGGAATTGGCCCCGTGGCTGCTATTCCAAAAGTGCTCAAACACTCAGGTCTTAATCTTAACGATATCAACATGATTGAGTTAAATGAAGCGTTTGCCTCACAATCGATAGCCGTTATTAATGAACTTAGTTTAAACCCTAAGATTGTTAATGTAAACGGCGGTGCAATAGCTCTCGGACATCCACTTGGTGCAACAGGCGCAAAACTATCTGTACAGTTATTACACGAACTAAAACGTACAGGTGGTAAATACGGCATGGTAACAATGTGTATCGGTACAGGGCAGGGAGCTGCCGGAATTTTTGAAATGTTATAAGAAAAGAAGTTGTCGGGTTGCCGTTGTTATCAAGTTGTCAGGTGACAAAATCACAACAACCACAACAACAATGATAACCACGACAACTTTAAAAACATAAAAACAATAAAATCATGACTAATAAAAAAGCTTTAAAAGGTGGGGAATTCCTGATTCGTGAAACTGAAGCTCAGGACATTTTTATCCCCGAAGAATTTAACGAAGAACAGCGCATGATGGCGCAAACATGTAAGGAATTTACCGACACTCAGGTAATTCCCAATCTGGATCAACTTGAAAAACATGATCGGGAACTTCTCAAGAAAATGATGAAAGATGCAGGTGACCTTGGTTTGCTTGGTATTGCCGTCCCTGAAGAATACGAAGGGTTTGGACAGAACTTTGTAACCTCAATGCTCACTACCGAAGAAATGGGCAAGGGATATAGTTTTGCAGTTGCTTTTTCGGCACATGTTGGTATTGGCACATTGCCGATACTATACTACGGTACCGAGGAGCAAAAGCATAAGTACATACCAAGGTTAGCCAGCGGTGAACATGTTGGTGCTTACTGCCTTACTGAGGCAGAAGCCGGGTCCGATCCGAATTCAGGAACAGCTGAAGCCGTATTAACAGATGATGGCAAATATTATAATTTGAATGGTGTTAAAATATGGGTTACCAATGGCGGTGTAGCCTCAATATTTATTGTTTTTGCCAAAATAAAAGGTGATAAAAACCTTAGTGCCTTTATTGTTGAAAAAGAATGGGAAGGTGTAGGCATAGGTGCCGATGAAGAAAAAATGGGTATCAAAGGCTCCACTACAATACAGCTTTACTTAGACGACGTTAAAGTGCCTGTTGAAAATCTGCTGGGAGAACAAAATTCAGGATTTAAAATTGCTCTTAACATACTAAATCTTGGAAGAATTAAACTTGCAGGAGCAACGACCGGCGCTTGCAAGGCTACCATCGACAATGCTTTGAATTACGCAAATGAAAGAAAACAGTTTGGTACTTTCATTTCCAGTTTTGGTGCAATAAAGCATAAATTATCAGAAATGGCAATACGTACATTTGCCGTTGAATCACTAACATATCGCGCAAGCCAAAACATTGATGATGCAATTGAAAGCTACATTGCCGAAGGAATGGATAAAGGTAAAGCCAGTCTTGAAGGTATCCGCCAGTATGCTATCGAAGCATCAATAGCAAAAGTTTATGGTTCCGAAGTTCTTGATTATGTTGTTGACGAAGGTGTTCAGATATATGGCGGCATGGGCTATTCTGCAGAAACACCTGTAGAAAGAGCATATCGCGACTCGCGGATCAACCGAATTTTTGAAGGCACTAATGAAATAAACCGTATGGTGACTGTTGGTGAACTGCTGAAACGTGGAATGAAAGGCGAATTAGACCTTATCACTCCGGCAAAAGCAGTGGCAGGTGAACTTATGGGAATACCTGATTTTGGTAGCTCCAGCCCTGGTTATTTTGAAGCTAAACATAGTACCATCATAAACTTTAAAAAATCAATTTTGATGGTTGCCGGCGCAGCACTCCAAAAATATATGGAAAAATTTGCTGATGAACAGGAAATTATAATGAACCTATCCGATATGCTTATTTATACCTATGCGGCAGAGTCGATGATGCTTAGGGTTGAAAAACTCAGCAATATGTATGATGAGGATACACTTTCGATTTATAAAGATATGCTTGATGTATATTTTTACGATGTTGCTCCTTTGATTCATAAATTTGGTATTGATGCCGTAAACTCATTTGCCGTAGGCGACGAACACATGGGTATGCTTATGGGTATGAAGCGGTTTACAAAAATTGCCGGAGTAAATGTTGTTGCTGCACGCCGTAAAATTGCCGATCAAATGATTGAAGCTAATAAATATAATTTGTAATTATCATTAGTACTTCCTTTTTGTTATTCTGAGCAAAGCGAAGAATCTATAGTTTATCATTTATCAGATTCATCGCTTTGCAGAATGACAATCACCATTCAGTAATTCTATGCATAAAAAAAATAAAATACTCAATCTTGCAAAAAGACCCTGGAAGATGAAACTATTTATGCTCATGAATCTTCCAATGGGTTTCATCGCGGGTTTAAAAATCATTGAAATAAATTCGGAGAAGGTCAGTATTAGTGTTCCTTACAAGTTCATTAACAAGAACCCCTTCAGGTCGATGTATTTTGCCGTACAAAGTATGGCAGCTGAACTTACATCAGGAATCCTGGCTCTATTGGAAGTTTTGCAGACTGAAAAACCCGTTTCAATGTTGGTGCTAAATATGAAAGCTTCGTTTACAAAAAAAGTACGCACAAAAGTAGTATTCACCTGTAATGATGGTATAAAAATAAAAGAAACTATTGCACGCAGTATTGCTACGAATGAAGGGCAAACCGCCGAAGTTGTATCAGTTGGCATTGATAAAAATGGTGATAAAGTTGCAGAATTTGTATTTACTTGGACGTTTAAACCAAAAAAATAATTAATATTGTAAAGAACATGCTAAATTCGTTTTTAATTTTGCGATAGAGCTCAGAAAAAATAACTAAATCTTTAATAATATGAAAGTTACCAGAACATTCGACCTTGTCGACAACTTGCTCGACGGTTTGCAACGCGATGATGCACTTGCGGTTAAAAGAAACGGGATGTGGGAAAAGTTCAGCACTAAAACTTACAAGGAATTTGTAGATAATTTTAGTTATGGCTTACTTGCACTTGGTTTTAAAAAAGGCGATAAAATCGTGAGCATCTCCAACAATCGCCCTGAATGGAATTTTATCGACATGGGGATGACCCAGGTTGGTGCAGTTCATGTGCCAATATACCCTAATCAGGGGCCTGATGAATATGAACATATACTAACTCATTCTGATGCAAGAATGATAATTACTTCGTTTGCCGATTACTATGAAAAAGTTAAATTACCAGCAGAAAAAGCTCCAAATATCGAAAAGATATATTCGTTTGATCCAATCGAAGGCGTTGCCTCATGGATGGAAATAATTGAGCTTGGTAAAGCAAATGCTGATAAACTTAAGGATGAATTAAAGAAAATACGTGATAGCATCAGCGAAGATGATATGATGTCGATCATTTATACATCAGGAACCACAGGATTGTCGAAAGGGGTGATGCTCAGCCACAAAAATTTCATGTCAAATGTAGATGGCTCAATAGGTGCCCTTACTGTAGGAGCCGACGGGAAATTTATCAGCTTTTTACCCCTTTGCCATGTGTTTGAACGAATGGTGAACTACCTCTTACAGTTGAGAGGATGCGCAGTATATTATGCCGAAAGCGTTACCACAATTGGCGATGACATTCGTGAAGCCAAACCTGATGGATTTGCTGCTGTACCAAGAGTAATTGAAAAGCTATATGACAAAATAACTCTAAAAGGGAAAGATCTTACAGGTATTAAAAAGGTGCTATTTTTCTGGGCACTCGATCTTGGCCTCCGATTTGAGCTGAACAACGCCAATGGTTGGTGGTACGGTGTACAACATAAAATTGCTGATAAACTTATTTTTAGCAAGTGGCGCGAAGCCCTTGGCGGCAATGTGGAGGTGATTGTGTCAGGTGGTGCTGCATTACAGGCAAGGTTGGCACGCGTTTTTAAAGCCGCAGGCATTCCAATACTCGAAGGCTATGGATTAACAGAAACATCCCCAGTTATTGCTGTTAGCCATTCTGAATATCCGCTTCTGAAGTTTGGTACTACAGGCCCGATATTAGACAATATTGAAGTTAAAATTGCAGAAGATGGTGAAATTTTAATGAAGGGCCCTAGTTTGATGCTGGGTTATTATAAAGACCAGGAAAAAACCGATGAAGCAATCGACAAAGATGGATGGTTCCACACCGGTGATATTGGTGAGATACAAGAGCATAATATTCTTAAAATAACCGATAGAAAGAAAGAAATATTTAAACTTTCAACAGGCAAATATGTTGCTCCTCAAGTTGTTGAGAACAGGTTTAAAGAGTCGGCATTTATTGAGCAAATAATGGTAGTTGGTGATGGTGAAAAATATGCTGCCGCTATTATTTGTCCGGCATTTCAATTTTTACATGGCTGGTGTTTTAAACATAATATCAAATTTAAGGATAACGATGATTTGATACAAAACCCTGATGTTATTGAAAGGTTTCAAAGAGAAGTGGACACAATTAACAAGGAACTAGGTCAGCATCGTCAGCTAAAAAAGTTTGAGCTGGTATGTCAGGAATGGACTCCGGAAACTGGTGAGCTGTCGCCTACATTAAAGGTGAAGCGCAAGTTTTTGAAAGAAAAATACAAAGCTAAACTCGACAAGCTTTACGAATATACCGGGTAAGGTAAGATTACCGGAATGAAGAGATATGTGATTAGTGATTGATTCTATTGTTACATGGCTCAACTGATCCATTATTACATGGCTCAACAGTTCAATTGCTATATTGTTAAACTGTTTCGATGAGCAATCGTACGATCGAATAACTAATATTACATCATTCTAAATATAAAATAACGTAGCGCGAAATTTAAAACCACCCCTCATGATAAATCAAATCATTTTTTTAATAGTTCTTTTAATAACCCTTGGTGTATTTACCTTTTCGGTTTTAAGATATTTCAGGTTCTTTAAATTCACCAAAAAGAAGCCTATTGGAGATATATGCAGTAGATTATGGCTGACTTTTAAAGTAGCAATTTTACAGAAGAAAATACTGCGCCGACCGGTGGTTGGTACTATGCATGCCCTTGTTTGGTGGGGATTTATACTAATACTTTTTGGTAGTGTTGAGATGGTGATTGACGGCTTGTTTGGGACAGAACGAATTCTTAACTTCCTTGGTCCGGTATATAATTTTATTATAGCCGGAGGCGATATTTCGGCATTTATTATTGCCATTCTAATTATTGCTTTTCTTTTCAGAAGACTGTTCATGCATGTAACACGTTTTTACGGCCAAGAAATGAAACCTGTTTCAAAAATGGATGCCAATCTTGCTCTTACAATAATCTTCATTTTAATGATAAGCTTGCTGGGCATGAATACTTACTATGTACTGTGGTGTGATGCAACCGGTGAAGCGGTACATGGAAGCTATCCTGTAAGCAATATAATTGCAGGCTTTTGTCATGAGATACCTTCCGACCAACTATGGTTGGGTTATCAAATAAACTGGTGGACACACATTGTATGGATTTTCATATTTGCCAATATACTGCCCTATTCCAAGCATTTTCATGTTTTTATGTCGGTTCCAAATGTGTATATCAGTCGTTTAACTCCTTTGGGGTACGTTGATAATATGGAGTCAATTACAAAGGAAGTAAAGTTGATGATGGATCCAGTTGCTTCATTTGATGACGTTCCGGAAGAAGAAAGTGATCCCCATAGGTTTGGAGTTAAAGATGTTGATGATATAAATTGGATTAATTATTTCAACTCATTGGCTTGTACCGAATGCGGTAGATGTACATCAGTTTGCCCGGCAAACATAACAGGAAAGCTGCTTTCTCCACGTAAAATAATGATGGATACTCGTGCCAGAATGAAAGAAAAAGGTCCTGGTTTGGTAAAGTACGGAAGTAATTTTGATGACACAAAAGCTCTAATAGGAACTTACATAACCGAAGAGGAACTATGGGCATGTACACAATGTAATGCCTGTGCCGAGGAATGCCCGGTTAATATTAATCAGCCATCACTGATTCTCGACATGCGCCGTTATCTTGTTATGGAAGAATCAAAAGCGCCGAGTGGATTAAATACTGTATTCTCAAATATTGAAAATAATAGTGCACCGTGGCAGTTTTCACCTGAGGACAGAATGTTATGGGCAGAAGGGCTTGATGTTCCTCTTATGTCTAGCGGTAAAAATCCTGAATATCTTTTCTGGGTTGGATCGGCGGGGGCGTTTGATGATAGATATAAGAAAGTAACACGTGAGTTTATTAAAATTCTCAACCATCTGAAAGTTGATTATGCAGTTCTCGGAGTTGAAGAAACTGATAGTGGTGATATAGCACGACGTGCTGGCAATGAAATGCTTTACCAGATGCAGGCGATGATGAATATTGAAATATTAACCGGTTACGAAGTGAAAAAGATAATCACCTGCGATCCTCATGATTTCAACACCATTAAAAATGAATATCCAGATTTTGGCGGAAATTATAATGTAATTCATCATACTCAATTTCTGCAACAGCAAATATCCATTGGTAAGTTAAAAATTGATAGCGAAAAATTTGCCGACAAAAAAATTACTTTCCACGATCCTTGTTATCTGGGTAGAGCAAATAATGACTATGATTCTCCGCGAGCCATATTAAAATCAATACCATCTGTTAATATTGAAATGGAGCGTAACAAAAGTTTCGCACTGTGCTGCGGTGCCGGTGGCGGACAAATGTTTAAGGAAGCAGAAAAAGGTGATAAAGAAGTTTTTATTGAAAGAACCGAAGAAGCACTGAAAACTGGTTGTGATATTATTGCAACAGCATGCCCGTTTTGTATGGTTATGATGACCGACGGCCTTAAATACAAAAACAAGGAGGAAGAAATTAAGAATTACGATATTGCTGAACTGGTTAGTGTTAGTTTGGGGTTATAAAAAATGTTTTATTAACCGATTGAGTCCACTCCGAAAAATCAAACAGGACGTCATTGCAAGGGCGAAACCCGAAGCAATCTGTTGATTTTTATTATCGAAAGATTGCTTCGCTTCACTCGCAATGACGATATATCACTTTTCGTAGTGTGCAACAAAATCAAGCGCACTTCATGCCAATGGCAAACAAGTGCATTACGTTTGAAACAACAAACGCGTGTAGTATAATCAACTAAATTTGTAATGGATAAACTGTGCTTATGAATATTACAAATTTCATTATAATCGAACTACTTTTGATTATTTCAGCCATAGTCATTTTTGCTTTTTTTACCTATGCAGCTATTATCTCATTCATTGAAAAAGAAAAAAAAGCAGCTTTAATTTTTTTTATGATTGGAGTACTTGCCTCCATGTCTTATCTTTATACAGGTTTTTTTGATTTCAAGTATCAGTTTTTAGTATCGATTATTTTGTTGTCGTTGATAATAGGTCTATTGCTGATTTATTTTATTCCAATCCGTTTTACTGCAAATATAAGTGATGTGTTCCCAAAGGATAGAATTGATGAAAGAAACACAATATTCTCCAGAAATGAGTTACACCTAGGTTCTGAAAATTTTAATTATTACTACCAAAAAAACCCCGACAAACTTAAAATTGATGATGCTATAAAAAATAACCCCGGAGTTCTTTCACCTGAGTCACGTAACTACGATCCTGCAATGTTTTCATCTGCCGATGCAAGCTTTGAAACTGTTGCTATCTTTAAAAACAAAGTTGACGGTAAAGTTTCTTCTCAAAAAATTAACTTAAACCCAGAGAAGATCTCAACATACATTAAAAACTGGGCAAAAAAACTTGGCGCACTAAATGTCGGAATTACGGAACTTAAAGATTATCATAGCTATAGCTATCGCGGAAGGGGTGAAAACTACGGCAACAAAGTGGTGCTTGACCATAAATTTGCCATTGCTTTTACTGTTGAAATGGACTATGATGCAGTAAAATCAGGTCCTTATGGTCCTGCAGTAATGGAGTCGGCACAGCAATATCTGGCTTCCGGTGTTATTGCCATTCAAATTGCAAAATTTATCCGCCAGATTGGGTTTCCGGCAAGGGCACATATTGATGGTAATTATGAAGTAGTTTGTCCGCTCGTTGCAAAGGATGCCGGACTTGGAGAAATTGGCAGAATGGGATTGCTTATGACACCAAAACTTGGACCAAGAGTACGTATCGCTGTTGTAACTACCGACCTGCCATTAATTATTGATACTAGAAAATTTGACCCAACAGTAATCGATTTCTGTAATAATTGCAGTAAGTGTGCCGTAGTTTGTCCGTCAAACGCTATTTCTTTTGATGAAAGAAAAAGCATAAATGATGTTAAACGTTGGCAAATAAATCAGGATTCCTGTTATAGTTTCTGGACATTATCAGGAACAGATTGTGCCAGATGCCTGAGTGTTTGTCCATATTCACATCCAGATAACTTACTACATAACATAGTAAGATTCGGAATAATAAACTCTGGCAATTTTAGCAGGCTTACACTATTTCTTGATGATATAATTTACGGTAAAAAACCGGCTGCAAAATCCGTACCTGACTGGATGAAAGTGAGCTAAACCCTTAATATTGAGCAGTATTGACCCGTATGATAATTACAACAAGTGATAAATTGCACACATCATTGATAACCAGATTGCTTCTTCCTCGTACCTCGTCATCGCAATGACGTCACTGCGAGGAAGAATGACAAAGCAGTCTCCTCAATAGTTGATACTTGACTTGACAATAGTTCCCTAATGCGGTGCTGCATCCTTTTTGCAGCAAGCCGGAAGCGCATTATACGCTTTTAGTTCCGCCTGCATTTCATCAGCATCATAACCAATTTTCGTAACAGCTTTTTTAAGGTTTTCCTTCGTGTTTTTATCCTTTTTGTATTTGATGGTCAACACCTTGGTTTCGTTATTCAGCTCAACCGACTTAACACCTTTTTCAAATGCCATATCGTGCTCCAGCCTTTCTTTGCACATTCCGCAAACCGCTGATGTTTGGATTTCGACAGTTTCAAGGTTATTTTCATTTTTTTTCTTTTTGTCCTGTGCCTGCAGTCCAACTGCTGCAAACATGATTATCATTGCTGATAGAATTAGTTTTGTTTTCATATGATACTATTTTTAGTTTACAGTTTATTAATATCCATGCGCTCGTTTCATGCCAGAGTCAGCCAAGTGTAACAAGTGCATTATCAATTCGCATTTGAAATGCTAATGTGTTTCAAACGCGTTACAAACGCGCTTGATTAAGTTAAGATTTATTTTTTTTGTTCAATTTTAAATCTAAATCCTGCATAAATTTTAATGCCGGTAATTGGCCCCCATACTATTGAAGAGTCAAAATATTCTCCGAACGGATCATCCGAAGCAATTATTGGATCTGTTTGCCGGAAATTTCCTAAGTTTTCACCACCAATATATACTTCAAACCTTTTTAAATACCTCGTTACTTGAGCATTAATCAATGCATAGTCAGGTGAATAGGCAGGCTGCCTATACTCTTCGGGGTTGTATCCCGTATAAGGCAACCGTTGATTACCAACTCCTTGAATATTCAAATCAAATTGCCATGTTTTTAATCTGGTTTGATACGAAAGAGCAAGTAATCCTTTATACTTATTAACCAATGGTTTCTCTATCAACTCATCGTTAATAGTTGTTTTAACATCATTATATCTGAAAGCCAGTGTAACATCAAAATTCTTAAAAAGCTCGTAGTTCGACTCAATTTGAAAACTATTTGAGAATGATTTTCCATTTAGATTATACAGATAAATTGTACCAGGATCATTTTCACTGTCGATAATTATTTGGTTTTCAAACAGAGTACGGAAATAATCCGCAGTTATGCTTAGCTCTCTTGAGCCAATATCAACGTAGGTTGTATAACTAAGACCATAATTCCACGATGATTCGATTTGCATATCTTCTTTAACGATTAACCTTCTAGAAGTAGCCAGTAATGACGTGTTTTCGGCAATAACATTTGGTGAGCGATAACCTTTTCCTGCGCTTGCGCGGATAACATTATGCTCATTTAAGTTATATTTAACATGAATACGTGGTGTAACCAACACACCAAACAAATTATGCGCATCAACGCGAAGCCCTGCAATAACATTCAGGTTTTTTTTGTTTGAATAACTATACTGAATAAAACCACCAGGAACTTTCTCGGTGCGGTTAAAAATACTGTCGTTCAAAGCTTCGTTATATTTATCAAAATTATAACTAAGCCCGGTTGTAAACTGGTGGCGCGTGTCAGTAATCCACGATTGAAACATCAGGTTGCTATAGTACGACACCTGTTTCGCATCGTAGGTAGTTAACCCAAAATACGAATTTTGCTCATGTACAATCAGCTGATTCTGAAATCCAAAGCTGGTTTCTGCGCGGTGCTCAAAAACATAACCTAATTTAAAAGATCCTTCGTACCTGTCAGTATTAACACCAATACCATAACCATTTTCAATGTTATGTTCTTTGTCAGGATCAAAAGTCATTTGTCCGCCCTGCCTGTCTTCCTTCAGATATTTAAATCCAAGTCTCACATGAAATTGGCGATTAATATATCCCCATCGATTATACAGGTTTAACTGACTTACAAGGGGTTGATCAAGAAAAGAATCACCATTCAGGTCATGTTTTACATTCATGTTTTCAGCATGTACCAATATGGCCGTGCTCAACTTATCGGATAATTGAAACCGTGTATTTAAGTTTCCTTCAATTTTTCCTTTTTGATTTCCATAACCATTAAGAAAAAACTTTTCACCTTCATCTGTTTTTTTGTACTCAATGTTTATTTGTCCGGTCATCGACTCATAACCATTTATTACAGAAGAGGTACCCTTTGAAACCTGAATCGATTCCATCCAGCTGCCGGGAATATAACCCAGCCCCCACGGAGTGGCAAGGCCACGCATATTGGGAATATTTTCGGTTAGCAGCTGAGTGTATATTCCTGCCAGTCCCAGCATTTGTATTTGTTTTGCGCCGGTAACAGCATCGCTGTAGCTTACGTCAATGGTGGCACTGTTTTCAAAGCTTTCTGACAAGTTACAACATGCAGCTTTTTGTAGTTCTTTTTCGTTAATATTAACAACCGACCGGGTTTGTGTTCTTGAGATAGCACTACCTTTTTGCCTCTCTACTATTTCAACTTCACCCAGGTTTTTCACTTCAGTTAATGCAATATGAACATGATCAAACCCTGTTTCTTCTAAATTAATTGTGTCGGTTTGATAGCTAACAAAGCTAACAACTAACACCTTGGGCAATTGAGGATTCAGGTCAATATGAAAATGTCCATCAGCAGAGGTAACGGTACCGTTTTGGGAGTTTAACTGAACAACTGTAGCACCGATAAGAGGAATTTCTTTGCCATTTGCAACTTCAAAAACCCCTCCCGTAGCTGGTTGCGCAACAACATAATATCCCTGAAAGAATAGAATTGCTGCAATTATTATATATTTTTTCATGATAAATTTCTTAATGAGAATATGTAAAATCTGAAAGGTTAAGTTTGCGATTTACACGGCTTATTTCGGAAAAACATTCTGTCATGTCGACCGTAGGGAGACATCTCCCAGGCAAGTGGTTAGTGCTTAGGAGATGTTTCGTCGCAATCCGCCTGAGGCGGAAAGCTTCCCTACATGACAAAAACTCAAAAATAGTCTGAGACAACCTTCCCTTATGCAATTGTGTCAGGGTCGGTTTTTAATTGATGAAATAGCAAAACAATATTTTTTCCTGATTTAGGGGGTGGTAAACTATATAAAGAAACAGGTTCTTCATAGTATTTCTCATGTTCAATATTCAGAAGAGCAAGTAAAGTTATAATTGTGTGACTGTTAAAGCAAATGTCTTCCTGAGGAACAGAGGGGAGATTAAAAAAATCTGTTACCTTAAAAAAATGCTTGACATCGCTACAGCAATTATCAGATTTTGATGTATTTAAACAAATATTAGATGTGCAGGAACAGGAAGGTACATCAGAGTTATGCTCACAAGTGATCTGCGATGCAATTAAACTTTGTTTTTGTATTTCTGTATCTGAACAATAATGGGTATACAACGTAAATCCGGAAGTAGCGGTTAAAAATAATACTACAGCAAAAAAGATTGCCAAATATGTTATTACAGTCTTCAAATTAATCGCGAATATTCATAGTAACTAATGTGCAAATTTAAGGAGGTTTTTTAGTAGCGTTGTTAATCAGATGTTAAAAATGGTTAGAGAGTTAGAAGACCGAAGTCAGCTTGCTTCTGACTTCGGTCTTCCCGCTTCGGCTCTCTAACCCTTTTTATAAATCTCACCAATCAAATTGCTGTACTTCTTTATTACAACTTTGCGTTTTAGTTTTTGGGTTGGCGATAACAAGCCATTGTCGGGAGTCCACTGGTCGGCCACCAGGCGGAAAACTTTAATCTTAGCCACATGGTCGAGCTCCTTGTTATATTTATCAACTTCTACCTGGTAGCGGTCGATTAATTTTTGCTTGATAATCAGGTCATCATTATCGCGGAAAGTTACCTTGTGTATAGAACACCACTTATGTAAAAACTCAAAATCAGGAACAATAATAGCGGCGGCGAATTTTTCGTTTTCGCCAACAACAATAATCTGTTCAATAAACTGAGATTCTTTAAATTGGTTTTCAACAGGCTGCGGGGCAACGTATTTTCCTCCCGAAAGTTTAAATATTTCCTTTTTACGATCGGTGATAGTTAACATCCGGTCTTCATCCAGAGTGCCAATATCGCCTGTATGAAACCAGCCATCTTTATCAATGACTTCTTTGGTTTTTTCGGGATCTTTATAATAACCAATCATCAGGTTCGGGCCTTTTTCAAGAATTTCGCCATCTTCGGCAATCATAACATCAAGCTCTTTAGGAACTACGCCCACGCTTCCAAATTTAACACCCGGAAACGATGAATTATTTGCCGAAATAAGAGGGGATGTTTCGGTTAAGCCATAACCTTCCTGAACTATAATCTGGGCAGCCCAAAAAATGCGTGCCAGGCGTGCCTGCAATGCAGCTCCTCCGCTTATAACCCCTTTTAGTTCCCCACCGAGAGCTTCGCGCCACTTGCTAAATATTAGCTTGTTGGCAATTGCCAGCTTTGCATTATAAATAGCACTTCGGTTAACCGGATTAGGATCATAACTATCTCCAACCCTAACTGCCCAGAAAAACAAAGCTTTTTTAATACTGGAAAGTTCCCTCCCTTTATTTATTATTTTATCGTACACTTTTTCAAAAACCCGCGGAACGGTAATGAATACATTTACTTTAATTTCGCGCATGTTATCACCAATAGTTTCAATGCTTTCGGCATAGTAAAGGGTAAGCCCCAGCGACTGCCACAAATAATTGCCTACCCGTTCGAGCACATGCGATAAAGGTAAAAAACTCAATGCGCGATCTCCAGCTTTAAGGTAGGTAACAAACTGGTGCGCCAACATAAAATTACTTACCACATTATTATGAGAGAGCATTACTCCTTTCGAAAGCCCGGTTGTGCCGGAAGTGTAAAGCAGGGTTAACAAATCATCGGGCTTAACATCATCGCGGCGGGAAATAAGCGTTTTTCTAAGTTCCTCATCTTTCGAAATTCCGAGATCGGTAATTTCGCGCCAGTTATGAGCTCCTGCTACTTCGTCAATTGTATAAATTTCTTCCAGATTAAGGGTTTTTTTAAATATTGGAAGAAGCTTATTATAAAGCTCTTCGCTCGAAACAATTAATATTCTTGAATCGGAGTGTGACAGTATGTGGAGATATTCCTTATCGCTGATAGTTGGATAAATACCCACATGAACGCATCCAATTTGCGACATTCCAAAATCAATAAAATTCCATTCGGGCCGGTTATTGGTAATGGTAGCAATTTTATCACCTTTGTTAAATCCCATGGCCAAAAGCCCAAGGCTGAAAGCATCAACATTTTTACGGTATTCGCTTGTGCTAAAGTTTTCCCATTTTCCGTTACGCTTTACCGATAGAGCAATTTCTTTATTAAAATTTTCCTCGGCATTTGTAAGTACATCAAAAGTTCGGGTAATTTTTGCCATGTTGTTATAAGTTGGTAAGTACTGCCAAAAATATGATTTATTATTGACAAATTTTACAAACCCCAACTGGATTAATTTTACAACTTAATCTAGTGTAGAACCAGATGGGTTCACCTACCCGTAATACTAGTCAATAAGCTCGTTAGTTTTGTCTTATTATAGGTAGCCACACTTCTAATATCTCGACACAAATAACGAATAGTTTAAATAGGTACAATCATTCATTATGCGTCGAAATATTAATATACCTTTGCTCTATCATAACTAACAAAACTAATTTTAGATAGTGTCTAAATGTAACTACTATGAGATCTATTTTAAGCGCATTAATTGTTTACATGTTGGCAATCATGGCTCCTCAGTGCTTCGCACAGGATGACAGCTTTAACATTCACAATGATTCCTTGAATCTTACTGTTTTGCATGTGAGCATAGACAATTTTTATGTGTCTTACCAGTTAAATGCCTATACCAAAGAAACCAACAAACAACCAGCTATTTATTCTGTTCTACATCAGAATATTAAGGATATAAGCAATCAGAGAGGCATTGAGATTCTATCGCCACACCATCGAGGACAAAGAGATGGGAATAGATCAACCATACTCGCTGCCTATCTTCCAGATGATTTTAAGGCACCTTCCTTCAACGTCAATGTAGAAAAGCGTCCAGACAATTAAACTGTTAACTTATCATTCCTCATAATGAAAAATAAATTTCCTATCCTATTGTTTTTGTTTGTACCATTAATAATGATGGCACAAAAGATTGAGAATACCCAGATTAAATCGATGGTGGAACAGTTCAAAACCGATCCCAAAGGTCCGTATAAAGATATTCGATGGTTCTGTCCCGATGGTACTACACGCCCACCCCAGGAACGTTGTCCTGAACCCGGATTACAACGTGCCCGTTACAAAGATGCGGTTAACTCACTCGGCAACACCAACCACATTTACCTGGGACAGATCCTGGCCAAAACAGATTTCGTCGAGTTTTGGGATGAGGATAATTACCATTCGAGGTTGAAACAATACGAACTTGAACATTATCTGATGCGTACTGATAACGGTTGGATCCTGCGGAAAGCACAATTCTACCGCGGGGCATTTCAGGCAGAGGACGAAGAAAACTGGGGTATAGAATTTTTTAACTGGCTGTTATCCGACGACAACCGCATAGAGCAAAACTTTTTCCTTGTCAGGGAAGCAGCCAAAGACGTTCCCCACCAGGGTGATGACAACAATACCCAACTCATCCGTTCCTTATCAAAAGAAATTTCCGACAGCGTCCCTTCCTTCCTGAATATCAGGGTTAAAATTCATGGACAACCAGGATTCGAAGATGTTCAAACGGTTATAAAATTCAGGGACAATTATAAGAATAACCTTACGGCAAATCAACTTAAAAAGATGTCCGACCTTATCAGCAACATGGAAGTTGTATATCAACCGGTCGATATGAATTCACTCAGAAAGTACCTAAAATACTTCCCAAAAGATACAGAAATCGCGAAATCGATTCAATTATTTATAAATCAATACAATGGAAAATCTGGTAAAGATAGGGTGATCGAGTTGTCGAAAATGATATGGATGATCCGTGAACAGTTACTGACCTATAAAAAGAGTTCCGGACGATTGGCTTTGTTGGATGTTTCCATCAAGCTAGAAGACATCCTGTTCCGGGAAATGAAATCATGGGAAAACAAAACACTTAACGACTTGTTGACAAAAACCTACTATCTGGGCATGGCGTCTGCTGGCAGTGGCTACCTTGAAATGTGGGAGTGGAACAAGATACAATCCGGGTTGCAACCGCCGACCAATGCTTCTATCACTTTTGTCGACCTTAACAACCGCATGGAAATTTCACGGCGGATGTTGGAATGGTGTGTAGGCATGTCGCGGGGCAATTACAAGGATGTCATCGAATTATACAATGGTTTTGAACCACTGGCAACAGGCTTTATCGACGATCGTATCCGTTCTTCCATTTTGCTTTACCTGGGAGATTGTGTAAGTGAGCTGGGCGAATTTATTTCCAAAGAGGCCAATTTGTCGAACAAGGTGATGGACATTCCAGGCCAAAACCACATCAGGGGTATTAATCCTGGGTATGCGATGGGTGAGCTTGTGGTGATTAATGAAATTACCGGAAACACTGCCATCTCCAGCGACAAAATCTATGTATTCAACCATCCACCAGCCGATTTAAAACCGGTAGCCGGGATTGCTACAGTTACCGAAGGAAATATGGTTTCTCATGTGCAATTGCTGGCTCGCAACCTGGGGATCCCCAACGCGGTGCTCTCGGACGAAAATCTGGAAGCACTTAGAAAATACAGTGGACAAAAAGTGTTTTATGCGGTTTCAAACAAAGGAACTGTCATTATGAAACCTGTGAATCAGATGACAGAAAACGAGAAAAAACTCTTTGAAACAAAAAAACGCAGCGAGGCAAAAATCACCGTACCCGTCGACCGGATCAATCTGAAACAGACCACCATACTTAATCTTCGGGGGGTGAATGCCTCACATTCCGGTATCTTGTGCGGACCAAAAGCTGCTAACCTGGGGCAGCTAAAACTGATGTTCCCTGATCATGTGGTTGAAGGAATGGTGATCCCTTTCGGGATTTTTAAAGACCACATGAATCAGACCATGCCTGGTAAAATAACAACTTATTGGGAATTCCTAAATGATATTTTTAATCAGGCAGACGGCATGCTAAAACAAGGCAAAACGGATGCGGAAATTGAAATGTTTACCCTGGGTCAACTGGAAATATTACAAAATGCCATCAAGGTGATGCCGCTTAAACCAGAGTTTGTGGCCGAACTTGAAAAATCATTTTCAGGGATATTTAGAAAAAAGATGGGTAATATTACTGTGTTTCTTCGCAGCGATACCAACATGGAAGACCTCAAAGATTTCACCGGGGCAGGTTTAAATCTGACTCTATTCAATGTAATTGAGAAGGAAAAAATCCTTAACGGAATCAAAGAAGTGTGGGCATCTCCTTATGCGGAGAGAAGCTATAGTTGGCGGCAGCGTTATTTATTAAATCCTGAAAATATATATCCGTCCATCCTTGTTATTCCGAGTGTAGATGTCGATTATTCAGGTGTTTTGATCACCAAAGGTATCCTCACTGAAAGCGACCTGGACCTGACCATTGCCTTCAGTCGCGGAGCCGGTGGTGCTGTGGAAGGGCAGTCTGCTGAATCCTATTTACTCAAATCGGATGGCGAAAATAGTTTGCTTTCTCCCGCCAGAGAACCTTTCTACAATACGCTTCCATTAACAGGAGGAACGGAAAAAAAATCAGCCACCTTCGAAAAACCCATCCTCAGCGACAATAACCTGGGTCAAATTCGTGATTTCGCAAAAGAGGTACAAAAGGACATGGCCACCGATTCCAGGACAAGATCAGTCGGACCATTTGATATTGAACTGGGTTTCAAAGACAACCATATCTGGTTGTTTCAAATCCGTCCGTTTGTGGAAAACAAGAACGCCACACGCTCCGAATACTTAAAATCGATCACCCCTGCACTGCCTGAAGGCAAATCAATCCCGCTTAACACTTTACTGCTGAAACCATGAAAAAACTAAAATTAACAATGATAGCTCTTTTCCTGTTGACCTTCGCTGGTGAAACTATAGCATATCCGTGGGACGGTTTTTCGATGACCGCAATTCGCCGTTTATTCAGGCTGCAATTAATCATGGAGGGTGTCATTAAAGATTCAAAGCCTGTACCCGGTGCACAAAAAAAGCTTAGCCAGATACAACTAAATTTAATGAATACTAAAGGCGATAGTATGGCTGTTTTTCCAGCTTTGAATCCGGCCTTGCAGAAGTCGATTAATGCGCTCTTTCCTAACATGGACGAAAGCTACTCGCTTTGTGTATTAGATATTACACCAGGTAAACCTATAAGATATGCTTATCGACAGGAAAAGAGGGGATTTATGCCGGGAAGCGTGGCAAAGCTGGCGGTATTGTCCGGATTGTTTTCAGAATTGGAAAAATTGCATCCTGATTCATTCAAGAAGCGCCAGGCACTGATGAAAAGCAGGATGGTGCGTGCCGGGAAATGGGCAAACTTTGATGAACATATCATTCCTATTTACAATATAAATACCCAAAAACTGGTGAAGAAAGTAGTGGCGGAAAATGACACCTGTTCGCTATACGAATGGGCTGACCACATGGTTTCTGCAAGCAATAATGCTGCCGCCAGCATCGTTTGGAAAGAAGCCATACTGATGAGGGCTTATGGAGTCAATTATCCACCATCTCCAGAACAGGAAGAGATGTTTTTCAGGGATACACCAAAATCACAACTGCGTGAGCTGGCAATGGCTGTAGTTAACGAACCTTTAAGAAAGTTGGGAATTACAAAAGAGGAATTTACACTCGGAAGTATGTTTACCAGGGATGCCAAGAAAATAGTGCCAGGAGATGGAGGAACCATCGCCAGCCCTTATGGTCTGATGAAATACATGGTAGCCATGGAACGTGGAAAAATTGTCGATTCAAATTCAAGCTTGGAAATCAAGCGCCTGATGTATTCTACCGATCGCAGGATTCGTTATGCTGCATCAACCGCCCTGAATAATGCTGCTGTATTCTATAAATCGGGCAGCCTTTACAGATGCAAGGAGGAAGAAGGATTTTCGTGCAAAAAATACATGGGCAATGTGGATAATTACATGAATTCAGTGGTAGTAGTGGAACAACCCGATGGGAGCATCTACATGGTTACTCTGATGTCGAACGTGCTGCGGAAGAACTCGGCCAACGATCATTTTGCACTTGCTTCTCAAATCGATAAAATTATACGGAAATAGTTATTAACCATTTATTAGGCCGCTTAAAACTCCCTTGGCAAGGGTGTTGATCCTGGGATTCTCATGTTGTGTAAATTGTGCCACCAGTGGAATGTATTTCTTGTTTTCCAGTTGTGAAATCAAATACAACACTGCCATGTTAATTTTCATGTCTTTTCCGCCAAGGAGCATCGAAAGGCACTCAAATTCGTCCGGTATTTTCAGCTTCATGTTTTTGATGGCCTTTTCGGAAATGGATTCCATCAATGCTGTTTCGACAATGGGGGCGAGTATTCTTTTTAAATTGGTTGTGAGCAGGTTATCCAGAAATTCGACTGCATTGATACGCATATCCGGTTTTTTGCTTAGCAAACCCTGATAAATGGTCAATATGTCATCCGGAGGATATTTTAGACCCAGGAGCCTGAATATGCGTTCCAGGTTACCATCCAAACGACGCTCCAACAAGTTAACAAGACTTTTTCGGGCTTCTGATTGATTGTGGAGTTTTTCATGATCAGCACATGTTTCTTCCAGGTCAATGGCCGTAATCTGTGCATGCAGTGCCGCAAGTGTTTCCAAATAAAGATGTACCTCCTCCAAAATCCGTCTAATCACATCTTTGTGGTGAAACCTCAATTGCGGATGATTTATCTTCAAGTTGTTAAGTGACCGGAGGGCCTCCATTTTCAACCCGATATCATGGTGATCGAGGAGATGAAACAACAATTCAGCTGATTGCTGAGTACCTATCTTTTCAATAATGGAAGGTACGTTGTAGATTAGTTCAATACTCCATGTTTCATTCTTGATGATTTCATTAAAGGTGTCGACAAGGGCCGGCCCATAATTCAGAAATGCGGTTTTAGCGGTTTCTTTATAGTGATCCTGTGATAGAAATGCTGAGATTTCGTTTATAAAATCCGGGCTCATAGTATTACCAGCCGACAAGATAGCCTGGCTGGTAATCTCAGGGTCTTCATCTTTCATAAAGCCTTCAATGGTATGGTAATAGCCCGAAATATTTGCATGGCCAATGGCTTTTAGTATATTCAGTTTTCTGAATTTTATTTCATCCGGATTTTTTAATCCGTTAAGACTTTTTATCTTTTTGCCAATTCTTTCTTCAAGGTCAAATTTTTGTTTTAGTCCAGGGTTGTTGCGGGTTTCCATGGCAAGGCTTACCAAAGCTGCGCCACTAACTCGATAGTCCTTTTCCTGAAGATACTTCCTCAATAATTCATCACGCTTTTCCCGCGAATGCGTTATCAGGTAGTCAAACGCTGCTATTTTAACCTGTTGATTCTGATCGCTTATCAGGGGCAATATTTTTACAACATCTTCCCGGATATTAAAATAATAGAGGCATCCCAAGGCTTCTGCCCGGATAGTGGCGGATGGATGATCAACCAGCCTGCATACATCATCAAACAACCGATCGTCAGGCACTTCTTTAATTTTCCGAAGCACATAGATGAGCTGCTTTTCCGTTCCTTTTTGCAATACTTTTATTAACCCGCTTAGAATCGATTCGTTGGATAAATCGAGCGGTTTCTTTTTTTCATGATGGTCTTTGTTTTGTTCCACCTTCAATTTAAAAGAGCGGATGTATTCGATTCTGATTTTCCTGGAATAATAAATCCATGCTAAGATAAGCACCAAAATCATCAGGCTGATGAACCGGGTTGATAAATTAAGCCCATTCACTAAAAAGATAAGGATGAGTCCGCTGATTCCGGTGGCAGCACTGTCTACAAAAACATCGATAAAACTCTTGGTCTGGTTTTTTATTTCCAGCGGGATGGGCAATGCCATCAACTCTGTAGCCGACTTATTCACCGATTGTTTGAGGCTTCCATCAATTGATTTGATAAAGATAACGGCCCAAAGCTCGGGAAAGAGAAACACTAGAAACGCCCCCAGCATAATTCCAAATGGAAGGATGAAAAGCGAAGTCCCTACCCCAAATACGCCAACCACCCTTCGGGTGATAAAAAGCTGAATGACAAGGGATATTACATTGAATGTGGAGAACCAAAACCCAAAAAAAGCAGTCAAATCATCAGGGTTGAGAATTTTTGCTGAAGCGATGGCACTAAACTGATAGTCGACCAGTTTAGCAACAATAACCCCAATGCCAATGATGATGGCCAGATACGTGAGATGTTTCGATTTTCTGATCAGCGCAAGCGGGTTGGAATCAAATCCTTTGATCCGTTTCTTGCGCTGAAACATGGTTTGTGTCGGGAGCACTTCTTTTTTCCAGATTTTTTGGGTGATGGGGATACAAAAAACAAGCAGAAACGCCGCCACATAGGGCAAGTTCTCACTGCCAATCCATTCGGCGATAGCAGAGGTAAGATAACCTCCGAATATTCCACCTGCGATGGCACCCGCCCCAATAAATCCGAAAAGCCTTTTGGCTTCCCTGGCATTGAAAACGATGTTGGCCAAAATCCAAAACTGAGAAGCTGAAAGCACTGCAAAAATGGCCACCCAGATATAAAAAAGATACAGGACCCAGCCTTCCAGAAAATTAAACCGAAGCAGTATACCAAAACTGATCAGGCTTATTACCGACCAGGTCAGAGTTCTGGTAATGATAATGTTCAATGGTATGCGTGTTAGTATCCTCGAATAATACAGGGAAATTAATCCGGCAAAAACAGCGACAAGAACAAA